>NZ_BQXM01000016.1 GCF_022836495.1 Desulforhabdus sp. TSK
GACCCATGACGGGGCCTTGGCGTTTTTGTTTTTTGAACGAAGAAAAGACCCTCAGGGCGTCCACGGATTGGAATCACCCCGGATGGGACAGGCTCTGGCTCTATAACCTCCATTACTTCGACGATCTCAACGGTCGGGACACGGGGGAGCGCAAAGGGTGGCACGAAGACTATATTCGCCGTTGGATCGAAGAAAACCCGCCGGCTGAGGGAAACGGCTGGGAGCCATACCCGACGTCGCTTCGCATCGTGAACTGGATCAAGTGAATTCTTAAAGGCAACGATCCTGTGCCCGGGATGCTCCAAAGCCTGGGACTCCAGGCGCGATGGCTCCGCCGGCGGGATCGTCCTCTTCAATGATGCCGCCTTCGGTATCGCAGCCACAACGGCGGAGCTTTCGGAGTATGCGGCGAAGCTGGGCATCCGGACGGATTCCTCCCCTGCCCTCCCCCTCCTTCATTTCGGCGAAACGGGGTATATCCGCGTGGAGCGAAGCCCTTTCACGGCCTTCCTCGACGTGGCCCCCGTCGGGCCCAACTACCTGCCTGGGCATGCCCATGCGGATACCCTGACGTTTGAGCTGTCGGTAAGGGGACAGCGAGTCATCGTCGACTCGGGCACCTCCTGTTACGGCACGGGAGCCGAAAGGCAGAGGCAACGTTCTACGGCAGCTCACAATACCGTGGAGATCGATGGAGAAAGCTCGTCGGAGGTGTGGAGCGGGTTTCGGGTGGCGCGCCGGGCTTACCCGCGAGATTTGGAGATGCGGGAAGAGGATGGCGAGATCGTGGTCGCCTGCAGCCATGACGGATACCGGAGGTTACCGGGAAAGCCGATGCACCGGCGGGAGTGGCGCTTTCAAGGGGAAGAGCTCGTGATCACGGATTGTGTGGAGGGGCGCTTTTCCGAGGCGGTCTCCAGGTTTCATTTCCATCCGGATGTTCGTGTGGAATTCACGGATTCCGCCGAAGGGAGGCTGTGGCTCACCGAGGCGGAAGCGCTTCGGTGGCGTGTACAGGGTGGAACGGCTGCCGTTGTGCCCTCGAGCTATCACCCGCATTTTGGGGTCAGCGTTCCTAGCCAGTGCCTGGAGATTCGTTTTCAAAACAATCATCCTCAGATTACGCGGATTAGCTCAGATTAGAACTGAAGAGGGCCTTTTTAGAATCCGCGAAAATCCGCGTAATCTGCGGATCGGATAGGTGATTGAGATGCATATACTTTTTCTCTCTGATAATTTCCCTCCTGAAGTCAACGCTCCAGCCAGCCGCACATTGTTTTCGAACTGAGGGACATCTGGCCCGAATCCATCAAGGCCGTGGGGGCCATGGAGGATTCCAGGATCGTCCAACTGCTGGAGCGGCTTGAGATGTTTCTCTACCACAGGGCTTCCCGGATCGTCTCCGTGACGGAATCCTTCAAGAAAATCCTGGTGAAAAGAGGGATCGACGCTCGGAAGATTTCAGTCGTCACCAATGGCGTGGACATTTCCCGCTTCCATCCCATGATCAAAGACCCCGAGTTGATGGCACGGTATGGGTTGGAAGGCAAGTTCGTTGCCGGCTACGTGGGGACCCACGGGATGGCACACGGGCTGGAAACTCTCCTCAGAGCGGCGAAGAGGCTGGGAGCGACAAGCGGCGGCGACCGCTTCCGGTTCATTCTCCTGGGAGACGGCGCGAGGAAAGGGGCTCTCAAGGAAACGGCCCGGGAGATGGGTCTTGAGAATGTCATTTTTATCGACTCGGTGCCGAAAGAGCAGGTGCCCAGGTACTGGTCTCTCCTGGATGCTTCCATCATTCACTTGAGGAAAACGGAGCTGTTCACCACGGTCATTCCATCCAAGCTGTTCGAATGCATGGGGATGGGAATCCCGGTGCTTCACGGGGTGGCGGGAGAATCCGCCTATATTGTGGAGCGGGAAGGGGTGGGCCTGGTTTTCGAACCGGAAAATGACGTGGAACTGTGTCAGAAGCTGGTGAGGCTCAAGGAGGACGGGCAGTTGTACGACGGGCTGAGAGAGAGGTGCCTCATCGCGGCGAAGAGCTATGATCGTGGAGAGCTGGCGCGGAAGATGCTCGCCCTTGTTCATCCGCAGATGACGCAGATTAAGAACCTTGGGGTATTGGAATATTGTTAAAATGATATCAGGGATGCTATCCTTTGCCGGACTGGGCGAAACATCGCCTGGCGTCTGCGTCGTCCGAACAGTTGGACAAGTGGGCCGAGCGGGTGCTCGACGCGAAGTCACTTCAGGATATGTGGGCAGAATAAAGGAGCTCCGGCCGTATGCCGCGTAGTGCCTTGGGGATTGGGTGGGCAAAAGAATATTCCATGATCCTCATCCATCCGCAAATTACGCAGCTTGGCGCAGATTAAAAAGCCTGGGATATTCGGATATTGTCAAAATGACGCCCAGATGCTACCTGTTTAAAGAAAAGAAGTAGACGACGGCACAGATCGGATTAGCGGGCAAGAATATCTGACCGCATGCCCTCCGCAGTCCACGAAAAGATCGTCGAGGCCCATGACCAAGCGCCCACTTGTTGTTTCCTCCGTGTATCTCATTGTTTTATCAATGAGATAATGGTGAGCAGGAAGAAGCGAGGCAAAAATGCAACAAGCCTATAGAACAGAAGCAGAAGTCGCAAAGGATGGCACTCTCACGGTCAAGGGACTCCCCTTTCAGGCTGGGGATAAAGTAGAGGTCATCGTTCGCAGGCACAAACACAGAGAACCAAGGAATATGGGCCGCCCGCTGCTTGGAAAGCCGATTCAATATATAGATCCATTCGGCAGTGTTGCGGAAGAAGACTGGGAAGTTTTGAAATGATTGTCCTCGACACCCATATCTGGGTTTGGTGGGTGCATGGGGATCCCCAGCTCACTCGTCAGCAGGTCGAGGCAATCCATGCCGCAGAAGCGGACCTGATCGGTGTGAACGCCATCTCGGTTTGGGAAGTCGCCAAGCTCGTCGAATACAATCGGTTAAAGCTTCCTTGCCCATTGTGCGACTGGTTCGACGAGGCTTTGA
The DNA here is from genome assembly GCF_022836495.1 of Desulforhabdus sp. TSK. Taxonomy (GTDB): domain Bacteria; phylum Desulfobacterota; class Syntrophobacteria; order Syntrophobacterales; family Syntrophobacteraceae; genus Desulforhabdus. Next base: position 3,034 of record NZ_BQXM01000016.1, read on the forward strand.
GCTATCCCGGTGTCCACCTGGTGGAGCTCTCGCCGGAAATCGCCATCGAATCCACTCGACTCCCAGGCGAATTCCATCGCGATCCTGCAGATCAAATCATCGTGGCGACAGCAAGAATATACGATTGCCGGCTCGTAACTTCCGACAGCAAGATTCTAAATTATCCCTACGTCAAAGCAATAGGCTGACAGGCAAAAAAATTCCATCCGCAGATTGAATCTATGCCCTCTCGGGACTGGAGTTTTATGATCGATTGTGCCTGGTAACAGGCTCATCGTCAGTTCGTGGACATGGTCTTATGGTAACTTGGAATATAAGAAATTGGCGATTTTGCGCCTTTGCGTTATGGTTATCGAAAAGTAGAAAGGGGGCAAGTGATGCGCCAACAGGTTGCGAAGCTCTTCAAGAGTCGTGATGGCCAAGTGGTTCGTTTGCCTCAAGGTTTTCAATTCAAGGGAAACGAGGTGCTGATTTATAAAGAAGGTGATAAAGTCATTTTATGCCCCAAGCCGTCATCGTGGGATGATTTTTTTGACAGTCCTCTGAAGGCGACGAGCGATTTTATGCTGGAGCGAGACGAACCGCCTCTTCAAGAAAGGGACTTTTTCTAATGTCCCTCTATATGCTGGATACAGATATATGTTCCTATATCATCCGAAACAAGCCTCCGGACTGGGCGAAACATCGCCTGGCATCTGCGTCCTCGGAACAGTTGGACCAGTGGGCCGAGCGGGTGCTCGAAGCGAAGTCACTTCAGGATGTGTGGGTAGAATAGAGCAGGTCCGCCCGTATGCCGCGTAGTGCCTTGCGGATTGGGTGGGCAGAACAATATGGCAACATCATTTCCACCCACAGACTGCGAAACCTATGGAAACTCAGAATATAGGTTTGCTTGGTCAGCAAGTTCCGATCAGGCTATCATTCGTTTGAACCGATTTTCCGCAAGCATTTGCGAGGGAAACTTCAGCGAAGAACATTGACCTGGATGTTGAAGGAAAATACGATGCAGTCAAAGCCGCTTTTTGTTCGGGCAGAGTGGGATGAAGAGGCCGTAGTGTGGGTAGCCACGAGTGACGATGTGCCGGGGCTTGCCACGGAAGCGCCCACCCTGGAGGACCTGGTCGAAAAACTTAAGACCTTGATTCCAGAGCTTCTCGACGCCAATGAGACACCAGGCGAGAATGAAGTTCCCTTCGAACTGCTGACCCGCCGCTTCGAGAAGGTCTATCGTTCGGCTTGCTGATATCCGATTATACCCCGCATCTCAAGAAAGTTCTCCTGAAAGCTGGATGCTATTATGAACGACAGGGCAAAGGCGACCACGAGATTTGGTTTAGTCCCATCACTGCGCTCAGGTTTGTAGTGGATGCGCACATCAAGTCGAGACATACGGCCAATGCAGTGCTCAAACAAGCTGGAATACCCAAACACTTCTAATGAGAAGCTGTCTGAAAAATCCCCTGAAAGGCATGGACGTCATGGGTAAGTAGACCTGCTCGTGAAGCAAAGGGTTTGCCTACCGCTGGATGCAGCTTCCCATCCCTTACGTGCACCATCAAAAACATCCCTCATCCGATCCCCTTTAAGAAAGAACGAAGGTTATTCCAACCCCATGAAACAGGTCCTTCAGAATCTCAAAGACGGAAAAACCGAGCTGGCCGAAGTGCCCTGCCCTGGACCCAGGGCGGGGCATTTGCTCATTAGAACCCATGCATCCCTGGTGTCGGCGGGCACTGAGCATATGCTCCTGGAGTTCGGAAAGGCCGGATGGATCGACAAGGCACGTCAGCAGCCGGACAAGGTCAAACAGGTCCTGCAAAAGATCCGGACCGATGGGCTCGCCCCGACACTCGAAGCTGTGCGCAGCAAGCTGGATCAACCCATTGCCCTGGGATATTGCAATGTGGGTGAAGTTGTGGAGTCGGGAATGGAAAATCCAGGGGGGCAGTTCGAACCTGGCGTGAGGGTCGTCAGCAACGGGGCCCATACTGACCCGTCGTTTTGGTCCACTGCCGGACTGGGCGAAACATCGCCTGGCATCTGCGTCGTCGGAACAGTTGGACCAGTGGGCCGAACGGGTGCTCGAAGCGAAGTCACTTCAGGATGTGTGGGTAGAATAAAGGAGCTCCGGCCGTATGCCGCGTAGTGCCTGGGGATTGAGTGAACAAAAGAATATTCCATGATCCTCATCCATCCGCAGATGGCGCAGATTGCCGCAGATTGAACCTATGTCCTCTCGGGGCTGGAGTTTTGTGTTTGATTGTGCCCGGTAACAGGCACATCGTCAATTCGTGGACAGGACTTATGGCAACTCATGACCGATTTCGCCTCAATTTGTGAGACAGGATAGAGATCTTTCAAGGACTAACATAACTTTTACTATTGATTAAAAGTTATATTGAGCTATATTACCTCCACAATGAAAGTCATCTGGCAGCCCAAGGCGCTTAAGCAGCTCAAGAAGGTCTGTGACCGCGCAATCCAGGAACGTATCCTTACAGCCACACGGGAACTGTCGACCTTTCCTGCCTGCTCCAACGTCAAACCGCTCGTAAACCACGACTATGGCTATCGGCTGCGGGTCGGCAACTGGCGTATACTGTTCAATGCTTTCGCGGAAATCAGCATTGTCAGCATTGAGGAGGTAAAAAAACGCAATGAGCACACCTACTGACTACCAAATGATCAAACACGACGGAGAACCCGCCTTTGTCCTGGTACCCTGGGAAGAATGGCGTCGCATCAAGCCCCTCCTGGAAGCCGAAAAGGCTCGCGCCTGCGGCATACCCCAGGAAGTCGTCGAGGCACATGTCCTGCGGAATGAGCCACTTGTTAAGGCTTGGCGGGAACACCTCGGTATCACTCAGAAAGAGCTGGCAACCCGTATGGGAGTATCTCAGGCAGCTGTCGTCAAGTTCGAGCGCCCCGAGGTCCGGCTCCGTACCTCTACTCTCAAAAAAATTGCCTCGGCTCTGGGACTCAACACAGAACAGCTGCAAGCTTAGTATTGAAAATTGTAAATGCGCGACCATTTCTTTGCAGGAACCGCTTCCGGTCGTGACAGGAACTGGCAATTGTATAAATTCGTCGCGGCATTATTTCATGATCCTTTCCATCTGCAGATTACGCAGATTTTCGAAGATTAAGATCCTTGGGTTATTGGGACAGTATCAAAAGGTCGGACTGCTCATCCATTTCGGTTCTCCCTCCCTGGAATACAAGAGGCTGGTTTACAACTTATGAAAAATTCTTCCTCAATCTGTGAAAATCTGCGTCCTCTGCGGATCATCAATGTTGTCGGCGCCCGCCCCAACTTCATGAAAATGGCGCCCATCATCGAAGCCATGAACCGCCACCCCGAACGTATCCAGCACCTCCTCGTTCACACAGGCCAGCACTACGACGAAAAGATGAGCCAGGCCTTCTTCAATGACCTGGGAATGCCGAAGCCCGACATCGACCTGGAAGTGGGGTCGGGATCGCATGCCGAACAGACCGCCCGGATCATGGTGGAATTCGAGAAGGTCTGCCTCAGGGAAAAGCCGGACCTGGTGATCGTGGTGGGAGATGTCAATTCGACCATGGCCTGCACCATCACGGCCAAAAAGCTCGGGATCCGGGTGGCCCACGTGGAGGCGGGGCTCAGGAGCCGAGACATGGCCATGCCCGAAGAGATCAACCGCCTCTGCACGGACGTGCTTTGTGATTACCTCTTCACCACGGACCGCTTCGCCAACGAAAACCTGCGCCGGGAAGGGGTTCCGGAGGACAAGATCTTCTTCGTGGGCAACGTCATGATCGACACGCTGCTCAAGCACAAGGAAATGGCGGGTCGCCTCGACCTCATGGATCGCTGGGGGCTGGAGCCCTGTAAATACGCGACCTTGACCCTGCACCGCCCCTCCAACGTCGATGAGCGGGAGACTCTCGAGGGGATATTGGAAGCGCTCACGGAGATTGCCCATGGCCTGCCCATTGTTTTCCCCATCCATCCGCGGACGCGCAAGATGGTGGAGCAGTTCGGTCTCTCCTCCTATCTCAACAATGGAAACCGTGTCCAGGGCATCTGGACGACGGAGCCCCTGGGCTATCTCGAATTCCTCCATTTGAACATGAACGCCCGGATGGTGCTCACCGACAGCGGTGGGCTGCAGGAAGAGACGACGGTGTTGGGCGTGCCCTGCATCACCCTGAGGGAAAACACCGAAAGGCCCATCACCTGCGAAGAAGGCACCAATGTCATCGTGGGCAATCGGAAAGAGAACATCCTGGCGGCAGCCCGAAAGGTGCTCCAGGGGGACATCGCCCGGGGAAGAGTCCCGGAGAAGTGGGACGGTCAAGCGGCCGAGAGGATCGTGAAAATCCTCTTGTCCCAAAAGTGAGGCCCCTGAGGACAGCCTGAAAAAACCTTCCCTCCCGCAGATTGCCCGGATCGTCTGCTGTACTGCGAACGGTTCAATTCTTGACTTTCGCAGGAGCGCGGCTTCCAGCCGGGATTCTATGGGGAGCCCGTTATTTCTGTCGCGGCTGGAAGCCGCTCCTACAGAATCATCAATAAGTCAAGATCCCACCCGTAAGTCAAGATCCCACCCGTAAGTCAAGATCCCACCCGTTTGGAGTATACTTCCCTCCGAAGAGTTCCTTGATCTGCGAAATCTGCGGATCCTCCCCATGCAATCCCTGCCTGACTTTCTGCCTTTGCGACGAACGGAAAACATCCCCACCCACTGGCATTACATTTGCTTGATAGCACGGGAGATTCAGTGTTGCATCGCCCCCTCCAGAGAGGTGCGGGATGCTGTGGCCTGGAACCCTTCATTGAAATCGAGTCAAGATCATGACAATTCTTTTGACGATTTTTCTATTGAGCCTGCTGACTGCCCTCCTGTTGACGCCGCTGGCGGCACGATGGGGGACACGTCTGGGGTTGGTGGACAAACCGTCAGGCCGTAAAGTGCACAAAAAACCGATCCCCCGCGTGGGAGGTGTCGCCATTTTCCTGGCGTTTTACATCCCCTTGTCGGTCCTTCTTCCACTTCGAACGGAGCTCGTGCCGCAGATTGTTCTAAAACCCTCCCTCCTGTGGCTCCTGGGGGGATCTGTGCTGGTTTTTCTCATGGGGGTCGTAGACGATGTCCGTGGTCTGCCTCCCCGGGTCAAATTCGCTCTACAGGGGGTGGCAGCCTTCATGGCATACCTCGCCGGGGTGCGTTTTTCCGTCATCGCCCTGCCCTGGGACTCCATCGTATCTCTGGGAGCCCTTTCCCTCCCCTTTTCCATTTTCTGGTTTCTCCTGGTGGTCAACGCCATCAATCTCATCGATGGATTGGACGGCCTGGCCGCCGGAGTGACCCTGTTTGCTTCCATGACCCTCATGGCCTTGAGCCTCCTGGGTCAAAACACCCTGATGGCCGTCGGATTCGCAGGTCTTGCCGGAGCCTGCCTGGGCTTCCTCCGTTATAATTTCAACCCGGCTTCTATTTTCATGGGGGATGGAGGCAGCTATTTTCTGGGCTATATGCTGGCGTCCCTGAGCCTCCTGGGCTCCATGAAAAGCCAGGCCACCGTGGCCATCCTGATTCCCTTCATCGCTCTCGGCCTTCCCCTCATGGACACCCTGTTGGCTCCCATCCGCAGATTCTTTCTCGGGCAGCCCCTGTTCCAGCCTGACCGGAGCCACATCCATCACAGGCTCCTGCAGATGGGCTTTTCCCACCGCAAAGCCGTGCTGGTGATGTATTCCGCCACAATTTTCTTCGGACTGACTGCGCTCCTGGTGGTCAACATGCGAGATGAGCGGGCGGGCCTGATCCTCGTGACTCTTGCCGTCTGCCTCATCTTCGGCATCCGCAAGCTCGGCTACCTTGAATATCTGGCCGTGGACAAGATGATCGGTTACTTTCAGGATGTTACGGACGAAATGGGTCTGAACCGGGACCGCAGGACCTTCCTGAGCCTTCAAATTGCCATCGGTGAAGCGCATGATCCGCAGGAGCTCTGGGATCGTATCGTGGACGCGCTGATCCCCCTCCGCATCGATCGGGCCGAACTGCATTTCAACGACCAGTGCTTCGGGACTTCCCCCTTGAAAAAAGACTACTTCTGGAGTCCGGTGGAGCTCCCTTCGGATCGAAGCACCTGCGGGCACAGCCTCATGGCCATGGAATTGCCCCTGGTGGACCAGTCCAAATCCTTCGGCACCCTCTCTCTGAAAAAGGACCTCATCGCGGACCCCATCAGCCATTACACCCTGCGACGGATCGAGCACCTTCGACGCAGTGTTGTCAGTAAACTGATCGCCCTGGAAGACGAGATAAGCGTCAAAGAGGTGACTCAGCGCAGTCAAAAAGTATTACAAAACCTCAGTACAAAACCCGTCGGCATGAACTCATTCATTCCTCCCGCCATGGGCCCCAAGGTCCCCTGACGTCCCATGCGCCTCGGGAAACGCTTTATGCCGCGGGCGGTTTAGATCCGGAGTCCCTTTCATGACAGAATCAGGTGTGGGGGTTTCCCTTCGTTGGAATCACTGGCTTCTGGGAATGCCCATGGTCTTGCTGCCGCTTCTCCTGGGAGGAGCACGCCCCTGGATCTGGAGCCCAGTGGTTGCTCTCTTCCTCCTGGGATGCCTCGTGCCAACCTGGAAGGATCACTCGTTCAGTCTTTCCCGTGTCTTTGAAAACAGGTGGAGCCTCGTCCTCGCCCTCCTTTTTCTCTATCCCTTCCTGCAATGGGTGCCTCTGCCGATTCACTGGGTAGACTGGCTCAATCCCGAACGCGCGGAGTGGCTGCAGCGCTCCCGCATCGTGGCTCGGACGGCAAGTGGAACGGCTTCCATCACCTACATGCCCCTCACCACGCTCGTTTCATGGTTCTGGTGGATCTTCCTGGCAGTTTACGCTCTACTCCTCCGCAGAGTAATACAGGCGCAAGACCGCCTTGAATGGCTGTTTCACATCCTCTATGGCGTCGCAGCCTTCGAAGCGTTCTACGGGCTGCTCCAGGTCCTCATTCCCACCCTGGGTGTACTCTGGGAAGCCGCCGGCACGGGGCACGCACGGGGGACCTTCGTCAACCGGAACCATTACGCCAATTTCCTGGGAATGATCTGGCCTCTTCTCCTGGCCCACCTCTTGGCCCTGAAGCCAGCGAGCATCCAGCACCGGAACAGGTCCTACCAGGAGAAGGAACGCAGCAATCAAACGACGCAGCAGCAAGCATTCCTTGCAATTCTCATCGGACTGGTCCTCCTCGCCCTCTTCTTTTCGGCTTCTCGCGGAGGAATCATCAGCTCCCTCGTGGCCCTCACCGTCTTCATCACCTTTTCAGGCAGGAACAGGGGCAGCACCACCTTTTTTCTGGCAGCCTGCTGGCTGGTGATGCTGGCCTACGGCAGCATCATCGGTTTTGACGAAATCCTGGCGCGTTTTGACATCATGGAAAAATCCGCCCCGGGACGCTTCAAAATCTGGGAAGACACCCGGCGGTTGATCGGCGACCACCTGTGGACGGGAACGGGACTCGGGACCTACGAAACGGTGATTCGCCTCTACCAGTCGCACCTTACGGATCAATTCCAGATCGGCCATGCCCATAACGATTACCTGGAGCTCGCGGCTGAGCTGGGAATACCGGCAGCCTGGGGCATCATTCTCCTGGTGTGGGCCTACTGGTGGAAAACCGCTTACAACCTGATGAGACAACAGAAGGGTTGGGGCTCGTTCGGCTCGAAAGCCGCCACTCCTCATGAAGATTCAACAGGGCGCCGTCGAGTCTCTACAGGTCTGTTCGACGAAGATCGTCTGCTGCGGGTGGGGGCACTGGCAGGGAGCGCGGCCTTCCTCTGCCACAGCTGGGTAGAGTTCAACTGGCAAATGCCGGCCAATCAAATGATTTTCATCATGTTATTGGTAGTAATGAAGGAGAAGCAGGAGCTCACCGCAGGGCGTACTTGGCTATGAATTTTGCCAGGAGAGACCGCTGGTGCTGAGAAAGCTCCAGAAATTGGACACCGCAGCGTCGCATGTCCGGAACGGACAGGAGGATTTTTTTCTCCACCTCGATGTCGTAGATGATGCGGCAAGGCACGTTGTCCAGTCTCAGCTCATCATCACGATATCCGAAAAGCTGCAGTTCCTTCACTCCCTGCGTCCGGACATCCTGGGCGATGTAACGGAAGGAAATCCCTCGCTCGTTGATGTCAATGACCTGCCCCAGGTGCGTGACAGCCGGCAGGTCCGGTGAAATAAAAGAAACAAGAGCTTTTTCATCTCCCCAGAATCTTTTTTGCTTCCTTTGGGAAAACAGATTCAAGTATTTGAAAAGCCATCGCATTCCTACCTCTCCGTATTTTCGCTGCACTTGGGTTCAAATTCCCACGCTGTTGACTTGACGTCACCCCCGTAAAAACCGGGGTCCATAAAGTCTTTATTTTCCTCATTCCGGCATTCGCCGGAATGAGGAAAATTGGGCAAGTCAACAACATTATGGGCCACCCCCACCCGACACGATCCGCCCCGTATCTTTCGACCCACCGGATTAAAATCTTTAGCCTTTTTGAAATACCCGCGGATCCCGGCGCAAGGCTCTGAAGGCATGTTTTCCGATAATAGCCTAAACACCAAAAGTTTTCAAACTGTTGCCTTCAGAGCCATCGTGGAATCCATCATCTGGGGGAGCGATTTGAAATTTGAGGTGAAGGGAAAGGTGCTCTGAGTAAAGCGTGTCGCCAGTGTGTAACAGAGGGCAGGCGATTCAATGGAAGGAATAGTCGAGTCGCTTCACTTTGAGGTCGTGGCCGCGCCGGGCCAATATCATCTGCATTTCTCCCGTGGCATCCATGGGGGATTCGCCCGCCAGTTTCACCGCGAGACGAAAATCGGCGTCAATTTTGATGTGCTCCTTATGGACACTCCACCCAGACAGCTTAATGCTGTAATCGATGTGCTCGGCCTTCTGAAAATTTTCCACATAGAGGGTGCGCAGGTTTTTCAACGGCTCGCCGTTTTCCGTGGCCTCGGGGTCGAAAAGATTAAAAAAAGTCTTTGTATTTCGACTCTTGTAGGCTTTTACATAGAGCTTCAGAAAACCCTCCAGCGTACGGTTCATCTCCTCCACCGATAAAATCGCCGAGGCATCGGACTCCTCCTTGCCGGCACTCGCCGGCTGAACCTCCCTGGATTTTTCAGCGTGGGGATCGACGGCAGATTCCATGCGCTTCACGGCCTGTCCTTCGGACGCCCTCTTCGGGACGCCTCCCGAAGATCTTTCCACAGGGGGAATCACGGCACTTCGAGAAGGCTCCGTGGGAGGCTTTTCGGCGATGCCGGCCTTCGTCCTCCCGCTTCCCATGGTTGCCTCTTTCCCCCCGGCAGGCTCTTCTTTCACGGGTTTCTCACTTTCCGGATGGGATGCAAGAGCTCTCTCGACTTTGAGAGGAGGCACCCCCGGAGTCGGAGGCGTCGCCTCTTTTTCAGGCGCTTTGGAAGTTCCCGTGCTCTCAGGGGAAGACCGTTCCAGCGCAGGCAGGCCCACCCCATGGCCGGCGCTGCGATCGGGATGGTCCGCCACCTGCGGGATGCCAGGCGTGTCGGGATGGTTTTGGGCGACCACGACGGACGGAGTGCTGCCGGTGGGTACTTCGGGAGCCCGCTGCGGTTTCACACGGGGACCGAGTCGGCTCCCCACCTCCTGCAGGCAGTTGAAGAGGGGCATGGGCAGCGGCGAGGATTCGAGGTTTTTTTTTGTCCATACACTCTTCATTTTCAGGTGCTCCCACGGGATGAATTTTTCCTGCCCCGCAGGGTCAAGGGTGAGAGGAGGATACGCCATGCCGCCGACGGACACACGATTGTCGCTTCTTCCATGGTAGTACCGTGAGGTTTGCCAGGTTTGAAAGTCCACCAGGAAGGACAGGAAAACGAGGAAGAGGACAAAGAGAGCGATGGGCCAGGCACGGTGGAGCTTGTTCCATTGCCACTGCGGGGCTTTGGCCTCCTGCTCCGCGACGGGAAGCGGTTCTATCCAGGTGGGAGCAACAAGGCTGTCATCATATTTTTGCTTGGTTTCAACATTGGATAGAATTCGATAAGCTCGGTGCAGCTTTCTGAATCGCTCTCCTGCTTCGGGGTCCCGGGGGTTCCTGTCCGGGTGGCACGCGAAACTGAGACGCCTGAAAGCAGCCTTGATCTCCAAAATGCCCGCCCCGTTGTCGAGCCCCAAAATCCCATAATAATCCTCCTGAGGCTGGGGCGCTGACAGATTCAAGGCATGAGCCACTTTTCCGAGGCGCTCCTGAAAGATTTCAAGGGGCAGAAGACTCGCGTCGCACAACTGCCGAACCTGATGGTCGAGGAAAGCTCCCCCGCCCGTTCCCTCGGCATAGAAATCCCGTGTTGTTTTCAGGAGATCCGCATCGGCAGCCACACGAGCAATGAGCAGGTGCAGGTTCTTCTCGGCGGCAACCAGCTTGATGAGATTCCGCAAAGACTTACTCTGCATAGTCCGCTTGAAGCACCCTGTCATGAAGCTGAGAAATCATCCGGCTTTTCTCCCTCGCCCAATGCGAAGCACCATTCCGTGAGAAGGTCAGCCCCCTCATTCCATCACGACCGCGTCGAGCCAGTAGTCCCCCGCCAGCTTGCTGTCAAATTTCAGACTTTCCTTCCGTACAACCTGGAGAAGCACCGCCTCACAGCCCTGAGGAACGGGGACTTCCAGCTCGCTCCTGCGCCAGGGCATTGTGCCCAGCACCGGCTCGCTCTGGACATTCAGGCCGCTGCATCCATACCCGCTCACCTGCAGGAAGATGCCCTGATCCGTCGTGAGGTTTCGGCTTTTCTCGGCAAACCTCAAGCGATAGGTTTGCCCCGCCTCGACGGGAACGATTTGCGACAAGTGGCGGAAGGCTATGTTTTGAGTGCCGCGAAAATGCAGGTGTAAACAGGAGCTTCCAGAATAAGGGGCTTCCATGGATCGTTCCACCACCGCCTCGGGACAGGCGCTCCGACGCCATCCGAAAGCGGTATTGAGAGGCTCCCCCTGGAATTCTCCGTCGTGTATTGCCGTGCGGTCCTGCCCGAAACAGCTTTTCCAGACCCTCTTCGCCATGACGAGTTTTTTGTGTCCCAGTAAAAATTGACAGAACTGGAGCTTGAGCTTCGAATCCACGGCATCGGAGTCTTTTTCCATGGTTTGCCACAGGGAGAGGGCCACATCGACTTCATTGGCCCGCATGAGCTGCCTCAGAAATACGGGATAGCTTTCTTTCTCCAGGTGGGGAAGCACGGAAGCATAGTCGCCATAGAACTGCCGGGACAGATAGGAAGCCTCTTCCAAGCGGTGCGGCAGGCGGTTGAAGACAAAATTCATACAGGATGCGAAGCGCTCTTCATCGTGCATGTCGTTGGCCAGAAGGAATTCCTGCCATTTCCAGGTACTCACCCGGGAAAGCAATGGGGACAGGAGGTCCAGGACTTCCCGCGCTTCCCGCTCATTCCCACGCTCCGCTTCACTCCTGGCCAGATCAAACCAGGCATCCACCTGCAGAGGCAGGATGGAAACAGCCTTCCTGTAGCATTCTCCCGCACGGCGGCTGTCCAGATCCTCATAGTAGGCCGCATGCCCCCTCAAAACCCAGCTTTCAGGAAAGAAGTCAGCAAGGATGCACGATTTCTGAAACGCCAAATCCATGACATCAATTCTGTGGCTGCAAATGCCGTAGCCCAACAGGCTGGAGGCAACCCCCAGCAGCACCATGCTCAGTGCTGTTCTGCCCAGAATTCCCCGCATGGCTTCACTGGACCACCGCGGTTTCTTCCGGAATTGCATCGGGGGAAGCCCCGTAGGCAGAATGATAATAGTTGTAGTATTTATAGTATTTTGAATAATATCCACCGAAATGATGACTCCGGTTCAGCTTGTTGACGATGCAGCCCAGGAGATTGCCCCGGACGTTCAGGAGACTCCTGCGGAAGATCCTCAAAGCCTCTCGATGGGTCTCGCCCAGGGTGCTGACCAGAATGACTCCATTGACATAGTTTCCCAGCACCAGCACGTCCGCAAAGCCCGCGGCCGGGGGGGCATCGACTATCACCCGGTCGAAGTGCTTGCTCAGCATTTCCATCACCATTTTCATGCGGTTGGATGCGAGGAGCTCTGCAGGGTTGGGGGGGATCGGGCCGGCGGAAATGAAGAACAGGTTGGGTATGTCAGTTTTTTGAATCACTTCTTCCAGCTTGCACATTCCGCTGAGGAGCTGGCTCAAACCCTTGCGCTTGTTCAACCCGGAGCCGATTCCGTTGCCGTTTCCGTTGCCGTTTGCCCTCCCGTTCCCATTCCCGTTTTGAGAGAAAATCCTATGCAGGCGGGGCTTTCGGAGGTCCGCATCGATGATGACGACCTTCTCTTCAGAAGCGGCAAACGCCTGAGAGATATTGGACGAAATGGTACTCTTGCCCTGGCTGGCACTCGTGCTCGTGATGAGAAGACTCTTGGGGGGATCGTCCATGGCTGCGGAAAGCTGAATCCCGACCTTCGCCGTGCGGATGGCTTCGGAAAAGCTCGCTCTCGGCTTCAACCGCACCAGCGAGTCCAGATCCTTTATCTCTTCGGAATCCGCCACGGGGAGGACTCCCAGGACCGGGATCCTGAAGCGTTCGGAAATCTCTTCCACGCGCTTCACCGTATTGTCGAGGTATTCCATGAAGAAGGCGATCCCGATGCCCCCCATGAGCCCCACGACGATGGACAAAAGGAGATTCAGGCGCACGTTGGGCTTGAAAGGCTTCAGCGGCAGGGTGGCGTAATCCACCACCTGGACATTCCCCAGCTCGATTCCGACGTTGGCATCGATCTCCTTGGCCCGCTCCAGGAGGCTCTGGTGGATGAGCTTGCTCGTTTCCACTTCCCGTTCGAGCACCTTGTACTGTGTGGCTCGGTTGTTGAGCTCCAGCGCCAGTTCCTTCTTCTTCTCGGCGTCCTTCCTGAGAGAGTCTTCCCTTTTCACGAGCGTGGCATACTCGTTCTTGATGGAATCCAACATCCGCTGCTCTTCCCTGCTGATACGGCTCTCGATGTCGTTCATCTTCGCCTTGAGGTTTTTCAGCCTGGGGTAGTCGTCCTTGAAGACAGTGGAAAACTCCTGGTATTCCCCCACCAGTTTGACATGCTCTTCTTTCAGGTTCTGGATGAGCTTGTTTTCCAGCACGACGGGCATGGAAGCGATATTCTCCCGCTGCGCATGGTTGAAGAGCGCCTCTTTACTGATGCGCTCGGTTTCGGCGACAGCCAGGGCCTTGTTGGTTTCTTCCAGCTGGCGATAGATGAGATTGAGATTGGAATCGAGAGAAACAATGCCGGCTTTCTGAGCGAAGCCGTTGAGGTTATTTTCGGCTTTTTCCAGATTGATACGGGCCACTTCCAGCTGTTTTTCCAGCTGCTGCTTGGCGGAGCTGGCCCCATCGATCCTTTTGTCCATCTGCCAGGAGATGAATTCCTGGATCTGCGCATTGACGATGTCCCTGGCCAGAGCTGCATCCGTGGACTGGAACTCGAGGGAAATGAGGGTCGTATCCCGTTCGGGAGTAACCTGCAGGCTGTCGGCGAAGAGCCGCTCCACGGCACTCTCCACCTGCAGGCGGGCCAATTCAGGATTCAGCTCTTCGTTCCCCTTGAATGGGAGCCATGCTTTGACACTGCGCTTCCACGTCTGAAGCCACCCTTCTTCCTCGCCGTCGTTTTCGACGGCTGGATTGAAGACGGGATTCCGGTCCAGATTGAGATGAGCAATGACCCGCCGCGCCAGGGATTCACTTTGCAGGAGCTTCACCTGGGTCTGAATGAATTCTCTCGTTTGCATCTGATTGGCAACGACGTCTTCAAACTTGGTCACGCGCGGCCCCTGCACATTGAGCTGCAGCTTCCCTCCGGCTTTGAAAACGGGCTTCATGCTGAGGCTCACCACCAGCGTCGTCACGAAAACCCCCAGGAGCACCGTCAGGATCAGCCACTTGTGCCGCAGCATCACCTCCAGGTAATCTCGCAAATCGGCCGAATCATCGTACTCGGAAATGACTTCACGCACTTCCGTGGAGGGCAGTTGAGATCCCGAAAGGGGAACCGGGAAATCTTTGACAGGGGGCGATTCGATTTCAGGCTGCATGTCGCTACTCCGTGGTTTCCTCAAATGCTTTGACTGTTCTTCGTAAGACTTTGGATTCTCAAACCAGTGTTTATCGTACGTCGTGGAGGAATGAGGGAATCGGCAATCCAGGCGCTTTTGGCCTTCCTTCACTTTCTGAGTGCAGTCTTTGCAAATTCCAATCCATATGCGTCGGGGTCGCTGAAGAAAATCTTCCTCTGCTGGACGTCCCGTGAGCCTCTACAGGCATTTCACCGCCGGCGTTCATGAATACATGGAAGGATTCGACAATTTCTTGACTCAGCTCCCGCCCACAAAGTCATCGGCTTGTCTGCCACCTGCCGAGGAATCCCATGGCACGCCATCGCCGCTTTCAGGGCACATTTTTTGTATAGAGTTTCTGGAGTTTTTCCAGTTTTGAGGAGGGTTCGAATCCAAAACAGAAAGGAGGTGTTCTGCAAACATGAAAAGAATGTCCAAAATGTGCATCGTAAGTCTTGCGGCTTTGTTTGTGGCCCAGCCCATGCTGGCCACGGCAGGGAGCTCGGCACGGCTTATTCCTGCAGGCTCCGTACGTGTCATGGACAACGGCAAGGAAGTCAACAATTTCAAATCTGAAATGCCCATGCCGCAAGGTCTGACGATGGCCGTAAACGGAAAGTGCATCGTGCAGTCCCAAAGCCTGCAGCTGGTGGCCCAGGACCAGGCGGTTTTCGCGCTCAACGAAGCTGAGAGCCGCTACGACCTCACCATCAAAAGTGGTCGGGTGGATTTTGCCATGCGTCCCGAGGCCAAACCCGTTTCCTTTCACACCCCCCACGACCTCATCCAGTCCGAACAGGCCATCGTGCCTGCGGGTAATGCCGGGTTGGTGAGAGGTTTTGTCACGGTATCGGAGGAAAAGACGGAGCTGTCCATCCAGGAAGGCGCCCTGCAGGTGATGAGCAGCGACGGCACGCAGCTGGTCCAGCCGGGCCATTCCATCGTCCTGGCTCAGGCCAGGTTGGGGAGCCCGACTCCGGCCACGGCGGGAAAGGGCACGGTGAAGCCTGCTCTGACAGCCGGAACCAGCGGAGGTGCTCTCACCACCAAGGGGATGGTCATGGGCGGTGCCGGTGCTCTATCCATCATCGGAGCGGGGGTTGGTTTTGCCACATCCAACAGCCATGCCAGCGAGAATGGCTTAGCGCACCGCTGGCGGCACGGGCAATCACCCTTCGTCAGTCCCAATTAGCCCCAATGTAGTGTGTCCGATTTCCAAGCAACGAAGGCATTGCTGAATTCGGCATGGGCGGCGCTTTTGCCCCGATGGAACAGCGCCGCCGTCTCATCCCTTACGAGAGGTAGATCATCTCCCCATGAACATCCGGATCAAATCATTTCATCCAGCCGAAAATTTCTTCCAGCGACTCCTCTGGGTAGGAATCACCCTGCTGATAGCCGGGTGCGCCGGCGGCGGACCCAGACCCACCGCAACGCTCGATGAAGTTGTCGCCAGGGAAAATGGGAGCAAGCAGGAAGTCAAAGACATCAACAGCAAGCTTTTCGCGTCTGTCAGCAACGCTCCCCAGGCCAGGGACTATCTGCTGGGCGAAGGGGACCTGCTCCAGATCAATGTCTTTGAGGCCGACGAGCTCAAGACGGAAACCCGGATAGGCGCTCGAGGGTTCGTTACCCTGCCCCTGCTGGGGCCGGTGGAAGTCAAAGACCTGACGACCCGCGAGGCGGAACAGAAAATCGAAGATCTCTACCGAAGGAAATACCTGCAGAACCCTCATGTGAGCGTCTTTGTGAAAGAACAGGTTTCGGGAAAGATCACGCTCCTGGGGGCCTTGAACAAGCCCGGCACGTACAGCTATATGACGCGCCAACACCTGCTTGACGTCCTGGCCCTGGGAGAAGGACTGTCCGACAAAGCCGGACGCATGGTCCAGGTGCGCCGCTCGGTGGAGAACGCCCCACAGCCGACAACGTACATGGTCGACCTGGAAGAAATCATTCAGAACGGTCAGTCGGACATGAACCTGGAGATCAAAGGGGGGGATGTGGTGTACGTTCCCGATGCGGGCACGGTCTATGTCGACGGCGCCGTCAGGAAGCCGGGGAATTATCCCATCAAGACCGCCATGTCCGTACAGGAAGCCATTGCGGCTGCCGGCGGACTCTCCACCACGGCGGACGAGGGGGATATCAAGCTCGTTCGGGCCAACACCGACAATACCCGTGAAGTCGTGAAGGTGAGCATCAAAGATCTGCGGCAGGATTCGAAGCAGACTCTCGCCGTGAAAGATCGCGACGTCATCTTTGTGGAAACGAACAAAATGGAAGCGCTCCTCTACGGACTCCGCTTCAACATCATCGGCGGGCTCTTCGGGGTCGGCTACCAGCCCCCGCCTCAATGATTTGCTCTGGGAGATGATTACGGCCCCCGTCGGGCAGCGATCCCGGCAGGAACATGCAGGAACGGCGACGCCGCCATGGAAGGCGGCGCTGCCGGTAGATCTCGCGGATCATAGCTCATAAGATGAGCAGGTCTTCCCGGGCGGTATTCAAGGACTCCAGTCCCTGCGCCGTCACCAGGTAGGTATTCTCCAAACCGGCGATCCCCAGACCGGGGAAGATGAACTTGGGCTCGAACGCCACCATCATGCCTTCCTGGAGCGGCAGCTTCTGCCCCTGGGCAATGAAGGGAAACTCGTCCACTTCCAACCCCAGGCCATGTCCGACGAAAGAAACCCGCGTGCTTCCATGCCCCATGAAGGACTCCGACCAGCCGGTCTCCTCGACCCACCCGCACACCTGATCGTAGAGGGCTCCGGTGACCACTCCCGGGCGCGCCGCCTCCCGAAAACGCCGGTGTATCTCCTCGATGAATTTGTAAGCATCCAGAATTTTTGCAGGAGGAGCTCCGATGGCATAATTCCGAGTCTGGTCGTTCAGGTACCCGTGATAGTTCATCATGGTATCGACGCTCACAAGCTCGCCCGCTCGGATGGTGCGCGCGGAAGGCCCCTGCCCGAAAGCGGGACTCACCCCCTCCCCGCCCGTGGGAGCATCGGCATAGGACGAAACCGCCGCTTCCGCTCCTGACAGCACGTGGCCAAAATACATGTCCATATTGAAGGCCCGGAGCCGGATGATCCCCAAATGACCGGCTTTGCGGGCCACTCGTTCCAGCTCGATGCTGAGATCCAGTTCCGTCATCCCTTCCTTCAGGAAAGTCGGCACTGCATCGGCCACGGCCTGGGAGATCCTTGCAGCCCCGCGCATCATTTCTATTTCCCAGGGGGATTTGACCATCCGCACCTGGCGGATCAATCCGCTGATGTCCACCAGCTGCTGCTTGGGGAAAATCTTTTCATCGTAAAAGAAAAACGTGCCCGCGGGCAGAACGTCCAGCTCCATCCCGATTTTCTCAGGGGCCTTTCCCCCACAGGCTTCAACGATTCCTCCCGACAGGTCTTTCAGGCTCTTGAGAGGCAGGATGGGCCGCAGCGGCGACTGCGCTTCCGCCCGCTGCACGTCCCGCTTCACCCAAAAAACCGGCTGCCCGGAAGCCGGCACCACCAGGTGACCGTCCTGCACGGTGCCCGTGAAATAATAGAGATCGACATTTTGACGAATAACGGCTGCATCCACCTCGTTCTTGACCAGCAAATACTGAAGGGCCACAATGCGCGCTGCGACTTCACTCATGGGCGTTTTCAACATGAACAAGACTCCTTGGAGGAAAAATATCTCGAAAGTACTTCGCATTCATCCGGAAGGATAAACGCTCAAATTCATACCGCACAAAGTACGGCGACTGCACTCATTCCTGGATCAATTGGATCAGCCGTGAAAGATTCAATCGATCCAACCGATCCACGACGCAATCGGCCTCCTTCAGTTCTTCCGCGGGAAAGGAATTGGTGACTGCAATGACGTACAACCCCGCCGCCCTGGCCGACTGAATTCCCGCCGGAGTGTCTTCTATGGCAATGCAGGCCCGGGGATCGAGGGAATCGTCGCCGAGCTTCGCCTTCACGCGCTCCAAGGCCGCGCGGTAGGTCTCGGGGTCCGGCTTGCTCCGCTGCACATCATCGGCTGCAACAATCAACGGGAAAGCATCCTTGAGGCCCAGCGCTTCCATAAAAATTTCGATCTCATGGCGAAGAGCTCCCGAAGCCACGGCCAGGGGAACCCCATGCTCCACCAGTTCCCGCACGAGGGAGACGACCCCGGGGAAGCTCCGCACCCCTCGGGCAGCGATCTGAAGCAGCGCGCCGGCCTTGGCCCTCATGAGCTCCACCAGGGCCGCATCGTCCAGGGACCGCCCCGCCTCCCGGAAAGCCTCCCGTATCGCATCGCGATCGTCAAAACCGATGTAAACTTCCATGTAGTGCGCGTAGTCGTGTCCCAGTCCGAGGGGGCGCAGAACGGCCTGGAAGGCTTCATAATGCAGGGGCTCCGTATCCACCAGGATCCCATCGCAATCGAATATCACCGCTTTCAAGGGATGATGTGAATCCAAAGTTCCTCTTCCAATCGTTGATTGTATCCTTGGCGACAGTTAACATGACAACTGAATTGTTATTCATCACATTGTGTTTTGTTTAGCACTTTTCAGAATGGTAGAAAACGTTTTTATTGACAATCTCTATCGTGCCGAGGATTTTGGACGGGTTCCATCGACGGGAGGATCCTGTCTCCCAAAAACCTGACATTGGCGGGCGTGGAAGCCCCGTCGGTATTCATGAGTGAAGGAGATTCGTTTTAGTGCTCACCGTTCAGGGAATCAGCAAGTTTCTGGGAAAGAAGGAGCTCTTCGAAGGCGTATCCTTCCATATCCATGCGGGAGAAAAAATCGGCCTCATCGGCCACAATGGAGCGGGCAAGTCCACGCTTTTCCAGGTCCTCCTGGGGGAAACGGAGCCGGACAGCGGGATGGTCACCAAGTCCAAGAACCTGCGCATGGGATATCTGCCCCAGCAGTGGACTCCACTCGAAGGCAAAACCGTCCTGGCCCATGCCGTGGACATTCATGCGGAACTGGAGGCCCTGCGCGAAGAGCTCCACGCCGTCCAGGAAGCGCTCGAAAGAGAGAAGGACCCCGACGCGGCCAAATCCCTGGCGCTGCGCCAGGGGCAGCTCCTGGAGCAAATGGAGCACCTGGGCGGGTACGACCTGGAGTCGCGCGCTCAAAAGATCCTGGCCGGCCTCGGCTTCAGGGACGAGCAGCTTCACATGCCGGTGTCCACCCTCAGCGGCGGGTGGGTCATGCGCCTGGAGCTCGCCCGCCTCCTGCTGGCGGAGCCCGATCTCCTTCTCCTCGATGAGCCCACCAACCACCTGGACCTGCACTCCCTTCTCTGGCTGGAGCAGTACCTTCAGAGCACCTCGTCGGCCATCATCCTGATTTCACACGACCGCACGTTCCTCAATGCCATCGTGAGAAGAGTTCTGGAGCTGGAGGGAGGACAGCTCCATCAATATGCGGGCAATTACGACGACTATTTGAATGAAAAGGCCCAGCGACGGGAAATTCAGCTGGCCTCCTACAAGAACCAGCAGGACCGCATCCGCCAGATGGAACGTTTTGTCGAGCGCAACCGGGTCCGGACCTCGGGGGCACGGCAGGCCCAGAGCCGCCTGAAAATGCTTGAAAAAATGGAGCGCATCGAGCTTCCTCCTGACCAGCAGGCCGCCATCCACTTTACCTTCCCGCCTCCTCCCCGCTCGGGCAAGCGCGTGTTGGAGCTCTCGGCCGTTCACAAGGCTTACGGCAGCCATATTGTCTACGAAGGCATCGATCTCGTCGTCGAGCGCGGGGACCGCATCGCTTTCATCGGAGAAAACGGTGCGGGGAAAAGCACGCTCCTCAAGATACTGGCCGGAGTGGAGAAGCCCACGGGGGGGCAGTGTGTCGTCGGCCACCAGACGTTCATCGGTTACTATGCCCAGTACCAATGGGAACAGCTGCATCGGGAATGGACGGTCCTGGAGGAGGCTTCATCCATCTCCGGCGATATGCCCCAGTCTCAGCTGCGCAGCCTCCTGGGGGCCTTTCTCTTTCGGGGAGACGATGTTCTGAAGAAGGTTGCCGTCTTGAGCGGAGGGGAAAAGGCACGACTCATCCTTTGCAAGCTCCTCCTGCAGCGCCCCAACGTGCTTCTGCTGGATGAGCCCACCAACCACCTGGACATCCCCTCCCGGGACGTTCTGGAAAAAGCCCTGGCAGAATTCTCCGGCACTCTGTGCTTCATCAGCCACGACCGGCACTTTATCAACAAGATCACCAACAAGGTCCTGGAGGTCGATAGCGGTAAAATCAATCTCTTTCCCGGAAATTACAATGACTACCAGAACATCTGGAAAAAGCGGGTGCAGGAGACGGAACGCGACCCATCCGCCCCGTCGGGGCCTCACCCTGATTCCGCCAGAGATTCCTCTCCCTGCGACATCCCTGTCAAAAAGGATCAAGACCGGAAGAGACAGGAAGCTCAGTGGCGAAATGAGCTCTACCGCCTCAAGAAGCCCCTTCAGGAGCGACTGGAAGAGGTGGAAGGGCGCCTGGAAAAAATGCAGGAGGAGCTGGACCGTCTCAACGACCTCCTCGCTCAGCCAACCACCTATCAGGATGGGAGCCGCGTGCAGGATTTGCAGAAGGAATACCAGGAATGTCGGCAGCAGCTTCAGCAGCTCACGGAACAATGGGAGCAGGAGGCTCTCGCTCTGGAAGAACTTGAAGCAAACTTTCAACAAGAGAAGTCTCTCTAGGAGGGAGAAGCTCATTCCATGGACATTCACCGGCTGGAAGTGTTTTGCAAGGTTTTGGAGCTGCAAAGCTTCACCAAGGCGGCCGACGCTGTTTGCCTGACACAGCCCACCGTCAGTGAGCACATCCGCGCCCTGGAAGAAACCGTGGGAGAAAAGCTGGTGGACCGGCTGGGAAGAGAGGTGCTGCCGACTCCGGCGGGCAAGATCCTGTACCGGTACGCACGCGATATGATCCTGCTGCGGGACGAAGCCATCCAGGCTCTGGAAAAATTCAAGGGGAAGCTCTCCGGGCACCTGCTCATGGGAGCCAGCACGATTCCCGGAACGTACATCCTGCCCCAGCTGATCGGGTCTTTCAAAGCGAGCCATCCCAGTATTCAGATCACTCTGAAGATAGGAAGCAGCGGAGAAATCGTGCAGGGCCTCCTGGACGGGAAGCTGGAGCTGGGGCTCATCGGCGCCAGGTGGGACGACCGGAAGATCGTCCTGGAGGAGATCTTTTCCGATGAACTGGTGCTGGCCGTCTATCCCGAGCATCCCCTGGCGCGGAAAAACGAGGTGAACCTGGAAGAGATTGCCGGTGAGCCTTTCATCCTGAGGGAACGAGGGTCCGGAACGCGCCTCGTGATGAAGCACGCCCTGGAAGAGCATGGTTTTGCCGTCTCGAGGCTGTCCGTCGTCGCCGAAATGGGCAGCACCGAAGCCGTGCGCCAGGGCATCAAGGCGCGTATCGGCATTTCCATTCTCTCATCCAGGGCCCTGGCCGAGGACATCAAGCATAAGTGCCTCGTGGCGGTGCCCATCAAAGGCTTCCGCTTCCTGCGTTCCTTCTACCTGGCCCAGAGAAGGAACCGGCAGGCTTCCCCCTTATGCACGGCCTTTCTCAATCATATTCGAGCCCATGGATAGGCGCACGGTGGCTTCGATTCAAAAGAAGGGACGCTGAGGACGCTGACAGAGCGCTGATGCACGCTGATAAGAAGCTCTGTCGAGGGAGCGGCGCAAGTAAGCTCAATCCGCGCGGCTCAGCCCATCTGAAGGATTTTTCCCAACTGAAGGAATTCCTGGGGGCTGAGGGTTTCGGGACGCCGTTTGGGGTCGATGCCCGTTTCGCCGAGGGCCCGATCGAGGAGCGCCATGTTTCCTCCAAAAAGGCTCTTGAGGCTGTTGTGAAGGGTCTTCCGCCTCTGCTGAAAAGCCGCGTTGACAAGGGTCCTCAAGAACTTGAAGGAGGGCGGCTGATCGAACGCATCGTGGAAAAAATCCATGCGCAAAACGAGGGAATCCACCTGGGGCGGCGGATAGAACTGCCCCGGCCCCACAGTCAACAGGGGCGTCACCCGGGCGCAGACTCCCAACAGAACGGAAAGCACGCCGTACTCCTTCGTTCCCGGACCGGCTGACAGGCGGTCTCCCACCTCTTTTTGGACCATGAACACCGCACGTTTTATGACCGACAAGGATTCGAGGAGACGGAAAACCAGCGGCGAGCTGATGTTGTAAGGCAGATTTCCCAGAATCACGAGGGGCTGCCCTTCGCTGCGGCTCACCTCCTGAAAATCGAAGGTCAGAACATCCTGCTGATGCACATGAAAAGCGTCGCCCGATGCCTGCGTCGCCGTCGCCAGGTATTCCGCCAGGTCGCGGTCCAGTTCCACGACATGGAGGCAGCGCACACGGGGCAGGATGTGCTGCGTGAGGGCTCCGAGCCCAGGCCCCACCTCCACCACCACATCGGAGGGATCCAGCTCGGCCCCCTCCACAATGAGCTCCGCCGTCCTGGACTGAGCCAGGAAATGCTGCCCGAACCTTTTGCGGGGTCTTGTGCCCTGCAGTCGAAAATATTGCTGAGGAGTGAGATAAGTCATGCCCGTCCATTTCTGGTTTTCTCACGCCGGCTCATGAGCTCTTTCATTCTTATCTGTGTTTTTCAGCGCCCCATCAGCGTCTTCAGCGTCCAACCCTTCTCATGGGCTACGAGTACGCCTTGGCGATCCACCTGGACCGAGCGTCCAGGTCGAGGGGGTTGGGACAAAACCCGGAGCGCTTCCAGGACGTGAAACCGGCAGCGGCAATCATGACGGCATTGTCGGTGCAAAAGCGCAGCGGCGGCAGGTGAAGCGTCAATCCCTCCCGGGCGGTCGCTTCCATCAGGCGGTGCCTGAGGCGACTGTTGGCCGCCACCCCTCCCACCACGGCCACATCCGTGGCTCCAGACATCTGGGCGGCTTTCACGGTTTTGGTCACCAGGACATCCACCACGGCCTCCTGGAAGCTGGCCACCAAATCCTCCAGGCGATAAGCACCCGAAACTCCCTGGGCATCTCCAGGAAGTCCGTGAGCACGAACATAATTGGCAACAGATGTCTTCAAGCCACTGAAGCTGAACTCCAGGGAATCCCTTTCCTTGAAGGCTCTTGGGAAGAGAATGGCGGTGGGGTCCCCTTTCACCGCAAGGCGGTCGATCTCTACTCCGCCCGGATACCCCAGCCCGAGGAGCTTGGCCACCTTGTCGAAGGCTTCCCCGGCGGCATCATCCCGCGTGGATCCCATGAAGTGGCTCTCCCCGTCGGGGTCCACCCGGTAGAGGGCCGTGTGGCCTCCCGAAACCACCAGGCAGATGAAGGGCTCGGCCGGAGGGTCCTGTCCCAGAAAGGCGGCATGCATGTGCCCTTCCAGGTGACTGACGGCAATGAGGGGCTTGCCCAGTGCATAAGCCATGGCCTTGGCGGCGCCGATCCCCACGAGCAGAGCACCCACCAGCCCGGGCCCCTGGGTCACGGCAATGGCGTCGAGCTGCTCCGCAGATACCCCGGCTTCCGTCAGGGCCCGGTCCATGACGGGAAGAACGGCTTCCACGTGCTTCCTGGAGGCAAGCTCGGGAACCACACCGCCGTAGGGGCTGTGTATGGCAATCTGGCTGGCAATGACATCGGAGAGAATCCGCTTCCCATCCTCCACAACAGCGGCAGCCGTTTCGTCACAAGATGTTTCCACCCCCAAGATCAACATATTGAATCAGGCATCCTCCCAAGCTGTCACGGTGTCCAGGGCTTTCATTCTGCACTCGATTTCGATTTTTTGGCCATCCTATCATTCCGTGATCCCGAAGGGCAAGGGCTCAGGGGCCTTTTGGAGGGAGGGGCCGCGTAAGGCGTTGATCCCGACGTGGGGTTGTGCTAGAAAACTTCCAACGCAGCCTCCCCGCTGTCTTCCTTCCGGCGGTGGAGAGCGACGGGGAACAGGACTGCCTGGCGAGGCTTTCCATCAAACATTGGGATACTGTCGAGAGGAAGACATATGAATTGGCCGTGGCAAGTGGGTATGCTTATTCTGACAGGCGTGCCGGGGATCGTGGGCGGAGGCCTGGTTTGGTCCATTGCAGGTAACTGGACTGCGGTGCTGGTCTATGAAATTCTGCTGCTGTGCGCCATGGGTGTGGTGATTTTTAAAGGCGGAAAGCATTCAGGGGACGCTCATTAGGCAGGCTGCGAAGGAGAGGTTTTCATGGAGTGCAAGAAAGAACAGAACTTGGAACATTGCAGCTGCAGCTATGCATCGTGCTCCCGGAAGGGCCTGTGCTGCGAGTGCATTCAGTATCACCTGAAAAGCCGGCAGCTTCCGGGATGCTGTTTTCCCAAAGACGCCGAAGCGACTTATGACCGTTCCTTCGAGCACTTTGCCAGGCTTGTGGCGGAAAAGAAGGTCTGATCCCCGGCTCCATCCGGGCCGGCAGATCCTTCCGACGCTCTTTGATCCCCGTCACTCCCCGTGGAGGGCCTTGAGCCGCTCGGGAATCCCCCACCGCAGCATGAGAGCTGCCGCGGCCGGCGGCACAAGATGCTCCCAGGGCTCTCCCCGGACCATGCTCCTGCGAATATCGGTGGCGCTCAGCCCCTTCTGCTGCAGGGGCCTTTCCCAAAGGATCTCCGTCTTCAATCCAAGACTTTGGAAGCGCTCGAGTTTTCTCCGCCCCCAGGAATCGTAAATGGTGAGATAGAAAACGGCATCCATGGGCAAGTAATAGCGGTAGAGCTCCGGGAGGTTGATGGGAAAGGGGACAATGGAAAAATCCTCAGGAGGAATTCCCGCCTCGAGTAAGACATGTCGCGCCATCGTATAACGTTCGAAATAAGTGAGGGGATTCGCCCCCGGGCTGCTCCGATGGGGGTCCGCCGGATCATCCCTTGTCAGCAGCGGATCGGGATTGGTGATCCCCACCACCAGATGGCGACACCGGGATTTGCCTGCCAGCAGGTAGTGCAGATGATCGTTGTGCAGTACATGAAATCGGCCGTGAATCACTCCGCATTCAACCATGTCCAATCCTCATCTCGCGGGAGCGCCGTGGAGCACCCAAATGTCAAAGGGGCCGCCCGTCGCGCAGGGTCCGCAGGAGGCGCCCCAGGACCGCCAGGTTGGGATGCACCGCAAGGTAGACGAGCGCCGCCATGGGCAGTCCCGCCCAGAAGAGGCTCCCCCAGGCGCAAAGGATCATGACGCTGGTACGCGTCCCTTTGCTGGCAAGGGTCGGGGGTCTCAGGTCCAATCCCAGGCTTTCGCCGCGGGCGCTGGAATAACTGACGAGGTTACTCCCCACGAGGGCCAGAGCCGCCAGCACCCCCAGCATCCAGGCAGGGCAGGCAAAAGGCAATCGGTAAAGGTAAATCCCCAGCCCCATCACCATGGCTCCATCGGCATAGCGGTCCAGGACGGAATCCCAAAAGGCCCCTGCTTTGCTCTGGCGCCCTGTCAGCCGAGCAAATTGCCCATCGACTCCGTCCAGCACCTGAGCACACGCAGCCAAACTCCCGGCGAGCCATCCCCATCCCGCTGCAAAGACGATCCCGGCGAGGACCGCCGTTGCTGAACCCGCAAGGGTGATCATCCACGGCTGGAGCCCTTTCACCTGCACCAGCCCGGGAGTGATGCGGGCGGACAGGTTGCATTTGATCCACTTGAGTACAAAACGATCCGTGGGCTTGGTCTGCCAGTCAGTGGCCCCTGCATCGAGTTTCATGGCATTTCCCCTCTTCCCGGCCGGATCTCGACCTCGGCCAGGTCTTTCCACCCATCAGTACAAATTTCTTTCACGCGTCACCGCCGCCTTCAAGGTTTTCTTGAAACGCCTTTTGAGCCGCAACCGATTCCAGTAGGTGAAGGGTGCTTTGGACGCCCGGATTTTGCCGGCCAGCGTGGCGCGCGGCTCAAAAATCAGGTCCAGGACATGACTGGTGGGCGTAACAGCTCCCAGAAGATTCACGCAGCCTGAGCAATAGGTGATGATCCTGCGGTCGGCGGCTTCCATCTTTCTGCGGTCACGCCAATTTCGAGAAAACTTCGGGGAAAAGAAACCCACCGCTCCTCCTTCACCGCAGCAAAGAGTCGTCCTTCCATGGTGCTCCATTTCCTGGATAGGAAGGCCCTGGGCGCGTATCAGCGCCCTCACCGCCTCGTGGATGGCCTGCTCATCCCTGACGGCGCAGGGATCGTGCACGGTCACGGTTCCCGAAGCAGTCCCACCCCGGGGCAGCCCCGCCTCGAGCAGGAGCTCATAAACCGTTCGCACGGCCAGATCCCCTCCATATTCCTTGAAAACGCTGTAGCAGCTCGGGCATGCCACCAGCACCGTCCGCACTCCATGCTCCAGAAGATAGGCTTTCATTTCGCCGAAGACGGCTTCGAAGTACTCCTGGCGCCCCAAATCATGAGACGGCTTGGTGCAGCAGTCGAGCACGATCCCCAGCGATGGACTGTGGCCGCGCAGGCATTGAAAGACTTGAAGCACCGTCTCCGGACGGGCACCCGAAAGGGTACATCCCGGAAAGAAGACCGTGTCACAGCCCCGGGGAAGGGCATAATGAGTGTAGCGCCTCGAGATTCCGCGGGCTTCGTACTGGAAAATCCTCCCATGCTGGGAGTATGCGGCGCAAGTGTGCCTCACGCTCCGCCGACGCATTTCCAGGAGCATCCTTGCCGGGCTCAGCCCCACCGGGCAGACGGATTCACAAAGTCCACAGAGGCTGCATGCAAAAGGCGCATCCCGGAGCGCCTGGATGCCGGGGTCAAAGGTCCGGGCCAGCTGCTTCGGCGTGCCGTAGTGACTCAGGAACTCGCATTCCTGCTGGCACATCCAGCATTCCACACAGCTTGCGACCATACCGCTCAGCCGATCCACCGGCTTATCCTCAGCCATCCCCCGCTCTCTTCCCGACTCCTTCGAGCCCTTGCCGGCAGCCTGCCCGCCCTCAACGCCTTCAAAGATTACAGGGAGGCGGCAGAAAGTGTGCGACGGCTGCTCTTCAAGAACCCTTGGTCTATCCTCCATCAATGCGCGCCGCTCATTCGCCGTTGAATGGAAATCGATTTTCCCGTATGAGTATTTCTGTCCCTTCAGCGTGCAGGATTCAAATAGATTATTTCCATTAAATATTCTATTGAAATCGGAAAATCCGATTTTACTAATGCTCTGACAGTGTATATAGGCATTGCAGATACTTTGAGACCCTCCCGGCATAGCGCCGCAGCGTCATTTGCGTCGTTGAGGGGTAGGGCATGGGGGGCTGGAGTTGAATGCCAGAGTCCATCCGTCGCGGAAAGCCGGCGGATCAAGAGAGGAAAATGAACTTTTTCAGCAAGAAGAAAACACTGACTGGTCTGGCCCGCACCTGCGGCTGAGCGGCTAAAATCGGTCCGACGGCTCTGTCGGATGCGCTGCGGGGATTTCCCGCACCGAAGGATGCCAACCTCCTGGTCGGCTTCGAATCGAGCGATGACGCGGCGGTCTATCGCCTGACAGGGGAGCTCGCCGTCATATCCACGGTGGATTTCATCACTCCCCCGGTGGATGATCCCGTATGGTTCGGTCGCATTGGAGCGGCCAATTCCCTGTCGGATATTTACGCCATGGGCGGACGCCCCATCATGGCCCTGAACCTGGTCATGTATCCCTCCAAGAAGCTCGGAATGGACATTTTGAAAGAGATGCTGCGAGGAGGCCATGAAAAAGTGGAAGAGGCCGGCGCGTCCCTGGCGGGAGGGCATTCCGTGGACGATGAGGAGCCCAAATACGGTCTGGCCGTCACGGGGGTTGTTCCCCCGGACCGCGTTTTGACCAACAAGGGAGTCCAGCCCGGAGACGTCCTCATCCTGACCAAGCCTCTGGGAACAGGGGTGCTCTTCAATGCATGCAGGGCCCGCAAGCTGCCCTGGCCTGAACTGGAAGCCATTCTCCCCGAAGTGGCGGGCCTCAACCGGCAGGCCCTCGAAACAGCCCTCCAGTTCCAGATCCATGCATGCACCGACATCACCGGTTTTGGAATCCTCGGGCACACCCTGGAAATGGCCGGGGGAAGCGGTGTAGCCATCGATCTTTTCTACGATCGTCTACCCTATTATCCCCATGCGCTGGAAATGTACGGGAAGAAGCAGACGACGGGAAGCAACGCCGCCAACCGCAAGCTCGTTCAAGAGC
Source organism: Desulforhabdus sp. TSK (assembly GCF_022836495.1). Lineage (GTDB taxonomy): Bacteria > Desulfobacterota > Syntrophobacteria > Syntrophobacterales > Syntrophobacteraceae > Desulforhabdus. The sequence continues at coordinate 31,407 of NZ_BQXM01000016.1, forward strand.
GCCTGGACATCAGGGTGAAGCTCTCTTCCGCGCAGCATGAACTGCTGTTTGACCCTCAGACATCGGGAGGACTCTTGTTCGCTGTGGAGGGCGACCAGGCGGATTCGCTGCTGAAAGCGCTTCATGCCGCGGGAGTCACCTCCGCCCGGCAGGTGGGGCAGGCGACACAGCACGGTGAGCCCGCAATACGCCTCGTCTGAGGAGGGATTCAGAAGTCATCTTCCGGAAAGAAGCGGGTCCGTCACCATATGGCATAGGTGCAGCGGTTTACGGCCTTGATGAGCTGCCTGGCGGATTCTATTCCCTGTTGCTCCAGTCTCATCATCTGCATTTGAAAGATCTGGGCGGCAAAAAAAGCGTCGGCAAGAGCGTTATGCCTGTAATCCGCCTCGAGGCCGTAGCGCTTCATGATGGCGTCGAAGGGCATGGCCTGGCCCAGCTTTCCGCAGCATTGATCCAGCCATTTTTCAACCAGGTTGATATCGATGAAATCCTTCTTGAATTTTACGCCGATTTTTTTGAAATAGCGTTTCAGAAACCTGTAGTCGTATTCCACCGAATGCCCCACCAGAATGCCGTCGAGGGAGCGGAGTATCGTATCGGCCAGCGCACTGAAGGGCAGAGCACCTTCCAGATCTGTTTTACTGATCCCGTGATACTTCATGGCCTCCAGTTTGTAGTTCTCCGGTCGGATCAACGTGCAATAGGAGTCACCCACGACAATTCTGGAGGACCGGATGGGAACACTCGCAAAGGAGAGTATCTCATCCTTTTTCACATTGAGTCCGGTCGTCTCCAGATCGACCGAACAGTACCTCTCATCGGCAAGCGCCATGGGTGGCCTCCAGGTCCGGTCAAGAGCTCTGGTCCGCTGCAGAGGGTGGACCGACAAGAACCGAAGTGATATATGAATCGGCCCGTTTCACATCGTATTTCTTCATGAGGAACTTCTGAAAAGAGGCGATGATCTTCAGGGATTCTTTCAAAATCAGGAGATCCACCTTGTCCAGCTCCTTCACTCTGATGCGATTGTCCACCGCGTTCCGATCCAGCACGGACCGGGAATGGTGCTTCAGTCTCAAGTCCTGCATGAAAGCGTAAGCTTCCAGCAGATCATGGCACATATCCTCTCCGATCACATTTCTCGCCTTCAGTCCTTCCAACCGCTCCATGGTGTTGGTCACCTGGACCATGTCATTGTCTATGGCCAGCACCCTCACCCCGTTCACCAAAGGATAGATCCCGAAGGTCTTCAGGTCCACCCCTGTAATGAGGCCCACAATCCCGGAGATCCCCAGGGGAGGCTCTATCATGATGGCATCGTATGCCAGGCGCCGGATGGCTTTGGCGGTGATGTGCCATCGTATCCAATCGGTGAGCTCCCGATACAGATCCGGGTCCCCGTACCCGGGTCTGATGTCGAGAAAAATGGAGAGGTAGCGCACATGATCCTGAACGGGGTCATAAAACCAGGTGTTGAAGTAATCCTTCCAGGTGGACAGGCTCTGGTTCCATTGGGCCGTGGAGGCCATGAAGCCGGAACGGCATTTTGCGATGCCGATTTTGGCCAGCACCTCGACGACCTCCTGAGCGGCGCCCTTCCAGTCCTCTCCCTCCCCCCTGTAGACAAGAGCGCTGTCCTGGTCCGTAGCGATGACCTGTTCCTTTCTACCGGAGCTCCCCATGTTCAGCCACAGGAAACGATCGGCTGCAGCTTCCCCCAGTTGGGCTTCTATCACCTTGCTGAGGAGCGTGTCATGCACCGACGTGATCATCCTGGTCAGCCTGTAAAAGCTGAATCCCACAGACGCGAGCTTTGCCACGGATTTGTTGATATTGCTGTAAATATGCTTCAGCTCGTCGACGGAGACGGCCTTGCCGATTTTGCTGAAAAATGCCGTGATGGAAGAGGATGGCCCCAGGTGGACCTGGATGTCGTCTCGGGTGACAACGCCGGATACCTTGCCGTCCCTGGTCACGACCATATGGTTGATTCCGGCCTTCACCATGGCGGCGAGAGCGTCGAACACCGTCTCCGTCGGCTCCATGGTCTTGACGGGGGAGGACATATGCGAGGACACCGCATCCCTTACATCACCCGAAACAACGGTTCTCCGCAGATCCTTCTGGGTGAAGATGCCCTCGGGCTGACCTTCGGCGTCAACGATGACTATGGCGCTGACCCCGTGCTGGTCCATCCGGGCAACGGCATCTCTGACTGTAGCCCCGGGTCCGCAAATCACCGGATCCTTGTAGACGATCTTGTCGATCTCCTGGACGAGGACCGCCTCCTCGGGAACCTGCTGGTCTAGAGCTATGCTCTTAAAGGATTTAAAACTTCTACCGACAAACGATGCAAAGAAGGACGAAAAGCGGGTGTTGCTTTCGAGGACATCGTGGAACTTATCCGCGGGGATCAGGTAGCATATGGTGTCTTCCAGGGCCTTGGCGGTCGTGGCATAGGGCTTTCCCCTGATGGAGACGATTCCGAAGACTTCGCCCTTCGAGAAATGGTCGAGGGGCAGATCATTTTCAAAGAGTCCCACCAGCCCCGAGAAGATCATGTAGACATAAGATCGCGCCTGACCTTTTGTGTAGATGGTCCTGCCCTTGTGGATCAGCTCAACCTCGAGACCGGACATCAGTATTTCCAGCTCCTTGCTGGAAAGAAAAGAAAACGGCCTGATTTTTTTGATGAATTCCCTGGGCGGCAGCATAATTTCGAATTCCCTCTTTCAACGCACCCCGGGGGAGGTCAATGCTGTTGACTCAACGTCACCCCGGTGAAAACCGGGGTCCAGAAAGTCTTTAGTTCCTGGATTCCGGCTTTCGCCGGAATGACGAAAGTTGGTTAAGTCAACACCACTGCTTCACCCTCTCCGCCCCTCAGGTGGAGAAAGACTCCTCAATGGTTAACGCACATAGGTTTTCCGCAGCTCGCGGTGCAGGATTTTTCCCGTCGCGGTGCGCGGCATCGCTTCCGGCGTGATGAAAACCACCTCCTTGGGACATTTGTAAGCAGCCAGGTGGCTTTTGCAATAGTCCTTGACGATCTGTTCGTTGAACAAATCCTCGGATACTCCCTGCTTGGGGACGACAATGATCGCCACCTTTTCCCCCCACTTTTCGTCGGGCATCCCGATGCAGGCACAGTCATACACGTACTGATGGCTTCCCACCAGTTCTTCCACCTCACTGGGATAGACGTGCTCTCCACCCGTGATGATCATGTTGTCCTTCCGATCCACGATGCTGTAGAAGCCGTCCGCATCCTTTCTACCCATGTCACCGGCCGAAAAGTACTTTCCTTGGAAAGCCTGAGCCGTCTTCTCGGGAAGCTTGTAGTATCCGGTGAACAGCATGGGCCCGGAGGAATAAATCTCACCGACTTCTCCGACGGGAACTTCCTCACCATTGGCGCCCAGAAGCTTGATAAAATCCGTTCCCACACATTCGCGACCGATGGATCCGAGCTTCCTCAACTGGTCTTCGGGCTTGAGCACCGTGACGACCCCGCCTTCCGTCGATCCGTATGCTTCGTAGAGCTGCACGCCCGGGAAGAATTCCATGATCTCCATTTTCATCTTCTGCCGCACGGGAGCCGAAGAACAGAGCAGTTTGCGGATGGAGCTCACGTCCCGCTTGCGTGCCTCTTCCGTCGTGTTGAGAATGAGGCTGTAATGGGTGGGAATCAGGGAGATGAAAGTGATCTTTTCCCTTTCGATGATCTCGATCACCTCATCGGCCCTGAAAGACATGGCCGGGTGAATGTACGCCGTTCCGCCCAGATAGAGGAAGGTGAAGGTGTAGTACACGGAGTTGATGTGGCAGAGGGGCATCACATTCATGCAGATGTCGTCCTGGGTGAAGCCGAATTCCAGGGCATTGATGAGATAGTACGCCGAGTGGGACTCATGCGAGCGAAGCACTCCCTTCGGCTTTCCGGTCGTTCCCGACGTATAGATGAGAATCCAGATATCTTCCGGCAGTACTTCACAATCCGGTTCTTCGGGACTCCCTCCGCTGAGGAATGATTCATACCCTTTGTAGCCGGGACTCTCTTTTCCCACCACAAAAAAGTTTTCCGCCGGAAGGTTGACCAGATCCTCCCTGATCCCATCCACAGTAGCTGCAAACTGATCGTGTACAAACAACGCCTTTGTGTCCGAGTTGTTGAGGATGTATTCGACTTCCCGGCCTACCAGCCGGAAGTTGATGGGGACGAAAACGAGGCCGGTCTTCGCCGTTGCCAGGTACAGTTCCACGATTTCCGTGCTGTTTTCCATCAATACGGCAACCTTGTCCCCTTTCTTCAGCCCCAGGGACAGGAGGCTGTGGGACAGTCGATTCACCCGTTCGTTGGTCTCGGCATAGGTGTAGCTTCGATTCCTCTCCTTCAGCGCCACCTTGTTGGCAAATTTTTTCGCATTGACCTTAAAATTCTGCCCTAAATTCAACCAGTGAGCCATTTCAATCCTCCGATATCGGAAACAAAATTGTGTGCCGGTCTTTGAGTGTCAAGTCTCAATTTTCTGGATAAAGAAAACCGTTCCCCTTGGCCCCCGAACAGGGACTCGGGAGCCAGAAATGTTCCATAAGAAATCTTCAGCAATTGACTCAGAACAATATCAGTGAGGCGATTTCACGCCTTCGACTCTTCCAGTTGTTCGATGAACGCTTCGATATTCGTCTTGGTCTGTTCATCGGAAAGGAGTCTCAGGTCATTGAGATCCCCGTTGATCATCAATGCGGGAATATTGGTCTGCGCCTGAAGGCGTTGCGGCAAGCCATATCGACAATTCGAATTGTTGGGACAGGTTTTTGCATCATGATAAATGATGCCGTCGCAATGGAAGAGCTCGAGCTTTCCCTTGATGTAATTCTCTTTGTATTCGTCCGAACGGACAATGAAAAGCTCCGTGTAGGCCCTGGCCATGCTCTCCATCGGTTTCTCGGGATCCAGCGCACTGAAGATCCAGCTGCTGCAATAGGTGGATGCAATCACATTGGCCTTCAACCCCGCAAACAACTTGGAGTGTGGGCCCAGACGCCCCCAAACCGGCATCCCGTCCCAATAGATGCGATACTTCTCCTCACCGATGGCGCCGACGCCCTGGGCGATGCGCTCATTGAGCTCTTCCAGGAGCAGCTTGTATACATCGATGGCCTTTTGTGTCCCTCGGCCGACAACGGCAGGCCCCATGAGGGTCGTCCCGTCAAAAAATGTGAGAGGGGAAGGAACCGCCGCCGCCGTAGCCAGGACTTCCTCCCAGAGATCGGAGCACTGACGCGATAGAGCCACTGCATGCTTCAACTCATCCATGTCGAGCCTCCTGCCGGCTATCTTCTCGAGGGGTTCGACAAGGCTTTCCATCTGCCCGACAATGGACGAGACGTGTGTATCGGTAACCGTGCCAACATTTCGATGAGTCTCTATCCCCACAGAAGGGACCCCAAACTTTCTCGAATACCATGCAAACCAATCCTGCACATCACGGCATTGATTGGTGTTGTAGACCAGCACATCACAGCCGGGAATGCTCTCGATGCCCGGAAAAGCCTTGGATAAAGGCGTAACCCCCTGAAGAAACGCTCCGATGTCGGCGGTCAGGTAGGAGCAAATCTCGGGCGAATACCCGATGGCATTGGCCTTGGGGATCAGCTCGGTGGCCATCCTGGTGCTTCCCAGCATGGCCGAATGCGTTTCCGGAAAATAGATGAGGAATCCCATGCCCCTGAGAATTTCTGCAGGGCCGACGCTGGTGCACCATGCAATCTTTTGCTTACCCGATTTGGAGGCGGCATCCAGCTCGTGGTAGTAATCCGACATGAATTTTCCAATATCTTTCGAAGTCTTGAGACGCCTGAGGACAACCTCTTCTGCAGCCATTTTGTGCCCTTTCTAAAGCTCTCTCGATGGGGCAGGAAACAAATCCATCGCATAAAGCGCCGCCCCGATTGCACCAGCCAGTTGAGGGTGTTCGGAGACCAGGATTTTTCGTCCGATCAGTTCCTCGGCCATGCTGACCATGTAAGGGTTGTTTTCCACCACTCCCCCGGTCATGACGACATTTTCCGTGAGAGAATCCATTTCCAGGACTCTCTGGATCATGGAAAAGAAAACACCCTTGACAATATCCTCCACTTTTTTCCCATTGCGAATATTCTCCAGGACCTCCGTGGCGGAAAAGACGGTACAAAAACTCCCGAGTTTCACCATGTTCGTCGACCGGGATGCCAGCACGCTCATCTCATCCAGTGGAATGTCCAGGCGGAAGGCCATTTCTTCCAGAAATGCACCCGTCCCTGCAGCACACTTGCGATTCATTTTGAATCCCGTGCGTCGTCCATTCTCATCCAGCTTGATGACCTTGTTGTCCTGCCCCCCGATGTCGATGATGGTGATGGCCATGGGGAAATAGAGATAGGAGCCCTTGGCATGGCAGCCTATCTCACTTTTCGTCTCCCGGGCGAACAGCACATTCATCCTGCCATAGCCGGTGGACACGGTGCCCACCATGTCCGCCTCGGTGCACCCCGCCATTTCCAGGGAGGTCTTGAGGCATTCCGCCGCTGTTTTGGAGAAGTCGGTACCGGATTTCTTGATGCTGTATCCGATGAGGCGCTTCGACAGGTCAAGAACGGCAACCTTCGTTCTGGACGCACCGACATCGACTCCGACATAGATGGGATTCATGCCTTACATGCCCCTGGTTCGCATTCCTGCTGCTTTTCCAAAAAGTCCCTTCTCCGTCACCCCCGCTTGTCTTCTGCGGGGGTCCAGCCTTTGGAAAGACCTGAGCTCCCGGCCAAAGGGTGCGGGAATGACCCCGGGAGACCTTCAGTGTATTGTCAGGTCTCTCCCGGGCCACAATGTCGTTGGCTTAACGTCACCCCGGTGAAAACCGGGGTCCAGAAAGTAGTTATTTTGTTGGATTCCGGCTTTCGCCGGAATGACGAAAGTTGGTTAAGTCAACATCATTTTCCCGGGCCATGGCAGTGATCATTTGCTGGGACGCAGGGTGGATTCCAATCCCTTCACCAGCGATTGCAGTGTGCTGTTGTAAGGAGTGGGAATGCCCGCCTGGATTCCGTACTCGATGAACTTGCCGTTCATGTAATCGATCTCGGTGCGGCGCTTGTTTTCGATGTCCATCAGCATGGACGGCTTGTGATTCCCCGCCGATTTCATATACTTGACAGCCTTCGGGTAATAGTCCCACCCGAGAAAGATGTCATTGGCCCGTGCCACCTGGATGCATTCCTTCATGAGGGCGTCCACCAGTCCGAAAACAATGGGGTCCGTCGTAGCCTGTGCCATGGTGAGGCCCGTGACGGCGCAGACGGGATTCATGCACGAATTCATGATGGATTTCTGCCATACCATCGGTACGATCTTGTCCGTGTGCTCGGTGGGGAGCCCGCATTCGGTCAATACCCTGGCCACGGCCTTGGCTGCGTGAGCGGATTCCGGTGCAAGCTCCTGTAAATAGTGCGGCGGATGATGGAACGGCATGACGACATGGCAGGGCCCCTTGAGGCCGCATCCCCAGTTGACGACCCCCCGCATGACCGGTTTATCGCCGAGCACCTTGGAAACCTCGAGCTCCGTATCGATTCCGTTTTGCCAGCTGATGACATACATGCCCTCTTTGTAGAATTCCTCGATGGCCGACATGATCAAGGGCAGGGCGTTGGCTTTTACGGTAATGAAAATCACATCGGGATTGTATTTTGGCAGCTCGTCGACCGAGTGGCAGGTACGGGTGACCTTTTGATGAATCTGTTCCGCACCCTCGATGGTGATCCCCGTCGTTGCGGCAGGATCCACCAGTTCGTGGATGACGTCACACAGGGTAACGTCATAGCCGCCCTTGGAGAGAAACGCACCCACGATACATCCCACCGGGCCGGCACCGATGATGGCAAACCTTTTTGGACTAAAGCCAGGATTTTCACTTGTCATCGCACTCTTCCTTCTCTATCTATTTGCCGCTTTCCAGAATTCCAAAAGCTTTAGCATCCAGGAGTGTTACACCCTTTTCCTTGAAAATCTCGATCGCCCTGTCGTTGTCGCTGAACCGGAAGATCATGACGGCTTTGCCGTGGGAAGAGCCATGGAACGCGTACATGCTCGTGGGATAAACCCCCGCATCCTTCAGGGGCTTCAGGATGTTGGCAAGGCTCTTGGGAACATCCGGGATCTCCGCCGCGATCACCTCGGTGATGAAGGCAGGCATCTGCATCTCCATGAGAATCCGCCGCGCGGTGGCCACATCGGAGACCAGAAGTCGGAGCTGCCCGAACTCGCCGGTGTCTACCAGGTTGAGCGCTCTCAGGTTGATCCCTGCCTCTCCCAGAGCGTTGGTGACTTCGTAGAGTCTCTCCGGGGCATTCTCTATGGACAACACGATTTGTTTGAGCTTCATGAAAATCTCCTTTTTGACGAGGCCCATGGGGCATTGGAGGGAGCTTCGCCCTGAATCCCCCATGGGTCTTCGCTTTTGCGGCTGCTTCTAAGCGTGGGCCGGCTATGCCTTCCCTGCAGCCACCTTCTTTTTATCAAACAATTTGTCGAGCAATTCCTGTGAAGGCGCTTTGGAAATCAGGCTGCCCCCAAAGTATGTGACGGCGCAGCCGCCGATGAGTATCCATTCCATGGTGCCCATGCCGAGCAGGGCCGGACTGCGGCCGAATACGGCCCAGCCACCCCACAGAGCGGCGATGGTGCCATAAATAACGGTGAGCATGGCGCCCAGTTTCGTGGCCCCTTTCCAGTAGTAGGAAATAACGTTGACGAAGAAGAAGATGGCGCCGAGTCCCATGGCCGCCAACCCCATGAAAAGGGCCAACAGCTCGGGCGGTCTTTTGAGAGTCCAGTAGAAGGGGAGGAACAGGAAGAGAGCAATCAGCACGTAGCCGAGGCTGAGCAGGGATTTATCGGAGGTCTGCGGTCTCCACAGCTTGATGATATCCCGGGTGACATTGGCGCTCATGATGAAGACCATGGCCGACAGAGTCCCCAGTGCGGCTCCAACGAGGCCGGTGACATAGAGCGAGATCAAACCCGACCCACCGATGGCCCATGCCAGCATGGGAGCGGCCAGGTCCGGGCCCCACTGCTTGTTGGCGAGGAGGTTCTCTCCGAAGATCATTCGAGCCACCAGCCCGTTGCTGGAGCAGTCGAGCATGACGGGAATGCCCGCCGTCAACCAGACCACGGCACAAAGGGTGATGAAATCCCTCCGGTTCAATTTTTTCATGCCCAGGAACCGGCTGACATTGTGTGGAAATCCCACGGCCATGGTGACGAAGATGACGGGAGTGGCCATGATGCCCACCATGCTGGAGAAGAGCTGCGTCACTCCGACTTTCGGCAGGGTGGGATCCATCAGGGCCATGAGACTGGGCTTCTGGGCCATGAGGGCGTCGGATATATTGCTGAACCCCCCGGCATGGATGATGGCCCAGACCCCCAGCACTCCCCCCACGAAGCCCAGAAACGCACCTTTGACTGCAATGAACCACTGGGTCCCCGTATACCCACCGAGAGCAAGGAAAATCCACGCGATGATGACAGAGATGAGAAGGCACCAGAACGGGGGAAGACCGGTGACCGCGTACCATACGGCCCCCGCTGCTTTCAACTGTCCGACGGAATAGATGAAGAGGAAGAAGAGCATGCTGACGGCAACAAGTGTCTGGAGAGCTTTCGATTCAAAACGGCGTCCAATCGTTTCCGTGATGGTCGCAGAGCCCAGCTTCTCGGAAAACTCCCTCGTTTTCGTTGCAGCAAGCCAAACGGTGGGGATGATGCCCACGAGCGTCCAGATGCCGGCGAACCACATGCCCGAGAAACCGACTTTGTAGACCACGGCCGTGCTTCCGCAAAAGGCCCAGCCAGAAATATACGAGCCGGTGAGTGCGAGCCCCGTCACCCAAGGGCCGATGTCCCTTTTGCCCACAAGGTATTCGTCGTAGGATTTCCACTGCCTCTTCGCCAGGGCACCCAAGAGGACCGCAAGTCCGAGGAGGCAGGCGGCCCCAATGATGGAGCCCACAACCATACCGGTCGACGGCTCCGGAATGCTCAAAAATGTTGTGCTCATTCCTCCAACCTCCTTGCGATCAGCCATGTGCCGACAAGGCAAAAGACGGTAATAGCGACCATCAACAGCACCCAGACCGTCCACGACAATGCAGGGTTAACAACGGAAGCCTCCATAAAATCTCCTTGTTTTGGTTAGAATGCCATGAGAATCTACCCACACCTTTATTTGGGTCTTTCATCGATCACGCGGACCGCTTTCCCCTCACTGCGTGTCAAGGCCTTGGGGGCAGCCAGCTCAACCCCTACGCCGACCCCGAGTATCCCCTTGATATGAGAGCTGATCTTCTTTTCCACCTGGACAATCTTCTCGGGCCCAGCGTCATAGACATCCTGCTTGGCTTCCACTCGGAGATTCACCTGGTCCAGGTGCTTCTTCTTGCCCACATGGAGTACATACTGGAGCTCTACTTCCTCGAAGTCCTTCAAGAGTGATTCGATCTGGGAGGGGAAAACGTTGACACCGTTGATGATGAGCATGTCGTCCGAACGGCCGGTGATCCTGTCCATCTTGACAAAGGTACTGCCGCAGGAACATTTCTCTCTTCTCAGGGTCGTGATGTCCTTGGTGCGGTAGCGGAGCAGAGGCATGGCGCGCCGCTGAATGGCGGTGAGGACGAGCTCGCCGCGCTCCCCCATGGGTACCGGTTCCAGGGTGATGGGATCGACGATCTCGGCAATGAAGTGGTCCTCGTTGATGTGCAGACCGTTTTCGGCTTCACACTCATAGGCCATGCCGGGGCCGCCAAGCTCCGTCAGGCCGTAGATGTCTCTCGCCTTGATCCCCATCCTTTCCTCGATTTCCTGGCGCATGGCGTTGGTCCAGGGCTCGGCGCCAAACACGCCCACCCGCAGGGGCAGGTCCTTGAGAGGGGTGCCCAACTCCTCCGCGCGCTCGGCAATGGTCAACGCATACGACGGCGTACAACAAATACCAGTGGTGCCGAAGTCCTTCATGATCAAAATCTGCCTTTCCGTCATGCCGGAACTGGTGGGAACAACGGTGCAGCCAAGACGGGTTGCGCCCTGGTGCAATCCCAAACCTCCGGTGAACAGACCATGTCCGTAAGCGTTCTGAAAGATGTCATCTTCCCGAACCCCTGCCGCCCACAGCACCCTGGCGACGCATTCACTCCACTGATCCAGGTCGCCAACGGTATAGGGACCGGTAATGGGCTTCCCCGTCGTTCCGGAGGAGGCATGCACTCGCACGACTTCCTTCAGAGGCACGGCGCACAGCCCGAAGGGATAATTGTCCCGCAGGTCGGTCTTGACCGTGAACGGGAGCTTGCTGATGTCTTCGACACGCTTGAGGTCGTCTGCCTTGATGCCCAGCTCATCCAATTTGTTCTTGTAGAAAGGGACCCTTTCATACAGCCAGGCCACCGTCTCCTTCAGCTTCGCCAGCTGAAACTTCTGCAACTCTTCAAAGGGCATACACTCAAATTGGTCGTTGTAGGGCATCTTTCAGTTCCTTTCTGTCTGCGCTGCTGAAAAACCCAGCTCAAAAGCTTTAATGTTGGACTCGACAAACGCCTGCTTCGTCTTGCTTCGAATCGCTTCCTTAACCGTCTCGGCCTTGATGGGAAGCTTTCCCGTCTGAATGAGGGCTCCCAGCAAAACCATGTTCACCGAAAGCTCGTTTCCCGCTTCACGCGCCAGCTTCACCGCATCGATGGCGATGAGCCGGGCGGTCTTGGCGCGAATCAGCTTCTGCAATTCATCCAGGTCGGGATACTTCCCTTTGCCAATGGCCACCGTGAAGGGAGGCGACGGCTCCAAGTTGGTGACCACCACCGTGTCCTTGTTGCATTTTCTCAGGGCACGCAGCGTCTCCGAGGGCTCGAACCCCACCAGGACGTCCGCTTCCCCATCCGAAATGACGGTGCTCCTGGCATCTCCAAACACCATCGCCGATTCCACCACGCCCCCTCGCTGGGCCATGCCGTGTATCTCGCTCATCCGCACGGGAATGTCCGAGAGGAGTGCGGCTTCACCCAACACACTGGATGCCAAAAGGTTTCCTTGTCCGCCTACCGCTACTAGTATGATTCGTGTTGTGCTCATTTCATCCCCGGCTGTTTTAGTCTTTTATGGGCAGGATTGCGTTTTCAGGGCAAATTTGGGCGCACACCGCGCAGCCTGTACACTGCATGGGATTGATCTGAACCTTGCCGTCACGCAGATAGAAGGCCGGACACCCCAACTGGTTGATGCAGTCGCGATGGTTCTTGCACTTGTCGGTCACCCGATACCTCTGTCCCCGCTGCAGCTTCAACTGCTTGGCGTACAGCGTGCACATCTCCTTGGAAATGACGACCGATACTCCCTGGTATTCAAAGGCCTTTTTGACCGCTTCGATGCTCTTCTTCACCTTGAAGGGCTGGATCACGGTCACTTCCTTAACCCCAACGGCCCGCACGACATCTTCAATGGCAATACGGCCGTATCCGGACAGGCCGAGCCTCTCCATTTCCACGCCAGGGTTCGGCTGGTGGCCCGTCATGGCCGTCGTGCCGTTGTCCAGAATGAACAGGGTGAAGTTGTGGTTGTTGAAGACCGCGTTGATGAGCCCGGGTATGCCGCTGTGAAAGAAGGTCGAATCCCCGATGAAGGAAATGACCTTCTTCTTGGTTGCCTTGGAAAAACCACAGGAGGTCGTTACCGAGGAACCCATGCAGATGAGGAAATCCGCCGTGGAAAGTGGAGGGAGCACCCCGAGGGTGTAGCAGCCGATGTCCGTGGGAAAGATCGTTTCCATTCCCGCGGCAGCCTGCTTGGCGATGTAGAAGGTCGCCCGATGGGAGCAGCCCGCGCACAGGTTGGGTGGCCGCTGGGGAATCTCCGGGAGATCGGACACATCCACAACACCGGCCGGTTCATAGGCAACATTCAAGTAATCCGCAAGCACCCTCCTCACCATGGCCGGATCGAACTCGTACAGCCTGGAGAACTGCCCCGGCCCCTTTCCCTTGATGGGGATGGTGATCCCTTCTTCCTGGGCGAAGGCCTTGACGGCCTCTTCCATGAAGGGCTCGCCCTCTTCCACGACCAGGACTTTCTCGCACCCCTTGAGGAAGCTTTTGACAACAGCCTCGGGCATGGGGTTGGAGAACCCGACCCTCAAGATTTTGACCTTGTCTTCGCACTGGAGGTCCTTCACCGCATCCGAAACATAATTGTAGCTGACGCCGTTGCAGACGATCCCACAGGGGCCGTTCCCTTCCGTAAAATTGTACGAAGAACCTTCAGAAAGGCCTTTGGCCTCGTCCCAGTGCTTCAGTAGTTTTACATGGAGGTTTCTCGATACAGCCGGGACGGTGACATAGCTGAACGGATCCTTGACAAAGTCGCCGGTCGTCTTGACGGGAGCGATATCGCCGAGGGTGACGATTCCCGTGGAGTGATTGATGCGGGTGGTCGTTCTGAACAGGACCGGCTCCTGGAGCTTCTCCGAAAGATCAAAGGCGTGCTTGATCATTTCCTTGGCTTCCTCGACCGACGAGGGTTCCAGGACGGGGAGCCCCGAAAGCTTTCCATAGTAGCGGTTGTCCTGCTCGTTCTGGCTGGAAAACATGAAGGGATCATCCGCCGTGAGAATCACCATGCCGGCTTTCACACCGACATAGGCGAGGGTCATGAGGGCATCGGCAGCGACATTCAATCCCACATGCTTCATGATGGCCATGCTGCGCACGCCGGAGTTTGCCGCGGCAGCCGCCACCTCGAGGGCCACCTTTTCATTGGTGCTGTACTCGAAGTACAGGTCGCTCTCGCGAGAGATCTCGAAAAAAGCGGCTGAGATTTCCGACGATGGAGTGCCGGGATAGGTCGCGCCAATGGCAAGCCCTGCTTCAACGGCCCCCCTCGCAATCGCTTCGTTGCCCAGGAGGAGCATTTTCTTGCCGCGCTGTTCTGAAAGTAATTTGTGCATGATCGTTCCCTTAATCTAGGTCGTCTACTCACTCGTCATTATCAACAAACGGTACGGTCTCCACGCCAACGCCCACGGCAGGGATCAGCCGGAGGCCCCCTGTTCTTGGAGCCCTGATCCTCCGGATACGTCTCGGGAAGGCCGTGCCGCGCCCCGGCGTTGGAGCCACTTCGATGAAATCCTGCTGTGTTTTGGCTCATGTGGAGCTTCCTCGTCGTGGTAAGTGTCAATGCATGCGGCCCAACGCCCACGCAGGATGCAGCGGGAAAGCCTTTGGCGTCTTTCTCATGGACCGAAGGGAGCCCACCCCCCTCATGGCCATCCACCGCCGAGGGCCGCCTCATGACCGGCGACGCTTTCCCGGACCGTCTCCATGCCCCAATTCTGAGGAAATCCCCTGGGCGCATTCCTTCACCAGATCGATCAGATTTTGCTTGTTCTCTCGAAAAACACGTTCCGCCGGACCCGCAACGGCAATGGAAGCAATGACCTGCCCCTTGTAATCGAAAATGGGCGCGGCCACGGAGCAAACATCGGATTCGAATTCTGAATCGCTCTCGCTGAATCCCTGCCTGCGAATGGCCGCCAGCTCCTCTTTGATCCGCTGGGATTCCGTGATGGTGTTCTTGTTCAACCGGGCAAGACCTGTCGTTTCAATCAGCTCGTCGATGAACGTCGGATCTTTAAAGGCCAGGACGGCCTTTCCGGGAGAACCTGCATACAACGGCAGCATATTGCCTTTGGCAGTAATGAACTTCACCGCCCTCGGACTTTCGATGATGTCGACGCACATGACATTGCGTCCGTCCAGGACGGTCAAAACCGCAGTTTCGAGAGAACGATCGGCCAAAGACTTCAAATAGGGGGAGGCAATTTCCATGACGGAGATTTTTTTGGCCGCTAGAAGCCCCAGCTTGAGGATGGTGAGGCCGGGGAAGAACTTGCTGGTACGGTCATCCTTGGATAGGAATTTCTTGTTGTAGAAAACCTGCAGGTACTTGTAGACTGTACTCAAGGGCATTTCGAGCTTTTCTGCGACCTCGGGAGCGGAGAGCTCCGGCTGCTCGGAACTGAAGAGGCGGAGGATTTCCATCGCTTTTTCCAGAGTGCCGAATGATTTGCTCACAAAGTTTCTCCTAATTCGAGACTCCATTATCGCATTGAGAGAAACTATAAATCAGGGTTTTTCTGTCTGTCAAGTAAAACTTTTCTGTTTTTGAAATTTTGCTGTTCCGTCCCTCACGGCAAAGGAAACCTCGCCCGGGGTGATCAATGTTGCGGGCTTAACGTCACCCCGGTAAAAACCGGGGTCCAGAAAGTCTTTAATTTGCCTGGATTCCGGCTTTCGCCGGAATGACGAAAGTTGGTGAAGTCAACAACATTGCAGGGGATGGGGCGCGAAACAGGCTCTCTCACTATGAAAGGGGTTTGAAACAATGGATGATCCCAGGATTGCTGTGGTGGGGATTGGAGCAACGGGCGCCGTTCTGGCCGCAGCCCTGCTCGCTCGGAACCCGGAAGCCGTACTCGTGGCCCGCAGGGCTGGTCTCAAAGATCAACTGAAAAAGAATGGAATAATCGTTTCGGGAGAGCTCAATTACCGCGTTTCCGTTCACAACGTTGTCGAACGGATCACGGGGCTCAAGGGGTACAATCCAAATCTCATTTTCATCGCAACCAAGACATTCCATCTGCATGCGGTGATCGATGCTCTGAAGGAGATTTTCCAGCCGGGCATGAAGATCGTCAGCACCCACAACGGCCTGGGGACCGAGGATGTCATCGCGGATGTCTTCGGTGCCGATGCCGTCTTTCGCATGACACTCAATTACGGCGTTTCATTGCGCGGCCCATGCGAAGTGTCCGCTGCCTTTTTCAACCGCCCCAACCACCTGGGTGCTCTCGTCCCCGAGAACCAACCCATGGGATCAAGGGTCGCCGAGATCCTGACAGAGGGCGGACTGGACACGCAGTGTGTCGATGACATCAAATTGTACGTCTGGAAAAAAATGATCATGAAATGTACGATGGCTTCCATCTGTGCTGTGACGGACAAAACCATCAAGGAAGCGTTGGAATTCCCCCCTACGAGGGAGATAGCCGAGGGCTGTTTCACAGAGGTACTGACCATTGCCAGAGCCATGGGATACGACCTGGGAGAAGACTACCTCAAAACCGCCCTCGCCTACCTTGAAAAGGTTGGCATCCACAAAGACTCCATGTGCGTCGATGTCGCCAACCGGACACGCACGGAAATCGACTTTCTGGGTGGAAAGGTTGTGGAATATGGAAAGGCGCTGGGGATACCCACCCCCTGTTACTCGACCATGACCAACCTGGTCAGGGCTATAGAGAGCAATTACCTGTTGCGGTAGATCTTATCCACGGACATCAACAAACCCTAAGACGGTGGAGCTCGTGAGAAAAGAAATCAGCCTGAAGACCGACAAGGGAGAGATAGGCATCTATATTCTCGCAACACCAGAGGATCTGCAGAATCTCCGATTTGATCCCCAATTCCGGGAGCACACCCATTACCGATCCCTTTACACCAGGAGGCAAAGCCTCATCATCCGAGCGGGGGAGGCGGACTCCAACGTGGTGATCGCCCTCACGGAGGCGGGGACCATCATTGCCTTTGGCATGGTGGTTTACCCGGATCCGGCGGAGCGCTGGGCCCACCTCAAGCCGAAAATCATGATGGAGGCCAAAGCCATCGAGGTAAGTCGGGACTGGAGATCTGTCGGCCTGGGGCAAGCCATCGCAAGGGGAATGATGGCTCACCCTCTGGTGGAAGAAAAGATCGTCTATATGGTGGGGTATACCTGGACCTGGGACTTGGAGGCCTCCAGGATGACGCCGGCCCAATACAAAAAGATGATGATTCGCCTCTTCAGCACAGTCGGGCTTGTCGAGCATCCAACCAATGAACCCAATATTTGCCTGGACGATGACAATCTCTTCATGGTGCGGATCGGAAAGAATGTGCCGGAAAAGATACGGACAGACTTCAAGTGGCTTTGCTTCGGTCAGTACGAGTGAGACGCTGTCTAAAAATTCCCCCCTGCTCAAGGGGGGAATCGCACTGTCCCATGGGATGCTAACTTTCGCCAACCTCCACTACGCTCGTAGTGCTCACAGGATAAGCTCCAGCTTGAATTTTTTCGGCATCAGGCCAACTCTCCGGCCAGATCCTTGATGGCCCCGGCGATCTTGCTGAGCTCTCCCAGGCGCTCCTTGGCCTTCTCCAAATAAGGCAACGCTGCAGGGTTCTTGTGATTGGCAAGAGCCTGAGCCACCCAGTTCACCACATAGGGGTTTTCATGCTCTGTCAGTGAAACCAGGATTTGGAAGCTCTCCGGGGTCTCAACATTTCCAAGCACACTGATCAAGCCCACTTTCAGCTCATCGAAGGCCGGGTTTTCCCTCAGCACCTTTGCCACCACGGGGATGGCCTGAGCTCCAAGCTTTTCCAAATTCACGAGGCACTTCTGAGCGAAATAGGGAAAACGGAACATGGAGAGCTCCGCCAGCACGCGGATGCTTTCCTCCGATCCCTTTGAGCCGTAGGCATGGAGAAGATCGGGCACGAACAGGCTGGCCCAGGAGAAAGAATAGGTCAAGGGAAGGAGATAGGGGATGGCTCGAGGCCCCGCCTGTTCCACCTGCTCCAGGGTTCCGGCCAGGGCCTGACGCCGCATCTCATACCCTTCTTCCTGCCGGCCCGGGAATCGTTTGGCATCGTTTGCGGCCTTCAGAGCTTCCACCAGCTTCCTCAGCTGAGGATCTTCCGGGGCCGGGAACAGATCACGGTAGGTACGGGCGCGCTGGGCGACCCAGAATTTTTCCAGCCAGGTCGAGGGAGAATAGAAGCAGACCAGGTTCTTCCGATCCATGCCCTCCCTTTTGTGAAATCCGTTCTCCTGGTAAAACGCCTTTTCTTCCTGCGCCACCTGCCATCGCTCGCGCGTGATGTGAAATGCCCGGTCGTAATCTCCCTGGACGAAAGCGGCCATGACGACGATGTCATGGAGCCGATCTTCTTCGGGATAGGATTCCAGGAGACGCTCCGCCAGGCGCTCGGCTTTGTCAATTTCCTGGGCGAAGAGCAGATCGAAGCCTTTCATCACATCTTTTTCCAGTTTATCCTTTTTCTTGGCCTGCTCTTCCATTTCCTGCAGCCGGTCGGCGGGCATCTGCCTGCGCGCTTCCTCGTGCCTGGGCAGGCAGCATTTCTTGTACTTCTTACCCGAGCCGCAGGGGCAGGGATCGTTTCTTCCCGCCGAAGTGATGAGGAGGTTGTCGGCGAGGGCCATGCGGCGCCGCGATTCCTGAAAATCATGGAGTCGTTTTTCCAGTTCCTGCCGGGTCAAGCTGTATTTGGCAGCGATGACGTCGGGATCGCCTCCCTGCAGCAACTCGAACACGGGTTGAAGGGGATTCAGAGGAGCTTGCGGATTGCTTTCCATTTCCTTAATCCTTTTCAGATCATTTATTGCGGGACGAAGCCCCCCCGTTCAGGCGGTCCTGCCCTCCCATGTAAGGGCTCAAGGTGCAAGGCTTTTTAACAGCTTTTCCCGTTCCTGTCAAAACCAGTCGGCGTTCAAAGGGATTCATGGTTCCGACAACGCGAACAGCCGAAGGCTTATCCCCTGCGCGCTCCCCAGAACTATAGCACAGCCACGGCCCATGTCGAAAGAATTGGCACGGCGGGCGGCAATGCCTCTTCTCTAAGGACCTCCGGGGGAGCCGAGCCCGGCACGCATCCCTTCGAGGCTCGGCGAAACGACACGAGATTCCGGCCGTTGGAGCTTGACGCTCACGAGGGAAATGGATAAGCTGGAGCATCCATTCAGAAGGGAGGAAGGCGCTTGGGATGAGCTCAGATATCGCGGAAGGACTTTCCGCCAGCCTGGAAGACTACCTGGAAGTCATCTTCCACCTGGAACAATCCAATCGTGTCGCTCGAGCCAAGGACATCGCCGACCAGATGAACGTGCAGCGAGCTTCCGTAACGGGAGCCTTGAAGGCGCTGGCCAGCCGCGGGCTCATCAATTACAGTCCCTACAGCTACATCACGCTGACTCCGCCGGGACGCAGCATCGCCAAGGATATCATTCGACGGCACGATACCCTCAAAGACCTTTTCGTGACGGCCCTCCAAATGGAACCGGACGATGCCGAAGCCAACGCCTGCCGCATCGAGCACGCCATCGACCCTCTGGCTATCGACCGGCTGGTGCGCTTTCTGGAATTCATCAAGATCTGCCCGCGCACGGGAATGGACTGGTTCGAAGCCTTCGCCCGCTACTGCCAGAAGGGCATCCAGACCTCCAACTGTGAGAACTGCCTGAAGACATGCCTTGAAAGGCTCGATGCTCAAAACGAAAACGGCGCATCGCCGTAGTACTGCAACGAGAGCTCTTGCGTAGGGTGGGCTTTGCCCACCATTCTGCGCCGATGGCATTGGTTGGTGGGCAAAAGCCCACCCTACGCGGGAGAGCAATATCTACCCTGCCGCCTCCTGCTTTTCTTCTTCGGCAGCGGAATTGGCCAATCGCACGGTAAAATCCAGGATCGCTGAGCTCTCCTGGTAGGCCTGCCTGCTGAATTCTCCCAGGTGTGCAGCACTCCGTTTAAAGTCCTCCACAAAAGCGTTCAGATCCTGCCGGTCATACCATTCTTCGTAGCGGTCGAGTCCCTCCCGCAGAAGGCCAAGGATATCCTTCGTGTAGGGATTCATCTGCGTTATGGCGGAGTAGAGGACACCGCTCTGAGCGAAGATTCTCCCCAGAAGATTCATTTCCAGGCGATAGCTGGGACTCGTGTATTCCATGGTTTCGGCGATATCGACCCCATAATCCCGAAGCACCCGGCCTGTGAGCATCGTGGTCATGTGGAAGAGCACCTGGATGATGCTCATCATGCGATCATGCTCTTCGGGCGAGGCCTCCTTGACTTTCACCCCTCGATCCACAAAGAGGCGCCGCAGGAGGGACCAATCCGCCCGTTCGATGCGGACGGGACAGGCCACGAGTGTCTGCCCCCTGAAAGAGGAAATGCGCCCCCCGAACATGGGGTGCAGCCCAACGACGGCAGCGGGGGAGCGGAGCATTTCCGCGATGGGCAGGGTCTTGAGGCTGGTGAGATCCATGAGCAGCTGACCCGGGCGCGTAAAAGGAACAAGCTCACGGATGACGGCGACGGTCTTGTGCAGGGGAACCGCAAACAAAATCACGTCCGATTCCTCGACCACTTCCCGGTTGGTGCGCTCGGCGGAAAGGTCGGCCGCCGTGACCCGATACCCCATTTCCTGGAAGAATTTACCGAACAATCGCCCCATTTCCCCCAGGCCGCCGATCACACCCATGCGGCTTCCCGGTCCCCAGCGTGGATGAGGCGGCACATGGCCACAAGCCTCAAAAACCATCGCATTTTCACTCTCCGACATCATCGTCCTTCCTTATGGCCTGCAGCGCCCCACGCTGCAAAAACGCTCCGCCCCCTGATTCTTGTCGAGCTTCCGGCAGGCTCTATCCCGTGAAGACGAGGTCGGATCGCACCCAGCCGACTGGGTCCCCCCCGAAGAAGTAACCCAGCTGAATCCACTCACCCTTGGTGGTGAGCACCTTGTAGATCTCCCCTCGCTTGGCTATCGCCACCACTTTGGATTTCGTGCTTCCGGAGCTTCTCAGGTTCGCTTCGGTGACGAGGATGACCGCAGTCTTGACCTTGGAAACGAGCGGCTTATGGACCCACCCCCTGTTGTTTTCCCAGTCGCAAAAATAAACCCAGTCACCCTGTACTTTTTCTATCTTGATGGGATATCCCAGTGGGGCACGAAAGCTGACCTCGCTCTTCATACTTGGTCCAGAGCGTATATTTACCTGGTCTTTCAGGATGCTGTCGGCACAGACTGATCCGGAATAGACCAGGAAAAGAAAACTTATGGAAACACATACCCCCGCCACACCATTTGAAATAGTCCTTTTCACTCATTCCTCCTTTGTTGAATGGTCCGATTGGTTGCCATGGACGATTGAGAAAACGAAGCGCACTCCGTGCGTATCGTTTTCAGCACTCCACCCCCCATCGCAAATCGTAAACGGATGAGGCTCCATGCCGTACAGGCCTGCGCACAAGATGCGTGCAAGGCCATTCCGGCTCGAGGCATTCGGCCTAAGCCCACCGGAGGCACCCCGGTGTCGGCAATGCGGAAGGAAGAAAGCAGCGCTCAAAAGCCCCGTGTCGGAAGCGATGTGATCCAAAGCTTCCCCAAGGGTACGGACAGCATCCACCTCATGTGCCAAGCGAAAAATCACAGCCGACAGGGTGGAGATAGAGATCTCCCGAGTACCAATAACGAGAATCCTGAACATCGTCGCTTTCTGATGGCTCCGCCTCTTCCGAGCTTCCCCACAGCCAAAGCTCGGGCACGATCACCTCGACTATGGCTGCAACGTTACCAGATGAACGCCCATCTGGCAACTCCGACCCTATTGCTTTGTGTGCTGCACTTGACTATAAGCTCAGAAGTCGACCATGGGGAACCCAGGGAACATGAACCACTGAATGGCTGTCACGTCATGCATGCTCGAAGTCAAACCTCTGTACCTTCAATTAAATCCGGCAGGGAACGTGATGCGGTGTATGCCGTGCCGCGCGAAAAAATAGCGGATTTCACTTTTGACGAAACCGTCGCCCGGGTCTTCCCTGACATGATACAGAGATCGGTTCCCGGATATGCCGCGATCATCTCCATGATCGGTATCCTGGCCGACAGATACGCCCGGGAAAACACCTTTCTCTATGATCTTGGCTGCTCCCTGGGGGCTGCCACCCTTTCCATGCGCCATCACCTGCGGCACTCACGGTGCCGCATCATCGCCGTGGACAACTCCGAAGCCATGGTCCGCCGATGCAGCCGCATCATGGAGACCGATGCCTCCACCATCCCCGTGGACCTGGTGTGCGCCGACATCCTGGATGTTCAGATCCGCAACGCATCGGTGGTCGTGCTCAATTTCATCCTGCAGTTCATCCCTCCCGCCGATCGCCTCCAGGTCGTCCGGAATATTTATGAGGGACTTTTGCCCGGCGGCATCCTGGTCCTTTCGGAAAAGATCCGGTTCCCCCATCCCCATCAGGAAGCGTTTCATGCGGACATGCACCATGCGTTCAAGAAGGCCAACGGCTACAGTGACCTCGAAATCAGCCAGAAAAGGACCGCCCTGGAAAAGGTGCTCATCCCGGAAACCCTTGCCGCACACCGGGAGCGCATTTACACTGCAGGCTTCACCCACTGCGAGGTTTGGTTTCAATGCCTCAATTTTGCATCCCTTTGTGCACAAAAGTGAGGCGTTTTCAACACGCTGACGGCCGTTTATGGATTACAATGCCTTCTACCAGAGACTGGAAGCGACTCCCCTGACTCCGTGGCTGCAGACACTGCCGCGCCGCGTGAACCGCGCGCTGCTCGAATCGCCCCACGGGGACTGGCCCAGGTGGCAGGAGATCCTGCGTCGGCTCCCTCCCCTGAAGCCTTCCTCCGTGGACCTGAATGTCGGTGCCGTGCGCATCGGAGATTCCGGCGACTGCGATGCCGGTGCTCGACAGGTGTTGGAGCAGCTCCTGCGGCAGCTGCACCCCTGGAGGAAGGGCCCTTACCGCGTTTTCGGCATTCCCATCCACACCGAATGGCGTTCGGACTGGAAATGGGAGCGCCTCTGCCGGCACATTCAACCCCTCCGGGATCGCCTGGTTTTGGACGTGGGATGCGGCAACGGCTACCACTGCTGGCGCATGGCGGGCGCGGGAGCAAAGCTCGTCGTCGGCATCGATCCATACCTGCTGTTCGTTGCCCAGTTCCAGGCATTGCACCGCTATATGGACCATCCGAACGTGCAGGTCCTGCCCCTCGGGATAGAGGATATTCCGAAGGACCTGGAAGGTTTTGACACCGTCTTTTCCATGGGCGTGCTGTATCACCGCCGGTCTCCCATGGACCATCTGCTGGAGCTGAAGTCCTGCCTGCGGAGAGGGAGTGAGCTCATTCTCGAAACCCTTGTCATCGAAGGCGGACCGCGGGAATCCCTCGTGCCGCCGGGACGCTACGCCAAGATGCGCAACGTGTGGTTTCTTCCCTCCTGCTCCACGCTGGAATCCTGGCTGAAGCGCTGCGGGTTCGCCGACGTGCGCCTCGTCAACGAATGCCGGACCACCACCGAGGAACAACGGTCCACCGACTGGATGACCTTCGAATCCCTGCCGGACTACCTGGACCCGAAAAACCCTCATCTGACGGTGGAGGGACTCCCGGCCCCCAGGAGAGCGATCTTTCTCGCCACAAAACCGTGACCACCATCCGTTCAGGCGTCGAAAGACGCAAGCTCTGAGCGGAAGCATCCCACGGGAGGTTGAATTTGGATCATCATTCAAGTCATTTCACTCAGGCCTTCATTCACCTGGATCGCCTCACCCACAACATGCGCCTCCTCCAGGGGCTGGTGGGGATAAGGCCGCTGTGGCCCGCCATCAAGGCCAACGCCTATGGCCACGGCGCGCAAATCGTCGGCCGCCACCTGGTGGGTCTGGGATACAAGACCTTCTGCGTCGCCCACGTCTCCGAAGCCATCGACCTGGCAGATGCAGGGCTCAAAGCCACCTTCATCGTTCTCTCGGCCACTCTCCCGGAAAACAGCCCCTACCTGGTGGCTTACCCCTGCGAACCGGTGGTCTGCACGGTGGAGATGGTGGAAAGCCTTGCCGGGGAAGCTGCCAGGACCGGCAAAACGATTTCCGCGCACCTCAAGATCGATACGGGCATGGGGCGCGTGGGCATTCACCCCGATGCCGTGGCGGACTTCCTGGAACGGTGCCGCAACTACCCGAATGTTTCCATCAAGGGCATGATGAGCCATTTCCCCATGGCCGACGAGGCGGACAAGTCCTTTTCCCAGCAGCAAATCGCTCAATTTCATCGCACGCGGGAGGTCGCCCGGAGCTATGGGATCCGAACGTTTCATTTTGCCAACAGTGCTGCAATTTTCGATCTGCCGGATGCTCATTCCGATGCGGTGCGCCCGGGCATTTCCGTGTACGGCTTGAAGCCGTCCCATGTCATGTCCAACCCGCAGGTCGACGCGCTCCAGCCGGTCCTCGAATGGAAGACCCGGATCACGTTTCTCAAGGAGGTCCCTGCCGGTACAGGCCTGAGTTACGGGCACGCCTTTCGCACCGACAGACCGTCTCTCATCGCCACCATTCCCCTTGGCTACGGGGACGGGATGAGCCGCCTGCTCTCCAACAAGCTGGAGCTTCTCATTGGCGGGGTCCGCTGTCCCCAGGTGGGCCGCATCTGCATGGACCAGTGCCTGGTGGATGTGACCGCCTTGCGCGGCCGGGTGAAATTGGGGGATTCCGTCGTGATTGTGGGACGGCAGGGCCGGGAGGAGATCACCGTGGATGATTTGGCTCAACAGTTGGGCACCATCAATTACGAGATTGTCACCAATATCGCCGGACGTGTTCCCCGAATTCCGGTGGGTCCAAGCATGGCGGGGGCATCGACTGAGAGCGTGGGAGATGATGGGACGCTGAAGACGCTGACAGAGCGCTGACTGACGCTGATCAAAGCACACTGTGCAGTCTCTCCGCGTCCCGTCTTCCATAGCGGGGACGCGGAGAGACCGAGAGGAAGGCCATGCCGATCTTGAACGAAAAAGAGATGCACATTCTGAGAGAGTGGAGTGAAAAGCTGGACCGCCCCGTTCCCCTGCGTTTCCTCAGGACCCCGGACACCAGGAGCGATTCATTCCAGGCGTTCTGCAGCCTCCTCCATGAAGCAGCTCCCTCAATACACATGGCGCAGGAAGCCACCCAAGAACAGGAGCTTCCCGCTTTCCTCTATCAAAAGGCCTGGTGCTTTCATGCCATTCCCACGGGGACCGAACTGGAGCCCTTCCTGGAAATTCTGGCGTTCCCCGACTTTCAACAGAGCTCCCTTCCAGAGCACCTGGCATCCGAGGTGAAAGCTTTGTCCCTGCCGCCGGACCTGCAGATTTTCGTCAGCGACGGGTGTCCCTTCTGCCCTGGAGCACTGCGCCAAATCATCCCCCTCGTCTTTGCACACCCCGCCGGCAGGGCCACCGTTGTGGATTGCGGGCTGTTCCCTGAAGTGGCGGAGCATCACAAGATCCAGGCGGTCCCCACGGTTCTCGTCAATGGGATCTATCGCCTGACGGGGGCGGTGGACATGGCGGACATCCTGAAGCTCGTCCAAAAGGTGGATCCGTCCCAGTTGGAAACGGACGCCCTGAAGCGGATGCTGAAGGAGGGGCAGGCTCTCCTGCTGGCGGAGATGATGGTGAAAAAGAACCTTGTCTTCCCCGCTTTCCACCCCCTGCTCGTTGACCTGGAATGGAGCGTGCGACTGGGCGCCATGGTGGCCGTGGAAGAAATGGCGGCATCGGCGCCTGAACTGGCACGGGAGGTCTTGCCCCCCCTGTGGCGGATCTTTCAGCAGCAGAACGCATCCATCCAGGGCGATATCCTGTACCTGACGGGAGAGGTGGGGGACGAGAACTGGGTGCCGACGCTGAAGTCCCTGGAGGGCAGATTGGAGGAAGAGGAATTGGCGGGCAGTCTGGCAGAGGCCCTCGAGAAACTGGCGGGCTGAGCCTTCTGCTGCAGCCTCCTCTTGCACAGGGAGGGGCTTTGCGGGGCCCAAAGTCACCCAAAGGCCGGAGTTTTTTTCCTCCTTTGGGTGACTTTTCAAAGACGCAATTTGTGAAGGTTGGGCAGGTTGACGAAGGTTTTCATCCTCAGGGAAGAGTGCGATTCCCGCCTTGAAGGGGGCGGACAACGTAGGGTGCGTTTTGCGCACGGTCGTTGAAACAAGCACTTCCGCACTGAGGATGGAGCATAAAATGCGCCCTACCCCGGGGGATGGAGCCGTTTTATTGTCTCTCGCCTAGTAGGAACGACGGCCACCACCGCGGCCACCGCGGTCTCCACCGCCACCGCTGCGCCCCCCACCGAATCCTCCGCCTCCGCGGCCACTACCGCCGCCATAACCCCCACCCGAGCCACTCCTGCGGCCTCCACCGCCGCCATAACCCCCTCCTGAACCGCTGCGCCGACCTCCACCTCCACCGCCGCTCTCGCGGGGCTTGGCCTCGTTGACGGTAAGGGTGAAGCCTTCCATCTCTTTGCCGTTCAGTCCGGCAATGGCAGCCAAGGCCTGCTCACGGTCCGGCATTTCCACAAATCCGAACCCTCGGGACTTGCCGGTGATTTTATCGGAGATGATTTTGGCTGAGCTCACTTCTCCAAACTTCTCAAATAATTGCTGCAACTCCTCTTCGGTGGTCTTGAACGACAGGTTGCCTACGTAGATGTTCATAACAATCCTTTTCTTTCAGAGAAAATGCCGGTAACTGATCCCGGATCCGGACGGCCTGCATACCGTCAGAAGAACACACCGAAGATAGCCACTCTGAGGCATTGCCGGGTGGAGGGCACGCGTGTTATCGGCGGAGTAACACTTTCCCTCAAACATTGGTGGACGGAGCACTGGTCGAAAACATGCAAAATAGTCGCCGAGATATCTTCGAAGCATCTTAACCCGCGATGGTGAATGAAATCAAGCGACAAGAGCAGGGCTATCCCATGGGACAACCCTTTTATTGATTATTGGCATGCGCTGTTTTAAAGTCAGCTCCATGGAATAGTCCTTTGATCGCAGCCGCCTCTGGCCGGCCTATCCGCAATTCCCGGGAGAATAGAGTAGTCATGAAGATCGGTTCAAACGAACGGGCAAGAAATGCCTTCATCATTCAAAACACATGCCTCACCAGACCCTTCCTGTGCCCCGAAATACGGCTCCATTTGGTCACGGATGCCTGCCGCCTCTGGTATGCCACCCAACCGGACCTGGAAAAAATTGGACTGGAGGATCCCTACTGGGGGTTTTGCTGGGCTGGGGGCCAGGCGCTGTCGCGATTCATTCTGGATCACCCCGAATGGGTTGCGGGAAAGAGAGTGCTCGATTTCGGCGCCGGCTGCGGCATCGAGGCGGTTGCAGCGAGCATGGCGGGAGCCGAACATCTTCTGGCCTCGGACATCGACCCCATGGCCGCCGCCGCCATCAAGCTCAACGCCGGGGCCAATTCGGTCGCTATCGAGACGACCATCCTGGACCTGGTGGGCGATCCCCTCCAGGATTTTGACGTCGTGCTTGCAGGAGACATGTTCTTCGACCCGGCCTTCGCCGGCAAGGTCCTCTCATGGTTCCAGGACCTGGCGGCGCGGGGCATCAAAATTCTCCTGGGAGACCCCTCACGGGGCAACCTCCACGAGGCACCGCTGCAGCCCCTCGCCGTCTACCAGGCCCCCGCCGATGTCGACATTGCCGGGAAGCACCTCCAGAAAACCACGGTGTATACGGTCACCGAGCTGTCCCCGGCTGCAAGGGAGACGGTAGATTGACACGGCGGCGTGAGCAGCCTGGCGTCAACTCCACTCTTGATCCTGCCGGCAAAGGTGTTCATAATGCTGGCGCGGATATTTGCCGTGGAGGCTTTCCGCCAAACAGAATGAGGATCGGACGGATATTGCTCGGAAAAGTGGAATGGGGTGCCGGTGGATCGTCGGCATCCGTTTTGCTTTTTCCTTTATGAAGGAAAGTGCAAACATGACGGGAACCGATGCACTGTTTTTGCAGGAAATTCGGGATGAATTGACTGAAGTACTCAAACCTTACCAAAAGCAGCTGGCCCAGCGGCAGCGCATGGCGGAATTCTTGACTGCGTGTATTCGCTGCGCGGACCGAGATGATTTCATTCAGCTCGATGAACTGCTTCAGACCAAAATTGCAGGAGACATAGAGAAAGAAGAAGAGCTGGGCGGCTGTGTCGCGCTCCTGGCCCGACTGAAAAGCTATGCCGACGAAAAGGTGGAGCGATACCGTTTGAATCTCATTGAAGATCTGGCGGCGCGCGCCGAAGAAGCCGGCCTCCCCCTCGAAATAGACTTTCCCCGCTTCAGTTCTTTGAAGGGCATCGAAGGAACGATCGATTTCGCCAAAAGGAGCACCCTGATCAACAAGAAGGCGATCAAATCCATTGATCCCAAGCGGATCATTTCAGCGATTCTC
Source organism: Desulforhabdus sp. TSK (assembly GCF_022836495.1). Taxonomy (GTDB): domain Bacteria; phylum Desulfobacterota; class Syntrophobacteria; order Syntrophobacterales; family Syntrophobacteraceae; genus Desulforhabdus. The sequence continues at coordinate 59,604 of NZ_BQXM01000016.1, forward strand.
AGGGTCAAGCGGGAACTTTACGACCGGCCGTATGACGCACAAGCCTTTATCGACGGTCTGTACCAGACCTACTCCGAGATACTCAAAAAAGACGGCCTGTCTCCAGGGAATCCCGTCCCCATTCAGCGGTTTTATTTCGAGCTTGTCATGTCCCTTCAGAGCAAAGTGTTTTTCCAGGACATGGACAAAGGGAAGTTTCGCGGCTACACCTTGGACCAATTTGCCGTCGATATCTGGCGCTATTTTCAGGCCGGCACGGGAGGGACATCCAAGGGATACGCCCTGCAACTGAGGCCGGGCAGAAACAACTCTCTGTGGCTGATCGACAGCGACGGCGAAAAGCGCCAGATCACCGGCATTTCCTTTCAAAAGGCTGAGCCATGATTCCCAAAGATCAGCTGGATGCGTTGAAGCCCTTCCAGGCGAGGGCCATTATCGAGGAGCTCCGCAAAGGGAGTGTCCCGATGGATTACGTTCCTTTCTTCACTGTGGGGAGGGAAAACTGGCTGACATTCATCGAAGACGACCTGGACCACTACATTGCCGAAGGCGGGGCCAAGGTACGCTTCATCAACGGGGACTATGGCGACGGAAAAACCCACTTCATGTCTGTTATCCGCCACATGGCCCTGGACAAGGGTTTTGCCGTTTCTTTCGTGGTTCTCTCCCGTGAAGTCCCCATGCAAAAGTTCGAAGTGGTTTACAGGGAAATCATACGACAACTGCGCGTGCCGGCGTACAATAACCCGAAGGACATTCTCCAGGGAATCCGAAGCCTCCTGGATGCCTGGGTTTCGAATTTCCATTCGGACGCACATTCAAACGAGTCCCCTGGACTCGAGAGCACCCTGCTGGAAAAGCTGCGAACGACGGACGAAAATATTCGCGCCCTTGCGGGCATGGAGACCAATTTTGCCAATGGACTGATGAGCCTGCTGGAAAACCGGTGGAAGCCCCTTCAGGAAGGGGAAACGGAAGAGGACCGCACCGGCGTCCGAGAGCTGCTTTACCAGTGGTTTGAGGGAGAAAAGGTCGCCAAAAAGGACCTCAAGCCCTTTCAAATTTTCGAATCACTGAACAAAACCAACAGCAAACGGCTCTTCAGCTCCCTCGTGGCCTTCCTGAGGTACCTCGGCTGCAAAGGCCTTATCCTGCTTCTGGATGAGCTGGAGAGCGTCATCACGCAGTCCACCTCCGTCCGCAACACCTCTTTCGAGAATGTCCGCCTCCTCATAGACAACACAGAGCAGGCGCAGCACCTGCACATTTTCTTTTCCATCATTCCCGACGTCCTCTTGTCGGAGAAAGGCTTCAAATCTTACGATGCCCTGTGGAGCCGGGTGCGCTCCATCGGGGAAGGCAAACGCCTCAACTACCGCAGCATTCTCATCGATCTGCACAAGACTCCCCTTGAAACGGCCGAGCTCATAGAACTGGGACTGATTTTGCGCCGGATTCACGAGATTTCCTATCGCTGGGATGCAAAAGAACTGGTGAAGGAATCGCTTCTGGAGCAGCTTTGCCTGTACCAGAAACAAATGGGACTCCTGAGCGAGGTCCGGCTTTTCATCAAGGGCGTCATCCGGGTCCTGGATATGGCCGAGCAGGGAGAAGCACCCGAAGAATCCTTGGATCTCAAGGAACAGATCCTTTCCAGCCGGCGCGAGGTTGAACAGGAGAAGATGGAACAACTTCAGCCCAAATGGGATGATTGATGCAGACCCCACCCCATCCCCTGGACACAAATCCACAGAAGGAAATCGAGGCGTTCCGGAATGCGCTGGAAAACGAGAAGGACTTCCAACTCCGTCGCGCCATGGAGCGGCTCCGTGAAGGACTCTTCGATCCCGTCGCCGTTCGGCTCCTGACGGCTCACGAAGATCGTCTGAAGGCGGAAACCGACCGGGCATTCCATGCCCTGGACGCAGGAGAGGCCCCCCACCTCTGTGTCGCGGGAGCCTACGGACAGGGTAAATCCCACAGCCTGGCTTACATTCAGGATCGGGCTCTGCGGGAAGGTTTTGTCACCAGTGCGGTCAATCTCGATCCACGGGAGCTCCCGTTTCACCGCTTCAGGGAGATCTATCGGGCGCTCATGGCCAATATCCAGTTTCCCGGCACCAATGCCCCATTCAACGTACAGTGGAAAAAGTGGGTGCAGCAGGAGACGGCCCGGAGCGAAAACCAATCGAGGAAACCGGAGGACTTTCTGCCCGAGGATATGCCCCCCCTCTATAGAGCGATCCTGGCGGCCATGGCCCAAAAGAATCTCACACTTTCGGAAAAGGAAAAGAGCCGGAAGAAGCACGCCGGGTTCCGCCCCTGGGAATTTTCCACGCTTTTGAATCGGGCGCTGGCGGGGGAAGCGGTTCCGACGCCTCGTTTAAAAAATGTCTTCAAATACCGTCAGGTTTCGTTTCACAAGGACACCGCGCTGAGCAAGGGCCGTCCGGAATATTTCATTCAGCTGACTCGATCCCTGGCGCGTCTCTTTCGGAGCATGGGCTACCGGGGCTGGGTCCTTCTCTTCGACGAGGGAGAATCCCTTGTGCAGGCAGGCATCCGCCTTCGCAGCAAGAACTACAGGGTGTTGCACCACTTCCTTGCGCCTCAATCCTTCGAATCTTCACCGTTCCTGTACCCTGTTTTTGCCTTTACCGAAGATTTTTTCCACCAGGTTCATCAGGAAGATTACACACGCGTGACGGTACGTGGTGCTTTGGAAGATCCCTGTTTTGACTTCGACTATGCCCGGGAATGGGAGCACTTGACGGTCTACCGACTGAGCGACCTGTCTCCCAAGGAATGGGAAGAGCTATGCCGAAAACTGATCATCCTCCACGGGAGGACTTACCGGTGGGAACCTTCGGAGCTGCCCATGATGCGGGAAATGACCCATCGCCTCCAAGCCCTGCGCAACCAGGAAACCCGCCTGAAGCTGAAAGCCCTCGTGGATTGCCTGGACGTGGGCTTTCAGGAGCAGCGGCTCGGACAGCAAGGGCTGGAGCCGGCTTGAAGGGCTCTTTCATCACAGGCAACCTTTGAGTTTTCCGCCAAATGGCGCCCAATGACCAGGAATTCGCATCCCCTCTGCTGCAGCTACCCAACACCTACCGTGCCTTTTACGGCGGCTTTCGCCACCTCCAGCCCCTGCAGAGCCAAGCGATCGCCCCCGTCCTGGCTGGTCGTGACCTGGTGCTGCAGTCGGCAACGGGCTCTGGAAAAACAGAGGCCGTTCTGGCCCCCTGCATCGAGGGTGTGATACGGTCGGGAGGCGCCGAATCCATCCTGTACATCGTTCCCACCCGTGCTCTGGCCATCGACCTGGAGCGGCGCCTCGCTTCCATACTGACTCAGCGCCTGGGGCTGCCGTTCGGCATCCGTACGGGCGACATCAAGCGGCACGGCGGCCGGCCCTGTCTGATGCTCACCACTCCCGAATCTCTCGATGTCCTCATGGGCAGCTCGAACCGGGATCTCCAGAGCTTTTTGCAGCGTGTGCGCCGGGTGATCATCGACGAAGTCCACCCCCTCGTAAACCAGTACAGGGGAAAGCAGCTGGTCTGCCTCCTGCGACGTCTCCAACGCCGCACCGGCCGGCCGGTACAAAAGATCGCCCTTTCAGCCACCATTTCGGACGTGAAGGGCATCATGGATTTTTTCAGGTTTCAACCCGATGCGGTACATCTCCTGAGCCCCGTGCAGCGGGAAATCGTTCCCCATCTCATCCACATCAAAAAAGAAGACGAGGAAATCACCGCTCTCCTGAACGATCTCCATGACGTCTACGAGTACCGGAAAATAATCCTGTTCGCCAACAGCCGTGGGAAGTGCGACCGGCTGTACTCCCTGCTCGCCGCGGAGGGACGCTTCGCCGGGGTCACGGAGCTGCACTATTCCAACCTCAAGCCCAGGGAGCGCCGGGGCGTCGAAGACCGGTTCCGCCGCCGCAGCCGCGCCCTCGTCATTGCCACCAGCACGCTCGAGCTGGGAATCGATATCGGGGACGTGGATGCCGTCATTCTTTTCGGCCCCCCCGATTCCGTATCGGCTTTTCTGCAGCGCATCGGACGTTCCAACCGCCGCGAGAGCAGCACTCATTTTTGGGGGATCTGCCGTGGGGAGCGGGCGGGGGCGGAGCTGCTCCGCTTTTTGGGGCTGCTGCGCCTGGCGAGGCGGGGAACCGTGGAAAAGCCCCTGCCCAACCGGTTCCCCAGCGTGATGGTGCAGCAGGTGCTCTCATGCCTCTACGAAAAGAAGCGCATTTCCCTGCCGGCCCTGCACGATCTTTTTCCGGAATGGGGAGAGCCCCTGGACATCCTTTTTGAATCCATGGAGAAACAGGGTTGGCTGCGGCGGGAGCCGCCCATCCATCGGAACGCCCCCGAGTCCGCGTCGGCGAGCACACCTCCCCTGGAAGCGAAGCATGCGTGCCTCTTCCATGGCGGATGGAGGTACCGAAATGCTCTCCTGGACCGGAGCATATGGAGCAACTTCCCCAAAGCCGAAGAAGACTACCTGTTGGAGCTGGGGGGAGACGCGGTAGCCGACCTGCCCCATTCCATCGTCCGTCAATTGGAACCGGGCGACCGCGTGCATCTGGCGGGAAAGCGCATCCAGATTGCCCAGATCGTCGACGAGGGCGAACGAAAGCGCGTCCTGGCCCAGCCCGCCGATCGGCTGGACGACAAGGAAATTTTGTGGCTCGGAGCCGGTTTCCAGGTGTCCTTCGAAGTGGCCCAATCCATCCGCACCCTTCTGAACGATTCGGAAGAAAGAACGGACACGGCGGCCGTCGGTCTCTTCGCTCGAGCCCGCCGGCTCCTCGACGAGGAGCTGGCACGGAACGACCGCAAGGTCCTGCTCGCAAACGGCATCGAAGTCGCGCGAGACCCCCGGGGACTCTATCGCTACCACACCTTTCTCGGTTCCCTGGGCAATCTCATCCTGCGCCACACCCTGGACCGGGATCTGGGCATGCTCCAGGACTTCTACGTCACTTCGGATGAGGTCGGCGTCACCTGTTCACACTGGATCGATTTCAAGCGTTTGTCCCTGCCCGGCAGCCAAAAAGACTATGAGGACTGGGTTCGAGATCACCTCAGGGCTCTCCTTGCCCTGATTCCCCTCAACTCCTTTTCCGAAGCCCTGCCCACCCTCCTCCTCGTGCAAGAGCTGACGGACTTTCTTTTCGATCCCCGCGTGGCCGATGCCTTCAACCGTTATCTGACCCATCCTTCGGAAATCGTATCCGGGGATCCGGCTTTTCTGAACCTGCCACAGGGTGAGGAGTTGGTCCGGCAACCCGTCATTTTGCAGACTTCGCTGTCGCCTCCACTGCTCGTGCGTGAAAAAGAACGATGGGCTGTTCACGGGAGCCGGCCACCCTGGGCGCTTTCCCCCGAAGCCCGACACCATCCGCGCCCTCTCACGGGAACGATAGTGAGCGAATACATGCGGCATGAACAGTGCCAACGCCGGCTCAGCTTCCACTTTCTTCCGCCCGACCTGCAGCCTCCACGGCGGGTCAGAGCCGATACAGACCTGGAATCCCTGAGAACCGAGCGCGGACTCCGACACGAAGCGCACGTTCTCGACCATCTGCGGCGCCACGGTGCAAGGCTGACGGCCATTGAAGAAACGAGCGGTTCCGGCAGTCCCCGCAAGCTGGGAGCCAGGTTCGAAGAAACCCGGGAGCGATTGGACCTGCTGTGTCGCACCATGCCCTGTGAAGCTCCCACCTATGTTGTGCACGGGGTGGTCATCGCCCCCGGCCTTCTCCGGTATTTTTTCCACGAGGAACTGGGCGGCTCCCTGGAAGGGCCCTCGGGACCCGAACGGACATTCGATTCACTGCTGGAGCAGATCGACGGCATCGGCATCCCGGACCTGATCCGCGCATCGGCAACTCCCTCCGGACTGGTGCTGGAAGTGGGAGACATCAAGGACAGCCCTCAGCCGCATTACAGCCAGAAGTGGCAGGTGGCGTTCTATGCGCTGCTGCTTGAAATCGCCCTCTTTTCAGGACAAAGCTCACTGTCTCCCACCCGTGTTTCCCATTCCGGTTTTCTTCTCACGCGCCCCAGTGAAAGCCTGGAAGGAGCAGAAATGCATCGTTTCCCTCTCGCTCCATACCGCGCGGCAATGCCCGCCCTGCTCCACAATGTCGCGGGGATCCTGCGGAAGACTCCCGACAAGGCGTCCTGGCTCCTTCAAGAGCATTGCACAGCCTGCCCCTACTTTGAAGCCTGCTATCGACAGGCCCTGCGTGAACAGGATATTCAATTCATTCCTCGCATGGGATACGGAACGCTCGAGAAAATGCGTCAACTCGGTCTGAACAGCATCGAGGAAACGGGAAGATGGTTCGAGAAAGGGATTTCTTGAAATGCCTAACACGACAACGAGACATTGTTGTCCTGCGTAAGGTGGGCTTTTGCCCACCAACCAATGCTTTCGGCCTAGAATGGTGGGCAAAGCCCACCCTACTCAAGAACTCTCGTTGTAATACTAAATATTATACTCCAAACGGATAAGATCGTGACTTATTGATGATCCTGTAGGAGCGGCTTCCAGCCGCGATGGAAATAGCTGGCTCCATCAGAATCGCGGCTGGAAGCCGCTCCTACAAAAGTCAAGATTTTACCCGTTCGCAGTATAATAAGAGCTTGCACAAAGGGTGAATATGGGAGACACATGTGACCAAGAGCTCCGCCTGGGAGGGCGGTATGCCCCGTTCGGCCCCCACCAGTGGGAAAGTCTCAAAGGGCGAATCGATGCTCTGCTTTCAAACGCAGTCAGTCTCCATACCACAAAGACACGCCTTTTCCCGGCAAATCTTTCCACCGCCTTTTTTGTGCATGTCCTCAAAGATCCCCTGTCGGCTGAGCCCAGGGTCCTGGGCTTCCGGGCCGTCCATGAGAGTGGGGAAACCGTCGATGGCGCCTGCTGGTCGATCCTCAATGCAGGTGAGTCGGCCAGCGTTCGAAACGCATTTTCAGACCGGCTCCTGACGGTCTGGGAAAGAGCCGTCCAAGGAGGCAAAGGCCCGCACCTGTTTCATTTCGGGGAATACACACGCCGGGAGCTCCACAAATGGGGAGAAGGAACGGGACCGCACAACCGCCTCGCGTTCCTCCGGGATACCGGTTCACTCCATTTTACCGACCTTCGCCGCCTGCTCCTCCAACACTTCCATTTGCCGGCTCCCGGCAGGTTGACGCTCTTTGCCCTCGCTCAACTGCTCGGCCTGATGCCTTCCGTTCCGGACAGCCAGGATGTGAGCGTTCTTCCTGGAGCTCCCGAGAGTCTCCTTCACCCGGACCTGGAGCCCTATTTTCCTCAGGATGAATGGGAACGGGATGCAACGCTGCGAAACCGGGCGGCCCAATCCATTCAAACGTTTCTGGCCCTTCAGGAAAGAATCTGGCAATGGACGAGACCCCATCTCCAAAGCGACTGGAAAAAGACGGAATGGGAAGCCGGACCAGCGGGAAATCGCTCAACCGGAATGCATTACCTCAATTTTCTCGAGGAGGAGCGCCGACTGAGGGAGGAGGACATTCTCAGTTTGCAGAAGTATTCTCTGCAGGAAAGAGTCGAGCGCTTTCGAGCCATGGGACCGTTGAGCTTTCACGGCACTCGCCTCGACCCGGAAGGTCGTTTCCTGTACGAATTTCAGATGGAGACCGAAAGCGGTCTCTCCAAATTCCGCGAAGGAGATTTCCTCAAACTGTCGCCTGTCGGTGCGCCGGACCTCCAGGCGGGGTTTCCGGTCATCCTGGCAGACTACCATCCACAAGACGGCAAGCTGTCCCTGCTTTCGCGCCAGGGACGCATGCCCTTGAATCGGAGATCGGCCTATTCGCTGGAAGAAGATTTGACGGACTGGAACCATCCGAAACTGATGCATGCTGTGAAGACGCTATTCTCCCCGCAGTCCTCCGGGGGGATGGGACATTCCCTCTCCAGGCTGCTCACAGGCAGCGCGGATGAGGAGCAGGATGGGGAAAGCCTTCGCTGGGTGAGAGACTGGATGACTCGCTTCGAGCCCGTCTCACGCCTCAACCCGGCGCAGCAGGCTGCTCTGGAGCTCCCGTTCAGGAAGCGAGTCGGTCTCATCCAGGGGCCGCCCGGCACCGGCAAGAGCTATCTTCTCGCCTGGATTGTCATCGCCCTCATCCTCCAGGCTCGGGATGCGGGAAGGCCCCTCCGCATCGCCGTATGCGCTCTGACCCACCAGGCCATCGACGGGGTTCTCCACAAGCTGGTGCAGCTGGTCAGCCGTCACCAAGTGGAAGGATTTCATGCCAAAGTCATGAAGTTCGGGCGTTGGGAAGCGGAAGAAACGGACGACGCAATGCATGGAGAAGGCCTCGACGGGCGCATCGTGGAACCCGGCATTCGCGTGGAGCCCCTGAACAGGTCTGAAGAGCTTTCACAATGCCGGCACCTCGTTCTGGGCTCCACCGGTTTCGGCCTCTACAATCTCCTGCAGGGTAAAATTGGAGAATTCCAGCCGTTTTTCGACTGGATCGTCTTTGACGAAGCCTCCCAGGTACTGGTTCCCCAGGCACTCCTGAGCCTCATCCACGGCAAAGGCAACGTTCTCTTTCTCGGGGACGCGAAGCAGCTGCCCCCCATTGTTCTTGGCCGCTATGAAAAGCCGGCGGCCCCGACAGTGAAGACGAGGCAGCATGACGATCTCGCGGAATTTTGTTTGGAACATTCCGAGCATGTTGGGGAGGAGAAATGCAAAGAAGTCCCCGGGGACGCATCTTCAGCCGCCCTGGGTTCCGAAGGCGCTTCAGCACGGTTTTCGCCGGATGTGTCCCAATCGATCCTGGGGTTTCTGCTGGAGCGTTACGGCCCGGAGCATCGCGTTCTGCTGGATCGGACGTATCGCATGAATGCCGAGCTTTGCGCCTTTCCAAGCCGCACGTGGTATGCCGGAGCGCTTCAAAGCGATCCCGGCAACGCCGCGTCTCGGCTGAGGTTGGATTTCCCAGCCGGCTCAACGCATCCCCTTGGGACTGAAGACCGCCCGGGAGACCTGATCCATCGCATCCTCGATCCTGAAAAGCCCGTCGTGCTCGTGCTGGCTGATCATCGTGGTCAGCATCAGCAGTCGGATAGGGAAGTCGAAATCATGACCCGGCTGGCTCACCGCCTGATGACAGTGCATGGAGTGAGTCCCGACCGCCTGGCACTGATTTCCCCCCACCGGGCACAAAACAACGCCATGACCTGCCGCCTGGTGAAGCTCCTGGGAGACGAGGGAATTTCCCTGCCCGTCATCGACACCGTGGAGCGACTTCAGGGAGCGGAACGGGATGTGGTTCTCTTTTCCATCACCACTTCCGATCCGGACCATGTCACCAGTGAATTCCTGAACAACCCCCATCGATTCAATGTGGCGATCACTCGCGCCCGGCATAAATTGATCGTAGTGGGGAGTAAAACTTTCTTCCTGGCGGTCCCTCAGAACGAGGAGGCGTTGACGGCCAACACCTGCTTCAAGCAATTCCTTCACTATTGCCTGGACAGGGAGAGCCTGGTCGTATGGAAAGACCCCCCAATTTGCGGCCCTACAAAATCTGGCTGAGGAACTTCCTGGCTCTCGGATGCCGGCAGTCCTGGAAGAAATGTTCCGGCGGGCCCGTCTCCAGGATCTGGCCCTGGTCCATAAACACCACCATGTCGGCGACTTCCCGCGCAAACCCCATTTCGTGGGTCACCACCACCATGGTCATTCCTTCACGGGCCAGATTGACCATCACATCCAGGACTTCACCGATCATTTCGGGGTCCAGGGCGGAAGTCGGCTCATCGAAGAGCATGATCTTGGGATTCATGGCCAGAGCCCGGGCAATGGCCACCCGCTGCTGCTGCCCTCCCGAAAGCCTTGCGGGATAGACTGCGGCCTTTTCCTCGATCCCGACCTTTTGTAAAAGCCGCCGTCCGTTGGCTTCGGCGGCCGCCCGTTCTATCTTCCGGAGCTTCATGGGAGCGAGAGTCAGATTCCCGAGAACTGTCTTGTGGGGGAAGAGGTTGAAGCGCTGGAAGACCATGCCGACTTCCATCCGGATCCGGTTGATATCATTCTTATCGTCCATGACGTCCAGCCCATCCACGATGATACGCCCCGAGTCGATCTCTTCCAGGCGGTTGATGGTCCGGAGCAGCGTGCTCTTCCCTGAACCGCTGGGGCCGATAATAACGACCTTCTCCCCCGGCCGCACCTGGAGGGAAACCTCGCTGAGGGCCTTCAACTGGCCGAAATACTTGTTGACATTTTCAATGGTGATGATGGGCTCAGGACTGGTCATAATAATTCAGCTTTTCTTCCAGGATGCTGACCATCTTGGAAAGGAGGAGCGTGATCAACAGGTAAACCAGGGCAATGACGGTATACGTTTCAAAATAGGTGAAGGTTTCCGAGGCAAACTCCCTGCCCCGGCGCAGCATGTCCGCCACGGCCAGGATGGAAACCAGGGAGGTGTCCTTCAGGAGGGCAATGAATTCATTCCCCACGGGGGGCAGGATTGTGCGCCATGCCTGAGGAAGAATCACGTAAAACATGGTCTGGGTGCGGTTGAACCCGAGGGAGCGGGCGGCTTCCATCTGCCCCTTGTCGATGGATTCGATCCCCGCACGGAATACCTCTCCCATGTACGCCCCGTAGCATAGAGACATGGCGATGATGGCCGCCACCATATCGGGCAGCCGCACGAAGCGGCCCAGGGCATAATAAATGTAGAAGAGCTGTACCAGGAGGGGGATGCCGCGCACGACTTCGACATAAGTCGATGCCACGGCGTTGATGAAAGGATTTTTGGAAATACGCCCCAGCCCCGTGAGGAGCCCCAGGAGCACCGCGAAAATGATGGCAAAAATGGTGACTTCGAAGGTGATGAGGATGCCGTCAGGCAAAAACTTGAGGATTTTCAGGTAGGGGTCCGGCTCGAAAACAACCAGGCAGAGGAGGATGATCAAGGCTCCCGCAAAGGAAATGCGCCAGGCGGAAAAGAGCCCGGCATCCTTTTTCCTCGGTATCGCCGCACCATCCGAAACATCAATGGTCTTCTTTTCCATGGGCTTTCCCGTGCATTTACACTGTGCGCGACTCCGTTCGCTTCAGGCGGAAAGGCCGGATCCTTTCCGCCTGAAGCCCCTGAATTCCTACTGCCCGATCCACTTGGCGCGGAGCTCCTTGTCGATGCCCTTGGCCTGCACCGCTTCGATCCCCTTGTTGATGAGATCGAGGACTTCCTTGTTTCCCTTCTTCACAGCGATGCCGTAGTATTCATCGCCCGTATCCAGTACGGCGGCGATTTTCAACCTGGCTGCATAATCCGCCTTCTGGAGGGCATACTGGGCCGCCGTGGGATCGTCACAGACAACGCCGTCGATGCGCCCGCTGAAGAGATCCTCCATGGCAAGGCCGATCTCGTCATAGGATTTGGCCGTAATGCCCTCGGTTTTTTTGATGGCGAAGTAGCCCGTCGTGCCGATCTGCCCCCCAACGGTCTTTCCCTTCAATTCTTCGAGGGTTTTCACCGTGGAGTCCTTGGAAACGACGAGCGCCTGCCGCACCTTGAAATAAGGAATGCCGAAATCCATCGCCTTTTTCCGCTCATCGGTGATGGTCACCGAGGAACAAACGGCATCATACTGCCCGGCATCCAGGCCGGCAAAGATCCCGTCCCATGCCACATTCTTGAAAACCACATCGAAACCGGCTTCCTTGGCCACGGCACGCACATAATCCGTGTCGAAGCCAATGATTTCCTTCTGTTCATTCATGAACTCCATGGGGGGCCAGGTAGCGTCCTGGGCCACCACGAGGGTTCGGGCCCAAGCCGGGGTCGCCAGCAGGATTGCCGCGAGAACTACCCATACACATCGTTTCATCATTGACTCGTCTCCTTGAGGATGGCTTTTTGAATAAGGCAACTTAAAGGCTTGAGAAAACTTCACTTCACCGGGAAGCGATCTACGCCGTGGCAGGGTAAAACGATATAAGCAGAGCGCGCAGATGATGTCAAGTTCGAAGGGAAGACAGCTCGCAAAGAGAGCTCAGTACAGCGTTCAAAGATCCGGCATCGAAAACAAGTTTCTTGCGAATCGCTCTTGAGCTTCCATACAACAGTGATTATCAAATCGAGATAGAATTGTCGGATGCAGGCGAAAACGAGAGCAAAAGACGGACCCACCCTAAAGCAACCATTCACTTTAGCAAGGAGGTATCATGGCTATCACTCTACCCGATCTGCCCTATGCGAAGAATGCTCTGGAACCCCACATCAGCGCCAGGACCCTGGAATTTCACCATGACAAGCATCACAAAGCCTATGTAGACAACGCCAACAAGCTCATCGAAGGCACCGATCTCGCCCAGTTGGACCTCGAAGCCATCATCAAAAAGGTCGCGGGGGATGCGTCCAAGGCGGGCGTCTTCAACAATGCAGCCCAGGTGTGGAACCACTCGTTCTATTGGAATTGCATGAAACCGGGCGGCGGAGGAGCTCCCACGGGAGACATCGCACAGAAGATCAACGCCGACTTTGGCAGCTACGAAAAATTTGTGGAAGAATTCAAGAATGCCGGCGTCACCCAGTTTGGAAGCGGCTGGGCGTGGCTGGTGCTGGCGGACGGCAAGCTCAAAATCGTCAAGACCCCCAACGCCGAAAACCCCATGGTGCAGGGGATGAAGCCGCTCCTGGTGGTGGATGTATGGGAGCACGCCTATTACCTGGATTACCAGAATAGAAGACCCGATTACCTCACTACTTTCGTGGATAAACTCATTTCCTGGGATTTCGTGAATTCGTGCTTGAAGTAGGCAACCCGCCTGTATGAAGGACGGGAGGATTCTGCTGAAGCGAACCGGCGGAATCCTCCGCAGGTGACTTCAGCTGGGATAGACATTTCCCGTCTCCAGGATGCACCACCCATTGCGGGTCTTTCCCAACAGCAGGTTGACCTGCCACCCCTCCCGGCAATGGTCCGTGATGTCCTTGGGGACCCTCACTTCTACGATACCCGACGAACCGGTGCCTGAAAGGAGCAGAACGCCCGGGCGGATCTTGTCGATGTTGAAGTAGTCATCCAGCTCGGAAGTCCAATACCTGGGGGCATGCTTCTGGGCGAACTCATAGAGCAGCCGCGCCAGCCTTTCGGCGGCGGGCAGTTCTCTGGCCGCCTCGGTGGCGATGCGGAATCCCCTCATGGCGTATTCTTTATCGATATATCCGCCTTCCTCCAGCCACTTGATGAGCTTCTTGGTGACGGTCCCCGTCGCCTGCAGCAGTGTTTCCGAAGCCATCACCTTGCGTATCATGAAATAATTGAGGAAATTGGAAAGGGAGGGCAGGATTTTGTCCGGCCCGAATATGACGCAGAATTCTCGATTCTTCTGAAAATACAGCTTTTCGTAAAGCGCGATATCCGATGAATTGTCCAATTCGTGATAACCGTACCCGTTCAGGCAATGTCTCAGCAGATCGATCACTTCCTCGTAGCGATGAAACGAGCGCGTTTTCAACCGTATTTGCTGGTCCATTAAAAATTCCGTAAAAATGCTCTCGATGTTCGGTTCCGCAACCGTAGGAAAATGAAGGAGCTTTTTAGTCGTTTTCATTTCTCTCACCCACAGGGTTCACATTCCAGAAACTTATTCACCCTTCTATATCCGGGTTCCGCAACGGGGACAATATTTAAATGATGGGTCCAGGGCCGATCCGCACTGAGGACAATCTCTCCTGGCGGGCTTCGGCGGAACCGATTCCCAGGGAGCATCGGGCGCGGATACGGCGCCGCATCGATCACAGATGACGACGGGCTCCCCGCGTTTGACGGGAAAAAGAGGAATGAAGAAAAGGCTCAGATAGTGGTCCACGCGCCTCAACCGCGCCTGGGCCAGCCCACAGGCGGGGCACAGACGTGCAGTCTCTTCCAGGTCCACGGTTTTCGGCTGAATTCCCCCGATAAAGAAAAACATCGCCCATCCACTCCACTGCCAGGGAACCGGGCGCGCTGCTGCCACCGCGCACAAGGCCCTGTGAAGAATGAAGTCATCGGTCGGAATACGTTTCTTTCCTGGAAGCACCGGGCAGGACCACCCGCCCCACCTTCCTCTGGCTGCTCATACGGAAGCGCTCCCAGAACTTGACTCAGCTTTATACCATACCTCATGGCGAATAGCTAAGCACAACTCTCAACTCAGGACTTCCCTGCGGTTCTGAAGGTGGGCCATTTCTTTTTCGCGATAGGCATCGAGGCTTCCACCCAGAGATTCCGCAATGATCTCCGCCACCAGCCTTGCCGAGTGGATCCTCGGAATGAAGACAAAATCCGCTCCCTGGCGATAAAGATTCAGAGCTTCCTCCAGGGCATCGGCGGCAACGATGACCCGAGCCTCCGGGCAAAGGCGCCGCGCAAGGCGCAACAGTCTCTCATTGGTCGTTCCCCGGAGAATGGAATCGGGGATGGTGCTGACAAACGTCCTGGTATGATCCACGTGTGCATGCATGAGGGTATCCACGCTGGCAATGTCCCCGTAGATGCACTTGACGTCCCGCCTGTTGAGCTCACAATGCACCTCGGGATTGAAGTCGATCACCAGCACCTTCCCGGAGAGGGGAGCCCCGTTTTCTTCCTTCATGGACTCCATCTCGTAAAAAATCGAGCTCGCCTCCTTGTAAAATCCCAGGAAAACAATCTCTTTGGACTCTTCCCCGGCCTCCCTCCCCGTGGAGGCATCCGTGTCGATATCTTTCAAGCCGAGCCGCTTCAGAAGCGGGGCGATCTGGAGCTGGATTTCGTGGTTGTATTGAATCATGTACGTTGAAGCGACGGAGGTGATGGCAAAGACAAAGGTCAAAATTCCCACCACCTGGGGGTCGATGTGATGGAATGTAAGCCCCAGGGATGCAATGACGAGGGAAAATTCGCTCATCTGGGAGAGATTGACGGCTGTGATGAGACTCGTCCGCAGGCCCTCCTTCAACACATAGAGCACGGAAAAAACGGAGAGGAATCGCGTGGCGACAAGAAAGAGCGAAGCGACGGCGGCGTGGGCCAAGAGCGAGCCCGTTGGAACGGGAATCTGAAGCCCCAGTCCGACAAAGAAAAGGGTCACGAAAAAATCCCTGATATTGGTTACCTTGGAGATCACGTCGACATTGTAAGGGAATGTGGAAAGGCTCACTCCGGCCACCAGCGCCCCCATTTCCTTGGAAAGCCCTGACTCCCCCGCGATGCCGCTGATGAGAAAGCACCAGGCGATGGCCGTGACCAGGAGGAGCTCGGGTATCTTGGCGATGAAGGAAAAGAGGTGCGACAGCAAATACCTGCTGACGGCCAGGCTCAGGAGAACGAGTCCCGCGCCTTTCACAAAGGAGAGCAGAATGATGGATACGCCCGGGCTCAGGAGGTTCGGTTGAAGGGACAAGAACAGGATCGCCCAGATGTCCTGAAAGACAAGAATCCCCAGGGTGATTTGCCCCGGGAGCGTCGAGAGCTCGAACTTGTCGTACAGGATCTTCACGACGATCATGGTGCTGCTGAGCGCCATGGCCACGGCGAGATAAAGCGCATCGAACCGGCCTCCCCCCAGGCTGAAGCCCATGAGGGCGAAAAACCCGATTCCCAGCGCCACGCAGAGAACGAACTGGGAAAGCCCCGAAACAATCAGGGTCCGCCCGGCAGAAAGGAGCTTCTTGAGATCGATCTCGAGGCCGATGATGAAGAGCAGAAGAATGAGCCCAATTTCAGAAATGAGCGTGATGCTCGCCTCGTCCTTGATGAGTCCCAGGCCGATCTTCGGCCCCAGCACGATGCCGGCCGCAAGGTAGGCCAGAATCAAGGGCTGCTTCAGAGCCCTGGCGAGCAGAGCGAAAAAAGTCGCAGCAACAATGGCAAGTCCAATACTCGATAAAAGATCAACTTCATGCATACGGGAATAGCCTTACCCCTCCTTTGGATCAGGAATCAACCCCTGGCGCCGGTCATTGGATTTTACAGGCGAGTTCTCTACCATGGGTGGTGCCCGATGTCAAAGGCGGTCCCTCATCGAGCAATACTGCTGATTTTTTTATGAAAAGCCTTGGAGAGGACATTTTCATACAAAGAAGTTACATTTCCAGGTCGCTCCATGCTCTTTGCAGGAGCGGCTTCCAGCCGCGACACCAGTCAGTCGCGGCTGGAAGCCGCTCCTACAAAAACGAAGATTTTCACCCTCAACAATTATAACTCAACAACATTGCCCTCATCGGGTGGCATCCTTGAGGGCACGCACGGCGTCTCCCACTTTCCCGGCCACCTGGGGGTCGTTTAGGTGACTTTCGATGATCCGCTCGAAGGCGCTGCCCACCACGATGCCGTCGGCCAGGGCCCCGATGGCCCTTACCTGTTCCGGCGTGGAAATGCCGAAGCCCACACAGATGGGCATCCCGTGGCAGCGTTCCCTGAGGGTCTCCGTCACCTGGGAAATCTCCTTCAAGTCCAATCCGCCGCTTCCCGTGACTCCCGTCATGGAAACCAGGTACAGAAATCCGGAGGCTCCCTCGGCCACGGCGGACATGCGGTCCGGAGGCGTCGTGGGGGCGACCAGGCGAATGAGGTTCAAGTCCTTTCCCACCCACTGGGAAGTCATTTCCTCCGATTCTTCGGGCGGCAGGTCCACCACCAGCGCTCCGTCCGCCCCTGCAGCGACGGCATCCCCATAGAAGCGGGCCGCCCCATAGGCAAGGATGGGATTGTAATAGCTGAAAAGCACGATGGGGATATCCGTTTTGTGGCGAATCTTCCGCGTCATCTCCAGCACTGTTTCAAGATAGGCTCCCGCCTGGAGTGCCCGGCCCGAAGACCTTTGAATGACCGGCCCATCGGCGGTGGGATCGGAGAAGGGCACGCCCAGCTCCAAAATATCCAAACCCTCGCGGCACATGGCTTCAATGATTTCCAGGGATGTCTCCACGGAAGGGTCCCCTGCGCTCACGAAGCCCACCAGGGCCTTTTCTCCCTTCCGGCGCAATGTTTCGAAAGTATTCTTTATACGGTTCACGACGTTTCCTCTCACTTCAGGGTAGTGCCTTCATATGCTCCGAAACAATCCCCAAATCCTTGTCTCCCCGCCCCGACAGACACACCATCAGGATATCCCTGGCGGGACGTCGAGCGGCTTCGATCATGGCCTGGGCAAGCGCGTGGGAGCTTTCCAGGGCCGGGATGATCCCTTCCATGGCGCAGAGCTCGTGGAACGCATGCAGGGCCTGCTGGTCCGTCACCGCTTCGTAGCGGGCGCGCATGGATTCCTTCAAATACGAATGCTCCGGCCCTACTCCGGGGTAATCCAGGCCGGCTGAAATGGAATGGGCCTCCTGGATCTGGCCGTGCTCATCCTGCAGCACATACGATTTGGACCCGTGCAGCACCCCCACCGTCCCCGCACCCAGCGTAGCCGCATGCTTGCCGGTGGAGATCCCCAAACCGGCGGCTTCCGCGCCGACGATTTCCACGGGATCCTCGAGGAAGGGGTAGAAGAGCCCCATGGCATTGCTGCCTCCGCCGACGCACGCCACAAGCATTTCGGGCAGGCGCCCCTCGGCCGCGAGGATCTGTTCCCTGGCCTCATCCCCGATGACGCGCTGAAAATCCCTCACCATCTTGGGATAGGGATGGGGCCCCGCCACGGAACCGATGACGTAGAAGGTGTCCCGCACCGCCCCGACCCAGTAGCGCATGGCTTCGTTCATGGCGTCCTTGAGGGTCCCCGTGCCCGAGGAAACCGATTCCACCTCGGCGCCCAGGAGCCGCATACGCTGGACGTTGGCGGCCTGGCGGCGGATGTCCTCCTCCCCCATGAAAATCCGGCATTCCATGCCGAAAAGAGCCGCGGCTGTCGCCGTGGCCACGCCATGCTGTCCAGCGCCCGTCTCGGCGATCACCTTCTGCTTTCCCATCCACCGTGCCAGGAGCACCTGACCCAGCGTGTTGTTGATTTTATGCGCACCGGTGTGGGCCAGATCTTCCCGCTTGAGATAAATCATTGCCCCGCCGATCTTGGCGCTCAACCGCCTGGCCGCAAAGAGGGGGGTCGGACGCCCGGCATAGTGTTGCAGCAGCTCCCGCAGCTCTTGCTGAAAAGCCGGCTGCGGGCTCATGGTTGTATAGGCGGCTTCCAGCTCCAGCAGCGCGGGCATGAGGGTCTCGCCCACATAACGCCCTCCGAAAATGCCAAAATGCCCCCTGCTATCGGGAGCTCCCGCAATTCCTTGAAACGAAGCACTCTGTCCCGCTCCGTGTGCTGATGTGTTCATCGATCGATCCTCCTCGGCCTGCCGGCCAAATCTGTAACCTCCGCATCCCGTGGGGATGTGCTGTGAACGATTGTATGGCTGATCTCTGTAGGAGTGGCTTCCAGCCACGACAAAAATGGCTTCCTCCCGAGACGGTCGCGGCTGGAAGCCGCTCCTACAAGGTCATCAAGAAGAAGGTCATCAAGGAGCCAGAGTCTCATCCACTGAAGCTAGGAAACCCCGGTTCATTCAAAAATCCTTCGCAATCTTCTGGAGCAACGGGTCTGCGTCACGGCTCCCAGAAAGCGCTTCACCTTGTCGAGGTCTTTTCTTCCCGGAACAGCCTCCACCCCCGAGCTGACATCCACCGCATCGGGAGAAGCCGCGGCAATGGCCTGAATGACGTTTTCAGGATTCAGACCTCCGGCCAGAAGGGTTGGATAGTGAGACGAAAAATCCAGGGTAGCCCCCCAATCCCACTGTTGCGCGTTTCCCCCGGGGAGAACGCCTCCTGCACATTCCACGAGATACGCCGAAGCGCCGAAGGATGCCGCTTGAGACAGGGACGGCTCTCGATTCACGTACACCGCTTTGACGACCGTCAGCCCTTCGTGCAGGAGCCGGTGCACCAGCTCGGGGGTTTCCCGGCCGTGCAGCTGCACTCCCCGCAGACCGCAACGGTCGACTCTCTCCATGATGGCCGCAAAGCCTTCGTTCACAAAGACGCCCACCCCCGTGACCCCCGCCGGGAGGGCCCTGCAGATGGCCCGGGCTTCCTCGTCCGTCACGAAGCGCGGACTTGGGGGGTAAAAGACACAACCAACGGCGCTGGCTCCCCCTTCCACACAGGCAAGAGCCTCCTCCACGCGCTTCAGTCCGCAGATCTTTACCTGTGGCGTCCTATCCTTCTCCATAAACGCTTTCTCCGACTCCTCCAAACCTTCTTCCATCTCACCGCCCCAGGAGATGCCTCAGAACAGGCTCCGGATCGGCCGCCTTCACCAGGCTCTCTCCAATGAGAAAATTGAAGATCCCCGCTCCTTGAAGCGCCTCGATCTGGGCCCGGGTGTGGATTCCGCTCTCCGCCACCGCCACTTGACCGGGCTCGAGCAAGCGAGCGAGCTGCACGGAAGTCTGGATGTCCGTCTGGAATGTGCGGAGGTCCCGGTTGTTGATGCCCACCAATTGAGCCCCGGCGGCCGTGGCCGTCTCCAGCTCCTCCCGGGAATGCACCTCCACGAGGGCGTCCAGCCCCAGCTCCCGGGCAAGCTCGATGCCGGCTTTGAGGAATTCCGGCGAGAGGGCCCGCACGATGAGAAGCACGGCATCGGCTCCCCAGGCTGCGGCTTCGTAGATCTGGTAGGTGGAAACCACAAAGTCCTTCCGCAGCACCGGCAGGTCCACCACCCCTCGAACCGCTTTCAGGTCCTGGGGGCTGCCCATGAAAAACGTTTTATCCGTCAGCACGGAAATGGCTGCCGCCCCCGCCCGCTCGTAAGACCGCCCGTAGGCCTGGGGATCCAGGTCCGCACGCATAGCCCCGCGGGAGGGAGACCCCCGCTTGATTTCAGCGATTATATTCGTTCCGAAGGGTCCCGGGGCGGAGAGCTTTTCCAGGAACGAATGCCGCACCCTCGGATTCCGTGCCTCTTTCCTGAGCTGCACCTCAGGCACCGCCCTTCGGGCCGCTTCCACTTCCTCTTGCTTCTTCTGGAGGATACTGGTCAAAATATCCTGTGACATGGCGATTTCGCTCTCCGCATTTCAAGTCAGGGGCATCCCTCGGGAAGCCTCATCAAAAAATCCCCTCACGATGCCGAATGCTCAACCATTTTCACGCGTATAGCGCACAAGGCCTTCCAGCTTGGCGGCTGCGGAACCGTCGTCGATGGCTGCTTCCGCCTTGCGGATGCCCTCGGGAAAGTCCTCGGCCACACCCGCCGCCATGAGGGCCGCGGCAGCATTGACGACCACCACATCCCGCTTGGGCCCTTTTTCCCCGGCGAGAATCCGTTGGGTTATTTGCGCGTTTTCAGCCGCCTCTCCTCCTCTCAATTCCTCCGGAAGAGCCTGCCTCACCAGGAGCTGATCCGGGGTCACATCGTAGGTGCGGATCATGCCGTCCTTGAGCTCGGAGATCCGCGTCGGAGCGCACACGGTGATTTCATCCAGTCCGTCATGCCCATGCACGACAAATGCCCGCCGGGTCCCCAGCAGGCGCAGGGCCTGGGCGAACATTTCCGTCAGGGCGGGAGCGTAAACCCCCACGAGCACGCAGTTCGCTCCCGCTGGATTGGTGAGGGGTCCGAGCATATTGAAAATGGAGCGCACGGCCACCTCTTTGCGAGCCTTGGCGGCATACCGCAAGGCCCCGTGAAAAACGGGGGCGAAGAGAAAGCCGATGCCGACATGCTCGATGGCTTCCTCCACAACCTCCGGCGCCACATCCAGGCGAACCCCGAGGGCTTCCAGGACGTCGGCGCTCCCGCACTTGCTGGATACGGAACGATTGCCGTGCTTGGCCACCGTCACGCCGCAGCCGGCCACCACAAATGCCGACGTCGTGGAAATATTGAAGGTTTGGGCCTTGTCCCCGCCCGTCCCCACCGTGTCCACGACCGTGTCGGCCGTCGTCTGGATCCGAATGGCCTTGCGACGCATGGCGCGGGCCGCTCCCGTCAGCTCGGCGAAGGTCTCCCCCTTGGTGGTCAGAGCGCCGATGAGGGCACCGATCTGAGCGTCCGTGCAGTTGCCGGACATGATTTCCGTCATGAGGTCGGCCATTTCGGTTTCATCCAGGTCTTGTCTCTTGATGATTTTTTGCAGGCTGTCCTGAAACATGGCAATTCTTCCCCTTATTTTGATTTCTTTTTCAGCGCCCGTCAGCGCCCGTCAGCGCCATCAGCGTCCCATTCTTTTTCTAAACCCTGGTCTTGTTGAGGAAATTACGCAGGAGCCGTTTGCCCGCCGGAGTCATGATGGATTCGGGGTGAAACTGAATCCCCTCCGTGGGATGCTCCCGGTGGCGAATGCCCATGACCTCGCCGTCTTCGGATTCCGCCGTCACCTGGAGGCAATCGGGCAAGCCCTCCCGGGAGACGGCCAGGGAATGATAGCGCATGGCCTGAAAGGGACTGGCAATGCCCTGGTAGATTTCCTTGCCGTCCGCCTGGACCATGGAGACCTTCCCGTGCATGAGCTCCCTGGCCCGCACCACCTGCCCGCCGAATGCCGCAGCGATGGCCTGGTGTCCGAGGCAGACCCCCAGGAGGGGAACCTTCCCCGAAAATTCCCGGACGAGGGGAACGGAAATGCCCGCCCCCTCAGGACGGCACGGCCCGGGTGAAATGACGATTCCCCGGGGACTCATGGAACGTATTTCCTCCACGGAAATCTTGTCGTTGCGATACACTTGCACGTCTGCACCCAGCATCAACAGATATTGCACCAGGTTGTAGGTAAACGAGTCGTAGTTATCGAGCATGACGATCATGGGTTCCTCCCTTCAGATCCCTTATGCAGGCTCTTTTGGCATCTCAGTGAGCCCGCGGCCTGCATTGCCCCTATTTGTTCCTGCAAATCAGCTCCAGGGCCCGCTGAATGGCCATCGCCTTGTTCAACGTCTCCTGGCGCTCCCGCTCCGGGATCGAATCGGCCACGATGCCGGCGCCCGCCCGCACCGTGAGCCGGCCATCCTGGATGCACGCCGTGCGGATGGTGATGGCCAGATCCATGTTGCCGGTAAACGAGACGTAACCGATGGCCCCGCCGTAGGGTCCCCGGGGCTCCTTTTCCAGCTCGGCGATGATTTCCATGGCCCGCACTTTGGGGGCCCCTGAAAGAGTGCCCGCCGGAAAGGTCGCCTTGAGCAGATCCCAGGCATCGGAGCCCGTCTGCAGGTCGCAGACGATGTTGGACACCAGGTGCATCACGTGGGAATAGCGCTCCACCACCATGAGGTCCGTCACCTGGACGGTGCCCACCTCGGCCACACGCCCCAGGTCGTTGCGCCCCAGGTCCACGAGCATGAGGTGCTCCGCCCGTTCCTTGGGGTCCTGCAGGAGCTCGTCCGCCAGGTAGCGGTCCTTCTGTTCCGTCTGCCCGCGGGGCCGGGTGCCGGCGATGGGGCGCAGGGTGGCCACGCCGTTTTCCAGCCGCACCATGGTTTCCGGCGAAGACCCCACCAGGACGGAGTCTCCGAAGTGCAGAAAATACATGTAGGGAGACGGGTTGACGTAGCGCTGCGCCCGGTAGAGCAGCCACGGGTCGGGCGCGGGACAGCAGACGAAAGACTGGGAAAGCACCGCCTGAATGATATCGCCGTCGGCGATGTATTCCTTGATGCGGCTCACCTGGCCACGGAAGGCTTCCGGGTCCAGCTGGGCTTCCAGCTTCAAGGGGCAGTTCGCACTTGCCCGCTCCTCGGGCAGAGGGTTCCGCAGGAGCGCCTGCATGCCGTCGATGGTCTCGAGAGCGGCGTCATAGGCCGCTCCGGGGTCTTGGCCTTCGATCATGGCATAGGCCACGAGGGAAAGGGTGTGGCGGATGTTGTCGAAGATGAACAGCTGGTCCGGGATCACGAAATGAGCCAGCAGAGTCTCCCCTGAACATTGGTTGGGGATGGCTTCGAAAAACGAAACGGATTCATAGGTCAGAAAGCCCACCATCCCCCCCCAGAATCGGGGGAGTCCCGGCAGGGAAATGGGCCGGTAAACGGCCATGAGGGAACGGAGCACCGCCAGGGGATCCCCGTCGTGCGCCATTTCACGCTGCACGCCCCCCTCCTCCACCACGACCTTTTCACGATAGACCTGCACCGTGCAACGGGATGAGAGCCCGAGGAAACTGTACCGCCCCCACCGCTCGCCGCCTTCCACACTTTCCAGGAGGAAAATCGGACCCTTGCCGTCGTAGATCTTGGCCAGGGCCGAGAGAGGGGTTTCCGTATCCGCCAGGATATCCAGGCACACGGGAATGAGGTTCCCCCGTTCAGCCAATTCCAGAAATTCTTTTTTTTCGGGAAACAATTTCAGTTTCATGGGGTCTCTGCCTTTGACGGTTATGGCCATTGCCTGGGGGCTGTATCAGTCCTGGCTTTTCAGCGGATGAAAGATCTCGAAAATGGGCTCGATCTGCTGCATCAGGCTGCCGAACTGCTCGGGATAGAGGGACTGGGCCCCGTCGCTCAGGGCCTTATCGGGCTCGTGGTGGACTTCCACCATGAGTCCGTGGCAGCCGACGGCTACGGCGGCACGACTGAGGGGGATGACCTGGTCGCGGCGCCCGGCGGCATGGCTCGGGTCCACGATGATGGGCAGATGGCTCTCTTTGCGCACCACGGGAATGGCGGAAAGGTCCAGGGTGTTCCGGCTGTGGTGAGCGAAAGTCCGCACCCCGCGCTCGCAGAGGATCACCTGGGTATTTCCCCCTTCCATGATGTATTCGGCTGCCATCAGCCACTCTTCGATAGTGGCGGACATCCCCCGCTTGAGAACGACGGGCTTCCGAGCGCGGCCGGCCCTTCGGAGCAGGGTGAAATTCTGCATGTTGCGGGTGCCGATCTGAATGACATCCGCGTACTCCTCCACCATATCGAAAACATCATGGTCCATGGCTTCCGTCACGACGGGCAGGCCTGTTTCCTCCCGGACCTTGCTCAGGATCTTCAGACCTTCTTCCCCAAGGCCCTGGAAGGCGTAGGGCGAGGTACGGGGTTTGAAGGCGCCGCCGCGGAAAAGCTGTGCCCCGGCCTGCTTGACCTTGCGGGCGATGGTCAGGGCCTGCTCTTCGCTCTCGATGGCGCAGGGACCGGCAATGATAACCATGTGCCCGTTGCCGATCTTCACACCGCCCACCTCGATGACGGAATCCTCCGGCTGCGACTCACGGCTCACCAGTTTATACGGATGGGTGACAGGGATGACTTCCTTCACCCCGGGCATGCCGAGGAATGGCCCGGCTTCCACCGCTCCCGGGTTGTGCAGGACACAGATGGCCACTCTTTCGCCGCCCGGCATGGGCCGCGCCGTGTAGCCCCTGGATTCGATCACCGCCACCACCGCTTCGATCTCCGAAGGTGAAGCCTTTTGATTCATGACGATCAGCATCTTCTTGACTCCCTGTAGAAAGGTCTTGGACATTCCGCCAATGCGTTTCGGGCTCCCCGTCCAACCCCATCCCGTCGACCTGCCATCAGGCAAAAAAAAGAGGGGATTGTCGGAAGCTCCCACAATCCCCTCAGGTAAAACAAAAAGGACTGTGAGCCGGTGCGGCCCACAGTCCCTATGATCTATTCATTCAGCTGATGCTTCGATCACGCTAGATCTTGGCGGCGCACACCTCCGTGCCGGAATTACGCCACCAGCGCCAAGAACAGGTTTTCGAAATAAAGCATTCAGACATCTAAATCCCCTGGTTTCTGTTGAAAAATGTAGAGCGACTGTAACCAGATCAACGAAGTGTTGTCAAGAGATTTTTTCATTTCATTGGGAAGTCGGAAGTTCGGAGTAACAAGGGAGCTCATCCTGTCGCCGCCGGGCAATTGAGTCTGCCCGGACCGCGACGAAAATCTGACGATTTGAAAGGCCTGGTAAACAAAAGTGCCGCTATGCTATAGCCTCCAAGCCCTTTTTTCGCACCAGTGACAGCAGCTTAAGAGAAGCCCCGCGCGGCTGCTTTTCGCCTCGCTCCCATTGGCTCACCAAGCCGACGGTTACGTTTAGATATTTTGCGAATACCGCTTGACTGACCCCTGCTCTTTTCCTGACTTCCGCTATCTCTTTGGCCGAAAGTTTTTCCACGGTCGTCAGGCACGATACATCGAAATCGCGCATCGTTTTTGTGTCAATCAATCCGATGTGATGCAACCCCAGTGCTGTTTCGTGCAACGCTTCCAAGGCATCACTCTGATATTTCTTCGCCATTGTAATTCACCTCTTCCAACTCCCCTTCGCTCAGTGCTTTGGCTATGCTCGCAGCACTGAAGCTGAGGTATATCTGAGCCAGCTTTTGGTAGGCATCCAATTCCGCCGCATTAAGATTGGCTTTGGCACTCTTCGGAAAGCCGTACACGAACACCGCCCGCTCACCCACACGGAAGACGATGATCGTTCTGTAGCCACCTCTCTTGCCTTCCCCTGGCCGGGCCACGCGCTTCTTGATGAGGCCTTTGCCCAAGTCCCCATCATTCATGCCTTTTTCTGCCTCTCGTACGGCGTCAATTAGTTTATTGTCGCTGATGTCCTCTTTTCGTGCAAAGCGAGCAAACCACTTCGTTTTGAATACCCGCACATCCCCCCCTGATCCCAATTGAAGCATATTCTAACACTTAGTGTTATAAATTCAATAGGGGTGCCTCTTGTGGTCCCAACATTTTTATTATCAGCCGCCAACTGTAACAAGACATGTTCAAGCGCCGAGGCTTAATACTACAACGAGAGTTCTTGCGTAGGGTGGGCTTTGCCCACCGCTCTGCGCCGAAAGCATTGGTTGGTGGGCAAAGGCCCACCCTGCGCGGGAGAGCAATGTCTCGGTGGCATGTTAATTGAGAGGCACAAATGTTGCTCGGTCCATAGAACGAACCGGAGCTCCGGAAATTGATTGCTGAACGGAATTCCTTCAGAAAGGCTGTTCCTGACCAAGACATTCGTTTAAAAAGGCTGAAATTTAAATGAAAAAATATTCGCTGGCGTCAGTAGAAGGCTTCACCCTGGTGGAGCTCATGATCGTCGTCGCCATCACGGGCATATTGGCGGCTGTCGCCATCCCCGCCTACATCAATTACGTCAACCGGGTCAAGCAGAGCGAGGCGGCCAGCCAGCTCCTGACGGCAAGGATCGAGATGGAGGAATTCTATCTCGACAACAACCGCTATGCCGGAACCATCGGATGCCTGCCGACCTTCAGCTCCAGCTCCACCTGCCTCTCCTCGTGCGGCGCTTGCTCCGAAACTTCGCACCAGCTCAAATACTACGGCTTTACAGTAGAGGCCGCGAGCACCAACAACTACAGAATCGCGGCCACACGCAAGATCTACTCATACGCTCAGACAGACAAGCTGATCATCAGCGCCAGCACCCAAAGTCCGAAAGTCTTGAATGAAGACGCACTCAAATTTTCCGTCTACAAATGGCTGTTCGACTGATAGAGATACGGTTCAATGGGCAGCCAGGATGCGAACGCGCCCGAATTTCAATAAGCTCCTGCAAAGGGAGCAAACTATAATATAGCGTTATTTTTAAAGAATAATCAAAACACGAGATACACATATGGTTTAAGAGCCTCATAGCAACATGTCAATAGAATGGCAGGAAGTCAAATGTCCAACATCCAGGTTGCCATGAACATATCAGCGTAATTTATCAGTCCGCAAGCAAAGGAGTCGTCTCCATGCGCACCACCAGGGTACCCCCCAAACCCAATTGGATAAGGAGAGAAACGTTGCACTTCCCCCCTTTGGTAAAGGGGGGCCAGGGGGGATTTTCATTGGCGGCGCTCGGCGAGATCATGCTCATTACTGGTAAAACACTTTTTACCTTGCTGATTGTACTGGCAATGATGACATCCCCATCCCACGCCTTTACCTCACAAAAACTTGGTAACCGAAGCAGCACAAGGCCTGCCGGTTCTCCTGCCACGCCTGCAGCACAACCGGACATTGTAGTCATGAACATCATTCTCGATCGGATTCAGGACGGGCATGTCTATTCCCAAGATGGCAGAAGGTTCCAGATCACTCGCGGAACCAAACTCATCGATAATAGAAACAGTGGAATCAAAATCAGAACGGCGGAGCTTTTTTTCGTGGGTGGGACGCTTTCAACCGTCATCGTAAGGTAGAGCCACTTTCTGCTTCATTATAAACGGAAAATAAGCGGTAATGATTGAGGGACGCAGTTATGAAAAAAAGCACATTCTACCTTTGCATATTGGCTTTATGGCTTCCCTGCATAAGCAATGCAGCTGACATCACAGTGAATTCTCCGAAAGGCGGGGAGAATTGGCTGGCCGGTACCACGCAAACGATTACGTGGACCTATACTGGCACTGATCCCGTGAAAATAGAGCTTCTCAAGGGGGGCACAACGGTTCTCACTCTGGCTGCAAAGACACCCAATTCGGGTTCTTTCGCTTGGCCCATTATATCAAACCAGACAACAGGCAATGATTATAAAATTAGAATATCGAGGGCAGAGGGTTCCCCCCCTATTGACGGCTCAAGTGACGCTTATTTTTCCATTACGTGCCACTGCAACAATCCAGCGTTCCTATCGAACGATGTCAAGCCCAATATTCTCATCATTCTGGACAATTCCAACAGTATGGATGAGGACTTTTCCGGCGGTGCGGTAGGCTCCTATTCCCCTGCCAGCAAGTCGGTCATTGCAAGGAAAGCTCTTCAGGAGATTGTAGACCAGTTAAAGGATAAGCTCAGAATAGGGCTCATCACCTATAATGTTCCAAGCGCGACATCATACGAACTTCATAATGCATTGTATTTTGCTTCTTACAATCCCGAATCCTATTGCCCTGACGCACCTGCCGCATGCGTCGAGTTTTGCAAAACAGGAGACAGCACAAATGAAGAAGTTTGTAGAACGTCATGCCAGCAGCGGAATCCAAAGTTTAATACCCGTTATTTTGACGAGATCATAGACCCTAAAACAGACAGCGACAGCGTAAAAAAAAACAAGTATTGTTCCCTTATCTATCCGAAAACACAAATGAAACCTAATCAAACGGATACAACGGATCCCCCGGGTTTCATTTATACCAAACATGCATATCCTTTTTACGATACCACAGACCAAGGAGTAGGTTTTTTTTACTCTCCGGACTATAGCGTCAGTGAAGGAACGCATGACAAGTACACGCGCTACGGCGCCAAAAAAGGAACTGAAGACACCGAGACAGGATATTTATTTCCATACCCTGGGGAATATACCATAAGCCATCCCACTGATACGGATTCTGCTCTTGGTTACCAAGACTATGGTCAAAGAGTATCCTGGTACCATGTGGGCAAGACATGGTTCAACAGCGGCTCGCTGGGTGGGGGTTACCTTCACGTTCCCATTGACGACCTCTCCACAGTATCGGGAGAAACAACTACCAACACTAGTACCTATACCTCGTTGATGGAGAAACTCAACCCTAAAGAAAATGATGCTGCAGGCTACATGTCCTGCAGCGAATCAAAAAACAAAAACCAATGTCAGGATACCGCTGGGAAATTTTACATCATCAATGCAGGCCTGACCCCGACCGCAGGTACCCTTCAAAACGCCATCGATTATTTCAAAGGGACCCTGGAGGGCTTTTCCTCGCCGATTCAGGTGAGATGCCAGAAAAACTATGTTATCTATGTGACAGATGGCCTGCCAAGTGTCAGTGAAACGGGGACGCCTGGCAGTGCAGATGAGCTAATGCCTGATGTACTGGAAAAATTAGGAACCTTGCAAGATATCAAAAAGAAATTCCCGGACCCCAAGCACCCCAACAACTCCAACTTCGACATAGAATACACCTTCAATATCAACACCTACATTTTGGGCATCGGCCTATCCAGTGAGGCAAAAACAAAACTCGACACCATGGCTGTCGAGGGCGGCACAGCCGTCAACGGGGATGCATATTATGCGGACGAGCCTACTAAGCTGGCAGAGACTTTAAGCAATATCTTCAGTGACATCCTCACACAAACATCTTCCGGCACGTCCGTATCCATCTTATCGGAAAAGGCTCAACAAGGAGCCAACATGATGCAGGCGGTATTCTATCCCTCCAAAAAGTTCGGGGATGCGGATCAGGAAACCTGGTTGAGCTGGACCGGTTATCTGTATGATTATTGGTTTTATATTTCCAAAACGGAATCTAACCTGAGAGAAGACAGTAATAAGAATGCTATTCTCGATCTCGACACCGATTACGGACTTTCATACAGCTTCGATACCGCAACAGAACAGCTTTCATTACAGCGATTGCTGGATGTCAATGGCGATGGCTCGTTTGACGATGCAACAAACTATGGAAGCCCAATCCCGCTGGAAAATGTAGCTGCACTATGGGAAGCGGGCGATCTTCTTTCAAAAACCTCTCCAGACTCCAGAACAATTTATACGGTTGGGCAACCGACCCAGAATTCCACGGAACAACTGGTTAAATTCAAACCCAGCGAGCTTGCAGCCTTCAAGAGCAATCTGGGTAACCCTACCACCTTTTCAAACTGTCTGCGGGGAGCTAACGATGATGAAACCGCAGCCAACCTCGTGAACTATGTCCGGGGCACGGATATCACCGGATGCCGCGGCAGAACTTTCACGATTACAGAAGAGGGAGTGTCCAAAACACGCACCTGGAAACTGGGAGATATCGCTTACTCCACCCCGACAGTGGAGAGCGACTATCGGTACTGCTATAATGAGAATGCTCAAAAGTTCGACATTCCCCCTACCCTCTGTACAACGTCAGCTCAGTGCAATGGTCTGATTTGCAAGAAGAAAGAGAGTGTCGTCTTTGTGGGGTCCAATGACGGAATGCTGCATGCCTTCAAAACTGGAGTGCTGAGCCGGACCGGCTTAACAGGGAAACAGGTGACCAAGCTCGAGGGTACGGAACTGGGCGAGGAACTCTGGGCGTTTATTCCAAAAAATGTCCTTCCCTATCTGAGGTGCCTCGGCAATCCAGGCTATTGTCATTTGAATTACGTCGATTTGTCTCCCTATCTCGTCAACATGGGAGGGAAAAGAATCCTGATTGGCGGAATGCGACTGGGAGGAGCCGGTTGCGATGCCACCAATCTCTCCGCCATCAAGACTGGAGCGCCGTCAGACACCTGCAGCCAACCCTTCTCTTGTACAAATCTGGATTCTTGCTACAACCCGAGCATGTGCATAGGACTCTCTTCATACTTCGCGCTGGACGTTACTGACGCAGAAGCGCCTCAACTCCTGTGGGAGTTTACCCATCCCAAACTCGGTTACAGTTATTCCGGTCCCGCCGTGATTCATCGCAAGGTCAAACCCTCTTCCGCGGAGCCTGTAGAAAAACATTTTGTCATGTTCCTATCGGGTCCGACCAACAGAAACGGCTCTTCCAATCAGAACGTTCATGCTTTCGTCCTCTCTTTGGATGAGCAGCTCAAAATCCAGTCGACCAATGGTTTATATGTCAAGGATCTAGGCGAGACCTTCAAGAATGGATTCGGAGGGAGACTTTTCAGCGACGGCTTCGATGTGGATGAAGACGGATTCACCGATTTTGTGCTTTTTGGGTACAGCAGCTCTAATAGCGGAAAGATCGACGAGTGGAGCGGAGGTGTCGTCAAACTCTGGACGGGAGATGCCAATACGGCGGACAATACTACAGAGCCAAGAAGCTGGGAATTCGCGCTACAAAATCTTAATTTGAATCAACCCGTGACAGCCAAGGTGGAACTCATGAAATGCTTCAATCAGTGGTTCTTGTATGCAGGCACGGGAAGATATTTTTTTAAGAATGATCAATATGACGCAAATACTTCAGATTTAATTTTGGGCGTGCCATTCCTCTGTACGGCAAAAAATAATTGCTCTACAGGTACAATAAACTTCAGTCACACAAGTGCCGAGCTCTGCGGAGACCTCAGCACTCATGCCAAACAAATGGCATGGCGCTGGGAGCTTGAACGGCCTGCCGACACCCTGTTTTACAAGGAAAGATCCATCACTGACCCCACCAAATCGAGCCAGAACATGGTATTCTTTACCACCACTGAACCAACGTCCGATGTTTGCGGTTTTGGTGGCCAGTCACGCGTCTGGGGTCTGAACTGTGCGACGGGGAATTCAATTCTGGATGCGTCCTGCCCCGATTACACTGTAAAAAATCCTACAGGAGGAATTTATCTGCAAACATCTACTGGTGTGATCACCAGGATCAACATTGATTCTAGCAACACCAATGAAAATAATTTCAATCAAAATGATGGGAAATCCACCGATTGGATTCCTGGAATCCCGCCGGAAAGCTCCCCCCCTTTCGTGCCTCCCTATGCCCCAAAAACCGGGAAGGTTCTTCTCTGGATGGAAAAATGAACAAGCATTGCGGTTTCTCTCTCGTCGAAGCGATGGTTGTGCTGGTGATTTTTGCTCTCATTATCACCTTCGGCATCCCTGCCTTTTCCTCATGGAATAAGAGGCACGGGGTGGAAGGACAAATATCAAAACTTTACAGTGACCTGCAGTTCATTCGTATGAAAGCTTACAGTAAGGTAGCTTGTGGAATCGACTGGGGAGACTCGAACTCCTTCAATAAATACAGCATAAAATCAGACTGTAACGATAAGACTGATGAGGAGTGTAACAATGGGGACTTTGCCGACCCATCCGACGAAATAGAACTGGTCAATTTAGAATATACCATCACCGCCAAGTTTAGCACGGGCAACAATATCCGCTTTGATGGCAGAGGATATCCCTCGAAACTTGGGAGCTTTTACATTGCGGCGCCGTCCAATGCGGCGAACAATTGCGTTAAAGTTTCTGAAACAAGAATTCTCATGGGGAAATGGGATGCATCAGCCGAAAAGTGTGTCATTGACAGTAAATGATGGTGGATTTACGCTGATAGAGGTTCTTGTAGCGATGGTGATCCTGCTGTTAGGGCTGTTGGGCTCTATATTTGGAGTCATGACGGCAATGAACTACAACTTGGAAAATTCCCTACGAAATGAAGCTATAATTATCGCACAGGAGCAACTGGAAAAAGCCAGGAACATGAAATATGCCGACATTGAATCGGCCAATTTTCCCTCCGAAGTTCAGAGACAAGTCAGAAAAGCACTGAGATCTTTTCAGGTGAATACAACCGTAACAACCGACACGAACTTGAAGCGTATCAAAATTCTCGTGCAGTGGACATCCCGAAAAAGGCTTCACAAATACAGTGCGGAAACAATGGTGAGAGAACTCATATGAATTCTCAAAAGGGTATGACGCTCGTTGAAATAATGGTGACGCTTGTTGTCCTTTTGATCGTCATCGGAGGGGCAGGTGCCGCATATTTGAAACTCTTGAAAGGGTTCAAATCTGAGAGCAAGATTGCTGAAAGTTACATGGGGAACCTAACCGCACGAGAGCTTTTGCGCTACGACATTGAAATGGCCGGGTTTGGCCTGCCAAGCAATCTAAACGGAATTACCTACTATGAGGCGGTCTCAGATGAAAATGTGACACCCAATCCAACATCCTTCAACGAGCCCTCAAATACGGTTCCACGGCCGCTCGTTTTTGGAAACAATGGAGCTACAAATAACAATAGCTCTGATGTGTTAGTGATCAAATCAACAGTAGCAAACCTCAATAAGGCAACCAGGAAATGGTCTACACTTTATTATGACGGTATAAAATGGAAGGTCAAACGGTGGCAAGTGAGCGATCAAGATTTCAGTAATCCCGACAGGGTCATCGTGATGGATACTTCCCGAAAATTGCTGCTAAAAAGTGGTTCATGGTACTTTACCTTCAAGTCAGATTACTATTCAGATGCTTCGGAGCTAGCTACTCCCACAAGTACGGGTGAGCTCGGTCTCGTCCATGGAATCAACTCTGACTCGGACCTGACGAAGAATCCTCGTATGCCCTTCAATCGAGTGGATTATTACCTCAAAAGACCTGTCGATAACTTCCCGAGCAGGTGTTATCCAGAAAGCTACATTCTATATCGGAGCACAATTAACCATGGTGACGGTAAACGAAACGATGAACCTCTGATGGATTGCGTCATGGACTTTCAGGTCATTTTTGGTCTGGCTGACAACACATGGACGAACAGCCTGGCTTCCCTGTCGGCAAACGACATAAGACAACAGGTTCGTCAGGTGAATATTGCCATCCTGTATCACGAGGGAAAGCAAGAGGATAGTTTCTACTTTCCCGGCAGCTTGTCTTTGGAGGATGATCCTGCTAAAGCAACCGTGAAGACCTTTACACCTTCAAATCTGGGTGAGGCCGTTCATTATCGATGGGAAGTCCTCAAAATGGCCATCAAACCTATGAATTTGACGGATTAAAAATGAGATACAAAATCCTCAACGACGAACGAGGCATCGCCCTCATCACCACTCTCCTGATGGTAGTCATTGGTTTCGCCGTCGTAGTCATTTTGCTTCTCCTGGTCACTCAGGGTGTAAAGGTCACCGGTATTGAGCAACGTTATGCTGGCTCCCTGGAAGCTGCAAAAGGGGGGACGGATCTTATCATCAACACTATCAAGAATGCGGCGCTATCCGACCCAACTGATCCACTGGTTCTTCCCACCTTTGTCGAAAACTTAAATTTAGAAAGCGGCGAACCGTGTATAAAGGAGAAGCTGGCAAAAGCCACTTCCGCATCACCAAAGGTAAATTGGCCCCATTGCTCAGACTACGCGGCAACATCGGATCCCACACAGAACCCAGACCTGATTTTCGATCTCAGCTCTCACCATCTACATATCAAGATTATTGATACGCGTGACACAACTTCTGCTTATATCTACACAATTAAAATCCGAGCTGAAGAAGCTGACGCCATGGGACACGCTGAAATCTCAGTACTGTATCAACAAGAAAGATGATAGCTCTGCCACTTTTCACACCCGCCCAGAAGAGACCACAGCAGCTCAGTGCGAAAAACCACCTGGGTGACAACTATCCTGACACAGAGGGATGAGGTGCTTTAGATCGCTCATGAGCTCATCGTCTATAATGGGGACGATGCGAAGTTTATCGCCCTTGCCCCGGACTTTTACGCGCTGTCAGGCCAATCCCTTATAGCGCCGCACATGAAGAGCCTTCCATGCCAAAAGCGGTTGTTTTTGAATACGCTCTTGCAGGACCGGATCGGAGGTGAGTAGCGTCGCATCGACAACGCCTTTCTCCAGCAACAGGTCCAGAAAGGCACCTTCATTATCCGCCAGAGGGAGCACTGCGGAAAGCCCTTTGCGGCAGTCCTTCACCAGGCGCGCTCCATATTCTGTTGGCTTTGATTCGACCTCCGGCGCCTGGACACGCAGCACGGGCATCAGTTGTCTGGCCAGCTCCGCCGGGTCGAAGTCGACCGCATCGACCGAAATGGTCCTCCAGTCGATGCGGTTCATCGCGCCATAGACCACGAATCCGATGCGGAGTCGATCCCGTTCAAGGTTTTCCATCCTGAAAATCCCCTGGCTGTCGAACAAGTCTCTCGCCTGTTTGCGCGACAGCATGGCAACGAGCTTCCCTGCCGCCAATTCATGGTGGTCCAGCACGGGAATCCCAGTGGCCCGCCAGCCACCCACACGTTGAGAGTCGCGCAGGGTAAGCGGCCACAAAGGAATCCGGAACATGAAATTGAGATCCACCTCAAGATTGCCGGTTCGGCCGGGGGCACTTCCATAGCGCAACGCCCACTTGCCTCCGGCGTGATCTTCAGGCATCCTCCTGACCGTGAAGCCCTCCCGTGCGAAGACCGCCTGAACGGCCCGCTCGATATTGGGCCGTTCGGCGACCATGGTTTCACGAGTCTCGGCTCCCACGTAGTTCAGATCGATGTCCACAGAGAGTCGTGGGACGTGGAAGATGAAAAGGTTTAAGGCCGTTCCGCCCTTGAGCGCCAACTTCCCCTTGAGAAACGGATGGCTCTGAATGGCATCGAGCAGGCCAAGCAGGTGTCCAACTTTTTCGAGCACATTTGGTCTGAAGCCGGTTGCCGCCGCTTGAGCGGTCAGGATCTCGGCAGAGATTCTCACAGGACATCCCCCCACGCCCGGTCAAGGACCTCCGTGGGGATCACCAGATTCCACTTTGATACGAGGCGACCGGACTCTCGCCGGGTCCGATCCAAATAATGCGGTTGCCGCGGCCGCAGGCTGTGAAGGGGGGTGAGGTGACGGTCCTCAACCATCAACGGTTCTCTGTGTTGATCCAGAAAAAAGCCAACCTTCGCCGCCGTGGTCGCGTTTCGAAGCAGGAGGGCATATTCAACGACCTTATCAAGATCAAAGAATTCGATGGAACCCAGCGACCTCCAGATCTCCTCCCAACCACCTGAAAGGTCCGGGCGGTCCAATAGGTCTACCAGGGTCCGCTCCAAACTGGTAACCCTCACTTTCATGCTGACCTGCTCAGCGGTTGAGACGCCGAAATTCTCCTTCCCAACCCGGCTGAGCGCTTTCGGGAATCTGACGCCTCGGAAAAGATTGAAGCGGAATCGAAACGGGCGCAACGGACGGGATGCCAAATAGGTGAAGTCTTCCTGGACCGAATACGCCCGACCATGGAATTCAAGGGCGGTATGGTATGCTAAGACCGCATCTTCAGTGAGCTTCGAGGCGACAAGAAAAGGATCGACCGGATAGGAATCCGGGGTGGCCCCTGTCGGGACGACGGCGTACAATCCGCGCCGCACTCGAACGATCCGCCCGGTCTTTTTGTAGTAGGCCAAAAGGGCCTCCCGCGCCCTCGGGCCGCCTCCTCCACGGACCGACTGATGCTGTGCAAACTCCTCTATGGTAAAAACCGGGTGATTCTGGAAAAATCCAGTGTGCTTCACCATCGCCTCCTTGACATCCTAACATGTTACCCATAATAAGTTTATGTGTTTTAGCTTATTATGTCAAGGCTGCGCTCGATACCTTGAACAT
Organism: Desulforhabdus sp. TSK; assembly: GCF_022836495.1. Taxonomy (GTDB): domain Bacteria; phylum Desulfobacterota; class Syntrophobacteria; order Syntrophobacterales; family Syntrophobacteraceae; genus Desulforhabdus. The sequence goes on from NZ_BQXM01000016.1 coordinate 95,546, forward strand.
GATACCACAAGCCCATAGATTCTTTATGGGTTATGCAATTGTTTGTCAATTCCAGCACTGACTGAAGGGCCGCAATGCTGATGTCGTCCACCCAGTACTGGATCAGATAATTCTTCCATAAAACGTATCAAATAAACTTTCGAGTCACACCTGCTGCGGGGGCAGCGGGAAAGTGACGCGAAAAGTCGCTCCCTGCCCCAGCACCGAATCCAGTTCGATATAGGCCCCGTGCTTCTCCAAAATTTGCCGGGATATGCTCAGCCCCAACCCCGTTCCCTCGGGCTTCCGCGTGAAAAACGGGTCGAAGATGCGGTTCTTGTCCTCTTCCAGGATACCGGGGCCGGTATCGCTCAATTCCAGCACCACGGCGGGCGGGTCGTTGCGACGCTCCGTTTTGACGGTCAGCCGCCCACCGTCGCTCATAGCCTCTATCGCATTGAGGATCAGGTTCATGACCACCTGGCTGACCTGGTTGAAGTCCATGACGAGAGGGGGAGTATCCTGCGCCAGGTCCAGCATGACCTCCACGTTGGCCTTGCGCAGGTTCACCCGGGCCAAATCGTGGCAGTACCGCACGACATCGTTGATCTGATTGGGGAGAAACTGGGGCTCCCGAGGCCGTGCAAACTGGAGCACCTGCTGCACGATCCGGTCGATCTGCCTGATTTCATGCACCATATCCTGGAACATCTGCTGCTGGCCGGCGTCGAGGCTGATCTCCCGCTGGAGCATCTGGGCATTGAAATTGATCGTCGCCAGGGGGTTGCGAATCTCATGGGCGATTCCGGCCGCGAGCGTCCCAAGCGCCTGGAGCCGGTCGCTCTGCTGGAGCCGTTGTTCGAGCTTTCTCGCCTCCGTGGCATCCTTTTCGTAGTAAACAACGCGTTCGAGGGTCCCCGTGGGGTTGAGCACGGGGAACGCATAGAAGTGGTAATACCCCCCCCACCGTGGGTGGGGCCCCTCGCGCCGCAAGGGCCGGGCATCATTCAGGCAGGCTTGGATGACACATTCACTGTGCGGATGCTCCAGGCCATAGAGGATATTTGTGTACTTCTTTCCGATCATGTCCGCCGCTTTGCCGTAAACCATTTCGCTCGTGCGGTTGACTCGATAGATGCGCATGCGCGTGTCCACCAGGAAGATGCTGTGTTGAATGGCGTCAAAACTGATCTCCAGCTCACTCTTGGCCCGTTCGACGGATTCGAAGAGCTGCGCGTTTTCGATGGACACCCCCAGCTGCTGCCCGATGGTCTTCAACAACTCACGGCGATCTTGCCGCAGCTGGAGCGGACCGTGGTTGGTGACATAGAGCAGACCCAGGAACTTCTTGGGGGTCACGAGGGCGATGCGGATGATCTCCTGGATTCCCTCATCCTTCAGACGATCCTGGAGCTTTGTGAAAAAGAGCTTGCTGGGAGGCAGCCACTTGACGGGATCGTCCAGGTAGTATTTCCCCATCGACTGATGAGGCGCCAGAAGGAACCTGATGCACTCCACAAGGCCTTCCGTGAAGCCATGATGCGCGGCCAACTCGAGAAGCATCTGGTCCGTCTGCACTTCCTTGAGGAGATAGATTGCCCCCATCTTGAAATTCAAATGGGTAAGAATCGCCATGAGGGCTTTTTGCAAAACGTCTTGAAGATGTGTGGAACCGTGGAGGGCGGAGGAGATATCGAAGAGGATCTGCAATTCCTTGTCCTGCCGCCTGCATTTTTCCCGGGATCCAATCGGCCCGGCTCTCTGCTGCTTCAACGATGGTTCCATCAGATCAAAGTCTCCGGAGAAACAAATCCTGTCATATGTATACTCCAAACGGATAAGATCGTGACTTATTGATGATCCTGTAGGAGCGGCTTCCAGCCGCGATGGAAATAGCTGGCTCCATCAGAATCGCGGCTGGAAGCCGCTCCTACAAAAGTCAAGATTTTACCCGTTCGCAGTATAATCGCCAAAAGGCATCACCCAGACTCTGACTCCCGCTTCCCCTCGATGGCCGCCCATTGCGAGCAGACGACGCGGGCCACCCGGATGGAAGCGGCATCCACCATCTTGCCGTCCATGGAAAGGGAGCCCCGCCCTTCCCTCCGCGCCTGATCGTACGCATCGAGAATCCTCCGGGACCGCTCCACGTCTTCGGGAGATGGGGTGAACATTTCATTGACTCCCTGCAGCTGGCTCGGATGGATCACCCATTTGCCGTCGTAACCGAGGGCTGCGCTCAGAAGACATGAGCGCCGAAGTCCCGCTTCATCCCTGTAGTCACCGTACGGCGCGTCGATGGCGGCCAGCCCGGCGGCTTTGGCCGCCATGGCCATACGGCTGAGGGGGAAGTGCCAGCGATGGCCCGGATAGAATTCCTCCGCCTCCCCATGGCCGCTGACTCCACGGGTTTTCATGGTGAGCGAAGCCCCGTAATCGGCTACTCCAAATACAAGGGCCTCCAGGCGGGGCGAGCTGAAGGCGATTTCATCCACTCGGAGCATCCCCAAAGCGGTTTCGATGGACGCTTCCAGACCGATGGTCTTTTGAAGCCCCAGGCGCATTTTGATCTGGGTCAGAAGATAGTCGATGGCCTTGATCTCGGCGGCATCATTGACCTTGGGCACCACGATGACATCCACCCCGTCTCCCACCGCCTCCACCACGTCGATGATGTCCCGATAAGCAAAGGGCGTATCCATGGCGTTGATACGATAGGCGCGCACCTTGCCCTTCCAGTCCTGTTCCTTCAGGGCCGCAGCCACGCGCCCGCGCGCCTCCTCCTTTTCCTGGATGGGAACACTGTCCTCCAGGTCCAGCATCACGACATCCACCGGAAGGCTGAAAGCCTTCCGGACCATGTTCTCACGGTTGGCGGGCACCGACAGAATTGAACGGCGCAGGCGAAAAGGCTGTTCCACAGTTCTCTCCGGTGGTCAAGGCATCAGGATTTCGCGTTCTTCTGCCGGATGGCGGCCTGGGCGGCCGCCAAGCGGGCTACGGGAACACGATACGGCGAGCAGCTCACGTAATTCAAACCGATGCGGTGACAGAAGTCCACCGACGAGGGTTCCCCACCATGCTCACCACAGATGCCGATCTTGAGGTCCGGCTTGGTGGATCGTCCTTTCTGGACGGCAATTTCCATGAGGCCTCCGACACCCACCTGGTCGAGCTTTTCAAAGGGGTCGCTTTCCCAGATCCTGGCGCCAAGGTAATCCGAAAGGAATCTTCCGGCATCGTCCCGGCTGATGCCGAAGACCGTCTGGGTCAAGTCATTGGTCCCAAAGGAGAAGAACTCGGCGACTTCGGCAATGGCATCCGCCGTCAAGGCGCCTCTCGGCACTTCGATCATGGTGCCAACCCGGTAAGGGACCTGGATCTCGTAACGCTTCATGACCTCCTGCGCAGCGGCATCCACCACCGCCCGCTGGTTTTTCAGCTCGGCGACGTGCCCCACCAGGGGAATCATGATCTCGGGGTGTACATCGATCCCTTCCTTTTTCACCTCGCAGGCGGCCTCCATGATGGCCTGGGCCTGCATTTCCGTGATTTCCGGAAAAACGATCCCCAGGCGGCAGCCTCTGTGTCCCAGCATGGGATTGACTTCATGGAGGCTCTCGATCTTCGCCTGGAGGCGCTCGACCGGGACCCACATGTCGTGGGCCAGCTTTTCAATGTCCTTCTCTTCATGGGGCAGGAATTCATGCAACGGCGGGTCCAGCGTCCGGATGGTCACCGGCTTTCCCTGCATCACCCGGAAAATGCCCTTGAAATCCTCTTTTTGCATGGGAAGCAGCTTGGCCAGAGCACGTTTCCTGCCTTCCACGTCGTCGCTCAGGATCATCTCCCGAACCGCATCGATGCGATCGCCTTCGAAGAACATGTGCTCCGTGCGGGTGAGGCCGATGCCTTCGGCCCCGAAAGCCAGGGCCATTTCCACCTGGTTGGGCTGATCGGCGTTGGTCCAGACTCCCAGGGTACGACATTCATCGGCCCAGCCCAGGAGTTCCATGTAATCCTGATAGACCTGGGAATCCGATGTCGCACCTTTCCCCTCCAGGATGACGCTCAGGACTTCCGAAGGCTGAGTGGGAATCTGCCCCACGAACACTTCCCCCGTCGTCCCGTCCAGGGACAGCCAGTCTCCCTCCCGAATGATCCTGTCACCGACGGTCATACGATGCGTGCGGTATTCGATCTCCAGGGCATTACAGCCCACAACGCAGACCTTCCCCATTTGCCGCCCTACGAGGGCCGCATGCGACGTCATCCCGCCGCGCGCCGTCAGGATTCCCTGGGAGGCGTGCATTCCGCGAATGTCCTCGGGGGAGGTCTCCACGCGCACGAGAATGATCTTCTCTCCCTTGGCGGCCCATTGTTCGGCATCCGGGGCACTGAAGACCACCCGCCCGGTGGCGGCTCCAGGCCCGGCGTTCAACCCCTTCGCCAGCAGGGCCTTGCTCTTCACGGCGGCTTCCTTCGCCTTGGGGTCAAAGACCGGTCGGAGCAGCTGGTTCAGCTGATCCGGGTCCACACGCATGAGGGCTTCTTCTTTCGTGATGATGTTGGCCCGCACCATATCGACGGCAATCTTGAAGGACGCGAACGCCGTGCGCTTTCCCGTGCGGGTCTGGAGCATCCAGAGCTTCCCCTTCTGGATGGTGAACTCGATATCCTGCATGTCTCGATAGTGCCGGCCGAGCCTCCGGCGCACTTCTTCCAGCTGCTGGTAGATCTCCGGCATGGTCTCTTCGAGAGAAAGGGTGTTGGGGTCCGTTTTCTGCGCCTTGTTGATGGGCTGAGGCGTACGGATGCCGGCGACGACATCCTCGCCCTGGGCGTTGATGAGGTATTCGCCGTAGAAGACATTCTCGCCCGTGGCCGGATTGCGCGTGAAGCCCACACCCGTGCCGCAATCTTCCCCCATGTTTCCAAACACCATGGCCTGGATGTTGACGGCAGTCCCCATATCGGCCGGAATGTTGTTGAGCTCCCGGTACGCGATAGCACGGGGATTGTTCCAGGATCCGAAAACCGCTCCAATGGCGCCCCACAGCTGCTCCATGGGATCCTGCGGGAACATCACGTCCATGTGTGCCCGAATGAGCGTCTTATATCTCTCCACCAGTTCCTTCAAATCCGACGCCGGCAGTTCGCTGTCGAAATGTACGTTGCGGCGCTTACGCATCTCCTCGAGGATATGCTCGAAGGGATCCGTCTGGTCCTTTTGAGCCGGCTTCAACCCCAGCACCACGTCCCCGTACATGGCCACGAAGCGCCTGTAGCAGTCGTAGGCAAAACGCTCGTCCTGCGTCTCCTTCATGAGTCCCAGCACCGTCTGATCATTGAGCCCCAGGTTGAGGACCGTATCCATCATGCCGGGCATGCTGCTGGCCGCCCCCGAGCGCACAGAAACCAGCAGGGGCGCCTCCGGGTCGCCGAACTTGCGCCCCATCAACGATTCCAGTCTTCGGAGGGCATCGTCCACCTGCGCCTTCAGATCGGGTGGGTATTGCAGATTATTTTCGTAATAATATCCGCAGATCTCCGTCGTGATGGTGAACCCGGGAGGAACGGGAATTCCAAGGTTCGTCATTTCCGCCAGGTTGGCTCCCTTGCCCCCCAGCAGACCCTTCATCTGAGCATTCCCGTCAGCTTTTCCATCTCCAAAAAAATAGACGTACTGGTGCACCATCGTTCTTCCTCCCTTTTTTACAACCTGCTCTCCACATCCATCGATCTCAATATATACTCGAGAACCCCCATGACCGGGCGGCCACAACGAACGATGAAAAGCCTTTGCGACGGCATTTTCATATAAAGGTGTAAAACTTTCGATTTGATGGTTCCCTGTTTTTGTAGGAGCGGCTTCCAGCCGCGACATTGAGCCAGTCGCGGCTGGAAGCCGCTCCTACAAAAAACAAGTTTTCAATCCTTAATGCGTATAAAGACAGCTTTCGGTAAGTTGTCCGACGATCTCGAACCTTATAACAGCATATGAAATATTCACCACTGTATCAGTTAGACGAAGTGCTCTTCAGAAATCAATAGATTTCAACACGACGGGATGGAAACTCCCAAAAGAAAAGAGATCCCGGAGGAAGACGGCTCAGGAGGACAACTCATGCGGACAGCAGCATCTGCTCATGGTGTGTGGGGGAGGTGCAGGGTCGAGAGGGGGAGGATATGGGAAGAAGGCACCTTGTTTCGTCATTCCGGCAGTCTTTGAGCCGGAATCCAGTCCGGCGAAAAACCTGGATTCCGGCTTAAAGACTACCGGAATGACAAGCGAACGAAATTTCAGACAGTTACTTAATTTTTAGACAGTCACTTAGACTTCCAGCCACGACTCGGAAAAGAGCTTATGGCCAAGAATAACCTTAGCGGTCTTCACATAATCCAGCTCTTCCTTGGACAACTTGCTCTCATCGATCGCTTCGCCGTCTTCCACTTTGTGGACCACGGCTTCGAGCTCGGGATGTTTGTCCTTGGCGATATCGTGGAGCTTCTTGTCAAAGCAGTCGACGATGGCTGAATAGAGGCCGTGCCGCTTCAGGATGATGAGCATCACCTGGTTCAGGATGGGGCGCAGGTGATCCGGGGGACCGTTGGAAACATTGGAAAGCCCGATGGTGCTGCGGCACCCGGGAGCGATGTCCTGCAGCATCTTCATGAACTCGAGGCAGCTCATGATCTGTCCCTGCTGTACGCTCACCGGGGTCTGGATGGGATCCACATACATGCGATCAGGAGCGATTCCAAATTCGCTTTCAGCCTTGTATACGAGCTCGGAGCAGAGGGCGCCGCGTTCGTTTTCATCGCGGGGCATCCCCTCGGGGCCCCACAGGAGGGCTACGAAATCGGCATCATATTCCTTGGCCAGGGGCAGCAGGGCTTCCATGCGCTCGGGGCGCACCATGATGGAATTGATGAGGGGGCGGCATTTCTTGTGAGCCTTGAGCCCGGCGGCGATGGCCTTGATGTTGGAGGTATCCAGGGCCAGGGGAAGATCCACGACTTCATGCACCACGGGCACCAGCCAAGCCATCAGCTCTTCGCCGATTTTTCCGGAGGGCCCGATATTGAGATCGATCCAGTCCATGCCGGCTTCCGCCTGCTGAATGGCCAGCTGTTGCAGCGGCTTCGCGTTCTTTTCCTTCAATGCCTTTCCATAGGTTACACTCATTATATTTAAATTTTCACCAATGAGATACATCATTCCTGTCATCCTCCTTGGGCGCTAAGTACCGTTCTTTGCGTCTGCGGCTCCTCCAGGCGGGAGGAGCGAAAAACAATGAGCCGACCCCTGAATAAGCCGGCCGGCTCGCATTCCCCTTATCGATCTTTTAAGGCTTCCAGGTCTTGAGAAGCTTCGGAATCTGGCTCGCTTCCCTGGGACCGATCTGGATCGTCCATCCGCTGAGCTCTTCTTCCAGTTCCCCGCTGATGCCCGCGGCATAGCCGGGAATGATCAAGGTCGTGTGCTTCACTTTGTCCTTGATGCCGCACTTGTTGATGAAGCTTCCCACGCTTTCACCCGAGAACTTACCGGCGGCCCAGGCCGTCATGACGGAGAGGCCTTCAGTATCCTGGACGCACAGCCATGAAGGAACACGGCTGGCTTCGATTTCACCCGACACGATGAAGTAGGTCAGGGAGAAGTTGCAGGTCACGAGGACGGGCGAATTCTCATCGGGATTGTTGATGGGATAGATTCCCTGCTCAGCCGTCATGGGCCGCTGCGGGTCGGTGTAGATGTTCAGGCGGTCCAGGAACAGCGGGAACAGGCTGTGGGCCTGAAAATCGCTCAGGCAAATCAGTGCGCCGTACTTGGCGATGAAGGTCGCGGCCACCAGGGACTCGTCCATCAGGTCATTGGCCATTTCGTTGGCCATGATGATGGTGGGGAATCCCAACGGGCGATACTTGTCCTTCAAAGCGGCGCGGCGGATGAGGATCTGTTCTTCGAAGACCTTCTTCAGTTCACGGCTTCCCGTATCGATGACGAGGTCTTTGAGGCCCATGCCCGTGAGTTTTTCCGTCAGGGCCGCGACGCTGTCCAATGTTCCGTCACCCTTGACGGCCAGGGGGCATTCCACAGCCTTGGCCAGTTCACCGAGAGCATCGGCGTTGGCGGCTGTGGCGGCATAAATGAGGGGCTTCTTATCCTTCAGTTCCGTGGCGGCAGCCTTCAGAACGTCCACGCTGTCGGATTTCAGGATGAGGCCGGCGCCCGTTCCGTCGGAGACTTTCTTGGCAAGAGCGATGAACTTGCCCGCATCTCCCGATGCATCGTTCACGACAAACATTTCCGCGCGCAGCTTCAAGCCGACGCGATCATACTGCGCGGCCTTGAACCGATCCATCTTGCCCTGAACCGAAGCATCGTCTTCGTTGGTGCTGACGACAGCGGCGAGGCCCGGAGGGTTCACGAAGGTCTTTTCATGGCGGAACATCACCGTTTCGCCACCGACTTTGACAGCATACTCACCGGTTCCGATGGTCAGCGGTCTGATGGGTGGAGCGGATTCCGACGCCAGCTTCTCTTTGGCTTCTTCAGAGACGTAGGGGCATTTTTCCAATTCCGCCTTACCAGATGCCAGGTTCATTGCAAAGGCCAGGCAGGTCGGAACTCCACACTCCCCACAATTGGTCTTGGGAAGTAACTTAAAAATCTGTATACCCGTTAATCCCATCTGTTTCTCTCCTCAACACGGTTCGAATTCAATGCACATGATCGTTTCAGATGCGCAGGGGGGACCCTCACCCCCCCTGCCGCATCAAATTTTTCTATCCAAGAATCGAGTCCATGGTCACAGCGGGATGGCCGACTTTTTCCAGGAAGGCGTACACTTCGTCTTCCGTCGTTCCGTTTTCTTCCGTCGCGATCATGTCGATGAAGTTTGGAATCCCGATTTCTTCGCCACGCTTGACCAGACGTTCGCGAATTTCTTCCTTGAAGATCTTGGGCATCCAAACGAGACGCTTCAGACCGCCGTCACCCACCAGGAACTTGCGCTGGGTCACGGTGTATTTGCTGTGTCCCACGAACCCGGGGGTCACGTTTCCACCACCGATGGTGCCGGCCAGGGTCGTGAACTTCATGCCGCTGGGGGTCATGCCCGTGTAGTCGCGGTTGACGGTCATGACGCCGTTGCACATGGGGAGGACCGCCGCGATGCATTCGCAGCAACCGCAGGTCGTCATGGGGTCGTAAACGATGCTGTAGAAGTTGTAGCTGGAAACGGACTGGCGTGATGCCTTGTAGACGAAGTCATTGACGCCCTTCCAGTTGCCGAGCTTCGGATCCAGAACCTCGCCCTTCTGAATGGGCTGGTTGGGTCCGGTGGGGTTGATTTCATTGGAGGCCTTGCAGTCCAGCCAGTTGTACGCGCCGCAGAGCCCGGTCCGCTCAGGGCTGATGACGCAGACGTGGGTGGGTGCGAAAGACTGGCACAGCGTACAGGAGTAGTAGGTCTCGGTCCCTTCATCCGTCATATTCTCGACGCGCTCATCGCGGGTCCTGTAAGCGGCCTGAGCCTTGGGAAGCAACTCTTTCACCTTGGCTTCGTCCGTGTAAATCGTGACCTGGCATTTATCGAAAATGGCGCCGAAATCCTGATGGTATTTCGCGTGCAGAAGCTTTCCGATGTGCTCCAGGGTGAAGCCCTTCTCCACGGCCGATTTGCCGATGCGGTACCAGGCGATGTCGCGCTGCCCGATGTGCATGACGCCCTGAGCATAGTTCACCAGGTGGTGAATCTGGCGCTCCAGGATGGGCTCATAATCCGGCTGCATTTTGCGGCCGGCGATCTGAACGATGACACCCAGAGGCAGGCGGTTTCCCGGCTGAACGTCCTTCAGGTCCGGGCCGATGACTTCGACTTTCCCGTCTTCGATGGCATCCATATCCGCAATCTGTACCAGCTCGAAGCAGGGGGTCTTGCCGCCGCCGCATTCCAGGTAGATGTCGTCCTTCCGTACACGCTCGCCTTCGAAAGCCGGCCCGTAAGCGACGGGGATAGGGATTTCCGTCACGGCGACTTTGAGTCCGCGCACTTCGATGGACTTGGCGGTCATATGGTCGTGAGAGATGTTCCCCACGACGTGCTCGTAGGTGCAGATACCCGTGGGAAGGATTTCGGGAATGTCCGTGTCGGCGATGGTGGGGAAGCCCCAGTTGATGGCGCCGCCCGCGTTGGCCGCCCACTCGGCGTTGACCTCGCCCAGAGCGTTGATGAACGCGAAGATGCGGTCCTTATTGTACTTGAGCATCGTGGCATAGTCGCCCGGTTTGACACCACCGAACGCCATAGCGGCGCGGTTGGCGAACCCGAGGGCGAAAACGGCTGCCGAGATGTCGGGGCCGAAAGGAACGAGGCGCGTGCCCCAACCGATCTGCACCCCGGCCTGCACCAACTGCTCGGCGAAGGTCGTGCCGGACTGGTTGGCGCACATGAAGGTGTACAGATTCTTTTTCTGATAGTCTTCGGCAATCATCTTGGCGATTTCGGGATTGGGAGCGGCACCGACGATGGCGGCAAAACCGGGTGCGCTGCCGTCCACGAACTCGACGCCTCTTTTCCGGAATACGGTATCGTCAGCGGCGCCCAGCCAGATCTTTCCATTCTCCAGGTCACAGTCTTCGCCATGCAGATAGAAGTCGGGCTCTTCCACGTAGCGGATGGCTTCGAAAATTTCCTCGGCCAGGATGGTGGCCATACCGGCATCCAGGGTGTTGCCCAGGTAGGGAGTGTGGATGGACCCGCTCATATGGGGAGGAAGCAGTTCCCTGCAGCGCTTGAGCACGGGCTCCGCATCCGCCAGTTTTTCAATCTTCACCCCCAGGATCGAGTAGATGACGGGCAGGTAGTACGCGGTATTGGGGAAGGCCAGGGGCTGGTTCGCACCATATTTATCCATCGCCATTTTGAAGGCGCCTTCGACTTTGGAAACGATATTGTATGCACCTTGAATGACGGCAAAACAGACTAACCTTGACATGATCAACTCCTCTTCTTAAGGGTTGTTTCCCTTCTCAATCGAAATCAAAGACATCGGCTTCGCACCGACATTTATGCTGTGTCCAGGGGAGGCGCCTCCCGTGGCATCCTCCCCCGTCATGGATCCTGGTCCGATCAAGCGCGTCGGTCTTCCATGCTGAAGAGCTTGCGTTCGCGCTCGCCCATGATGCCGAGAGCCATACGCTTCTTGTCGATATGGTCGATCATCATGCGGGCCATTTCATAAGGATCCAGCGCGAAGCCCCACTTCCCAAAGCCCTGTTCTTCCAGGCCTTCGAAGAGAAGTTTGTGGAACTTGGTGCCTTCGACGACGGGGAAGGTCACGCCGAAGACCGTATACACACCGGAAGCCACGAAATACTGGCCGATACAGATGGCCTTCTCACTCATGTACTCGGGCGCGGCGCCGGCCACGGGAAGGTCTGCGATGCTGTCCCCGAGTCCCCCGGTGCGGACCATTTCCGAGCAGGCGATGAGGATGCGGCTGTTGTCGACGCAGGAGCCCAGGCTCAGAACGGGCGGCATACCGACGGTTTCGCACACTTCCCTCAGACCGTCACCCGCCATCACGGCTGCATCGGGCTTATCCAGGCCGGCCTTGGCCAGGGCGATCTGCGAGCAGCCCGTCTGCACGACGAGAACGTTGTTCTTGATGAGCTCTTTCACCAGTTCCACGTGTACATAATCCTGCTTCACGCGGGGGTTGGTACAGCCGACGACGCCGGCGACACCGCGGATGCGGCCGTTGATGATGTTTTCGTTGAGAGGGACATAGGAAGCGCGGAAAGACCCGCCCAGCATGTAGTTGATATATTCATGGGAGAAGCCGTGGACACCCATGTCCTTGCGGCGGGGAATTTCGATTTTCGCCGTACGGTTCTGGAAGCGATCGATGGCCGCGTCGACAATCTTGTTGGTACAGGCTTCGGGATGATGCTCCTCGAAGGGGACATGAATGGCCCCGTCGATGCGGCAGCGCGGGTTGGTGGTGAAAAACCTCGTATTGTAGCATGCGGATACGGTGGAAAGAGCCTGCATGATGCACTGCACGTCCACAGCCATGGCATCCACGGCTCCCGTGGCGATGACGGGCTCCACGCTCAGGAAGTTGCCCGCATGGGGCACACCGTGACGCGCCAGCACTTCCGCGCCGGAGCAGCACATGCCGAGCAACTGAATGCCCTTGGCACCGGCTGCCTTGGCTTTTTCGATGTATGCAGGATCATTGGTCGCAGCGATCATCGACTCGAAAAGCAGGGGCTCATGTCCGTGAACGATGATGTTCACATGGTCTTCCTTCAGGAAGCCCATGTTGACGCCGGCCACCACCGGTTTAGGGGTCCCGAAGAGGATGTCGGAGATTTCCGTGGCCACCATGGAGCCGCCCCAGCCGTCGACAAGGGCCGTACGGGAGCACTGCTTCACGATGTTTTCATAATCCTGGTCCACACCGATGTGAGTGCGGTGCATGAGCTCCATGATTTCCCGCATGGCGCCGCGGGGAACGATACCGGCTTTACGCCACGTTTCAAGAGTCTTGGGCGGGACGCGCTTGGCGAAGGGGATTTCGCCCTCTACCTGGGTGTAGGTCCTTTCCAGTTCCTCGTAGAGGTCTGTGGCGATCTCCTGAGCGGTACGCCCTTCTACCTCGATATCAATGCTCTTGGCGACACTGCGAAGTTTTTCTTCGTCCTTGATTTTGTACCCTGAAATATTGCCGCGAACGACTTCACGGAACACGTCGACCATGCCCATGCCGTGGTCGGTATGGGCTGCGCAGCCACTGGCCACCATCCGGGCAAAGTTCCTGGCGCCGATGGTATCGATGGTCGCACCGCAAACGCCTACCTTCGAATAGGGATCTTTTGCATTCAAACGGCAGGGACCCATGAAGCAGTGCTTACAACAGGCCGAATCCGCGCCGATGGGGCAGGGCTTCATGTCGGCTGCTCTCTGGAAGGCGTTTGCAACGCCGTCGTCGGCCATCTTTTGCAACATCTGAATGGTGGATTCGCAGGTTGACACATCCCTAAAGTTGATGGGCTTTTGCTTTTTTTCTTCCGACATATTACACCTCATCTCCCCTTCCTGGGGTTATTGATTATTCTTTGAAATAAAAGAACAGGGCAACTCGACCTCTTGGACCAGCCACTCTGTCTACATCATTTTCTGGATGAAGCCCTTGATCCGTTTCACGGATTCCGGGTGGCGCAGGGTCACCACGTCAGCCCCGGCCAGGAGCAGATCCACCGCGGTGATGCATTCCATGAGGATCGCCCGCTGGGTGGGATCGCCCAACTGAGGAGCGTCTTCCGCGCTCAGGTTGGCTTCCTTGGACTTCCACACTTCATTGCCCACGTTGGCGATGATGGGCTGCTGCAGCTTCTCGTCTTCCTGGGTCAGAGCGGCCTGCACGATTCTTTCCATGACGGAATAGCTGTATTCCAGACCATAGCCCAAACCACCGGTCGTAGGATCGATGACGATGTCCTTGCTGTTCACGCCGAGATTGCCCAGCAAAATATTGAGCTGCTTGGCAAGGTTGACATCGATGGGGGAGGAAGAAACCACGATGTGCTGATAGCCCAGGCACGCTGCGCCGATCTGCTTGTAATCGCCGTCTTCCACAGGGGAGAGAGCCAGGCGTTTCCCGGTGCATTTTTCAGCAACGGCGCGCATGACTTCCGTGTCCTTCTCATGGTTGGCCACACCCCAGACCACCACGGGGACATCCACTGCCTCCACGATCTTTTTCACCGTTTCGGCCACCTGGTCGGCAGGCCTGTTGTCGGCGTTGGGATCCGCGCTCTTGGTCTGCACGACCAGGATTTCGGCGCCGAACTCGCTCACGCACTTCTTGGCCCAGGCGGCAGGGTCCGCCAGAACATCCTTGAAGGGCTCCTTCGCAGCCGCACACCAATCCTCCGTGGGGTCCTTGTCCCAAATTTCCATAGCCACTTTGGGGGGATGAGGAATTGAACCTTCAAAGGAATGGAACGGATAAGCGGCCTTGCCACCAATGACTACGGCCTTGTCTCCAACTCCAAGTGTCACTTCCCTGATTTGTCCCGAATAAACTTGTTTTGATGGTTGAAAAGCCAAGGTTGGGTCCTCCTTTCAATTCTATACCTGTTAGATTGACTATACCGGTAGACTCCTGTGACCCCTACACTTCTCCTTATGTTCAATTGAGCGACAAGAACCGCGAACACTAAACGCAGGACAGCCTCCCCCGCACACATTGCACGGGCTCGGCGACAAGTTACTCTCTGAAACCATTAACACAACACATTGAAAGCATGGAAGAATCTTTTTTCTACAAAGAAAAAGCTTCCATCGGTTTGCATTCAGTAAGGAGAATCGAACATCCGCATGAGCAGGAAAGCACAATGAGCAAGAAAACACAGCCTCCGGCAAAAGAGCAACCGATAGAACTTGGAGATGGACGCTTCAGGGGAGGAACCGAAACTCCCGCCCCTTGAAAAGGCATGTACAATATTGCACTAGACAGTCGTTCTTCTAATACAGAATCTACGGTGAAATGTCAACCCGCTTTATACCTTTAGAGACGATAGGAGAAAAAAACACGAAGCCCCTTTCACCGTCGCGGCAATGGGGGCTGACACGGGTGCGGGGGGACTCCGTGGGCTACTTGAGGTCGGCCATCTCCGATTCGACGAGCGCCTGTTTGGCCTTCAGCAGTCTTTTGTAGTAGGATTCGATCTTGGCGGTGTTTTTGGCAAGGAGGGCCTTCAGCAGATCCCCCTCCAGCTCGGCCACTTCCAGCCGTTCATAATAATCCAGCATTTCCTTGAAGTGAGCGATGACGATTTTTCCCGTCAAAATGGGATGGTTGTTGGTCACATTGGCATCTTTGAACTGAGTCCCATGCTCCAGTTCCACCTCGAGCCCCATGCGGAAGCGCTCCAGGTCGATGTCCATCCCTTCGGGGTTGATCTCCGCCAGGATGACTCGGGCCTCTTCGGGCAACACTTTCGTGTCGGTCAGTTGAGTCCAGTCCCTGATGCCGAGCAGCTTGCAAACACGCTGAACTTCCTCCACCGTCACATATACGGGCAGTTCCATCGGTGCTCCTTTTCCTTTCGGGTCACGCCGTTGTCAAGATCTTAGAGGCATCCGTGTATATCAAAACTCTACGGCACGGCATGCCATGAAGGGGCGCAAACAGCATCAGTCGTCATAATAATATCTTTCGTGCTTCGGATGCTTCTTCCCGCATTTGGGAGGATAATACCGATACTCCACGACCTGCGGAGGCGGTTCCACATAGACCACCCGACGCCGCTCGACCACCACGGGTGCAGGACGCACCACGACGGGAGGTGGAGCAACGTACACGGGGGGCGGTGCGACATAAACGGGTGGGGGCGGTGCCACGTAAACGCCGGGGAACGGCAGGTTGATCCCCACGTGGACGCCCACATCCCCCGCCTGCGCCGGAGACGAGCACACGAATACGGCCAGCGCCAGAACGAACAGCAGCCTGATCATGAAGGCCCTGAAACCACCTTCTTTCCTCTTCATGCGGATCCTCCTTCTTTTCAGATTCACATCGTCTGCACCTTCCCGCGTCATGGCAGGACAGCATCCACGACAGAGCACAGGGAAGCCACAGAGCAACTTATATACCGAAATACACGCGAAGCTTCAAGGAAGTCTTTGCGCCATTGGGGATGCCGGACCGCGGAGGCAGACCAGTAGGGTGCATTTCATGCACCATTTATACTCCAAACGGATGAGATCCCGACCTATTGGATGATCCCATAGCAAGTAGGGTGCATTTCATGCACCATTCCAACTGAATACGTGCTTCATCAAGCAAATGGTGCGCGAAGCGCACCCTACGAACCAAAGGATTTTCATGTCATTTCGGCAAAAAGTCTGGATTTCGCACCATACATGCCTCCCGGCTTTTCTCAGAGGCTGTCGAAAAATTCGTTTCCTCGTCATTCCGGCAGTCTTTTAGCCGGAATCCACCCCAGCGAAGAACCTGGATTCCGGCTTAAGAACCGCCGGAATGACGAAACAAGGTGCATGCTCAGAGTGATTGACTCATTTTTTAGACAGCCTCTGAGAGTGCCGGGAGCTTCGGCCGAAGGCACACTCCCAACGGCACGAAAAACTAAAAACAGCGGAGCCTCCTCCCAGAAATCAATGGAACACCGTGAGCATACAGTTCTGTTTCCCCCGCCCGGCAGGGCGCGCCCTTGAAGCTCCTGCGCATCACTCCCGCCGGGGAAGACGTCCCGCCGGGAAGGCAGATGGTCTTCCAGTTCAACCGTCCCGTCGTGCCCTGGGCCGCATGGAGCGCAGTCCCTCAGAGATCCCCATCAGTGCCGAACCGCCCCCCAACTGCCAGTGGCGATGGCTCGATCCTTCCACCCTGGCCTGTCAGCTGGGTGAAAAAGACGCCCTTCGGCCGGCGACCCGCTACCGCATGGTCGTTTCTCCCGGCATCCGGGCCGAAGACCAGGCGACACTCGCCGGAGAGGTCCTTCATACCTTCACCACGGAGCGCCCCAAGGTCACGGACGTCTGGTTCAAGACCTGGAATTCGCCTCAAATCCCCCAATATTCCGTCCGCTTCAATCTCTCCGCCGTCCCGGCCTCCCTGGAGGCGCATCTCTATTTCCAGGCCCAGGGAGGGGAGCGCATCCCTGCCGCCGTCGAGGAAGAGCCGGAGTACGTCGGCTCACCGGAGCTGAAGACCGGCCGCACCTGGCGCATCACCCCCCGGACCCC
>NZ_BQXM01000017.1 GCF_022836495.1 Desulforhabdus sp. TSK
CACTTCAGAATGATTGGCATATATCCATTCCGGAAAAACCACGGAGTCCCTGCTGGTTCTGATAGCCGGCACCATGCTCATTCTTTCGTCCAATTGTTGATCCCACCTACACTTATTGAGAAGTTACGATTTTTTCCAATAACGCTTTGGAAATCCAGTCTTATTGCGATTTGCCGTGAGGGAATGAATCGCAGGTGCAGCCAAAGGGGCAGGAGGAAATCACGATGGGGTGTCGGAGGGTGACGGGAGGGTCAGGGCGAGTACGGCTGCACCTGCGGTCAGGAGTGAGGCGACGAGGTAGGTGAGGGTGAAGCTGCCTGTGGCCCCGGCAATGAGCCCGGCGCTTCCGGGACCGATGGCCTGGCCCACGGCGAAAAAGAGGGTAATGGTCGTAAAGGCACTGGCCGCCCTGGAGATGCCGACATAATCACCCACGGCGGCAGCCATAATCGTGGGGATGGCAAAGACCGCCAGGCCGTAGAGGACGATGGAGGCCATCAACGCCACGCTGCCGAGCTTCAGACCTGCCAGGAGGTAGGCCGTGGTTTGCACCGCGAACACCAGGGCCAGCCCTCGTTTACGCCCGATGGTGTCCGAGAGGGTGCCGAACCCGACTCCTGAAAACAGGCTGAAGAAACCGACCCAGGACCAGTAAAATCCCGCCTGTTGCTCACTGAATCCATACTCCCTGACCATTGTCGTGACGATAAAGGTCCCATAGATCATGAAAGTGACCCCGAAAACCAGGTAGAGAATGCCGAGACGCACGAGAATCGATCCCGCAGCGGGCTTATAGAGGGGCTCCATGGGGTCGTGTGGGGCCGGGCGAGGGCGCCCCACCGGTTCCAGGCCCAGATCCGAAGGATGACTGCGCAGCAGGAGCATCGCACAGACGGCGGTCACCAGGGCGATGCCTCCAATGGCCAGCCATCCCAGGCGCCAGCCGTTGTCACCGAAGATGCGGTTGAGCAGAGGAATGAGAAAGCCGGCAAAAATGATCCCAACCCCGTTGCCGGCAATGACGATCCCGGCCGCCTTGCCCCTCTGCTCGCTGCGGAACCAGTAGGTCAGCAGGACCATCATGGGGATATTGGCGAATCCCGTTCCGATGCCCGTCAATGTATAAAGGAAGGCGATGAGGTAGAAGCTCCCGCTGCAGCTCACGCCGGACAAGCTGAAGGCAATCAGCAGGAGCGCGGCAGCGATGGTCGGATGGGGGCGGAAGCGTGAAATGAAGGTAGGGGCCAGCAGGACCGCCGTGAGGTATCCAATGAAATTCGCCGTGCCGATGAATCCCATCCGTTCATAAGGCAGACCCAGCGCTGCCTGCATGCCCGGCAGAAGCATCGCATAGGCGAAACGGGCAAGCCCGAGGCAGGAAAACAGGACCAGCATGCCCGTGGCAACGATGATCCAGCCGTAGTGAACTCCCTGGATTTTAACAGCGAATTTCATTGCAGCCTCATGGAAAAATCTTGTCTTTCTTGCGGTAAACCATTCCCTGGAAAAGAGCGATGAGCTCACCGGCTTCATCGGTGACGCGGATCGTATATGAGGCCAGTTTGGGATTCCTGGAAACTTCCGTCGCCTCGGCGAAAAGAGTCCCCTTTGAAGCCGCTTTCATGAACGTGATGTTGACATTGACGGCTACAGCCACGGTTCCATGGGAATTGGACGCTACCGAAAATACCAGGTCCGCCAGGGAAAAAATAGCCGCTCCATGGACGATGTTGACAGAGTTCAGATGGTGGTCCTTGACCTCCATTCTTGCCCGGGCGCTGCCCTCCGACACTTCAAGCAGCTCGATGCCGACGCGCTCCGCAAATCTGTCGTTCTTGAAAAATTGGATCATGTGCTCCATCGCTGTCCCCTTTTTTTTCAGGCAGGTCGTGTGTTCTCGAGAAGCAGTCGGGGTCCTGTCGTTTCCAATGGCTGAAGCATTTATCGAATACAACTATTTTTCATGGGGAGCTTCCCATATCTCTCATACAAAGAAATCGATCCGAGCAGCTTTCAGCCCGGCAGCGATTCCGGGTTTACGGCTTACATGCGATTGCCCCGATCTGTGTAAGACTTGAGGGGCGAAAATGCCTCGAATCAGGTTCGACCGTCGCAGGTGTCTGTTAGACGGCCGAGGGGCGTGATCTTGAGGGTTGCTTTGTCGGACGCATTGCCGGTATGATGCACCCAGGAATGGGAGGGGAGAATTACATGCAGGGCTTTGGCGTGCTTGTCGGGGCATGCGGTCACCATGGCGTCCAATGCCACCCTTCCAGTAGTGAACTTTTTGAAAACGAGAAAAAACCAGGAGGAGGAAATGCTATGAAAAGATTGATACTTTTCTCGATTCTTGTTGCTGTGCTGTTTGTCACACCCTCTGTCTACGCACAACGGAGCTTCCCGCTCGGTTTTGGGAATCTCGCTCTGAAGGTCGATTATTTCAGGTTTACAGACAGTGACCTGGAGGATCTGGATCTTGAAAACGGCGTCTATATCGGAATTGAAGGTTATGTGGCGTTGCTCGATACCAATCTCTACCTGGGTATGGAAACCGGATGGGCGGGGACGTCGAGCGATACGACCGGCTATTACGATGGATGGCGGTACAAGACGGATGTGGATGTGGACTATGTGCCGATCGAATTCAATGTCAAGTATGTCTTTCCCATCGATCCCATTATGAATTTTGGTGTCGGTGCCGGCCTTTCGGCCAACTATTTCAATATCAATGTGGATGGTTACAGGTACTCTGACAGTGAGGACGACTGGCTGTTCGGCGGACAACTTTTCGCCGACTTGAATTTCAGAATGGATCCATGGTTTGCAGGCGTCAATGTCAAATACCAGTGGACCGATGACATCGAGCTGGGAGGCATCGATACAGACGTGAGTGCTTCCAACTTCAGGGCCGGCGGCCAGGTGGGAATCATGTTTTGAGAAGATAAGGAAATTTGTCCAAATGGCGGATCTCGGTCTCCTGGAGATCCGCTTGGCAGAAAACGGCAGGGGCAGGCAGCGGCGTCAGCCGACGCCTGTCCCTTGTACTCGTTTTTTGGGGCCTTCAAACCCTCTTCCCCAGCTTCAGACAATTCTCGACTTCCATGTGCAGGTGTCGTCATTTGAATTGATACAGGAGCATACGCATGATCGTTCCCCAAAAGGCTTTTCTGACCAGGGGTGTGGGGTTTCACAAGAATGAGCTGCAGTCCTACGAGTTGGCTCTTCGGGATGCCAGAATCGAAAAGCAAAACATCGTGAGCGTCTCGAGTATTTTCCCGCCGAACTGCGAGATCATCAGTCTGGAGGAAGGGTTGAGCCTGCTCATGCCGGGGCAGATCACCTTTTGCGTCATGGCCAGGCTGAGTACGAATGAATACGGCAGAATCATCGGCGCATCTGTCGGGATTGCATTCCCTTCGGATAGAAATCAGTACGGCTACATCAGTGAATATCATTCCTACGGAAAGGAGGAAATGGAGCTCGGCGATTTTGCTGAAGACCTTGCGTCAACGATGCTGGCCACGACCCTGGGTGTCGAGTTCGATCCCGATAAAGACTACGACGAGCGACGTGAAATCTACCAGATGAGCGGAAAAGTCGTTGAATCCCTTTCCTTTCCCTGTGTGACCAAGGGCAAAAAGGGCTGTTACGCCACGGTGATCTCCTGTGTGGTGTTCATAGAATGACAGGCGCTCGACAGGTTCCTCACTACCCCCACACAATTCCCACTTTACTGTAGGGCTTTCCCGTCGCGCGCTCCAGGTTCTGCTGGGCCGGCGCGTATGCCCCGTCAATTTTCCTGGCCACCTGGTAATGGGTGACGGCCTCTTTCCGCTGGTCCCGGATCTCGTACAACCCTCCCAGAATATTGAAGGCCTCCGGCCGATGCTGATCGATAAAAATGGCCTTGTGCGCATACACGAAGGCCGCGCTGAATTTTTTCTCGGCGATGCTTTTCCCGGCCAGGTCGAGGTAATTTTCATAGGTAAAGGCCGTGGGTCCGCCTTCGGAGATGGCCAGCACCCGGCCAACGATTTCCCTCACTTCCGTAGGTTCAAAGGGCTTCTGGAGGAAGTCCACCGCCCCCAGCTTCATGGCCTCAACCACTGCCTCCACAGTGCCGTAAGCGGTGATGATGATGACTTTCGTCTCGGAAAGCCGCTCGGCAGCCCGGCGCAGAACGGTCAGCCCGTCCATTCCCGGCAGGCGTAAATCCAGGATCATGACGGCGTAAGTCTTTTCGGCCAGCTTTTGAAGGGCTTCCTCTCCCTGGAAGACAGCGTCCGCTTCCAGTCCGATGGCATCCAGAACAGCTTTCAGTGTCAGCCGGATGTTCCGCTCGTCATCCACAATGAGAATACGTGGCGCTCCCATTTTTGCTCTAAGCTCCTCATACCCTGCCGGCTAGAGGCAGAGTGAACGTGAAAGTACTGCCCCGGCCGGGCTCGGATTCCAGCCAGATGCCCCCCCGGTGGGCTCGGATAATCTCCTTGCTGATGGCCAGGCCAAGGCCGCTGCCCCCGCTGGCCTCGCCCTGATCCAACCGAACAAACTTATCGAAAATGCGGGATTGCATCTCCCGAGGCACCCCAGGTCCGTCATCCTGAACCTTCATGTGGACCGCATCTCCGACTCTTTCACCCAGAAGCCGGACATGGCCTCCAGAGGGTGTATAGCGCACCGCATTGGCCAATAGATTCACCAGGACCCAAACGATCTTGTTGGGATCGGCCAGGACTTCCGGCAGGTCCTCCGGCACTTCCACCGTGAGGGCGATTCCTCCAGCTTCAGCCTGCGGTTTGATCATTGTACTCGCCTGCAGGCTCAGGAAAGCGGGCGTTACCGGCTCCAGGGAGATCTCCAGCCTGCCGGCTTCGATCTTGGACAAATCCAGAAGATCGTTCACCAGCGTCTTGAGGCGATTCACTTCCTCATGGCAGACGCCCAGGAGCTCCCGCTCCTGATCGGTGAGCTTGGCTGCGGCCGATTCCATGAGCATCCCCACCGACATGCCGATACTGGTCAAGGGGGTGCGCAGCTCATGAGACGCGGTCATGACAAACTCGCTTTTCAGGCGCTCCAGTTCCTTCATTCGCGTGATGTCCCTCAGGACCAGCACGGCTCCCGGGATGACGCCCGCGCGCGAGCGCATGGGCAGGATCGCCACCTGGAAGAGCTGGTCTCCATCGTCTTTGGGGACGGGCAAAACGTTCTCTTCATCCGTCAGGTGCGGAGGCTGACCGGATTCAAGGGCAGCCTTCAGTCCCTGAAAGATGCTCTCATCCCTCACGACCTCCAGGACGTGCTTGCCGAGGGCGTCCTCGGGATCTACCTGGAAAATAGCCGTCGCCTTGGGATTCAGGTTGGTGATGAGGAGCTTTTCGTCCACCACCACGAGGCCGTCGTCCACGCTGCGAATGATAGCCTCGCTTTTGCGCTTTTCGGCGAGCATCTGATCGATGTTCATGTTGTGAAAATGCTTCAGCTTCTCGGCCATGTCGTTGAACGCCTCGGCCAGGAGCCTCAGTTCTCCCCCTCCGTGCACCGGCACGTGGACTGAGTAATCCCCTTCGGCGAGGTGTGATACTGCGTTCTTCAGCTCCGTCACCGGCCGGGAAATGAGGCGCGAAAGCAAGAGACTGAAAGTCATGCCGACGAGGATAGCCGCGCCGCCAATGAGGGATATGAACAGGACCGCCTGCCCCGCCAGGTGCCGCGCCTGCCTGCTGGCAGTGTACATGGCCTCGTGATTCAGCGTCCGAAGTTGAATGCAGGTATCGCGGATCGTCCGAAACCGAGGTAGAATCTGGTCATGATAGAGTGCGACAGCGTGATCCCGATCCATTTCCCTTGTGAGCCGCAGTTGGGACACGTCCTGCAGGTAGGCGGTGTAATGCTTTTCGATGGCTTCCACCACCTCTCTTTCACCCGGGACAGTGATGTTGTCCTTGGCCCGGCCCAGCCATTGCAGAAAGCCCACTTCGCTCTCATGGAGCTCCTTGATGCCGAGCTCCTTGAAATCGAGGAGGATCAGGAGGACACCCGAATCCTGGCGCTCGATATCGTTGATCATGTTTTCAGCAGCCAGGGTGCTGAGATAATTCTCCTGGAGAATAGCGTCGGAGGCCCTCCCCAGGCGCAAAAGGAGGGCAATGGCCAACACCAGGATGAGCGCCACGATCACCATGCCTGCGCCGTAGCCCAGGAATATTTTCGAACGAAGGGTTTTCACGGGAAACAGCCGTCGAAGTCAGCCATGGCAGCGGTCTCTTGTCTGAAGACGATTAAATCTCTACCTGACTCCCCAACTCCACCACGCGCCCAGGGGGGATACCGAAAAAGGTGGACACATTCCATGCGTTGCGGGAGAGGAAGGCGAAGAGTCCCTTCCGCCAGCGGGCCATCTTGCTGGGACCGGTGGTCAGCAGGGATTCACGACCCAAATAAAAGGAAGTGGCAAAACTATCCACATCCATGCCCTGCTCATTGGCCAGATCGATGATCTCCGGCATTCTGGGGGTTTCCATGAAGCCGTAGGAAGCCACAATGCGGTAAAACCCCAGCCCCTTGTCGGTGATTTCAAGTCGTTTCTCCCGTGGGACATAAGGGGTATCCGTCGTGCCAATGGAGAGGATGAACACTCTTTCGGGAAGGGCTTCGTTATGCTTCAACAGGTGCAGCAGCACCAGGGGAGTACCCGTCGGCGATACCGAGAGGAAGAATGCAGTACCGGGAGTCCGCACCAGTTTGTAGGTCGTGATGTCGTACATGAGAACATCGAGGGGAACCTGGGCCTCTTCGAAACGCTTCCGGAGAATGGCCCGGCCGTCCCGCCAGGTGACCATCATGATGAACAGGAAGACCGCGACGCTCACTGCAAACCAGCCGCCGTCAAAAAACTTGAGGAGGTTGGCCCCGAAGTAAGACAGATCGAAGCACAGGAAGACGACGGCAAGGAGCAAGGACCTCCAGCGCGGCCAGCCCCAGTTGTAGCGGGTGACGTAAAAATAGATGAGCGTGCTGATGCACATGGTGCCTGTCACGGCGATGCCGTAGGCTGCGGCCAGATTGCTGGATTTCTTGAAGGCCAGAGCCAGGCCGAGGCATCCGATCATCATCATGGAATTGACCCAGGGCATGTAAATCTGGCCCTTGGTTTCGCCCGAGGTGTGTATGATGCGCAGCCGGGGGCAGTAGCCGATCTGAATGGCCTGCTGCATGAGGGAGAATACGCCGGAGATCATGGCCTGGGAGGCGATGACCGCCGCAATGGTAGACAGGGCCACCATGGGATAGAGGAGCAGCCGGGGCACCAGCCCATAAAAGGGATGGACAGCCGCCTGTGGATCTTCGAGCACGAGGGCGGTTTGCCCCAAATAGTTCAGCAGGAGGGCGGGAAAGACCAGAACGACCCACGAAAGCCGAATGGGACCGCGCCCAAAATGCCCCATGTCGGCGTAGAGGGCTTCGCATCCCGTGATGCACAGCACCACGGAACCGAGCACCACGATACCGTGCAGCTCATTGACTGCAAAAAAGTGGACGGCGTGGCGGGGGTCCAGGGCAGCCAGGATTCCCGGCGAGCGCACGACCTGCATGAAACCCAGGAAACCCAGCGCAATAAACCAAAAGATCATGATGGGGCCGAAAATCTTGCCGATACGCTCCGTGCCCTGGCTCTGGACGAGGAAGAGGCCCAGCAGGACGCCGCAGGAGATGGGCAGAACAAAAGGCTCGGCGGCCGTCGTGGCCACATTGAGCCCTTCCATGGCCGAGAGCACGGAGATGACGGGAGTGATGAGCCCTTCACCGCACAGGAGGGCAGCCCCAAAGATGGCCAGGAGAACCAGCAGGTTCACCCGCTGGGGAGCGACACTGTTCCTGCCCTTGCTCAAAAAGAGTGCGGCCAGGGCGTAAATCCCGCCCTCTCCATGGTTGTCGGCCCTCAAGATGAACATGACGTACTTGACGGTCACCACCATCGTCAGGGACCAAAAAATCAGGGACATGACGCCCAGAATGTTATCGGGGGTAATGGTCATGGCGTGGGGGCCGTGGAAGCATTCCTTGACGGTGTATAGCGGGCTGGTGCCGATGTCGCCGAAAACCACTCCCAGTGCTCCCAGAGCCAGGACCAGTTTCCTTTTGATAGGGGAATTTCCGCTTGATTCTCCGTGAAGGGATGGCGAGACAGGTTCTGCCGAGACGGATTGAGGCGACTGCTCCGCCCCTGAGGTCGAAGATGCGCTCATGGAGTTCCTCCAAACCATTTCTTCCCGGGAGGTCACGCCTCCGGGCAACAGGTCCGGAAGGTCTCTCCCCATCGACGTCTACGAGGTTAGCTGTAGGGCTCGGACCGATGAGGTTGTCCTACGCCTGAAGGCGATGCGCCCCAGATACCCGGGTTCCCCGTTCCAGCCGGCTGTGGCTGGATTCGACGCTGCTTTCTTGATTCCTATTTACCAGTTCTGAGAAAATTAGTGAAGCGATAAGAGATTGCTCAAGGACGGCTCCAGGGAATGAATCCTGACGAAGCTGTACAATCGTAGCGGCAAAAAATGCTAGAATGAAAAAAAATCGTTTTTCGAGTCAAAGCCCATATGCAAACAGAAGGGATGCTTCGAACCACTGCCGGAGCTTTCCCGCTGTCGGAAGGAGGGTGCATCATGGTTCTGGAACTGGGGCGCATACCCATTGAGGCCATCGAGTGGGGGGCGAAAACCCTCATCGAAGGGACGGTTCTCCACATCAACCGGCAGGAGCTTCTGGAAAGGGCGAGGCAGGGAGACTCCCGTATCACGGGGGTGCAGGTGGACATCGCCCGGCCGGGGGAGAGTGTGCGGATCATTCCCGTGAAGGATGTCGTCGAGCCCCGGGTCAAGGTCCAGGGAAAGGGTGGGATCTTTCCCGGCCTGGTTTCGGGCGTGGAAACGGTGGGGACGGGAAGGACCCATGTCCTCCAGGGATGCTCCGTCGTCACTGCTGGGCAGGTCGTGGGGTTCCAGGAAGGGATGATCGACATGACCGGTCCGGGTGCCCGCTATACTTCCTTTTCCAGGCTGCTGAACGTAGTCCTGGTGGTGGACGTTCAAGAAGGCATCTCCCGGCACGACCACGAAGAAGCACTTCGGCTGGCGGGATTGCGCGCTGCCGCTTACCTGGGAGAAGCGGGCCGTCATGTTGATCCGGCCCGGGTGGAGCGTTTCGAGGTGCGCCGCCTTTTGGAAGCCAAGCCCCCCGCCACGGATCTTCCCCGGGTGGCTTATGTCTATATGCTCCTGAGCCAGGGCCTGCTGCATGATACGTATCTTTACGGGCGCGATGTGAAGATGCTCCTTCCTACCCTCATCCTGCCCACCGAAGTCATGGACGGGGCCATTGTGAGCGGAAACTGCGTTTCAGCGTGCGATAAGAACACCACCTATCACCATCAGAACAATCCCATCATCCAGGAGCTCATGGCGAGGGACGGCATCGATCTGCAGTATGTCGGGACCGTGGTCACCAACGCCAATGTGACCCTCAGAGACAAGATGCGGTCTTCGGAATATGCCGTCAAACTATTGGAAATGCTTGGAGCCGACGGAGCGGTCCTCTCCAAGGAAGGTTTTGGCAATCCCGATGCGGATGCCATGATGACCTGTTCCAAATTGGAAGAGCGAGGCATTCGCACCGTTCTGCTCACCGACGAGTTTGCGGGAATCGATGGAGCGTCTCAGTCCCTTGCCGATACGACTCCCAGGGCCGATGCCGTCGTGAGTGTGGGAAACGCCAATGAACAGATCATCCTGCCACCCATGGGGAAGGTGATCGGCGATATCCGAGTCATTGAAAAAATGGCGGGAGGACAGTCCGGCTGTCTTGTCGAGGGTGAGATCCGAGCCGAGCTCCAGGTCGTCATGGGAGCAACCAATGAACTGGGCTTCGAAACCTTGTACGCTCGGGGAGAATAGGGGGATTTCATGGGAAAAAAGCTGAAGGCAATCCACTATCTCAATCAATTTTTCGGGCAGATCGGGGGAGAAGACAAGGCCGATGTGGAGCCTCTGGTCAAAGCGGGTCCCATAGGTCCCGGCGTCCTTTTCCAGGAGCTCTTCGGTGGGGAAGTCGAGATCACGGCCACGGTCATCTGCGGGGACAATTATTTCGGAGAGCACATGGATGACGCAGCAGAAGCGGTGCTGGCGATCATCGAGGGTTATCGCCCCGACGTGGTGGTGGCCGGCCCCGCCTTCAATGCGGGGAGGTATGGAATGGCCTGCGGTGCGGTATGTGCCGCTGTGGCGAAGCGGCTGGGGATTCCTGTTGTGACGGGGATGTTTCCTGAAAATCCGGGCGTCGAATCTTACCGCAAAGATGTCACCATCGTGGAAACGAAGGCCACCACCGCCGGAATGCGGGACGCCGCCCAGCTCATGACCCGCCTTGCCCTCAAGCTTGCTCGAAAAGAATCGCTTGGGGCTCCCGGCGAGGAAGGATATCTGCCGAGGGGGATCCGCCGGAACACCTTTGCCTCGGAGACCGGTGCGGCGAGGGCTGTGGCGATGCTTCTGCGCAAGTTGAAAGGCGAGGACTATGTCACTGAATACCCCATGCCGGTTTTCGATCGCGTGGCCCCCCTGCCTCCTGTGGAGCGCATGTACGAGATCACCCTGGCCCTCATCACCAGCGGCGGGATTGTTCCCAAAGGCAATCCGGACCGAGTGGAATCCTCCAGTGCGACGAAATACGGGAAGTATAACATCGGCGGCTTGAAGCGACTGTCACCCGAATCCCATGAAACGGCCCATGGGGGCTACGACCCCACCTATGCCAACGAGGACCCTCACCGCGTGCTCCCCCTGGATGTGGTGAGAGACCTGGAGCAGGAGGGAGCCATCGGAAAACTTTATCCGTACTACTATGCCACGGTGGGAAACGGCACATCGGTGGCCAGGGCCAGGGAGTTCGCCCGGGAAATCGCCAAAGACCTCGTGCGGGATGGTGTGGGGGCTGTCCTCATCAGCTCCACCTGAGGGACCTGCACTCGTTGCGGCGCAACGATGGCCAAAGAAATTGAAAGAGCGGGCATCCCGGCGGTTCACATCTGCAGCATCGTTCCCATCTCCAGGACAGTGGGAGCAAACCGGATCGTGCCCGCCATCGCCATTCCCCATCCCTTGGGTGATCCCACCCGGACCCGAGATGAGGAGAAAACCCTGCGCAGAGCCCTGGTAGAAAAGGCGCTGCGTGCATTGGAAACCAAGATTGACGAGCAAACGGTTTTCTGAGAGGAGTGTCATGCCTGATCCCATCATTAAAACATGTTCCTATATTTTGGCTCATGCTCCGAATTTCGTCCGGTATGGATCCAAGCCGATGCGGGAGATCGCAGACGATCCGGATGCCGTCTTGCCGAGTATCGAAAGCCACCTCAGGACCTTCCAGGAGGCCGTTGCCTATGCTCCCAACCAGGTCTACATCGGCAATCTCCACCCAGACCGGTTGAACGACATGGAGCAGCCGTGGTACGGCCACCCTCTCGAAGGTGCTTCCCGCTGCGGACCCTATGGTGAGAGCATGCCGGAAGATGAGCTCCTGGCTTTGATGAAGCTCGCGGACGATTTCGACCTCGTGTGGCTCGACAAGGAGACGGCGCCGATCTTGAGTGGAGCTTTACGGTCAAATCCGCTCTGGAAGGATTCCGACCTGAAAAAAGTCGATGCCGGAATGGAACGGGGGCGGATCGACGAGCGCATTCAGCATCATGGATCGCTTCCCCTCTATCGCGACGGCCGGGTGGTGGGCTGCGTCCACAGGCACCACGAGCAGGACGATACCCTCAAGGCCCACGTCCTGATGGAAAATCTTCTGGCCAAAACTTCGGGTGCTCTCGCTTTGACGCATCTCCTGAACAATGCAAAGCTGCGGCCGGACGAGATCGATTTCATCCTCAATTGTTCCGAGGAAGCGGTCGGCGACCGATACAACCGTGGGGGCGGAGGACTGGCCAAAGCCATTGGGGAGATGTGCGGCTGTGCTCACGCGACGGGCTGTGATATCAAAGCTTTTTGTGTGGGGCCCCTGTATGCCATTCTCCATGCCGCGGCCCTGGTCAAGGCAGGGTTGTTCCAAAGAGTGGCCGTGGTGGGCGGGGGATCCATGGCCAAATTGGGGATGAAATTCAAGGGACATGTTTCCAAGGGGATGCCCATCCTGGAGGATGTGCTGGGGGGACTCGCTTTTCTGGTGACCGGGAACGATGGGGAGAGCCCCATTATCCGCCTGGACAGTATTGGCAGGCATGACATCGGTTCCGGCTCTTCTCAACAGAGCATCATGGAATCCCTCGTCCTGAAACCCCTGGATAAGTTGGGAAAGAAGGTCACGGAAGTCGATAAGTACGCAACGGAGCTCCAGAACCCGGAAGTCACCGTGCCGGCGGGGAGCGGCAATGTGCCGCTGACTAATTACCGGATGATCGGAGCCCTGGGCGTATTGCGAAAAGAGCTCAAGCGGGAAGAGATCGACCGGTTTGTAATGGATCACGGCATGCCCGGGTTTTCCCCCACCCAGGGGCACATCCCGGCGGCGGTTCCCTTCCTGGGCCATGCCATTGACGCCATAAGGAAAGGGGAAATGGAGAATGCCATGTTCATCGCTCGCGGCAGCCTCTTTCTCGGCAGGATGACCCAGCTTTCGGATGGATTGTCTTTTTTGCTCGAAAAGAATCCCGGCAAGGCTTGAACGACCGGGAAGCCTTGAACCAAACTCGCAAAGAGAAGAGGATGACTGCGATGCTCAAAGGGAAAAAAGTGATCATTTTCGGAGACCGGGACGGGGTGCCGGCCCCGGCCATTGAAAAGTGCGTGACAGCGGCCGGCGCGGAGGTGGTTTTCGCCGCGACGGAATGCTTCGTCTGAACGGCGGCGGGCGCGGTGGACATGGAAAAGCAGACCATCATCAAGAAACTGGTGGATGAGAGAGGCGTCGAAGATTTGGTGGTGGTCATCGGGGCGGTCGATCCGGAAGTGGCTCAGGTCACGGCGGAGACCGTCACCCTGGGAGATCCCAGTTTCGCAGGTCCACTGGCAGGAGTCTCGTTGAGACTTCCCGTGTATCATATCCTGGAATCCGAAGTGAAAAACGACATCCCTCAAGATGTCTATGAAGAGCAGGCCGGGTTTATGGAAATAGTGGCCGACACTGAGACAATCAGCAGGAAGTTCAAGGAAATCAGGGAAAAGATCACTCAGGTTTGAAGGATGGGACGGCGTTTTCCCGGGCCGCCGGCAGCACGAGTCGAAAGAGGGTTCCCGGCACGGTCGTATTGTCGGGCATCCTCACCGGGCTTTCAACCTCGATGACGCCGTCATGCTCCTGGATGATCCCGTAAGAGACCGACAACCCCAGGCCCGTGCCCTTGCCCACGGGCTTGGTGGTGAAGAAGGGGTCAAAGATCCTGGCTTTGACCTTTTCAGGTATGCCCTTGCCGGTATCCCGGACTTCGATGAGGACCCTGGAGCGCCGTGCATCATAGCGGGTTGTGAAGTAGAGATCGCCTCCCTTCTGGGATTCCATGGCTTGCTGGGCGTTATTGACGAGATTCATGACGACCTGCCGCAGCTTTTCGGCATCGCCGGTGATCGTCGGGATTCCCTCGGCCAGTTCCAGGTGCACGTCGATATGGTTGAGGTTCAAATTGTGTCCCGTGACGGCCACCACATCCGAAACAATCTCGTTGGGGTCGAGGTTTTCCCTGACGCTGCCCGACTGCCGTGAATACTTCAGCAGATCGGCGACAATCTTGCGGCTTGCTTTCGTCTGCCTCTCGATCACCTGCAGATTCTGGTAGATTTCAGAATCAGGCTCGAAGTCATCCATCATCAACTGAGCATATCCCAGGATGACTCCCAGGGGCGTATTGATCTCATGGGCGACCCCCGCCGCCATCTGCCCCACCGAAGCCATTTTCTCACTGGATACGAGCTGCTCCATCATGGTCTTCAGACGGGTGAGATCCTTGGCAATTCCTTCGGAGCCGATCACGGCTCCCTTTTCGTCATAGAGGGCGGTGGCGGAGAGCAGCACGTCGATGACCGACCCATCTTTCTTGGCAAATTCAGCCTCGAAATCAATGAGATAGCCGTCTCTCTCCAATATGGACGCATAAGTGGCGACATCGCCTTCATTTTTGAAGATCCGTGTGAGGGAGAGCGCGGCAATCTCCTCGTGGGTATAGCCGAGCATCTCCCAGCCTGACGGGTTCATCTCCACAATGGCATGATAGGTGTCGGCAAAGAAGACCATGTCTTTCGATGCCGTGAAGAGGTGCCGGAATTTTTTCTCAGATTCGGAAAGTTCCGCTGTACGCTCCTCGACCTTTTCCTCCAAATGGAGATTGAGCTCCTTCAACGCACGGGCAGCCCGGGCCAGCCGTATCTTCGACTGCTGCAGCTTGGCCGCTTTCTGCTCCACAGCCTCGTAGGCCTGGACTCCCTGGTGATAAAAAATCATCACCGCAGACACGGAAATCATGCACAGGGTATTGAACCCTCCCGAATAGGGGGCGAAGACCTTCCAGAGGTCGCGGTTGCCGAGGACGTAAAGGATATTCTTGAGAAGGTGGCCGGCCGCCCTGGAAATGCAGAAGGCAGCGATGGCCAGGGTGACATAGAACAGGTAACTCCAGAGGAAGTTGTCCGGCTGCTTCCTGGTGAGTTTATAAGCGTAGTAGGCCGCGAGAAAGGAAAAGACAATGTTGGCCATCGAACCGATCATGTCGATGGCGATGGTGGGGAGGAGGGGGATGCTGTTCATTTTTTCCTCCCGGTGGGCTCGTTTTCAATGGATTTGTAGAACGAGCGCATGGCGAGGAAGAGCAGGAGCAGGCCCGGGACAATCACCAGGTGATCCATCTTGGTCAGATAGTAGATGACCTTCTGGAGGGAGAGGGGGCCGAGGAGGCGCATCCGGAGGTAGTCTTCACTGTGGGCGAATTGATCGGGCGTGATGAGGACCTCGGCCTGATGGCCGATGAACGCCACCAGGTTCCAGAGAACCATGACTCCACAGAAAAACTGCAGAAAAAGCCAACCTTTGCCGCTGAAGCCGGTGCGGCGAATATCCAGGAAAAAATAGCCGAGGGCGAAAATGAAATGGAGGTGCGCCATCTGATGGACATAAAGCCCTTCGGGCTCGCCATGCACCTGCAGGGCGAGGGCCTCACCGGGAAAGCACAGCAAAAGGGCGATGGGCAGCATCCATGGCAGGGCAGGCTGTCGTCGGTTTTCCGCAGGTTGGCGGGCTGACACCGTGGGAAGTTTCATGATCGTGCGTCCGAAGCCCGTGAAGGGCCGTGGCTCAGTCCCCGAAGGCCTTTCCCAGGAAACGACGGGGGTTTTGGGATAAAACGAGCCTCTCCACTTCCCGGGGAAGCTCGAGCTCTTCGACAACCCGAATGTACTCCACGATGGTCTCGGCTTCGTAAAGAAATGCATCCGAACCGAAGCAGACCTGTTCGGGGTAATGCAGGATGAATTCCCGGTAGCCTTTGGGCGATTTCCGAATGTAGGGAAGCATGGAGGCCAGGTCGGTGAAGACGTTGGGGTACCGGTCCAGGAGCTTGCCCAGTCCCTTGCGGCTGATCCCGAAATGAGGGAAGTCTACCCGAACGTTCGGGAAGTCTTTCAGCAGGGCTGAGGCCACGTCGGCGTAATGCTGCACATCCATGTGGTAAACCAGGGGCAGGTGGTGTGTCTCTGCGTAACCGAAGATCTCCCATTCGCGCTCGTGATAGGCTTTCAGGGAGATTCCGAGGGCTTCGGGAACGCTCTGCAGCTTCATGTCGTTGGCGTCGTCGGCGAGGTAAATCCCCTTGAGTCCCCGAAAACCCCGCTCCATGTAGTCCGAGAGGCGGGTCTTCACGTCGCCGCCCCAGAGGTGACGGGTGTCGACAAAGGGCAAAAGTGTCGGCCTGTGCTCCCGGGCGAGGGTCAGGAGGTTATCCACTTCATGGAAAAGGGGATCTCCCCGATTGTCCACGTACCGTGGGATCAACCCCCACATCTGCTCCGCGTCGAGCTTC
Source organism: Desulforhabdus sp. TSK (assembly GCF_022836495.1). Taxonomy (GTDB): domain Bacteria; phylum Desulfobacterota; class Syntrophobacteria; order Syntrophobacterales; family Syntrophobacteraceae; genus Desulforhabdus. The sequence continues at coordinate 16,067 of NZ_BQXM01000017.1, forward strand.
GTGTTGACGAGCCCGACCACGACCATCCGGATGAGCCCCTCAGCCATGGCCGCGGCGAGTCCCTCTCGGACGCGGTCGGTATGTTTGGGTGATGTGAAGCAGTGAGTATGAACATCGATGACTTCGCGGGGCATTCCCGTTCCTTTCCATGCATGCTTGGGCGCCGCAATCGAGAGCTTGCTGCAGGGCGTTGCAACACGCATCCCGGCTGCAGTCTTTTTGTGGATGACGGATCAAAAAACTGTTCCTCAGGGACTGGCGGATGACAACGCGTTTCCATCTTTCCCCGGTGGAACATACTGCAGGTCTTCGGGCTTTGGCTCCGTGGATCTCGATCTGCTCTCCATGGCCTCTTTCAGTCGCAATCTCAGGTCCTTGGCTGCGATTGTGGCAATTTCAGCGATTTGGCTGAATTTTTCGGAGCTCATGTCGCTCGATATTCCCACGACCCAGATGGCCAGAGGCAGCCCTCGCTTATTGTTCACCGCCACTGCAACTGCCCAAACTCCTGAAATGTACTCTTCATCATCCGTGGCATACCCCTGGGCACGAATCTGCTCCAATTCGGCAAGATAATTCTCAACATCCGTGATGGTTTTGGAGGTGAAGCGAGGGAGCCCCTTTTCACTGACAAGCTGAAGTATAGACTCTTGCGTCTCCTGGGCCAAAATCACTTTCCAGACCGCACCGGCAAACAGAGGCAGGGTTGTTCCCATCGGTGCTGAAATTTTTAAAGACTCCACAGCTTCTGCCGAGGCAGTGATCATGACGCGCGTCCGGATGCGAGCCCCCAAGAAAACGGTTGCGCCCGTCCGATCGCGGATCTCGTTGAGGATGGGCTGAGCGAGCCTGTTGACCTTCCCGTACCTCCAATCGGCGAAAGCCAAATCCGCGACCGTCGGGCCAAGAAAAAGCTCATGGGCATCATCGCCCAGGATGAGGGCCTTTTCCCGCAACAGTGCGTGAACCAGACCGTGAGTAGTGCTCCTGCTGTATCCCAGCCGATCGGCGAGCTCGACGAGCCGCAAACCGTGCGGGGCCTCCGCGACTGTCCGCAGGAGCTGGAACGCTTTGTGAACTGCCGGAGCTTGATATCCGTTTTGCTGAGAAATGCGGTCTTGTTTGGGCATTAGCGTATTACCTACCATTGCTCGTTGTGAGGGGCTTCACTTTTCAAAAATTCAGTATAGCGAAAAAATGGGATGGAGGGATACAAAAAACAACCCCGGCCGTGGCTCTTTGATCCAACGAATTCCCGGTAAAATTTTACCACTCATCATGGGGTAAAAAGGAACCGTCTGAAGCCTCTGTCATTTGCTATCTGCCATGCATCTTCTGGAATTCAAAATATTTATTAATATAAATCAATATGATAGAATCTGATTCAGCTCAGAGGGCTTCCATGTGGATACGATGCTTAATATATGCTTTTAAATACATAATGCAAACCTTTTTTGTTGACAATAATCTTCGGTTACGAATAGAATCAAAGCGAATCTCGATTCAATTCAGTGAATTTATTGCATGACGGTTCATACACATGAAAAAGGTTGCCGGTACCTCCGCCAATTTGGGAAGATCGAGTGCGCATGCCCTCGTGGAAAGCCGCTGCCAATGAGCCCGGTTCTTTTTCTGCCACTCCAAGCCTCCTGTTTCTCATTGCCGTTCCATCACGCAACCCTGCATGCGTGGCCTGCTGCGCCATTCCCCGGAGATTTTGTTGAAATGTAAAGTTTCTATCAAACCTTTACTTTATCACGTGAAAGGAGAAACACAATGCTCCTGCCCAAGTTTGATTTCCATGAACCGGCAACGCTCGAGGAAGCCTGTCAGATCATGGCGGAGTACGGCACCAGGGCCAAAGTCCTTGCTGGTGGGACGGACCTGCTGGTGGATATGAAGAAGAAGCTGAGCACCCCTAAACAGGTCGTTTCCATCACAAGAATCAAAGAAATGAAAAAGATCGAAACCTCTCCCGACGGCTTGAAGCTCGGTCCCTGTTTCACAGTCGCCGATGTGGCGGCCTCGGAGGCCATCGTAAAAAGATGGCGCGCCCTCTGTGCGGGGGCGAAAGCCCTGGGGAACCCGCTGGTCCGAAACCTTGCAACCATCGGCGGCAATGTTGTGACGGCGAGTCCGTCGGCCGACCTGCCCCCTTCCTTGATTGCCTACGGTGCCAGGGTTGTCTTGAAAAAGACGTCCGGAGAACGGGTTGTATCCCTGGATCATTTTTTTCTCGGTGCGGGGCTGACGGAAATCGCTCCCGATGAAATCCTGACGGAAATTCAGATCGATGCGCCTCCCCTCTATTCCGGCGCCGGCTACATCAACGAAGGCATTCGCAAGTGTCGGGATTGCAACGTGGTCAACGTCGCCTCCTTCATTACCCTGGACGGGCCTGACGGGTTCATCAAGAACGCCAGAATCGTCATGGGCTGCGTGGGGTCGACGGACTTGAGGGCTGTGTCTGCGGAAAAGCTCCTGGTGGGTGAGAAGCCCAGTGAAACGCTCTTTGCCAGAGCCGGCGAGGCAGCCATGCAGGAAGCGGCCCCCCGGGGTTCCGCGGAATCCAGGGCCTCGGCCGAATACAAAAAAGACATGGTGGGAGTGCTGACCAGCAGGACGCTCCATCTGGCCTGGAAGGAGGCTTTGGGGCATTAGCCATGGCGCATCGGCCCCTTTGCGGCTGACCATGATCAGGGATCATTCATCAAGGAGACGGTTCATGAAAAGAATCATTCAACTGACGATCAACGATAAAGAATATGAAGTGGCTGTCGAGCCCAATCAGACGCTCACGGATATGCTTCGATATGAACTGGGGCTGACGGGGACCAAAAAGGGATGCGAGGTGGGGGACTGCGGGTCGTGTACGGTGATCATGGACGGTATCCCGGTCAATTCGTGCCTGGTTCTGGCCATGCAGGCCAATGGAAGGAAAATCACCACCATCGAAGGGCTGGAGACGGAAAAGGGGATGCATCCGATACAGAAGGCCTTCGTGGAAAAAGGCGCCATCCAGTGTGGCTTCTGCACGCCGGGTATGATCCTTTCCTCCAAGAGCCTGCTGGACAAAAATCCAAATCCCACCGAGGAGGAAATACGGGCAGGCATATCGGGGAATCTTTGCAGGTGTACGGGCTACCAGAAGATTGTCGATGCAGTGAAATCTGTCGGTAAATAGCGTTGTCCTGGGTTGCAAACAGTCTGCCGCCGCATCACGGGCGGCAAGCGACAGCATGCAAGGAGAGATATGAATGAGCGGATATGATGTGATCGGTACGGAAGCACCCAGAATCGATGCCCCCGACAAAGCCACCGGGCGGGCCCTGTTCATAGATGATATGACCATGCCGGGCATGCTTTACGGCGCGCTGCTGCAGAGTCCCCTGGCTCACGCCAGGATCCGCGGCATCGATACCTCCGCCGCGAAGCAATTGCCGGGGGTGAAATCCGTTGTCACCTGGGAAGACGCGGGCCTGGTGAAGTATGGGGTGAGCCCCGCACGGTACGATGAGACCATCTTCTGCCATGACAAGGTCCGTCACGTGGGCGACAATGTGGCGGCGGTGGCGGCCGTCGACCTGGAAACCGCCCTGGAGGCCGTTTCTCTCATCAAGGTGGATTACGAGGATCTTCCCGCGGTCTTCACCATCGAACAGGCCATGGCTGAAGGCGCGCCTCTCGTGCACGACATTTATCCTCGAAATATCAGTGCGGAGGTGCACAACGAGTTCGGTGACGTGGAGGCGGCCTTCAAGGAATGCGACCTCATCAAGATGACCTCCCTGGTCAACAAACGCCAGGACTGCGCCTTCATCGAGCCTCAGGGATGCATCGCTTATTACGACCATTCCGGAACCCTGACCCTCTACTCCTCCACGCAGGTCCCCCATTATACCCAGCGCAGTGTGGCCATGGTGCTGGGAATGCCCATAGGAAAGGTCCGGGTGGTGAAGCCCTACGTGGGAGGCGGGTTCGGAGCCAAGGCCTCGGCGAACCATATGGAACTGGCGGCGTGCCTGATGTCCATGAAAACCGGGAAGCCCGTCAAAATGAACTTCGAAAGGGAGCAGGTCTTCTACCACGGCCGCTCGAGGCACCAGTTCTTTCATACGATGACGACGGGAGTGAAGCGCGACGGCACCATCCTGGCCCTCAAGCATGAATGCTATATGAACGGCGGCGCCTATTCGAGCTTTGGAATCGCAACGGTCTACTATGCCGGATCCCTGCTGGGCGGGCCGTACAAAATGCCCAACATGAAATACGACGGGTACCGGATCGCCACAAATCTTCCCGCCTGCGGCGCACAGCGCGGGCATGGCGGCGTTATCGCCCGTGGCTGCTGGGAGCAGCAGCTGGACATGATTGCCGAAGAGCTCGGTATGGATCCCGTTGAATTGCGCCTGAAGAATATCATGACCGCCGGTGACATCACCTGCAACGACCTGAACATGAGCAGTCTCGGCATGAAGGAGTGCATCGAGGCGGTGCGGGACGCCTCCGAGTGGAAAAATAAAAAGGGCAAGCTCCCCAGAGGCAAGGGCATAGGCATGGCCTGCGGGTTCTTCGTGTCCGGCGCCGGCTATCCCATCTATCGCTCCGACACCTTTCACGGCACGGTGGTGATCAAGCTCACCGAGGACGGTGGAACCGCCCTGGTTTATACGGCCTCGGCCGAAATCGGGCAGGGCTCGGACACGGCTTTTGCCATGATCGCGGCAGAAGCGCTGGGAATTCCATTGGAAATGGTGAGGCTTGAGTCCGGCGATACGGACTTCGGCGTGGACCTGGGGGCCTATTCCAGTCGCCAGACGCTCATGACGGGTCATGCCACGAAGGAAGCGGCGGAAGATGTCAAACGCCAGGTGCTTGAAGTCCTTTCCAAAGAACTGAATGTTCCCATGGAGGACATGGATATCAAAAAGGGCCTCATCGTCTTCAAGAAGGAAAAGCCCGATTTCAGCGGACTGAGAACCCGCTACATCAAGGAGCACCGAGGCTGGGTCGACAACCCGGGCGCAGAGGATGAGCTCTCCTTCCGGGAGGCTTCCCGTATCGCCTATCTTGCCAGGGGAAGCATCGTGGGCACCGGCAAATACAAGCCACCCGAGCTGGGAGGAAAATTCAAGGGCGCCGCCGTGGGGACTTCTCCTGCATACGGCTGTTCCGCCCAGATCGTGGAGCTCACCGTGGATGAAGGAACGGGAAGGATCATCATCGATAAAATGGTGGATGCCCACGACTGCGGGAGGGCCATCAACCGCACATCGGTTGAAGGACAGATGCAGGGATCGCTCTCCATGGGCATGGGGGAGGCGTTGTTCGAGGAAGTCAAGTTTGACGCCAGGGGGCGCATCCTCAATGCCGACCTGGCGGAATACAAGATCCCCTCTGCCCTGGATATGCCGCCGACGGAGGTCATCGTTGTGGAAAGCAACGAGCCCAACGGGCCTTTCGGGGCGAAGGAAGTGGGGGAGGGCAACATCATGGCTACCATCCCCGCCATTTTGAATGCTGTGTACGATGCCGTCGGAGTCAGGATTTACGAGCTTCCATTGAATCCTGAGAGGGTACACAAGGCCCTCAAGGAATATAAGCAAAAAAATAAAATCTAGGGTGCTGGATGCAAGCGCCTCCCTCCGGTCCGGCTCTACCGTTTTCATGGAGCCAAGGCCGGAAGGGGGCATGCGGCCCTCGAGGAGAAAAGGTGCACGGAATCAAAATCACTGCAAACGGCTTTGAGATGGAGGTCCCGCGCGAAACGACGCTGGAAAAGCTTCTCGATATCCTGGAAGAGACCGTCCGGCCCGATGTCATCGTAGAGCTCAACCGGAAGTTCGTGCATCTCAACGACTACTCCGCTACGCTCCTGAGGGAAGGGGATGATGTGGAAGTCATTCATCTGGAGATGGGGGGGTGATGCACTCCGGCGCTCCCGTGTAGCCCCCTGAAAGGTCGGTGATGGTCGGGTTTTCCCCACATAGGGGACACCTGGGGTTCCTGGGCACGGTGATGGTTCTGAAATCCCCTTCCAGGAAATTGTAGACCAGGAATCGGCCCAGGAGGCTCTTGCCGATGCGGAGAATGAATTTGAGGACCTCACCGGCCTGGATCAGCCCGATCTGTCCGGGAAGGACATTGAGGACACCGACTTCGTCGCAGGGCGGAACCGTACCGGGTGGGGGGATTTCCGGAATCATGCATCGGAGGCAGGGACCGCCCCCTTTGGGAAAAAAGAGGCTCGCCTGGCCGTCGAACCCGACGGCTCCTCCGAAGACGTAGGGCTTTCCTGCAAAGTAGGCCGCGTCGTTGAGGAGGAATTTGGTTTCGAAGTTATCCGCTCCATCGACGACCACGTCGTATTCGTCAACCAGGCTCAGGGCGTTGGCCGGGGTGAAACGCTCCTGGTGTGCAGTGACGGCCATATCCGGGTTGGTGCGGAGCAGCGTCGCCATGGCCGATTCGGTTTTGGGTCTGCCCACATCGCCGGTCCCATGGAGGATCTGCCTGTGGATGTTGCTCAGATCCACCCTGTCGAAATCGACAATTCCCAATGCACCGACGCCGGCTGCGGCAAGGTAGAGCGCAATGGGGCTGCCCAGTCCGCCGGCGCCCACAAGGAGGACCCTTGATTGCAGAAGCTTCAACTGGCCTTCCTCTCCAACGCCCTGCAGCAGGATTTGCCTCCTGTACCTTTTTGTCTGCTCGTCGGACAGTGCCCTGTCTATCGCCATCGGTATCTTCTCCCCGCTCTCGCTTGAATTCGGAAACAGGATGTTTCGCTCTCGTGCTCGGCCAATGACTGCCCCTCAAGCACAGATGATTGCAGGCAGGACGGAGGTCTATTTCCTGCCACAAGCCTAAACCGCTATCGGCTCTCAAGATAGTTGAGTTTTGGGCATTTAACAACATGCGAAGGGGGGCGTTTCCCTATTGCCACGCTGTTGGATTTGAGGCACTTGAACCATGGATTTTCCAAGGAGTGAGCCGATGTCATCCGGCATCCCATGGGAGATGGAAAGGAGAAAGACAATGCAACTGGACTTGAAGATTCCGGAGCTCTTCAATGCGGCAGATTACTTCGTGGATCGCAATGTGCGGGAAGGCCGGGGCCAGAAGACTGCCGTGATCTGTGAGGATCGTTCCTTCACATACGCCGATATCCAGGCCGGTATGAACCGGGTGGGCAACGCCCTCAAGGGGCTCGGCGTGAGGCTGGAAGAGCGGGTAGCCCTTCTCATGCTGGACACGGAGATCTTTCCCCAGGCATTCTTCGGGGCCGTCAAAATTGGGGCCGTGCCCGTCTGTCTCAATACGCTCCTGCGTCCCAAGGACTATCTGTATCTCCTCAACGACGGCCGGGCAAGGGTCCTCATCGTCGACGCGACCCTGCTGAGCAACATTCAGGAAGTCAAAGAAAATCTCAAATTCCTGGAGCACATTGTTGTGGCGAATGGGCCTGCCCCGGACGGTACCCTTGCCTTCAGCGATTTCATTGCCGGAAAATCCGTGGAGCTTCAAGCGGCCCCCACCACCCCGGATGACTCCTGCTTCTGGCTCTACAGCTCGGGATCCACGGGAATGCCCAAGGGAGCGATTCACCTGCAGCACGACATGGTCTACTGTGCCGAAACTTTTGGAAAACAGGTGGTAGGGGTTCGGGAGGACGACGTCTGTTTCTCGGCGGCAAAGCTGTTCTTTGCCTATGGCTTGGGCAACTCGCTCTATTTCCCCATGAGTGTCGGTGCCACGGCGGTCTATCTCCCGGTGCGGCCGACCCCCGAATCGGTGTACGAGACGGTCCGCCGCTACAAGCCGACGGTATTTTACGGTGTTCCCACACTCTACGGCAGCATGCTGGCGGCAGAGGGAAGCATGGATGGGGTCCGGGTTTGTGTCTCTGCCGGTGAAGCGTTGCCTGCCGACATTTTCAAACGATGGGTGGAGCGTCATGGTGTCAAGATCATTGACGGCATTGGCTCCACGGAAGCCTGCCAGACATTCATTTCCAATCGCATCGACGACATCAGACCGGGGAGTTCGGGCAAGCTGGTCCCCGGCTATGAAGCACGGATCGTGGATGAAAATTTCCAGGATGTCCCCGATGGGGAAGTGGGAACGCTCCTGGTCAAAGGGGACAGTATTTGTGCGGGGTATTGGAACAAGCACGAGAAAACGAAAGCCACCATCCTCGGTGAATGGTTGAATACCGACGACAAGTACTACCAAGACGCTGACGGCTACTACTTCTATGTGGGGCGAACCAACGACATGCTGAAGGTGGGTGGCATCTGGGTTTCACCCATCGATGTCGAAGCGTGCCTCATCGAACATCCCGCCGTCCTGGAATGTGCCGTCATCGGCGCCCCGGACAGTGAAAACCTCATCAAGCCCAAAGCCTTTGTCGTCCTGGATCGCGGCTACACCGCAGATGAAAAGCTGGAGAAGGAGCTGAAGGAGTATGTCAAGACGAAGCTGGCCCACTACAAGTTTCCCCGCTGGATCGTCTTCCTCAACGAGCTCCCCAAGACCGCCACGGGGAAGATCAAGCGCTTCGAACTGAGAAAACCGGCAAATTAAGGCAGCCACTCCATTACCAATCGTGAATTGCCCATGAGAGGCTGTCTGAAAACTCCCTCTCACCCTCACCCCAGCCCTCTCCCTCGAGGGAGAGGAAGAAGAATTCGTCATTCTCAGAGAGCCTGCGAGCGGTCCTCTGACAGCCTGTGAGGGTTTTTGCGGATACAAGGCTCCGCAAAAACCCTCATCCAGAGTGGACGAGCGATTTCATGCCTTGGGTGGGACGACGAGCACCGGAATTTTGGACCTTCTCATAATTGCTTTAATCGTCGGACCGATGGTGTTGTGGGAAAGAAATCCTTCCCGGGTGCCAAGGATGATGAGGTCGCAACCATGCTCTTCGGCGCAGCGGATCACGTTTTCCACAATTTCGCCCTCACTGATGATGATCTCCCGTGACGCATAGCCGCAGGCCGCATCATCGATTCCCGCCTCGGTGCAAAACCGACTGAGGGCTTCATGAATCAATGCGGCGGACGATCTCATCCCCATGAGGGTCTGGTGTGCGTCCTTCTCCTGTGAGTCCACGGTCTCCTTCCAACGCGCATCACCGACGATTGACTTCAAATACCCTGCGGCAGACTCCGGCACCTTTTCCAGGACATGAAGCAGGACGATGGATGCCTGAAATCGAGTCGCCAGAACGACTGCAAAATCAAAAGCCTGCCTGCAGGTTTCCGAAAGATTCGTCGCAAACAAGATGGTTTTAATCGTTGTCAACATGATCCAACCTTTCTTCTTGGGAGGAGACGGGTTGCAACGGACCCTCATGACGCTTGATGGTTATTCCAAACTGAATGCCCATCGCTTCTGTGAATGAGCAGGGGTTACCCGGGCATCAGGACGGACGGAAGCCATGTGGCAAGTCCCGGGAAGAAAAACACGATGATCCCGCCGAGCACCAGGCTGATCAAAAACGGGTAGACGCCCGAGTAGACGATGCTGAAGGGGGTCTTGGTGATTTGTTTGACGACAAAGACGCAAATGGCCATGGGTGGAATGACGACCCCGATCATGACGGTGATGGCGATCATGATCCCGAACCACAGGGGGTCGTAGCCGAGCTTGATGATGGCCGGGTAGAAAATAGGGGTTGCGAGAATCATGAAGGCCAGATCGTCGATGAAGGATCCGCCGATCAGGTAGATAAAAGAGATCATGATCAGGATGAACCAGGAAGGCGCATTCAGTCCCACGATCCAGTCCGCCGTGATCATCGGTATTTTTGTCACGGTGATGAAATGACCCAAAACCGTGGAGCCGACGATGAGCATGATGACCATGCAGGCGGATCGAACGGATTCAGAAGTGGACTGGATATAGCCTTTGATATCCATGTCTTTTCTGATGAGGCTCAGCACCAGGACGAGGAAGGTGCCGACACTGGCCGCCTCGGTCGGGGTGAAAAAACCGCCCATGATTCCGCCGATGACGAGGGAGAAGATAAAAAGTACGATCATCACTTCGGGCAGGGTTTTGACACGCTCGCCCCAGGAGAATTTCTCACTCTTGGGCCCCAGAGACGGGTTGAGCTTGCACCACCCGTAGATGACGCACAGGAAGAAAATGGCGATCATGAGCCCCGGCAAGATGCCGCCCAAAAAAAGCTTTCCGATGGATAGATCCGTGATGATGCCGTAAACGATCAGGGTAACACTCGGCGGCATGAGGATCCCGAGGGTGCCGACAGTCGCCACCACACCCGTCGAAAGTCTCCTGTCATAGTGGAACCGGTCCATTTCGGGGACCGCGACAAAGGCGAAAGTCGCCGAGGTGGCGGGTGAAGAGCCGCAGATGGCTTTGAAAACCGTCGCCCCCCCGACGGTGGCCATCGCCAGCCCGCCCGGGATATGGCCGATGAACTTATGGGCCGCATTGAAGAGACGTTTGGCGATCCCCGAGTTGAATGAAATCTGCCCCATCAGAACGAAGAGGGGAATCACGCTGAAGCCGTAGGAGGTGAGGACATCGTAAAAGTCCTTAGCCAAAAGATTTGACGCGGCATTCCATGAAACCAGGTACCCAAACCCGAGAAACCCCATGATGATCATGGCGAACGCCAGTTCGATTCCTGTAAAGAACAACACCAGCGTGATGATCAAAGCCAGCAATCCAACCGTTACCTCACTCATATTGCCCCCCTAAAATTTTCATCGCGTCCCCGATGAACACCAGGCACTGGACCAGGCAGCACAGACCGATCCCGTATCCAATGGGATAAAAGGGGATCTGCCGGGTGAGGGAGACTTCGCCCGATTGGAAGAGGTCGTTGGCATAAATGAAGAGGTTATAACCGATCCAGAGGAAGAGAGTGCAACTGGCGGTTCTCGTGACGAGGTGCACCAACTTTTGGTGCCCTTTAGGGAAACGCTGCACAAAAAAATCGACGAAAATATGTCCTCTGTAAAAGGAGGTAACGGGAATGCCGAAACCGATGGCGATGGCCCCACCCAAACCGACCATCTCGAAGGTTCCGACGATGGGCCTGCCAAAATACCTCAAGACTACATCCGATACGGTCAACAGCATGATGAAGGTCAGAGCCGTTCCTGCAATGACATTCATCAGCATGCACAATTTTTCCAAAAATTTCAGATAGCCTGCCATACCTGCTCCCGCCAGGACCCACAGGGGAAAATCGTTCCTCATCCGCTTCTTCCGCAAAGGGACTGGTCGGCCTTCCATTCCAGGGTCATACAATGAAAAAGGGGTGCATGGTGTCACCCCTTCCGGTTCATTCACATTCCAATGGACTGTTTACTGCTTCAGGAAATCCAGGCAGAACTTGAGTGACTCGTCACCCGGTAATCCCTTTTCTTTCGCACCCGCAACATATTCATCCAGGAGGGGTTTTACCCTGGCAGTCCATTTGGCGTCCTCCTCCGGAGAAAGCGCAAGGATCTTGTTGCCTCTGGCCTTGGTGAATTCCATGCCCTCCTTGTCGATCTCATCCCAGAGCTGTCCCTGCTTGGAGATCCATTCCTGGCTTACTTCCTCGAAAACCTTCTGTACATCCGGAGGCAGTGCGTCCCATTTGGCCTTGTTCATGATAATGAACATGCCGGTGGTATAGGCGGAGCCGTAGTTGGTGGTGGTGGAGGTGATGACCTCCCCCCATTTCCATCCCTGGAGCGATTCGATGGGCGCCAGGGCACCTTCGGCCACTCCCGTGCGCAGGGCGTCATAAGTTTCAGGCATGGCCGTGCCAACAGGAGCACCTCCCAGGCTGGTGACGATTTTGGCTGCCAGACCCGTTGCTCGAATCTTCTTGCCGGCCAGTTCCTCAAGTGTTGTGATGGGAGTCTTGGAGTGGAGGATGCCTGGTCCATGGGCATGAAGGTAGAGCACCTTCACTTCATCCAATTCTTTTGGCCGAAATTTAGCGTAGAAAGCGTTGACCAGGTTTGTTGCCTGGACCCCGCTCTTGTATCCCAGCGGAAGGTCTGTCACTTCCATGAGGGGAAACTTGCCCCGGGTATAGGCGAAGCAGCTCTGTCCGATGTCCGCGATGCCTTTGACGACACCGTCATAGGTCTGGGCGGCCGGCGTCAGGGTGCCGCCGGGAAAGAAGGTGATTTTCACTTTGCCGTTGCTGCGTTTTTCAACCTCCCTGCACCAGGCTTCGGAAAGTTGACTGTTCTTGTGAGGTGCGGGAAAGAAGCTTGAATAATTGAGCTTTATCTCCTCCGCAGAGGAGAGGCTCGGCACCGAGATGAAGCAAAAAGAGGCTATGACGATCGACAAAAACGACACAAGCAATAACTTTTTCATAAAATCCCCTCCTGAAATAAGTTCTGTTAGATGTATCCAGTCAGGCGTGCTCCAAGTGTCCTTTCCCATATCCTCAATCACGACTATTTTTTCCCGGCGGGCGGGTCACAAAGGAAGGGGGAGCTGTCGGAGCCGCTGTGATACTCGTAGATGCGGTCCCCTACTTTAAGGCGGATGAGCCAACCGTCCTCCAGCACCTGTGTGTAGGCCATGCCGGGTTTGGGGCATCCCCGCGAGCCGTCGGGCCAGGTGACCCGTCGCATCTCCAGGAGCTCGATCCCGCCCTTTTCCACCGAAAGCCGGCCTGCCAAATCTTCACGGGCCTGCTCCAGCACCCTCTCCTGCGACGGAGCGGCAGCTCCGCCCGCAGAAGTGGCCGCCTGATCGGCTCCCGTTTTGTCCATGGAGCTCCCTGCTTCCTGGGCAACGGTTTGGGGCGGATGCGTGATGAGATGATACGCCGTGCGTGTCCATCCGATCATTCCGATGGCGATGATGGATCCGGCAAGAATGAACATCCATTTCTGATGCATGTGTTACCCTGTGCCGCAGCAGCCTGCAGCCCTGTTTTCGCCGGTCTACTTTTCAATGCGCTTCATCTTTCCTGGTGGCTGCCCCTGCCAGGAATAATACACCGCACCGTTTTCCACAAAAATCCTGACGCCGGTGTCCGAAGAGATTTCATCCCCGTAGATGGTCCAATCTTTCCACCCCATGAAGCGCTTCTTGCCGCCGCGCGTGACGCGGTCAAAATAGAGGGCGTATTGGTCCCCATGTTTGACGAGCCAGTATTTGACGGGGTTGGCGTCGGAATCCCCCGTCTCCGTCGTCCGGACATAGACAATCTGCCATCCGCCCATGAGGAGAGGATTTGGCGGACTCACCACATGGCAGAAGGTCTTAGGCTCGCTTCCGGCTCCCATGGGCAAAATGGAGGAGCCCTTCCCCGCACAGCCGGGGCAGGCCAGGAGAGGAATGAGGATGAGGAGCATACTGAATCGTTTTTTCATTGCTGCCTCCTTGAGCATCCATCGTCATTTCATGTGGGAAAAGCGGGAGGGCTCGTCGTGAGATACCCTCCCGCCATCCGCCTCAAAATCCGACGTTCGGGCAGGCTTTCAGAGCTTCCTGGATGGCTTCCGCGGAATACTCTTCGTCTTTCAGGTCGCCCCGCAAATAAGTGTCATAGGCGCCAAGATCCAGAAATCCGTGTCCCGAGTAGAGAAAGATGATGGTTGTTCCCGGGGCCGCATCGCGCGCCATGTCGATGGCCGCCTTGATGGCATGGGAGGTTTCCGGCGCCGGCAGAAAACCCTCCGTCTGGAGGAAGAGCTTGGCGGCTTCGAAGACCTGCGTCTGATAGTAGGCTCGGGCTTCGATCAGTCCCAGCTTCGCGAGATGACTCAGAATGGGGGATTCTCCATGATAGCGCAGCCCGCCGGCGTGGATGGGAGGGGGAAAGAAGTTGTGGCCGAGGGTGTGCATTTTCAGGAGCGGAGTCAGGCGGGCCACGTCGCCGTAATCGTAGCGGTATTCACCCCGTGTGAGCGTCGGGCAGGCCTGGGGCTCCACGGCGACGAAGCGCATGGACTTGCCCGAGAGCTTATCGGGCACAAAGGGCAGGATCAACCCGGCGAAGTTGCTGCCGCCGCCTACGCATCCGATGAGGATATCGGGGTTTTCTCCGGCTATTTCCAACTGCTTTCTGGTTTCCAGCCCCATGATGGTCTGATGCAGGACCACGTGGTTGAGGACACTTCCCAGCGAATACTTGGTGTCTCTCCGCGAGACCGCATCCTCGATGGCTTCGGAGATGGCGACCCCCAGGCTGCCGCCGCAATGGGGGTCGGTTTCGAGCATGTGGCGCCCGAATTGAGTGCGCTCCGAGGGAGACGCGAAAACCTCCGCGCCGTAGGCCCTGATGAGGATCCCCCGGTAGGGCTTTTGCTCATAGCTGCACCGCACCATGTAAACGGTGCATTGGAGCCCGAACATCTGGCAGGCAAAGGAGAGTGCCGTGCCCCATTGCCCCGCACCGGTTTCCGTAGAGAGACGGCGAACCCCTTCCATTTTGTTGTAGTATGCCTGCGGAATGGCGGTGTTGGGCTTGTGGGAGCCTGCCGGTGAAACGGATTCATTCTTATAATAAATCTTGGCCCTGGTTCCGATGGCCGCCTCCAGGCGGTGAGCCCGGACGAGAGGGGTGGGGCGGTAGAGCCGGTAGATGTCCATGACCGGTTCCGGAATGGGAATCCAGGGAATGGGAGAGACTTCCTGCTCTATCAGGGACATGGGAAAGATGGGGGCCAGTTGCTCGGGGGTAATGGGCTCGAGTGTTTCCGGGTTCAAGGGTGGAGGCAGGGGCTCCGGTAAATGGGGGAGCACGTTGTACCATTGGTGGGGCATTTCTTTTTCGGGCAGGATGATTCGGTAGTCCATGAGTCGAATACCCTCCTTGATCTTTAAAGTTCTTATCTTCGAGGTTCGTCTGGGGATTGCAGGGATCCACTGCTTCAAACGCGAATGTTCCACAAGCAGTTTGATCAAACTACTATATTTGGGAGATCTTAGGAACGTTTCTTTATTGCACTTGACGAAAAAAAGCAAATGAAGCCAAGATGCATGGGGAATGAACAGGGGAGAGTAGAGCAAGCTGCAACCGGAATCGTCCAGATAGAGGGAGAAGACATGGGGAAGATCCTTGCCGTTTACGGAAGCCCCCGTCGTAAGGGGAACACATCGCGACTGCTGAAAGAGGCCGTGCAGGGCGCCCGGGATGCCGGGGCCGAGGTGGAGGAGATCGTCTTGCGAGACTTGAAAATGTCTCCCTGCCTGGAGATCTACGGCTGCAAAAACACCGGACGCTGCGCCATTCAGGATGATTTCCAGGGGGTCTATGATCGCCTGGTGGCCTGCGACGGCTTGATGCTCGCCTCTCCCATATTCTTTTACACGGTCAGCGCCCACACGAAAATCCTCATGGACCGATGCCAGTCCCTGTGGGTCAAGAAGTATTGGATCGACGGCGCGGTTTTTGGGAAGACCCAACCCACGCGCAAAGGGCTTTTCATTTCCGTCGGGGCAACGAAAGGGCCAAAGCTCTTCGACGGTGTTCATCTGACACTCAAGTATTTCTTCGATACCCTTGACATGGAGCTCTGGAAATCCTTGCTTTATCGAGGAATGGATTTCGAGGGGGATATCCTCGAACATCCCGATTATCTTAAGAAAGCCTACGAAGCTGGACGCGATTTCGCTGGAGCGGTTCAAGACGGGGGGAAGGGGTAAGGGCAGTTCATCGGGTGAAAAGACTTTTTACATCACACTCTTCAGGGCAGAAGGGAGCCGCAGGGGAAAAGAACCCGTGGGGGGCTTTCCGCATCGTGCTGCCCTATTTCAAACAGCATGCGCCACGGGTGGTTTTCGGGTTTTTGACCCTCATTGCCGTCGATTTCCTTCAGCTGGTCATTCCCCGCATCGTGAAAGTGGCGGTGGATTCCCTGCAGGAGGGCACCGCAACCCCCTCCAGGCTCCTTGATTACGGGGCCTTCATCGTCCTGCTGGCTCTTCTCATCGCGGCCATGCGGTTTCTCTGGAGGAATCTGCTCCTGGGGTTCTCGCGGCTGCTGGAAACCGACCTTCGCAATCGCATGTTTTCACACATCCTTTCCCTTGACCGGGCTTTCTTCCAGCGGAAGCCTCCCGGTGAAATCATGGCCCTCGCCACCAACGATCTTTCATCCGTCCAGCTGGCCGGCGGCATGGGGCTGGTGGCCTTTGTGGATGCCGTCTTCATGGGTATGGCGGCCATCGCCTTCATGGCATACATCGATCCCCTTCTGACCGCCATCGCCATCGCTCCCATGCCGGTGCTGGCCCTCCTCACCCGCTTTCTCTCCGCCCGCCTGCATCGCCGGTTCCGCAAAGTACAGGAGCAGTTTTCGTCCATGACGGAGTTTGTGCGCTCCACCTTTGCGTCCATTCGCCTCATCAAGGCGTACAACCAGGAAAGCTACCAGGCGTCCCGCTTCAACGCCCTGGGGGAAGCCTACGTGACGGACAACCTGCGGCTGGCGAAAATCTACGGAACCCTCTTTCCCGTGTCGGGGTTCGTCGGGAATATCAGCATGCTGCTGGTTCTCTTCTTCGGAGGTCGCATGACGATCCAGGGCCGCATTACCGTGGGCGATTTCGTGGCCTTCATCACCTATCTTTTTCTCATGACCTGGCCCATGATGGCTTTGGGTTGGGTGACTGACCTTTTCCAGCGGGGCATCACCTCCCTGGCCCGCATTCAGGAGCTGTTGCTGGAAGAACCGAAGTTGAAGGATCCTGTCTTCCCCCGGCCCGTTTCCCTCTCCCGAGGGGAAATTTCCCTGCGGGGGTTGTCGTTTTCCTATCTCGGCCATGAGGATCAGGGAGAGGTGCTTCGCGGGATCGATCTTCACATCCCTCCCGGTGTTTTCCTCGGTATCGTCGGGAAGACCGGCTCGGGCAAGACAACGCTGTGTCATCTCCTGGCCAGGCTCTATCCCGTGCAGGATGGGACCATTTTCTTTGACGGCATGGATGTGAACACCGTGCCGTTTTCGACCGTTCGAGGCGCCATCGCCTATGTGCCCCAGGAGGTCGTCCTGTTTTCCAACACCATTGCCTTCAACATCTCCATGGGAAAGCCCGAGGCGACTCCGGCGGAAATCGAGACCGTGGCGCGGGCGGCAGCCATCCACGATGAAATCGTGGCCATGCCCAACGGGTACGAGACCCGCATCGGAGAGAAAGGAGTCAAGCTTTCGGGGGGGCAGCGTCAGCGGCTGGCCATAGCGCGGGCACTCCTCCTGGACCGGCCCATTCTCATCATCGATGACGGACTTTCCGCCGTGGACATGGAGACCGAGCACGCCATCATCGGCTCCATTGCGAGCTATCTGAAAGGGCGCACCTGCATCGTCGTGTCTCACCGGGTCGCTCCCCTGGCGGACGCCCAGGAGATTGTCGTCATGGAGGGAGGACGCATCGTGGAACGGGGGAGCCATGCACACCTCCTGGAGCACAGCCCCTTTTACGCCACCATTTACCGCCAGCAAACCGAGCGGGCGTAGGGCCGGCCGGGTGGGACAGGTCATATGAATCACGAGTACGGGTATTTCGAAGAGGATCAGATCGGGCGGATCGGGGACATCAAGCTCTGGCGGAACCTCCTGGTGTTTATCCTTCCCCAGTGGCGCTGGATCGCACTGGCGGTGATTCTGGCCCTGGGGATCACCGCATCGACACTGCTCCTGCCGCGCCTTGTCCAGCTGGGGATGGACCGCTATATCATCGACAGCAGTCTCGGCACGGATGAGCGGATCGAAGGTCTGGCGCGGCTGGGTGGAATCTTTCTGGCAGTGGTGCTGGCGGGATTCGTGGTGAATTTCTTCCAGGTGATGGTTCTGGAATGGACGGGCCAGCGCATCATGCACGCTCTGAGGCAGCATCTTTTCCAACACATCCTGCAGCTGAACCTTTCCTTTTTTCACAGGCATTCCGTCGGTCGGCTGGTGACCCGCCTGACCAATGACATTCAAAATATGTATGAAATGTTCACGTCCGTCATCGTCACCTTATTCAACGACGGTGTGAAGCTTGCAGGAATCCTGGGCATCCTTTTCTGGATGAACTGGCGGCTGGCGCTGATCCTCAGCCTGACGTTCCCCATCATGCTCGTCATCACGGTGTATTTCGGCCGGCTGAGCCGGGATGCCTTCCGGCGGATCCGTACGCATCTGGCCGGCATCAATGCCTACATCCAGGAGATCGTTTCGGGGATCTCGGTGATCCAGATTTTTCTGAGGGAAAAAGACGCTCACGGCCAGTTCCGGCAACTGAACGACCGCTACTATCAGTCGGCTCTTTACCAGATCCGGATTTTCGGGATTTTCATTCCCCTCATTGAAGTCATGAGCTCGGCGTCTCTGGCTCTCATCATCTGGTACGGCGGCGGGGAAATCCTGCGCGAGCACATGACCCTGGGTGTCCTGACGGCATTCATTTCCTACATGCGCCTTTTCTTTCAGCCCCTGCGGGAGCTTTCCCAGAAGTATTCCATCGTGCAGTCGGCCATGGCGTCGGCGGAGCGCATCTTTCATCTGCTGGAAACGAGGGAGATGCTGCCTGTTCCTCCCGAGCCTCTTTCCCCGGCGAGGGTGAACGGGCATATCGCCTTCGAGGGAGTGGAATTTGAATATGAGGCGGGCCGGCCCGTGTTGAAAGACCTTTCTTTCGAAGTGCAGCCGGGGGAAACCCTGGCTGTCGTGGGGGCCACGGGCTCCGGCAAGACGACGCTCATCAACCTGTTGGAGCGGCTGTACGACCCCCTGGAGGGAAGCATCCGCCTTGACGGAACGGATCTGCGCCGGCTGGATCTTCGCTGGCTCCGGGATCAAATCGGCCTGGTCATGCAGGACGTTTTCATTGTGCCTGGGAGTATCCGGGAGAATATCCTCCTGGACCGTCACATGCCCGAGGAAGAGCTGGATCGCATCGTTCGCCTTTCACAATTGTCGGAGCTGGTGAAGAACCTGCCCCGGGGGTTGGACACGAAGATCGGCGAGGGCGCCATGGATTTTTCCGCGGGCCAGAAGCAGCTGCTGGCCTTTGCGCGGGTCCTCGCGCGCAACCCCCGCATCCTCGTGCTGGACGAGGCCACGGCCAACGTCGACACCGAAACGGAGATGCTCATCGAACAGGCCATCCAGGCGGCCATGGCGAACCGTACGAGCATCGTCATCGCCCATCGCCTCTCCACCATACGGCGTGCCCAACGCATCCTCGTCATGGACCACGGGCGTATCGTGGAGCAGGGAACCCATGAAGACCTCATGGCCCGGGGCGGGCTCTATTCTCACCTCCAGTCCCTGCAAAATGGAGACGGCCGGGGGGGCGGG
This sequence comes from Desulforhabdus sp. TSK, assembly GCF_022836495.1. Taxonomy (GTDB): domain Bacteria; phylum Desulfobacterota; class Syntrophobacteria; order Syntrophobacterales; family Syntrophobacteraceae; genus Desulforhabdus. Next base: position 35,353 of record NZ_BQXM01000017.1, read on the forward strand.
CTTCGCCTCGCAGCCTCTGACAGCGGTGAGGAAACTGTTTGAGCCTGAACGAGGGTCCTGAATGTCGGACCCTCACAGGAAAGCCTGCCGGTATGGCGCTGGGATGCTGGACGGCTTTTGGTCCTCAGTTGGAGTCAGAAAAAGGATCGAATGAAGGGCACGAGGGCGACAAGGAGGGGGGCCATGGCCAGGGCCGGCAGGAAGTTCGCCAGGCGAAGCTCCTTGAGGTCCAGGAGCTTGAGCCCGATTCCCACGATGATGAGTCCCCCGGTGGCCGTCATTTCGGCGATCATGGGGTCCGTGAGGACCTTGGCGAAAATGCCGGCGAAGAGGGTCAATCCCCCCTGATAAATCAGGACACTGAGGGCCGAGAGGGAAATCCCCCAGCCGAGGCTCGCGGAAAAGGCGATGGATGCAAAGCCGTCCAGCATGGATTTCACGGCCAGCGTCCGGTAGTCTCCCGTCAGACCGTCCTGAATGGAGCCCAGGATGGCCATGGGACCCACGCAGAAAACAAGGCTGGCCATGACAAAGCCTTCACTGATATTGCGAGCGGTGTTTCCTTTGCTGCCGCGGGACAGTGCCGACTGCAAAAGGGCTCCGAGCTTTTTCAGCGCATCGTCGATCCTGAGGATTTCTCCCAGGATGGAACCGGTCAGAATGGCTCCCAGGACAATGAGGATATTCTTGGTTTCCAGGGCCATCTGCAGCCCCACCAGGACCGTGACGAGTCCGAGGCCCTGGAGCGCCGTGTCGCGCATCTTTTCCGAAAGCCGCGAGCCGATGGTCACGCCCAGGAGGCTTCCGGCCAAAATCGTCCCCGCGTTGATGAGGGTGCCTACCATATTCAGTGTCTCCTTTCCAGGGTCGAACCTGTTTTTTCTGCTCCACTGCTCCGGCCGGCCGTGTCCAGGAAGGTGATCCGTTCCACGAGGGGCGGGTGGGAGTAATGAAACCGCACATAGAGGGGATGAGGAGCGAGATTTGATAGATTGTCGAGGGCCATGCGTTTGAGGGCTGCCACGAGATGGTCCGGCGTCTTCAGAAAGCGTGCGGCGAACAGGTCCGCCTGCCGTTCGAAGTGCCGGGAAAGCCCCGTGTAAAAGGGCTGCAAAAAAAATCCCGCTTTCTGCCAGGCGATGCCGACGAGAAAGAGCCCTGCGTAGGTTTGGGAGCTTTCAAAACCGAAGGCGGCATAAACGGCAGGCCATTCCATGATCCTGTAAGTCAGGTAGAAGCCCGCCAGGAGGGAGAGCTCGAAGAAGAGGAGCTGTTTGGGCACATGTTTCTCTTTGTAATGCCCCACCTCATGGGCCAGGACCGAAAGGATTTCATCACGGGAATGGGCTTCGAGGAGCGTATCGTAGAGCACGATTTGTTTCGTCTTTCCCAGCCCGGTGAAGTAGGCGTTGGTGTGGCGGCTCCGCCGTCCGGCATCCATCTGCAAAATTTTTCTGACCTGGATTCCGTTCTGCTGCATCAGGGCACCTATTTTCTCCGACAGCTCCATATTATCCTGAAGCGGGACAAACTTGTTGAACAGGGGCGCAAGAACGACGGGGTACAGCAGGACCAATACGATCTGAATACCGGAGACAATGGCGAAAGCCCACAGCCACCAGCGGGTGGGGGAGCTTTGAACCACCGTCAGTGTGGCGCTCAGGATCACAGTGAACAGACACAGGGAGACCAGTCCCGACTTGAGATGATCTACTACCCAGGTTCGGAGTGTCGTGCGGTTGAATCCGAACGCCTCCTCGATGACGAAGGTGTGATAGTAATCGAAGGGGAGCTCCGCCAGGAACAGCAGGAAGCCCGGGATGGTAAAAAAAAGAAGCCCGGCGAGGATGCTGTGCACCTCATGACTGAACAGCCGGTTTCCCAAAGCGGTCATGAAGCCCGAAAGAATGAGCAGCAGAAGTATCCCCTGGGCGGTGAGATCCGAGAGTATGCCAAGCCGCGTTTTGGCGCGGGTATAGGCCGTGATTTTTGAAAGTTTGGAGGCATCCAGCATCCCTTCGAAACAGGGGGGAGCCCCTTTTCCAAAACGTTCCATGTGGCGGAGATTCAGTCGATCCAGCCACCAGGAAAAAAGAGCCTGAGCCAGGTAAAGAGCCAGGAAGATTGTCAAGACGAGATGCGGTTGCTGCATGATGGACCTACCCATTTTAGATGTTGCTTCCGGGGAATGAAGCCGACGCGTCCAGGTGCCGGACGGCCGGTGACCATGCGTTCCGTGTTACCCCGTGTGAAACCGATGAAAGTAATGGAATCGAACGGTAAAGGAAAGGAAAAAGGGTCCGGACGCTGCCGTGCCCAGTGTTGGATGGGATCGGTTGCTTTTTCTCCTTTAAGCAGTTATATTGCCTTCTACATTAGGATTTTGGCCGAAGCTCGTACCATCTGTTCCGAAGTCTTTTCAACCCCCCCTTTTTTTACAGAAGGAGCGAAAAATGGCTATTTTTAAGTGCAACAATTGTGGCAATACCATAGATGTTCAGGCGCCCCCTGAAACCTGTCCTTCATGCAAAGAGAAGTGTGAATTCGTGGATGTCTCCTGCTATATCCCCGAGTGCGGTGGTGCCGGCTCCCCCAACGTCAATCCGCAGGTTTTCCAGGAAAGCTACAAGGCGGACAAGAAATAGCCGCCTTCTTGAGACGGGAATCCTTCTTAAAGCTTGTTTGTCCAAGCCTCAGCACCCGGGTTGCACGGGGCTGTTGAGGCCGCGCCTCATCCAGGGAGGACCGACTCGGCTGGCCAGGCCGGGTCGGTCCAGACCCGCATTCCCACCGGGCATCTGCCCATTTCCCATACGCTCTTCTGCTCCAGCCCATTGAAACTCTTTGACTTTCATGGTTGTAATTTGTCCATCCCGCTTGACTTGATCGGTCACGTGCCTATCGTTTAGTACATGAACGAAAGTCCGAGTGATTTGTCATTTCTCGAGTACACTCTGGAAATCCATCTGAAAGGAGGGATACATCCATGAAAGATAAGGGCGGTTTACATCAGAAGGTTCAAGAATTCTGTGATTGCTATGCCACGACGGACTTTTTGAGGGAAATGTCGGTCGTGAAAGCAGAACCCGATAAGGCGGATGGTGCATTGAAATGGTTGGCTCTGGCGGTTCTCCATGGGGTCAACGACAATGCCAAAAGAATATCCATCACCAGGAAGTCTGACGGGAGGGTGAATGTCGTCGCCAAATACCGCAGGTCGGAATTGCCCGATCCGGGTGCAGAAATAGGTGAGAAGATTTTTGAAGCCGTGAAGGGGATCACTCATTTAGAGGGTGAAAAAGGCAGCATTCCCCTGGCTCTCGGTATTCGGGACAGCAGCCTTGAGGTTGTTGTGGACGTGGAGAAGGACGAGGAAGGGGAGACGGTCACCATCAAGTTTCCCGGTTGATCCCTGCTATTCGTCGGGGGCGGTCTTCGGCCGCTTGTCATCCAGTTCCGGCAGAATGTGGTCTAAGATGCCGTTTATGAAAGCGCCGGAGTCTTCGCTCCCGAAATGTTTCCCCAGCTCCACTGCCTCGTTGATGGATACCTTGGGAGGGATGTCCGGGCAGTGCAGCATCTCGAAAAGCGCGATACGCAAAATATTACGGTCCACCACGGGCATCCGGTAGAGACGCCAGTGCTGTGAGGCAGAGCCAATCAAGGCGTCCAATTCGCTCTGGTGCAGCTCGACCCCCATGATGAGCTTCTCGGCAAAGGGCCTCACTTCCATGGGGATATCGACGTCGAGATCCTCGTCATCCTCAAAAAGTCGATAGTACAGTTCCATGGCCTGCTCGGGAGGCGTTTCACTCATCTCCATGGCATATAGCACCTGGAGTGCGATTTCACGGGAACGCCTTCTGCGACTCACTTTAGATTTCACTTTTCCTGATCCCCGAAGAAGCCAAAGGGGCGGCTGGAGGCCCACCCCTTTCAAAGACTTCCGTCATGCCATGATCGATCGTGATCGTGTGTCATTAAAAGCTTTTGGACACACTTCTATGCTCGATGAGGTATAAAACTTTCGCTTCGATGGTTCCCTGTTTTTTGTAGGAGCGGCATCCTGCAAAAAGGGAGTTTCCAAGCCTTAATGCGTATAAAAACTTCCCTACGGGTTGATGCCCCTGAGGAGGTTGGCCATCTCGATGGCGGCCATGGCTGCGTCCCAGCCCTTGTTGCCCGCCTTGGAGCCCGCCCGTTCGATGGCCTGTTCCAGGGTGTCCGTCGTGAGGACGCCGAAAGCGATGGGAATATCCGTCTCCAGGCTGACATGGGCAATGCCCTTGGAGACCTCGTTGGCAACGTAGTCGAAGTGAGGTGTTGCTCCGCGTATGACGGCGCCGAGGCAAATGACGGCATCATACCGACCGCTCTTGGCTACCTTTTTTGCCACGAGGGGTATTTCGAAGGCGCCGGGCACCTTGAACAGGTCGATGTCCTTTTCATCCGCTCCGCTGCGTTTGAGGGCATCCATGGCCCCACCCACCAATCGCTCCCCGATGAAATCGTTGAAGCGGCTGACAATGATACCAAAGCGAAGATCCTGGGCGAGAAGGTTCCCTTCATAGATTTTCATTTCTTGGCTTCCCTTTCTTCAATGCAGCTGATGAGATGCCCCATTTTGGCGCATTTGGTGGTCAAGTATTGGATGTTGCATTCATTGGGCGGGATTTCCAGGGGAACCCGTTCCGTGACGGTGATGCCGTAACCCTGCAGGCCGACAATCTTCTTGGGATTGTTGGTCATGAGGCGCATCTTCCGGATCCCCAAATCCACCAGGATCTGGGCTCCAATGCCGTAATCCCGGAGATCATCCTTGAAGCCCAGCACCCGGTTGGCCTCGACGGTATCGTAACCCTGTTCCTGAAGGGCGTAGGCTTTGATCTTATTGACAATCCCGATGCCTCTTCCTTCATGGTTGCGCATATAGAGGACCACACCCTTGCCGGTCCGGTCGATTTGCATCATGGCCGCCCGGAGCTGGGACCCGCAGTCGCACCGGAGGGATCCGAAGACATCCCCCGTGAGACATTCGGAATGCACCCGGACCAGCACTTCGTCTTCCGGCGTGATCTCCCCCTTTACCAGCGCAATATGGCTGTAGTCATCGATGGCGTTGTTGTAGACAATGCACCGGAATTCACCGCCGAAGGCTGAGGGCAGCATTGCCTCTGCAGCCCGGCGGACGAACATCTCGTGCTGCATGCGGTAGTTGATGAGGTCTGCGACCGTGACGATCTTCAGATCATGTTCGGCGGCAAAGACCTCCAGATCGGGCATTCTGGCCATCGTCCCGTCATCTTTCATGATTTCACAGATGACCCCGGCCGCTCTCAACCCTGCCATGCGGGAGAGATCAACAGATCCTTCCGTCTGACCGGTCCTGAAAAGCACGCCGCCCTTTCGGGCGCGGAGCGGGAATATATGCCCGGGGCTCACGAGGTCTTCCGGCTTCGCATCGTCTGCAATGGCCGTCAGAATCGTGTGAGCGCGGTCCGCCGCGCTGATTCCCGTGGTGACTCCATGACGGGCTTCGATAGAGACCGTGAAAGCGGTCTGGTAGGGAGACCGGTTGTCGGTGACCATCATGGAAAGCTTGAGACGCTCCACATACTCCGGGGAAAGGGAAAGGCAGATCAGCCCCCGCCCATGTTTGGCCATGAAATTGATGGCTTCAGGGGTGACCTTCTCGGCGGCCATGCAGAGGTCCCCTTCGTTCTCACGGTCTTCGTCGTCCACCAGAATGACGATCTTGCCCTGGCGAATGTCTTCCAAAGCCTCGGGGATGCTTGCCACAGGCATTTTGCAGCACTCCTTATATACATATGAAAAAATGATGAGGGCCGTGAAGGCCCTCGGGAAAATTCTTGAGCCTGGATTCTATAGCATGAACATCGGCCTTTAACAAGGAGCCGGTCGCAGGCTCTGGAGGGAATAGAGGCTCATAAAAAGCCGTGCTGTTGAAGGAATGCCGCATCGATAGCGCTCTTTTTGGGAGGCTTCTCCTCCGAGGAAGTCCAGCTGCGAAGCATCTTTTCGACATATTTGCCAATGAGATCCGTTTCGATATTGACCGCGTCCCCCACCTGGAGCTCTTCGATGGTGGTTTCCTTTGCTGTGTGGGGGATGATGTTGACATCGAACCGCCCTTCAGAGCACCCGTTTACCGTGAGGCTGATGCCGTTGATGGCGACCGAGCCCTTTTCGATGATGTACCGGGTGATCTCTATGGGAACTTCGAAAACGAGACGCCAGGAACGTCCTTCCCGTACTCGATCTTTCAAAATGCCGATGGCGTCTACATGGCCGCTCACGAGATGTCCGCCGAGGCGATCCCCCAGCCGCAATGCCCGTTCCAGGTTGAGCCGTTTTCCCAGCTGTTTGCGGCCGAGGGTCGTACAGCTCAGGGTTTCCGCCGAAACGTCCACGGTGAAGACGGTTCCCTCGAAAGAAACCACCGTGAGGCACGCTCCATCCACGGCGATGCTTTCCCCCAGTGTCAGGTTCTCCATGGCGTAACGGGCTTGAAGGACCATTTTGGCATCGGGTCCATGGCGGTCGATGCGAAGCAGGGTCCCCGTCCCCTCGATCAATCCTGTAAACATGAATTCTCCGTCTCAATACAGCTGCTCGTGGAATCTTCCCGAGAGCAGAACATCCCCGGCGTAACGCCGTGTGCGCATCTCGTAGACCGGGAGGGCTTCGGACATCTTTTCCCGATGTCCGCCCTGGATCATGGGAATGCCTTCTGGATCCCCCAGAATCTTCGGAGCATAAAAAAAATGGAAGTCATCCGCGAGGCCCTGTTCCAGGAAGGCGCCTAACACCTTTGATCCTCCCTCCACCAGGAGGCTGCAGACCTGGCGTTGGCCCAGAACCTTGAGAAAGGCTTTCAAGTCGATCCGTCCCTCTTGGGTGGGCAGGCGCAGGACTTCGACTCCGGCTTCCGTGAGACGATTTTCCCGCTCCCGGGGAGCGTCCTCTCCACAGGCGATCCAGACCGCTACCTGGCGTGCGGTCTTCACGAGCTTGCTCTCCAGGGGAAGCCTCAAGTGCGTGTCCAGGATGATCCGAACCGGCTGGCGGAAGGGGGGCCTTCGAGAGATGCGGGCGGTCAGCTCGGGGTCGTCGTTCAACGCCGTTCCGATCCCCACGAGAATTCCGTCCAGGGCACACCGCAGCTGGTGAACAAACCGCCGGGATCTTTCGTTGCTGATCCATCGCGAATCACCGCTTCCGGTGGCGATGCGACCATCGAGGGTGGCGGCGGCTTTGAGGGTCACATAGGGGGTGCCAGTGATAACATGCTTGATGAAGGCCTGGTTCAACAGGCGGCATTCCTTCTCGAGAACACGTGAGACGATTTCGACGCCCCGGGATCTCAGACGTTCCATGCCGCCACCCGCAACGAGCGGGTTGGGGTCTTCCATACCCACGACGACCCGAGCGATCCCTGCCTGGAGCACGGCTTCCGTACAGGGCGGAGTTCTTCCGTAATGGTTGCAGGGCTCCAGGGTGACGTAAAGCGTTCCTCCCCGCGCCGCTGCTCCCGCATGCCGCAGGGCATGCACTTCAGCGTGAGGGCCTCCCACCTTCTCGTGGTATCCCTTTCCGACAATGGTGCCGTCCACCACGACAACCGCTCCCACCATGGGATTGGGACTGGTCCACCCCCTGCCGAGAGCAGCGAGCCGCAGCGCCTCTCGCATGAAAACCACGTCGGAGTCGATGGTTGAGCTCATGGTCTTGTCACTCAAGAGGTTTCCACAGCGTCGGAGATGTCCGAGAAGAAGGTGGACAATTCATTATTTAAACATTGGAAAAGAGGAGCAGAACTGCGCGACCTCACTTTTCAGCGCCTTCAATTCGGCTTCATCCCTGACTGCTTTCAGGGCGCGGTGGATGAAGTCGGCAATCACGTCCATATGGGTTTCATCCATGCCGCGGGTGGTGGCTGCCGGCGTTCCGATGCGGATTCCACTCGTGACCTGGGGGGGCTGGGAATCGAAGGGGATGGCGTTTTTGTTGACGGTGATGCCTGCCCGATCCAGGGTCTCCTCGGCGACTTTCCCCGTCAGCCCGGTGGGGGAGAGGTCCACCAGGATAAGATGGTTGTCCGTCCCGCCCGATACAAGGCGGAAGCCGGATTCCGTCATCTTCTGAGCCAGCCGTGCGGCGTTGGCGACGACACGCTTTTGATAGCTGGTGAATTCCGGTTGAAGCGCTTCATGGAATGCCACCGCCTTGGCCGCGATGACGTGCATGAGGGGGCCGCCCTGTATGCCGGGAAAAATCTGGCTGTTGAGCTTTTTGCCAAATTCCTGGCGTGAGAGGATCATACCGCCCCTGGGACCCCGGAGGGTCTTGTGTGTTGTCGTGGTGACGAAATCCGCATGATCGATGGGGTTGGGATGCAGCCCCGCTCCCACCAGGCCGGCGATATGAGCCATATCCACCGTGAGATAAGCCCCTACGCCCCGTGCGATTTCCTGGAAGCGGGGAAAGTCGATGATCCTGGGATAAGCGCTCGCTCCCGCGATGATCATTTTGGGCCGGTGCTGTTCTGCCAGTTGAGCCAGTCGATCGTAGTCGATCTGTTCGGTGTCCTTGCGCACGCCGTAGGAGACGACCTTAAACAGCCGGCCCGAGAAGCTGACAGGACTGCCGTGTGTCAAATGCCCCCCCTGACTGAGATCCATGCCGAGGATGGTGTCGCCGGGCTCGAGGGCGGCAAAGTAGACGGCCATGTTGGCCTGCGAGCCGGAATGGGGCTGGACATTGGCGTATTCTGCAGCGAAAAGCTTTTTTGCCCTCTCCTGCGCCAGCGTCTCGACGTGATCGACGAATTCGCAGCCGCCGTAATACCTTTTTCCGGGGTAGCCTTCAGCATATTTGTTGGTCAGAACGGAGCCCTGGGCCTCACGCACTGCGCTGCTGACGAAATTTTCCGATGCGATGAGCTCCAGTTTGTTCTTCTGACGATCTTCCTCTCGGGAAATCAATTGAGCAATTTCAGGATCGACGGCCATGAGCTGCGACATCCCCTTTACCTTTCTGAATGAATGAGCGTGTGATCCCTCTGCAGCCCTCTGCAGAGGCTGACCTTTCAATGCATATGTTTGTTCAGCGGTCTTCTTTGATGGATTCTGCCGCGAGCGAATCCATCAAATCGACGCGCCGCTGGTGACGACCGCCTTCGAAAGGCTCCTTGAGCCAGGTGTCCACCACTTCAAAGGCCAGGTCCTGACCGATAAAACGGCCTCCCAGGCACAAAATATTGCTGTCGTTGTGGCGGCGGCTCATCTTGGCGGCATAGGGCTCGGAAATCTGAATGGCGCGGACCCCCGAAACCCGGTTGGCCGTCATGCACATGCCGATCCCGCTTCCACAAATGAGAATGCCGCGGTCGGCCCTGCCGTCTGCAATGGCCCGGGCCACCTTCAGGGCGTACACGGGGTAGTCCACCGATTCCATACTGTGGGTCCCAACGTCCTCCACATCATAATTCTGACTTTTCAGATGGGGAACGACTTTTTCTTTCAGCTCATAGCCCCCGTGGTCACATCCCACAATGATCTTCATAAAACACACCTGCTCTTGATGCCGGTCGGAGTCTGTGCTCCTGCCGGGGTTTATTGCCCCGTCCACCTGCGGAAGACGAGGGTTCCATTGGTCCCGCCGAACCCGAAGGAATTGGATAGGGCAATGTCGATGACCGCTTCCCGGGGATGATTGGGGACATAGTCCAGGTCACAATCTGGATCGGGGTTCTCGTAATTGATGGTGGGGGGCATGACCTGCCGTTCCAGGGTGAGCGCCGTGAATGCGGCTTCGACTCCTCCGGCTGCTCCCAGGAGGTGCCCTGTCATGGACTTGGTGGAGCTGACTCCCAGCTTGTACGCATGATCCCCGAAGATTTTCTTGATGGCCTGAGTTTCGTACTTGTCGTTGAGGTCGGTGGAAGTCCCATGAGCATTGATATATTGTACCTGTTCGGGTTGGATGCCCGCATCGTCCAGTGCCGACTGCATGCAGCGCGCAGCGCCTTCCCCTTCGGGAGCGGGAGCGGCCATGTGGTGGGCGTCCCCGGACGCCCCGAAGCCGATGACTTCACCGTAGATCTTGGCGCCGCGCTCCAGGGCCATGCTCATTTCTTCCAGAATGAGGACTGCGGCGCCCTCACCCAGCACAAATCCATCGCGATCCCGTTCGAAGGGTCTCGAAGCCTTTTCCGGTTCATCGTTGCGGGTGGAAAGTGCCCGCATGGCGTTGAAGCCCGCCACACACAGAGGGGTCACCACCGATTCGACCCCGCCGGTCACCATGATATCCGCCATGCCATTGCGCACCATGTGGAATGCCTGTCCGACGGCATGCGTGCCGGCGGCGCAGGCCGTCTGGACGGCCAGGTTGGGACCTTTGGCGCCGTGATAAATGGAGATGAGGCCGGGGGCCATATTCCCGATGAGCATGGGGATGAAAAAGGGACTGACTTTCTTGGGGCCCGACTCCAGCAGAATCTTATGGTACTCTTCTATGGTGGTCAAACCACCCAGTCCGCAGCCCATGAACACCCCGGCGCGATGGGCGATTTCCGGGGCAATGGTCAGCTTGCCGTCGTCAAACGCCAAGCGCGACGCTCCGAGAGCCAGTCGCAGGAAGGGATCCATTTTACGGAGCTCTTTCTTGGGAATGAATTCCTCGGGATGATAGTTTTTGACCTCACCGGCGATGCGGGTGGTAAAATTGGTGGCGTCAAAGAGCGAAATGGGCGCAATTCCCGATTTCCCCGCCATGAGGCTGGCCCAGTTTTCTTCATTGCCTACCCCGATGGGAGAGACTAAGCCAACTCCTGTAATGACTACGCGACGCTGTGTATTGGGTACCATAGAATTCTCCCTGAGTGACTGAACGATGCCTGGCTGCCGAAGAGGGCTGCGCGTCGCGACTCGCGGTTCATGCCGTCGCGCCGTGGCGAAAAGCGTCCCAGGCTCAGCCCATGAACATGCCCCCGTTGACATGAATCACCTGGCCCGTGATGTAACCTGCGGCGTCGGAAGCGAGAAAATCCACTGCAGCGGCGACCTCTTCGGGCGCTCCGACGCGACCCGCCGGGATTTGAGTGAGGAGAAGCTCGCGTGCTTTTTCGGGCAGGCTGAGGGTCATGTCGGTTTCGATGTATCCCGGTGCCACGGCGTTGACGGTAATGTTCCTGGAAACGAGCTCACGGGCCAGGGATCGTGTCAGGCCGAGGATGCCGGCCTTGGCGGCGGAGTAGTTGCACTGTCCCGCGTTTCCCATGACTCCCACCACGGAAGTCACATTGATGATTCTGCCATAGCGCTGCCGCATCATGGTCTTGACCACGGCTTGCGAGCAGAGGAACGCCCCTTTGAGATTGGTATTGAGCACGACATCCCATTCATCGGGCTTCATGAGGGCCAACAGATTGTCGCGGGTGATTCCCGCATTGTTGACCAGGATGTCGACGCGTCCGTAGGCTTTGATGATTTCCTTGAAAGCTTCCTTCACACCCTCGGCATCGGCGATATCGAAGGGATGCAGATGGGGGACACCCCCCCTGGATGCCACTGCGGCCGCAGTCTCTTTCGCTGCCTGGGGGCTGGAATGGTAGTTCACGATGATATCCCGACCGGGAGCTGCCAGCGCCACAGCAATGGCACGCCCAATTCCCCGGCTGGCTCCCGTGACGACAGCCACGCGTTTTTCGCTCATGACTTGCTCCTGTTCCTCGACTCAAGGGGGTGTCGCACGCAGGGGATCGTTGCAGCGACCGACTTGTGCCTCCGGGTTCCTCAAAAAATGCCGCCCCCGTCGGAGCGGGGGCATGGGGGGCACGGCGGCACGGGAAAAAGCGATTCGTCCTTGCATTGCGGATGCAAGGCAGAGTTTTGCGCAGCGGGCAGCTCGTCAGGAGCTTTCGCCGCGCTCCTGCTTGATCTTGCGTATGAAAGCCGGCATGAATTCAAACAGATCGGCCACGACGCCGTAGGTTGCCACATCGAAAATGGGAGCCTGCGGGTCCTTGTTGACCGCCACGATGACTTTCGATCCCTGCATCCCCACGACATGCTGGATGGCCCCCGCGATGCCGACGGCCATATAGAGGGTCGGGGCCACGGTGCGCCCTGTCTGACCCACCTGGTGCGAAGGCGCGATCCAGCCTTCTTCCACCGCCCCGCGGGAAGCTCCCACCGCGCCCTTGATGAGCTGGGCCAGTTCTTCGATGATGGAGAAGTTTTCGGACTTGCGCAGACCTCGGCCGCCGGAAACGATGATGTCCGCTTCCGTCAGCTTTGCCGTCTGGTCCTGTTCGGGAATGACTTGGAGGACCTCGACGCGGCTCTTGAAGCACTCCTCGGGCAGAGCCATCCTTTCCACTCTGCCCTGGTGGTCCTTCATCTTCTCCGGTCTCATGACTTTGGGGCGCACGGTGGCCATCTGAGGGCGACGGTTGGGGCACACGATGGTGGCCATGATGTTTCCACCGAAAGCCGGACGCGTCTGGAGCATGAGGCCCTCCTCGCTGATGTCGAGCTCCGTGCAGTCGGCGGTGAGTCCCGTTTTCACGAGGGCAGCCACTCGGGGGATGAAGGACCTCCCCATGGAAGTGGCGCCAGCCAGAAGAATTTCCGGCTTCTTCTGCCGGATGAGCTCCACGACGGCCTTGGAATAGGCTTCATCCCTGAAATGGGCCAGTTCGGGGTGATCCACCACGTAGACGACATCTGCTCCGTAGGAGACGAGCTCTTCCTGGATGGACTGGTCGAGCCGATGCCCCAGGAGAACGGCGGACAGCTTCACGCCGCGCTTGTCGGCGAGCTTACGACCGGCACTCAGCAGTTCGTAGCTGACCTGGTGGATGGTGCCCTCCCGCCATTCGGCGAAAACCCAGACACCCTTGTAGGAGGCCAGATCTTCCGCCGGTCCCGTTCCGACTTCCGGGAGGGAGAGGGCCCCGAACTCACAGGTATCCACGCACATGCCACAAAGGGTGCATTCATCGGAAATTTCGATGAAGGTTTCCTTGAGGGAGATGGCACCGAAGGGGCAGACGTCCGTACAAACCCCGCACACCGTGCATTTCTGACGATCGACAATGGCTTTCATAGACCTGGCACCTTGGATTCTTTGAGATGACGGAAGAGTTGTTCCACCTGTTCCTCGATGGGGCCCTGGATCAAAACGCGGTCCGTCCGTCGGGGTGGGCTGAACACCCGGACGACCTGGGTGAAGGAGCCACTGAGGCCGACATTTTCGGGGGCCAATCCCAGGTCGGCGACTCCCCATACCGGGATGGTCGCCTTCTTGGCGCGCATTTTATGCCTGAGGGACGGCAGCCGGGGCTCTCCCACTTCCTTGATCACCGTCAGAAGGCAAGGGGTGGGCAATTTCCAGATTTCGACGCCTTCGTCCGTTTGACGGGAAATTTTTAATGCGCTGCCGTCGAGCACTTCGATCTTCTTGACAAAGGTCGCATAAGGCATGTCGAGAAACGTTGCCATTTCAGGGCCCACTTGAGCCGTATCTCCATCGACTGCCTGCTTGCCGCAGAGGACAACGTCTACGTCCCCCATTTTCCGAACCGCGGCTGCAAGGGTGGTGGAGGTGGCCCAGGTGTCGGATCCCGCGAACGCCCGGTCGCTCAACAGCACGGCATCGTCCACACCGCGGGAGAGGGCATCCCGGAGGGCCTCGTCCGCCTGGGGGGGGCCCATGGTCAAAACCGTGATGGTGGCCTGGGTTTCGTCCTTGATCTTCAGGGCCGCTTCCACGGCAAAAAGGTCAAACGGATTGATGATGCTTTCAACGCCCTGACGGACCAGGGTATGGGTGTCAGGGTCTATCCGCACGTTCTTCGTATCTGGAACCTGCTTGATGCATACAGCAATATGCATGGATCTTTCCTTTTAAAAGAAAGTTTCTTTCAATCGGCTGTATTCCTTATTCAATTCCTGGCCAATGATATTGCGCTGGATCTCATTGGTTCCTTCATAGATCTGCAGGATCTTGGCGTCCCGCATCATTTTTTCCACGGGATAATCCTGCATGTACCCGTAGCCGCCGAGGACCTGCACCGCTTCGGTGGCAACCTCCATGGCCGTGTCCCCTGCGAAAACCTTGCACATGGCCGCAACTTTGCTTGCATCGGGAGCGTCATTGGCATCCATGTGGCGGGCGATGCAATAAATCAGAGCGCGGGAGGCTTCCGTCTTGGTGGCCATGTTGGCCAGCTTGTGCTGGATGGCCTGAAAGGAGATGATGGGCTTTCCGAACTGAACTCGCTTGCGAGCGTACTCCACGGAAATGTCCAGAGCGCCCTGAGCCAGGCCCACCCCGAGTGCCCCAATGCCGGGCCGGGACTTATCGAAGGTTTTCATGGCGACGATGAACCCCATGCCTTCTTTGGCGATGAGGCGGTCTTTGCGGACGCGGCAATCCTGGAACACCAGTTCACGAGTTGCCGAAGCCCGGATGCCGAGCTTCTTTTCCTTTTTGCCAAAGGAAAAGCCGGGGTCTCCTTTTTCAACAATAAAAAAGCTCGCGCCTCGAGGCCCTTTGGAGCGGTCCGTGATGGCCAGAACGGAATAGATTTCGGCCTCGCCGCCATTGGTGATCCACTGCTTGGTTCCGTTCAGGATGTAGTAATCGCCGTCGCGGACCGCCGTCGTCTGGATGCCCGAAACATCGCTGCCGGCTCCGGATTCCGTGACGCCGAAGGCTGCCAGGCGTTTTCCACTGGCGATATCGGGAAGATAGGCCTGCTTCTGGGCTTCATTGGCAAACAGCAGGATGGGATAGGCCCCCAGTCCGCTGGCGGCAAAAGTGGTGGCAATACCGATACAGCCCTGCGCCAGTTGTTCAATCGCCAGACAATTCTCCAGGATGCCGCCACCCATTCCGCCATAGGCTTCGGGGATGTAAAGTCCAAACAGATCCGACTGGGCCAGGACCTTCATGATTTCCCAGGGAAATGCTTCGCTTTCATCCAGTTCGGCGCGTACGGGTCGAATTTTCTCTTTGGTGATCTGCGCAGCCAGTTCTTGGATCATCTGCTGTTCTTCGGTTAGAAAATAATCCACTTTAGGTTTCTCCTTGTTCCAACGCTTGCCCGTGCATTCTTTATGTGCAATTTTCTTGACGCGTCTGTATGAATTTTAGAGCGATATTGATGCGCTCATGGTGCTTTATATATTGAAGTGTCCGTTGCATGCCGACGGGGAGACAATAAACCGCAATGGCAGCCTGCGGAAGCTTTGGTCACGCATCCTGTCGTGCATCGCCCTGCCGTGTCATTGCTGAAAGGTGGAGATCCCACGTCGTTTTCAATTGCGTTCCCATGGTGTGTTTGGATAGTTTGAATGTTTCCCCGAGGTAACCTGTGGGAGTTTCAGAAAGGTCTTTGTGGGTACGCACCATCGTCGGCAAAACACCTCCGGCACTGGATCCTTCGCTATGACAAAAATCTTGCGCCCATTTCCATTCGCAATCGCATAGAGCCGGGCCGCCCCGGCTCAGCTCCCTCATTCAAAACCCCGGTCCACGGCGTATCCGGAAGGTCCACGGCAGATGCGGCGACATCCTCCCTGACACAAGTGCGGAGGAGCGCCGCATCCTTTTTCCAGGATCTGAGCAAGCTCTCGCTATTCTTCTTCGAATTCGAGAACGAGGCGATCGTGATAATAGCCGCAGCCGGGGCAAACGCGGTGGGGCAAACGCAGCTCATTGCACTGAGGGCAGTGGGACAGAGAAGGAACGGACAGTGCTCTATGAGCATTTCGCTTGTCGCGCCTGGCTTTGGATGTTTTTCGCTTGGGAACCCCCATCTTTCATTCTCCTTGACTTGTCGTTTTTAAAGACTTTCTTGATAGTGCATTCCAATCATCTGAATCCCGCCGAAGGAGGGAAACCGATTGTTCAGCCGAGCTCCATGCCGGTCGTGCCGCTCCCTCCGCACTCGAAAAACCTCACTGGGGCAGCCGCTCTTTGAGCTCAGCCAGCCTGGCGAAGGGGTTGCCTTTGGCATCCGCGTTGCACCGGCACAATTCTTCGTTGAGGTTGGCTCCACAACCGGGGCAGATGCCTTTGCAGCTTTCCGAGCACAGGACCTTGAAGGGTAGAGCGAGGAAAATCTGTTCTGCGATGAGGTCGTCGATTTGGATGACCTCGCCGTCAAAGAACTCAAAATCCAGCTCTTCGGCCTCCAGTTCCAATTCTTCGTCCCCGGGTGCCTCCGCCTCGTTGAAGAGACTGATGTCCACGGGTTCTTCCAGGGTCCAGAGGCACGGAGCCAGGCAACGGTGGCAGTTGATCTGGAGAACCCCCTGAAGCATGCCCTGGATACGAATGTGGTCGGCCAGCTTGTTGATTTCCAGATCCACATTCAATGGACGGGGCAGCGAGAGCTCGAAAGGATCATCCGGGGGGAGGAACCGGCTCAATTCGCCCTGATTCCAGTGCAAATGGAGAACCCGGCCTGATTCCGGAATTTCGTCGACCCGTATCCGCATAACTTTCCTCTGTTTCTTTGGCGTAAATTTGTAAATTGCTAAGTATAAAGATCTCGAATAGGCTGTCAAGGGATTTTAAATAAACAGACGGAAGTGAAGGGGCATGGTGTCAGATTTTCCTCGCCAGGTCCCGGATGAGCTCGTCGGCTACCTGGGAGAAGATCTTTTTATAAGCCGACAAGGTCATTCCCTCGTTGATAATGGAAATGCTCTTTCGGGTTTCGGCCGTTGCCACGATGCGGCTTCCCTCCTTTATAGTGCACTTGACGGCCAGGACGGTTTTGCCCCACATGGGAAGCGTGTAGCGCAGGAGGATATTTCCCTTCTGGTACTCCGTAATGTGTGCTTCCAGGTGCAGCGCAGGGGTGGCCGTATTGCCCATCCACAGCATGCCCTGCTTTTTTAAGGATTCATTGAGGGCGGTCCACAGCATGCCGATGGCATCTACATCGAAGATTTCCTTCGTGTCGTTGGATACGTCCACGACGCGGACCTGGACGGTTTTGGGAACAACCGTGCCCATCTCGTCCTCAGTCTGTGTCCGCGTGGCGCCGCACCCATGAAGGGTGAAAATCAACAGGCACACTGCAACCAGGCTATTCCAGTTTTTCATGGGTCGCTTTCCTCTCTGTGGGACAGAGCATGTCCATCCTGTTCCGAAAAAGCGCTTTTGATCGCGTCGGGGTTGAAGAGGTGATCCCCACTGGCAGAGGCGCTTTTCCCCTCACGCGCGGTTGCGATATACTGCCAGAGGTGCGGCCATTGAGCAAGATTTCTATGGGGGCATGCCTAGAAAATTATCTTTCGTTGAATCCCCGTGCCTCATTGCCCAAAGGGCAATGGGTTGACTGTGCTCCTTGAGTTTGGGGGGTGAGTGTGTTAAGGGTGTATTCTCTCAAGCGAGGGGGCAAGCTTTTCAAGGCCGCTCATCTTGTGGCGAATGACTCATATTGCGTACCCGTGGCCTTCGCTCCCTGAGGGGACCAAAGTGCCGGGAAAAGAAGGAGCACATGGTTCATGGAAACGGTCATTACACGATTTCCCCCCAGCCCTACGGGCTCTCTCCATATCGGCGGCGCCAGGACGGCGCTCTTCAACTGGCTTTTCGCACGCCACCATGGCGGCAAGTTCGTGCTGCGCATTGAAGACACGGATGTGGCACGCTCCACGGAAGAATCCACCAGAGGGATTTTCGATGGGATGGAATGGCTGGGGCTGGAGTGGGACGAGGGGCCTTACTATCAGACGCAGCGGTTGGATATCTATAAAGAATATCTCCAAAAGCTCCTGGATATGGGACACGCTTACTACTGCGACTGTAGTCCCGACGAACTGGACGCACGCCGCAAGGAAGCCATGGCGGAAGGGCGCAAGCCCAAGTACGATGGGCGATGCAGGGATCGGGGTCTGGGACCCGGCCCCAACCGGGTGATCCGTTTTCGCTGTCCTGACAGCGGGACGACGGTTTTGAACGATCTCATCAAAGGACCCATCTTCTTTGACAACGCCGAGCTCGATGACCTGGTTCTTCAGCGCAGCGACGGCATTCCCACCTACAATTTCGTCGTGGTCATCGATGACGTCACCATGAATATCACCCACGTGATTCGTGGAGACGATCATGTCAACAACACCCCCCGGCAGATCCTCATTTACCAGGCGCTGGGTGCTCCACTCCCCCAGTTCGGCCATGTCCCCATGATTTTGGGACAGGACAAGGCGAAGTTGTCCAAGCGCCATGGGGCCACGTCCGTCATGGCGTATAAGGCTATGGGATTTCTTCCCGAGGCCCTTGTCAATGGACTGGTTCGCCTGGGGTGGGCCCACGGGGACCAGGAGATCTTCAGCCGCGAAGAGCTCATCCAATATTTCAGCCTTGAAAATATTGGTAAATCCCCCAGTGTGTTCAACCTGGAAAAACTGCTGTGGCTCAATGCCCATTACATCAAGGAATCGGAGCCGCATACCCTCGTGCCGCTCTTGAAGCCTTTTCTGGAAAAGAGGGGATATCCCGCGAAACCGGATGGCTATGTCGGAGAAGCGGTTCGCACCCTGCAGACCCGGGTGCACACCCTGGAAGAGATGGCTGACGGCATGAAATTCTTCCTCGTTGACGACGTGGAGTACGATCCTGCCGCCGCAAAAAAATTCCTGACTCCGACCATGCAGGAGGCTTTTGACAGGCTCATACCGGTTTTTGAATCCATGGAGGTTTTCAACGAGGAGAACCTGGAGAAGGCTTTCCATCAGATTGTCGTGACTGAAATGGGGCTCAAACTGGGTAAGGTCGCTCAGCCCGTGCGAGTGGCCTTGACGGGGGGAACGGTGAGTCCCGGCCTCTTTGAAATCATCGGTGTTCTGGGAAAAGAGACGGTTCTGAAACGCCTGAAGCGCGCCCTGGAGCACATGAAAAGTCAGTAAACTGCAGTGACGAACAGTGGTCGGTGTGACCTGATGCTACCGTTGCTGACTTGACGTCACCCCGGTGGAAACCGGAGTCCAAGGCGTTTATGTTTTTATGGATTCCGGCTTTTGCCGGAATGACGACAATGGGTCAATGCAGCAATATGGCGCTCGAACATCGGCCATTTTCCAGAGGTGCGGACATGGTGACGCACAAAGACAGGAATTGGCTTTCGGCTAAGCTCCGTGACATGCCCCTGCGGTATCGTTTGAGCATTCCCTTCTTCCTTCTCGCCTTTCTCGGCACTTTTTCCCTGGATTTACTGGCGCTCCTCAGCGGCAAGGAGATCATCCAGCAGGAAGAGCAGGAAAGGCTGAACGGGTACAACCGCGCCCTCCTTTACAACATGGAATCCCAGGGAAAGTGGGCTGTCAGCCTGGCGTCGAGCTTCGGCCGCAATCCCGAAGTAGCCGCCGCCATGGCGGCCAAAGATCGCCTGCGGCTGATCGACCTCTGCTATCCCGCCTACATCTTCATGAAAGAACGCTACGGCATCAGCCAGTTCAATTTCCATACGTTGCCACCCAGGAATTTTCTGCGTCTCCAAAGGCTCTATGAATTTGGAGACACGCTGAACTACCGTCAGACGATTTTCGATGCCGTTTCCAAGGGCACGGAAACCTTCGGTCTGGAAACCGGCCTCACCGGGCATGGCATTCGAGGGGTAGCTCCCATTTACCATCAGGGACAGATGGTGGGAACCGTCGAAATCGGCTTCAATTTCGGCTCTTTTTTCCTGGAGAAGCTGAAAGACCAGTTCGGCGTCCAGGCTTCCTTCCTTTATCCCAATGACGAGGGGACCGGCTTCTACAGCTTTGCCACCACCTTCCCCGAAAATTTCGAGCGGGTGGATCCCGTGTATGCCGAAGTATTCAAAGATAGATCGCCCCGGTTCCTCAGCCGTGAGATCTCGGGGATCCCCTACGCCCTGTTGCTCGCCACCGTCCAGGATTACAAGGGCAAAACCATCGCATTGGTGGAATTTTGTGTGGATCGGACTCAGACCCTGAAGGTCATGGACTACTACCGCAATCTCATGCTGGGAGTGGGAATCCTGGGGATGGTCCTCTCGGTGGGTGCCATTTACCTCTTGAGCGCCTATTTCACGAGACCGATCGGCGAGATGGTGACTTTTGCCCGGGATATCGCTCAAGGGCAATTTGTGCGTTCTCTGAAGGTCTCCCCATCGGGCGAGCTGCGGGTGCTGGCCAATGCCCTCGAAGAAATGCTCGTCTCCCTGAAGCTTTCCCAGGCAAAGATCCAGGACTATACCGACAATCTGGAAAAGATGGTCCACCTGCGGACCCGTGCTCTGCGGGAGTCCGAGGAGAAATACCGGACCCTCGTGGAGAATGTGCCGTTGGCCGTGTATCGGCTCCTGGGGAATGGGAAGACTATTTTTATCAATCATTTCATTGAAGAAATCATGGGGATCTCGGCCAGGACGGTTCTCGACTCCCCCCACTTTTGGAAAGAAAAGGTCTGGGAAGAAGACCGCCCCCGAGTCTGGGCGGCCATGGACCGTTGCCTGCAGGAAGGTCAGGAGTTCAAGGCCGAATACCGCATCACCCACACCAACGGGAAGCTCATTTATGTGCTGGATCACGCCCTGCCGGTGTTTGATGAAAAGGGAAATGTGGAGACAGTGGATGGCTACCTGGTCAATGTGACCGACAGGTATTGCCTTCAGAAGCAGATCATTCAGACGGAAGAATTGAAGACGCTCAGCGAGGTTTCTGCGCGGCTGGCCCATGAAATCCGTAACCCCCTGGTGGCTGCGGGAGGGTTTGCACGCCGTCTGCTGCACACGCTTCCCGAGGAGGATCCCCATCGGGCGAAGGTGCGCATCATTGTTCAGGAGGTGGCCCGACTGGAGAAGATTCTCGAAAAAACGCTGGCTTACCTCAAGCCATTCGAAATCATCTCAGAGCGATTCCCCCTCAACGATCTCCTGATGCAGATTTTCGAAGAGCAAAAGTCCTATTTCGAGGAGCATTCCGTGGTTTTTGAGCTGGCCCTGGCCAGTGATCTTCGCCCCATTTCACTGGATCCTGTTCTCTTCAAAACCGCCCTGGAAAATGTATTGAAGGCCCTCCTGAACGTCTGCAAACCGGAAAGCACTCTGCAGGTGCGCACTGCGCCCGGAGACAACAACGTCCACCTGGAAATGATCCTTCAGGGGGTCCAGGTGTCCGAAGACGATGTCGATCATTTCTTCTATCCTTTTACGAGCCAGTCGGAACGGTCCAAGACCCTGGACCTGCCCATGGCCAAAATGATCATCCACAAGCACCAGGGGCTCATCCGACTGCGCCGCAAGGATGCGGACAAGCTCATCCTGAGCATCACGCTGCCCCAGTAGACGGCCGGGAAGGTAGCCCTCGTCGGGTCGTGAATCTTCATGGATCTGCAGCGATGGTGCCTGCATCTGGATGGCTCAAGAAGGCCCGGTCATGAAGGCCTAATGGAGGGAGCTTCGTTGGTCCAGCTTATACCAGAGCAGGAGTGAAGCATCTTTGACGGCTTCGAGGACTTCCCGGATGGAGCGGGCAAGTGCCTCGGGGTTGCTCCCTTTGGTCAGCTGCCAGTCATTCAGCTTCATTCCGTAGTGATCGGCCACACCTTCTATCACTTTCAAGCCGTGCTCGTCGCGGGTGAGATCGATCCCCTGGGAAAAAAGGAAGTTGAAGAGCTCCCCTCCGTCGGTGACGAGAAAGAGATCGTCCCTGCCACCGACTGTTCTGACAAAAATTTCGATGCGTTCGTGGTTGGGCCATTGCCAGTCCGTGGCAATGAGATAGCCATTCCCCGTGGGAGTGATATCCCAGTGCTCGATCAGTTCCTCACTCAGTTCTTTTTCAAGTGTTTTCGAGTCCATTGCTTCCTCATATGCGTCAAGATCGGCTTCGTGCCCATGCTGGTGGGTGGGCGTAGGGCGGGCTCTTTCTTTTGTATAGATGTCGAAGAGTGCATAAACAAGCCCGGCCTGCACACAGGTTTTACTGTGGCGAGGTCGGGCCTGGGGATGACTGCGGAGCAAATCGTAGAACGCTCGACGGTGGCAGCGTCCGATGAAATTTAGCGTGCTTTTTTGAAAGTGGTCACTTGACCTCGGGAATCGGTGAGGGTCATGGTGTTCTGGGCGATGGAAACCTTGAGCTCCACGGCTCCCAGGCTTCCCACGTTGATTTGCAGCAGTTTTCCATCCACCAGCTTGTAGGTCGTGTTGATGGAAATGGGGCCGTCTGTGAGGGCCACTGTCCCCTTGCCTGTAAACTCGAGCATTTCGGTCCCGTCAACTTTCTGCCACTTCCCCATCAGATCCCAGTTGGGTTTGAGCGAACACGATGCAAGCAAGAGTGCAAAACAAAGGACCACACATAAACGCACTGCTTTCATGATTTCCCTCCATCCTTCTGTTCTTGTTTGAAACACTCCCTCGACTCGGTAAGGATCCTAACGATCCGTGCACGCATAATTGACAACCATTCCAAGACTTTTACTCTGTTTGGTCGAATCTGTCCATTGTCAAATCTGAAATTCTTTTTGGCTAAAGTTGGATTTCATGGTCGTGAAGTGATAACAATGGGTTCATCTACTGGCACTTCACCACCCTGAAATCCAGCTTTAGCCATGCGGAAATATGCGATACCTGCACAATGCACGAGTTCCTGCTTCCGAACTTGAATTGCATGATCAAATCACCGAAGCCTCGACTTGAGAGTTTACGTATCTCCATGAATCAGATATC
Source organism: Desulforhabdus sp. TSK (assembly GCF_022836495.1). Classification (GTDB taxonomy): domain Bacteria; phylum Desulfobacterota; class Syntrophobacteria; order Syntrophobacterales; family Syntrophobacteraceae; genus Desulforhabdus. Next base: position 58,103 of record NZ_BQXM01000017.1, read on the forward strand.
TTAAAGGATTGCATTTCCAGGATCACTTAAACGTTTACCGAGATGAAAAGTAAAACAATATGGAACAGGTAAGGAACTTCAGCATCATCGCCCACATCGACCATGGGAAATCGACCCTGGCGGATCGGCTCATCCAGCATGCGGGGATGGTGAGCGCGCGGGAATTCCGCGACCAGCTTCTGGATACGATGGACATTGAACGCGAGCGGGGCATCACCATCAAGAGCCAGACCATCTCTCTGCCCTACAAGAGTAAAAGCGGGCAGGTTTATGAGCTGAACCTGATCGATACTCCCGGGCACGTGGATTTCTCCTACGAGGTCTCCCGGGCATTGGCCTCCTGCGAAGGGGTGCTCCTCCTGGTGGATGCCTCCCAGGGGGTGGAAGCCCAGACGCTCGCCAATCTCTATGCCGCCATGGAGCACGACCTCACCATCATTCCCGTCATCAATAAAATCGATCTGCCTTCGGCCGATATCGACATGGCAAAGGAGCAGATCGAAACGGAACTGGGGCTCGATTCGGACCAGGCGGTCCTCTGCTCGGCCAAGGAGGGGCTCGGCATCGAGGATATTTTTGAGGCCGTCGTGAATCGCATCCCGCCGCCGTCGGGCAGCGCGGAAAAACCCCTGTCCGCCCTCATCTTCGATGCCCATTACGATTCATTCCGGGGGATCATCGCCAGTTGCCGTGTTTTCGACGGCCGGGTCCGGCAGGGGGATGTCATCCGGTTCATGTCCAACGGTTCGACCTACCGGGTGGAGGAAGTGGGGGTGTTTCGCCTGACCCGGGAAGCCCGGAGCGAGCTCAGGGCAGGGGAGGTGGGCTACATCATTTCGGGTGTGAAGACCCTCAGCGACACGCGCGTGGGGGATACCGTCACCCTGGACAAGAATCCCATTGCAGCGCCACTCCCCGGCTTCAGGGATGTGAAGCCGGTGGTCTTTTCATCCATCTACCCCATTTCCTCCGATGACTATCCCTCCCTCGTGGACGCGCTTGAAAAATACAAGCTGAACGATGCCGCCCTCATTTATGAAAAGGATTCGTCGGTGGCCCTGGGCCAGGGATTCCGCTGCGGCTTCCTGGGACTGCTCCACCTGGAAATCGTCCAGGAACGACTGGAGCGGGAATTCGATCAGTCCATCATCATGACGGTTCCCAGTGTGCAGTATCGGTTCACGCTGAACGACGACAGCGTCGTCGTGGTGGACAACCCGCAATATTACCCCGATCCCCTGAAGATCAAGAAGTCGGAGGAGCCCTACATCAAGGCGAGCGTTATGATTCCCGAGCGATACATGGGGGCCGTGATGAAGCTTGCCATGGAAAAGCGCGGGACGAATCCCCGGTTCAATTATCCCTCCCCCGGCCGCATCGAGGTCATCATGGACATGCCCCTTTCGGAGGTCGTTTTTGACTTTTATGACAAGCTCAAAACCATCACCCAGGGGTACGGGTCCTTCGACTATGAAATGATCGAGTACCGACAGGGTGAACTGGTCAAGCTGGATATCCTGGTAAACGGTGAAAAGGTCGATGCGCTTTCCATGATTGTGCACAAGGAACGAGTGCGCGAGTGGGGAGTCCAGGTGTGCGACCGGCTCAAGGAGGAAATTCCCAAGCACCAGTTCAAGATCGCCATCCAGGGGGCCGTGGGGGGGAAGATCATTTCCCGTTCCACCATTACGCCTTTCCGCAAGGATGTCACCGCCAAATGCTACGGCGGTGACATCAGCCGGAAGCGCAAGCTGCTGGAAAAACAGAAAGCCGGCAAGAAACGCATGAAGATGGTGGGGGCCGTCATGATTCCTCAGAGTGCCTTTGTGGCCGTGCTGAAGACCAACGATGAATGATACTCCGAGGCCCGGCCTGTATGTCCATGTTCCCTTTTGCAGGTCCAAGTGCCCTTACTGCGATTTCTACTCCGTGACTACTCTGGAGCAGATCCACTCCTGGGTGGGAGCCCTGGAGAGAGAAGCCCGGCACTACAGCCCTCGGTTTGCCGTCTTCGACACCCTCTATTTGGGAGGCGGCACCCCGAGCCTCCTCAGCCATGAGGAACTGTCGGCCGTCATGGAGACTCTGGACAGCCATTTCACTTTTGCAGACGATACGGAAATCACCCTGGAAGTCAACCCCGACGACGTGACCCCGTCAAAGCTCTCCTTCTACAGGGAGTTGGGGATCAACCGCCTCAGCCTGGGGGTTCAGTCGTTCCACGAAGACGAAGTCCGTTTTCTGGGAAGGCGGCATACAGGCGCGCGCGCGGAGCAGGCCCTGGATCTCATACGGTCGGCAGGATTCGAAAATGTGGGAATCGATCTCATGTATGCGTTTCAGGGACAGAGCGCAGCCCGCTGGATAGAAAACCTGGAACGGGCGCTTCGGTTCCAGCCCGAGCACCTTTCCTGTTACCAGATGACCCTGGCCGATGGGACCCCTTTTGGAAAACTTCATGCCGAGGGGCGTCTGCACTCGCCGGGGGATGAGGCCGAGAGCCGTTTTTTCAGCCTCACGTCCCGATTCCTGAGGGATCGGGGCTACCTCCACTACGAGGTGTCCAATTTCGCCAGGAGTCCCCGCCACCTTTCCCGCCACAACGGCAAATACTGGAATCACACGCCCTACCTGGGCTTGGGCCCTGCAGCCCATTCTTTCCAGGATGGCGTACGATGGTGGAACGTGAGATCCGTCGCCGAATACCGCAGCAGGCTGGTGAGGGGCGAGATGCCGGTGGAGGAGCGGGAAGCCCTGACGCCTGAACAGATTGGACTGGAGACGCTCTTCCTGGGCTTTAGAACGCATGCAGGGATCGATGTGAATTTTTTTCGGGAGATGGAAGGAGCGGATGCTGTCCTTGCAGACCTGGAAAAATCCAATCGGGTCCGCCTGAGGGATGGGAGAGTGAGGCCGACTCCCGAGGGGCTCCTGGTGGCCGACAGGCTTCCCCTCCTCTTCTAACCCGTTGACAAAGTCCAAAACTTTCCTGCACAAGCCCTTTGAAAATCCCACCCGCGCCTTTGAGCGGGTGGGGCGTTGTCAACCAGCCGGGCTCTCTCGTTGTCATTCTCATGCATTGTGACTTTGTGTGGGGAGCCCGACCTGCATTTTCATTGTGGGAGTGAGCCGCTCACTGGGGGACGGCTGCCAGGCCCTGTGGCATCAGGCCAGCCGCTTGACACTGTTGATGACGACAGGGGTTGCGGGGACATCTTGATGGTATCCGACGGTCGTTGTGGCGACCTTTCTGATCTTGTCCACCACATCCATTCCCTCGATGACTTCGCCGAAAACGGCATACCCGAACCCCATGGGTGTGGTGTTCTTGTGGTTGAGGAAATCATTGTCCACGGTGTTGATGAAGAACTGGCAGGTGGCGCTGTGAACCATCTGCGTTCTAGCCATGGCGATGGATCCGCGCTTGTTTTGGAGCTCCGGTCTGGCTTCGTTCTGGATGGGTGGCTTGGCCGCCTTTTCCTTCATGTCCGGGGTGAGTCCCCCGCCCTGGATCATGAATTCCGAGATGACCCGGTGAAAGATGGTTCCATCGTAGAAGCCCTCGTCGACATATGCCAGGAAGTTTTCCACTGTAATGGGGGCCTGATCGGCCCAAAGCTCAATTTTGATGGTGCCTTCCGAGGTTTCCATCACTACGACAGGATTTGCGTCCGTGCTCTTCATACGTCTCCTTAAAATGTGAAATGTGTGGGGGTGGCTTTTGCCCGTGACGACAGGGGCGATGACGCTTGCACCGCTTCAGGCGTTTTCCTCTGCAACAGGGAGAAATTTTGGCCGAATGTACGGAAAAAGTCAAAAAATTCTTCTTCCGCCTTTCCTGGCCCTGGATGTTGATGAATCACCCCCCCATGACCGGGATAGCGTGGGTCAGTGTTCGACAACGGCTGATTCAAGTCGAAGCCCGGGAAGCCGCAGGGTGAATGTCGTGCCTTTTCCGGGATGGCTGTCGACTTCGATGTCGCCTCCGTGTGCCTCTACCAGCTTGTGGACGTTTGCCAGCCCCAACCCCACCCCTCGGGGCTTGGTCGTGAAGTAGGGATCGAAGATGTGGGGCAGGTCTTCACGCGGAATTCCCTCTCCCGAATCTGTCACTTTGAGGACCACCTGGTCCGCTTCTTCGCAGGCCCGCACCTGGAGTGTTCCTCCCCTCTCCATGGATTGCAGGGCGTTGAGGTAAAGATTCAAGAGGATTTGAGAGAACCGGTCCGGATCCACCTGCACCTGCAGGTCTAGGGGCTCAACGCGCGATTCGATGGCTACACCCTGATGCCGGGCGTCCATTTCCACCAGGTGAACGCTGTGCCGCAGGAGCTCCAGGCAATTCTGCGGTGACTTTCGCAACTCTGTCGGCCGCGCATAGTCGAGGAGCTCCGAGACCACACGGTTGAGCCGCTCCACTTCCTGCCCCATGACCTCGGCAATCCTCCGTCCCCGCTCGTCATCCTTCACTCTCCCTGCCAGTATGGTGGAAAAGCCCTTGATGGAGCTGAGGGGATTGCGAATTTCGTGGGCCACCCCGGCCGCCAGGCGCCCTAAAGCCGCCAGGCGCTCACTGCGGCGCAGCTGTTCCTCCAATTGCTTGATATTGGTCATATCCGTAAAAAGAAAGACGTTTCCCACCGCCTCCCCGATCCCGTTCCGCATGACAACGGCATTGACGAGAAGCGGAATGCGGGCTGTCCCGCCCGCTGGACACTGAACTTCCTGCTCCATCACCCGTTCTTTTTTCTCCAATTCCCGCATGATGGATGCAAAACAGGGGAAGCGGGAGATGTTCCCCGCCAGGGCCTGGGACTTGAGGATTTGGAGGGACGCCGCATTGGTCCTCTGAATTTGTCCCCTGCGGTCGGTGGCAACCAGGCCGACGGGCATCTGCCGGACCAGGGTCGACGTGAATGCCTCGACGTCCATGAGGCATTTTCGGGCCTCCCGGTAGTGCTGGGCCCAAACGAGAGAGATCAATCCCCCGGCCCCCACCAGAAACATGATTCCAAAGAGGAGAACAGTCTGCTGGATGTCCTGCCGCTGAGCCGCTTCAAAGGGGGACGGGTCCAGCCCGAGAACCAGAAAAAAATCGTTGTTGCTCTGAGAGGAAGATTCACCGGGAAAGGGGCAGGCCATGCGGTGGGGGCCTTTCCCCCTCCCCTGGAACCAGGGCTTATAGGCACTCAGGACCTCGAAGGAGCGTTTAGGCTCTTCCACGAAGCGGTAGGAGAACTGGTCGGCGGCGGGATGCGTCAGGGATATGCTTCCCCCCGTTTGCTTCGCATCGCTGTGAGCCACAATCCGTCCCGATGCCCCAACGATGGCCACGTAGAGGATCTCCGGCTGCTGGGCCGTTTCCTCCAGGAGCAGCTGCAGCTGGCTCTTCCCCCAGCCCATTCCCATCATTCCGGTGCGGCTGCTGGCCTCCAGGGAGTTGCTGAGGATCTTCGCTTCGGAAAGCAGCGCCCGCAGCATGAACTCCTGCTCGCGATTGATGTTCTTGGCCGCCAGGATGATGAGAACCACCGCCAGGATGCACACGGATCCCATGATCATCCAGGGGGAAGACCACGCCCACCGTTCGGGCAAAGCAGGTCGGGAAGACATAGTGTCGACTCCTTGGAAAGGGCAACTATACGCATTAAGGATTGAAAAGTTCTTTTTTGTAGGAGCGGCATCCTGCCGCGACTGGCTCTTTGTCGCGGCAGGATGCCGCTCCTACAAAAAACACGTAAGCATCAAGTCGTATGTTAAAGGACAGACAGAACGTGTCACCATCATTGTGCACATTCCGTGCGAAAAGAAAAACCTGTATCGGCGACACTCTGTCGCCGCCTGTCTCCAGCAATCTATTGGGATTGAATTCTGCAGTCCCGGGGGATCTGGATACTTTTTATCCAATCCGTCGCCTTGAACCCCGAACAGTTGGATAGATTTTATCCAGCCGGCAGGAGCTCCATGAGCCTCCTTTCGTTTCAGAATGGAGAGAACGGACGAGGATGGAGCATACGGGGGGCGCCGCCGTTCCTTCATGCACTCCAGAGGATTTAAAGCAAAAAATATATTCATTTAAGATGTTTATGCTTGCTCATCCGTGCGCCTGCACCCACCCCTTCCCTGGCTGGAGGACCTGCAGCGGCTGAACGCGATATCCCGTTTCCCCCCTGTTGGCATTCTTCCTGCTCTATAGCCTCCGCAAGTGAGCAAAGGAATCGTCAAGGCGCCAGGATGGCGCGAACAGTCAATGAGTCTCAGGAAAAGCGACAGGAGAAAAAAATGAAGAAGCTTATGGTATGGGTCGTCTTGTGTGCATGGTTTGCCTCGCCGTTCGTGGGGATGGTTTACGCGCAGGATGCATCTCAAGGGCAATCCCAGGGGACAACCTGGAACTGTCCACGCATGGGGCAGGGCGCGGCGACTGCGGACGGCTGGTTTTGTCCCTGGGCGGATTCCGGCATGCGAGGGGGCAGGATGCACCATGGCAAGGGCATGGGAAAGGGCATGGGGCCTCAGGGCTGGAAGAACTGTCCCCGCCAGGCGGATTGCCCTTACCGGCAGGGGAAATCTGTTTCTCAGGACGAAGCCAGGGGATTGCTCCAGGATTATTTGAACGAAAAGGGAGATGCCAACCTGAAGCTCGGCACCCTGACAGATGAAAAAGAGTACTACGAAGCCCAGATCCTCGGCAAGGACGGCTCTCAGGTGGAAAAAATCCAGGTGAACAAGCAGACGGGATGGTTCCGTACCGGTTCCTCCAAAAATTAGACCGATCCTGGGCGGGCGAGCTGCCGCCCTCCGGCAGCTCGTCCGCCCAGGATCCTAAATACGCCGCCACTTTTTTATAGGGTCCTCCCTCTGTCCGAACCGCTCTCCTCCACCAGCGTCCATTCAGGAGCACGGGCATCCACATCTGCGCGATGAGCATTGACAATCAGCGCCATTTCTCTAGAATTCAACGAGTGTTACTGAGGAGGTCAACGTTCCCCTGGATGCGCCGAGGAGGGATTCCGGTGAAAAAGAGCTTGAGGTCGTGGAGTATTTTCATGTTGCTTTGTCTTCTGCTGGGAGGCTGTGATGCGCTTTTTCCAACGCCCATTGCCAAAATCCTGGAAGACCCTCGCAAGTATGCAGACCAGTCGGTATCCGTGTCCGGAGAAGTCACGGAAGTCTTCAGCTTCATGGTGATCAAGTATTTTGTCGTACGGGATAAGACCGGGCAGATCGCCGTGGTGACCGATAAAACCCTGCCTCGCAAGGGGGCACAGATCACGGTGCAGGGCAAGGTGAAGGAGGCCTTTTCCCTGGGGGACCAGCAGCTGCTGGTGCTGGTGGAGGAGGGGGACAAGAAGTGATACCGCAGGGAAGCGGACCCTGCTCCTTCTCTCCCTTTGCCGGATGAGTCTAACCGTTTACATCCCGGATACCGCAACCCATCCGCCGACAGGCACGAAATCCTTCTTTTCGAGATCCAGGGTCACCACGTGTGCGCCCAACGCACCGATGCGCCGGTTTGAGCCGAAGGTGATGGGCGGGGTGAGCCCGGTCTGAAACTGGTAGAGCTGCTCCAGGGAGCGCATGAGCTTTGCCCGGCTGAGATCCCTTCCCGCCCCCTTCAGTCCCTCCACCAATACCTTCGCCGCACTCAGGGCGGAAGCCTGAGAGGTCCAGTGCTTCATGGGAATGTTGTGCTTTTCCAGGAGCGCCTTCAATTCGGACATGCCGCCCGGCGTTTGATCCGAAGGCAGGATGGGGTAGGAGAGGTAAATCTTCTTCTGGAACGCCGGGGGAACCTGGAACATCTCCTCCTGAACATGAGCCCCCGGCATGAAGACATACGGGAACCGGTTCAGCTTTCCAGCCTCTTCCAGCAGGGCCTTCAGTCCGCCGGTTCCCAGGTAGAACAGCACGTCCGTCTCCTCCTGCTGGAGCCTGCCGGCAAGGGAGGAAGCGTTGTAGCCGCAGGGTGGGCTCTGCCCACCACTCTGCGCCGAAAGTATTGTAGGGTGGGCAACAGCCCACCCTACGCAGGAGGACAATGTCTCATTCTGTCCTCCTAACGACCTGCCCCGCGCGCCGCCTGCAGCTCGTCGATCATGGCGAGGACCTGCTCGGGACTGGGAAAGCCGTTGAAGCGCTTCCATGTTCCCGTTTTCCCATCCCCCACGAGAGCCATGGGTGGATGCTCCTCGAAATTCGGAAAATAGGCTCCAAGCCCCTTCAGTACCTGGTCCACATTGGGCTTTTCCCCTGTCAAATAGAGCCATCCCGGCTGGGCCCCGAATTTTTGAGCCGTCCGTTTCATCCTCCCAACCACATCGCGCGTAGGGTCCAGGGTGAGAGTGACCATGACGACATCTTTTCCCATGCGCTCTCCCAGCAGGGTCTGGAGCTGGCTGAAGATGGCATTGTAAATGGGGCAAATGGTGGTGCAGGTCGTGAAAATGAAGGTCATGGCCACCAGCTTGTCGGCAACCACATCGCTCTTGAACTTAACCCGCTTGCCCTCCTGGGTCACCAGCTCCAGGTCGTAGAGCTGTACATTGACATTCATGAAGGGCTGAAAATCGGCATCCTCAGCCGTCCTCTGTTGTCCCCCCGTCGCGGAATCCTGTTTGACCTCCTGCCCCTGGGCGGAGGTAAGCATCAGGAAGCTGAGCAGCAGGGATTGAAATATCAGTCGTATGCGTTTCATGGATAGGCCCTTCTTTTCTACCGCCTGGTACCGAGGATCACCTTTACGCAAGCGTATGACTTTATCTCTTTGTATTTGTAGGCGTGGCATCCTGCCGCGACAAACTCATCCAAACCGCCTTCCTCTGATGGACCGGGAGTAGTCAAGCTCGGGAAGAAGAAATCCATGCGCTATCCAGGCGGCCAAAAAGGTCACAAAGGTCATAGCCGAGAACTCCTTCCCGTTGAGCAGAGGGACGACGTTCGGAATCATTACCCTGCGTTCTGCGAGAAATGTATGGCTCCATTGCTTTCCAGGCAGCCCCCGGGATCCTACTTCACCGGCAGTTCAGGGCGGGCCGCCCATTCCGTCCATCCGGCGTCGTAATAGAGCACGTGGGTGTAGCCGAGGAGGTTCTTGAGGACAAAAAAGGTCTGGCTGGCCTGGTGGCCGGTGCGGCAGTGGACGATGACCTTCGTGGCTTTCGTCGGGATGAGCTTTTCATAGGCAGCCGCAAGCTCATCCACCGGTTTGAAGGCGCTGAAGGATTCATTCTTCCGGATGTCTTCGGTAAAGGGCCGGTTGATGGCACCGGGAATGTGGCCTCCACGGGCTTCATCCGACTTCTTGCCGGAAAAATAGTCCGCCGGCCGCACGTCCAGGATGATTCCCCCGCCTTCCCGGACCACCTTCAGAACCGCCCGATAGTCCACCGTGAAGGTGTCGGAGTTCCCCACGGGGGGATAATGTGACGGGGTGATTTGGGGCAGGCGGTTGTCCAGGGGCCTTTTTTCCGCAACCCACTTTCCGAACCCGCCCCCCAGGATTTCGTAGCGCTTGTGCCCCAGCCGCTCGAAGGCCATGCCCACGAGGGTGGCGTCCTGGGTCTTGTCCCCGCCCGGCACCACGACCACGAGGTCCGAAGGGGTGATCCCCATGTGGGACAGGTGCAGGGCGAGCATTTCCGCCGGGAGGAGCATGGACGGCAGCCCCCCCACGACTCCGCGAAAACTGTCCACCGAGAGATAGATGGATCCAGGAATATGCGCCGTGTTGTATTCCGGCTGGCTGCGGACATCGATGACCCTAATCCCGTTCTTGCCGAGATTCTCGCCCAGCCAGTCGGTGGGGATGATTCCAGGCAGGGGGACAGCGGGGAGGGGAGGGAGCGTTTCCGCCCCTGCTTTGGCCGTCTCTGCAGGAGAAGTGAAATAGCGCCGCCACCTGTCGATGCGTGACACCATTTCGGCCGGCAGGGGCTCCGAGCGCAGGGATGCGGGCTTCAGACAGGCATCCATGAATCCCTGCAAGCCGTCCGTCAGGATGTAAACGTTCTCGAAGCCGAGCCGGCTGAGGGCGTCCCTCGCCTGAGCGGGGTGCGTCATGCCGTTGGAATAGAGGACGACGATCCCCTCGTTTCGGGTGGGGGCAAGATAGTCCGGCAGTTGCGACAGGGGAACGTTAACCGCCCCCCGGATGTGAAACGCTTTGAATTCATCGGGGGTGCGGAGATCGATGACCTGCAGGCCCTGCTCTCCGGACATGAGGCGATCCGCCAGTTCCACCGGGTCCATGTGGTCGCCGGCACTTTCGATCTGCTGGAGAAGACTGGTTTCCCGGGCGGGGAGGGCAGCGCCGGCGCGCCCGGCTCCCGACTCTCCGGCCGATGCTCCTGCCAGGTTCCCGGGAGCGCTCGGCAAAATGAAGAGTGCGGCCGCCAGGAAGACGAGAACGGCGCTGAAGGTTTTGAGAAAGGGGCTGTTGAGGTAGTGCCCTCCACCGACTCTTTTCTTTTCAACGGCTTCGGCACCCCAGAAGCAGCCCACGGCAACGACGGTCAGAACGAGCACAAAGGCCGGCTTGGAGGCGCCCAGGCTGTCGTAAACAAAGAGGACGCCCGACTCTCCCCAGGCATACAGGGGCTTGATGACGGGGAAGAGCTTGTTGAAAAGGATCGAGCCCACCAGTGCCCCTCCCAGGAAGACGAGGGCATCGAGCTTTCCCGAGGCTGCGCCGACGGCTCCTGTTCCCGGGCACCAGCCGCTCATGACGAATCCCACTCCGAACAGGAGTCCCCCGACGACCTGGGCGCCGTAAACCGTAGGCATGAAATACAGGCTCCCGGGCTCGATCCATCCCAGCGCCAGGCAGTAGGCCAGGCCGAGCATGGCGGTGATCATGGCGCTGAACATGACCTTGAGCACCGCCATGTCCGTGAAATAGAAAATGCCGGCGAGCCTCCTGGAGCTCCCGAAGCCCGCTCGCTCCAGGCAGAATCCGAAGCATAACCCCAGCACCAGTGCGGCAAAATAACCGGCAGGTGAATCCAACTGTCCCAGTCCGAAGAAAGTCTCAATCATTCCACTGCCTCCTCACCAGGTGAGCTGCCGCGTATCCTCCTGCAAAGACACAGACGAGAAAGACCATGCTTCCCGTGAGCAGCATGGCGCCTCCTGTGAGGGCCTGCCCCGAGGTGCAGCCCTGGGCCAGGCGGCTTGCAAACCCCACCAGGATGCCGCCGGCGAGTGCCAGGCCCAGTCGCAGACGCGGCGAGGCTTTCAAGCCCTTTTCGACCTGGATGCTCAGCCGATTGGCTTGAAGGGCCGAGAAAAAGCCGCCCGCAAACGTCCCCAGGAGCATGAAGACGAGATAATAGTGCAGGGGATGGGCTCCCCAGCGGCCGAAGTACTCGCTGGAAAGGGTGTGCCCGGGGGCGACGAAGCCTTCCAAGGCTGCCGCAAACCTTGCCAGGCCGCCGGAGGCTCCCAGCCCTGCGCCCAGGACCAGGAACGACGCCAGCAGGGTGCACCCCAGGAGGACTCCCGCCAGGTAAGGATTCATGTTTTCCCCATTGAGTGGGTTCTTTTTCATGTCTCGGCTCATGGTCAGCACCCCGCGCTCTTGCTCTTGGCCGGGGCCGGTGTAAGGGGGACAGGAGGAACCGGCGCCGGGCCTGCCGGCGTCGGAGCGGCCTGCTGCGGCGCATTCAGCTTATCCTGCTGGCCCATGGAAGCGGGCGCGCCGCCTGGACTCCCCATGGGAACTTCCTGGACGGCCCGTTTGAGCTCCGAAGCTTCCCAGTAAGCCTGGAGTCCTCCATGCAACGCCTTGATGGGCCGCTGGGTCTTCTGGGAAAGGATCCCTGCTACGGCCATGGCCAGGGACCCGTCCCGGTCCACCAGGATGAGGGGCCCCGCGCCCGTGAGATAGGCCGGATTGGAGAGGACGTCCGCCACATCGGCATTGACGGACCCCGGAATGCTGTAATCTTTGAACTGCTCCGGCGGCCGAATGTCCACCAGGTCGAAGGTGCCCGGCAGGTCTATGATCAGCTGCTTCACGGCGGAGGGTGCTATGCGCTCGGGAAGCCTGATCTCTCGTTTGGGGGGTGTGGCAGCCGATTTGGAATCAGCCATGGGCTGTGCGGCTGTAGTACCGGGGGCTGTTAGTGCTGAAGCGAACATGGACAGGAACAGCAGGCGTGCAATGGAAGCTTTTACCCTGTTCAATGGATCCTCCTCTGGTTCGTTTGAGGTTGATGTTCAATTCTTAACGGAAACCGGTATAAATCGGTGAGGCTCGCGCAGGCGCGGGAGCTGCGGCGAAGCCGCCGGAGCGAGTCATTGCTTGTTCCTTACAAAAAACAGCTCGGCGGGCCGGCATTCGCCACCCGCCGAACGCTTTACTACAGTTCAAGTCCCTGTCTATCAGCAGCACAAGGTGAGAACGGGTGTCATGGGGACCGCCCTTTCAAATTCTCCCATCTTTTCCATGGCGTCTGCGGTGAACCGGGAGTCTTCATTCAAAAGAAACCCCAGTGATCTGGTCTTCTCGTTGACGGGCAGGTCCCTATCCACTGCAATCCAATCCGTGCCGTCCTTGTGGAATCGGATGCCCTTTCTCATATCCAGTCCTTTGGCTTCCAGCACTCTGATGTTCCTCGAGAGGGCAAGATCCATGAGGGTCCTGTAATCCATTCTCTGAAGTTTGGCTTTTTCCAATTCTAACACCACCTTTCAGTCTTATGGTCCGACTTTTCTGGAAACAGCAAATTACCACTATGAAATTTAAGCTAATCACTGGCTGGGATCGTTGCCAATCAACAGTCTAAGGGGGAACGGGAAGAGAGATATGCTTCAGGGGCAGAAGCCTGACGCGATCCTGCTTGAAAAAAACGGCAAATTTCCACACAATTGCCATGCTTACTTCTGAGGAGACGTTTTGGATGGGGTATAAAGACAGCTCGGAAATGGTCGTCCATAAATCTCTACGTGTATTTTCGGTCTGCAGGCGTGAATATCTCACACCGGCGATGCAGCAATTGCTTGCCGATCCCGATGCGCATCTGGCCAAAAGCTCCGGTCCCTTTTTCAAGGGGATATCCGGTGACACATCGACGGTCGGCGTGGTGTCCATCGACGGGAAAAAATTCGTCGTCAAACGATATAACCTGAGGGGATTCTGGTACGATCTGAAAAAGTCGTTCCGCGGAAGCCGTGCCTTGCGCTCCTGGAAGAACAGCCATTACCTGTCAGAGCATCACATCCCGACACCGAGGTCCGTGGCAGTCCTCATCAGGCGCTTTGGTCCCATACGTCGTGTAACGTGCTTCATTGCTGAGTATGTCGACGGGGTTCAGGGGCGGGATCTCTTCGCAGAGGGTAAGACGCACGACGATGCCTGGGAGCCGGCCTTGAAGAACGTTGAAGGGTTGTTGAAGCAGCTCCGTGCGGCGCGGGTCACCCATGATGATTTTCAGCACAGGAATATGATTTTCATCGACAACGCCCCCGTATTGATCGATTTGGACCATATGCGGATTCATCGATTCGACAGCCCCTGGTTTCGACACAATTTTCGCAAGGACGTCAAACACTTCTTGAGCAAGCTTCTCGAAGTCAGTCCGGAAGCCCATGATGCGGCAAAAGCCGTCATGGGCTCCCTGCCTCAATAGACCCGGGGGCATTTGCGCTGGGGTTCGGATCTTTTGATCTGATCGCCTTTGTCCCTTGTAGGAGCGGCATCCTGCCGCGACTGGAGCGCCGTCGCGGCAGGATGCCGCTCCTACAAGGGAGGAATCGTTCAACCCCTTTCCGATGCGTCCCTTGCAATCACTTCGTGGAATTCCCGCAGCGACATGGGCGGGCGTCCGTGCTTTCTTGACGATCGGTAGGAGTAAATGCTCTTGTAGAAGTCGCAATTCCTGCAAACGGGAGGATAGATTCCTTTCTGCTGTCCATCGATGAGCTGCGTGTAGGCCTGGTTGCGGCTCGAGAGGATCTCCGCCAGGGGCTGCCGGTGCAGGTCCCCGATCTTCAACGAGGCGTCGGCGTCCCGGCAGGGACACCCGTTGACCGTGCCGTCGGCCATGATCATGATGCTGTCGAAGAGCATGGTGCACGCCCCCTTCTTGTAGGACGGCCGGCTGTTGATATCGATGTCCAGGCCTTTCACATCCTCGTTGCTGACGTATCCTCCCCAGTTGTTGTAGACCTGGGATCTCCTCACCTTGATCCCCCTGCCCCTGAATTGATCCAGCAGCCGGGTTATTTCGCTCTGCAGCCCGCGTGGAATCCTGTGATAGGACCTCCAGCCGATTTCCAGAGCCCAGGGGCAACGGTCCACGTTGTCCAGCAGGAACTGGAGATGGTCGACCAGTTGGCCGTAGACATTTTCCCCGGCCTGAGTCACGGCCATGAAGCTTTCCAGGTCGTGGCCGTAGACACTGAGGGTCAGGTGAGACAGTTTCTTCAGTGTCATCAGTTGGTTGATGTCGTCATGGCTTGGGAGGGTGAAATTGGTGAAGAAGTCGTAGGACTCTACTCCCGGGTGGCTTTCGAGAAGATGCAGTTTGTCGAAGATCTGCCCATCCATGAACACTTCCCCGGTGACGGGCGTAAGGTGAAAGGCTTTAAACCCCATCCGGACGGCCTGCTCGACGCATCCGGCAAAAAACTCGTTGGACATGCGGACCTTCGGGGCCACTTTTTTCTGGTAGGCGCAAAAGCGGCATTTCAGATTGCAAATGCTCGTGACTTCGATGTTGACAGCCTTGCGCGGGTCGGGGATGAATTCTTTCCCCAGCAGGGAAAATACGTTGAACAGAAGCATGTTTCTGACCTGGCGGATGCTTCTCTCGAGCTGGTGGACTCTCATGCGCGCGATTCCAATTGGTGGGTTGACAAGTCGTTGATTCTTCCGGAATGAGTATAAAAAATGGTAGAGAGTGTCAATGGATATCCGCCCGCTCCCGGCGCAAAAGGGGAGATTTCTCAATGGACTCGGGAATGAACATGTGATAAAAACTCAGTTCCCGCTGAAGATTACCACGTGTACGATATTTGATTTCAAGGAGGCCTTCATGACGGTTGGGATCGTCGACGCTCCAGCTATGAATGATCTTCCATTCTCTTGAGGTTTCAGGTTTATGAACGAAGGGGAAAAAACTCCCACTGAAAACACCCTCTCCTTGCGCCCGGGCGATTTCCGGACCCTCATGGAAGCCCTGGATTATGCCGCCGAGGGAAAGACGGGGATCAATTTCTATTCAGGAAGAGGGGAGCTTGCAGTCCCACTTACTTATGCGCTGTTGCGGGAACGGGCTCGCCGGCTGGCCCGCAGGCTCATGGGACTGGGCCTGCCCCCGGGCAGTCGCATGGCCCTCGTTGCCTCCACCGACGCCGATTTCGTCCGTTTTTTCTTTGCCTGCCAATACGCCGGCCTGATTCCGGTGCCCCTTCCCGCCTCGATTCACTTGGGCGGACGTCAGGCCATCATCGAGAACCTGCGCAAATTTGTGCGATCCTGCCGGGCTCACGCGGCCATGGCCACTGGCTTCTTTTATCGCTTCCTCGCCGAGGCCGTCGCCGGCCTGCATTTGAAATACGTTGGGGAGCCCGAGAGTTATGATGCGCTGCCGGAGGCAAGTCTCCCCCTGCATTCCCCCTGCCCCGATGAAATCGCTTACCTGCAGTACACTTCCGGCAGCACACATTTCCCTCATGGCGTGGTGATCACTCAAAAAGCGGTCATGGCCAACCTGTCCGCCATCATCCGGTACGGCCTCCGTATCCGTCCGGGAGACCGGTGCACCTCTTGGCTTCCCCTCTATCACGATATGGGGCTGGTGGGTTTTCTCCTGGCTCCCATGGCGTCACAGCTCTCTGTCGATTACCTCAGCACGAACGATTTCGCCATGCGCCCCCGCCTCTGGCCGGCGCTGATTTCCAGGAACAGAAGCACCATATCTTACAGCCCCACCTTCGGGTACGCCCTGTGCGCGCGCCGGATCCGCCCGTCCGATGTGGAGCAGTATGATCTCGGCTCCTGGCGCATCGCCGGCACGGGCGCTGAGCCCGTGCGCCCGGATATCCTCC
This sequence comes from Desulforhabdus sp. TSK, assembly GCF_022836495.1. GTDB lineage: Bacteria > Desulfobacterota > Syntrophobacteria > Syntrophobacterales > Syntrophobacteraceae > Desulforhabdus. Next base: position 74,156 of record NZ_BQXM01000017.1, read on the forward strand.
ATCGGTTTGCTCAGCTTCTGGCGCCGGCCGGCTTCAATTCCCGCGCCTTTGTCGCCTCCTACGGAATGGCGGAATGCTCCCTGGCGATCAGCTTTGCGCCCATCGGCAGGGGCATCGAAGTCGACCGGATCGACGTGGAGGCCCTGACCAGGAGCGGCCGAGCTGTTCCCGTGGAGGGCGCTGCCTCCTGCCGGGAGGCCAAGGAGCTGGTGATGTGCGGATCGGTCCTTCCCGGGCATGAACTGGAGATTCGGGACGAGGAGGGGCGCGCTCTGCCCGAGCGGCAGTGCGGAGTAGTGCATGTGCGCGGCCCCAGCATCATGGCCGGCTACCTGGACGATCCCCAAGCCACCCGCGAGGTCCTCTCCCCGGATGGCTGGCTCAACACCGGCGATCTGGCCTATCTGGTGGGAGGTCAGGTGGTCATCACCGGCCGCCGCAAGGACCTGATCATCATCAACGGCCGGAACATCTGGCCTCAGGACATTGAATTTCTTGTGGAGCAGCTGCCGGAAATCCGCTCGCGCGACGTTGCCGCCTTTTCCATTGCGGGGTTGAATGATGAGGAGACGGTGGTCCTGGTGGTGCAGTGTCGCCAGTCGGATGAAGGAGCACGCCGTCGGCTTGTGGAGGTCATTCGTGGACGCGTCCGGGAAGCGTTCGGCTTCGACTGTATGGTTGAGCTCGTTTCCCCACATACCCTGCCCTTGACATCGTCGGGAAAGGTTTCCAGGACCATGGCCCGAGCCGATTTCCTGAAGCGCAATGTCGGACTGTTCGCATCTCCTTTTTCTGCTGCCGCTCAGATGGGAGGCTAGCCGATTGATGGGGTGCTCCCTGAAAGAAAATTGGCCATCCGAGCCGGTTGCGACGATTGCCGTCACGGGGGGGACCGGCTTCATCGGGCGAGCCCTCATTGGCTGCCTCCTGGACGGAGGGCTGCGTGTTCGGGCGTTGGTGCGTCCGGCTTCTCTCCATTTCCGCTTCGAGGCCCCCGGCCTCTCCTGGGTTTGCGGCGAACTGAGCAGCCTGGAGGCTCTGGAACGGCTGGTGGACGGTGCCTCAGCTGTTGTCCATTGTGCGGGGGCCGTGCGCGGGGTTTCTCCCGTCGACTTTGCGGCCGCCAACGTCGTCGGGGTTGAAAGGCTCGTGCAGGCGGCCCGGAGCTCGAAGGAGTGCCGGCGCTTTCTTTTGATCTCCTCCCTGGCGGCCGGGGCTCCCGACCTTTCACCTTATGCCGCAAGCAAACGGCAGGGGGAAGAGATCCTGCGGAGCGCCGGAGGGAGCCTCCACTGGACGATCCTCCGTCCTCCAGCCGTTTACGGGCCGGGAGACCGTGAGCTGCTCCCAATGCTCCGGTGGATGCGGCGGGGAATGATTTTTGTCCCGGGAGGAGGATCCGGGCGTTTTTCGCTGGTTTTCATCACCGATCTCACGCGAGCGATCCAAGTCTGGATCAGGAGCGGCGAGGGGAACGCCGCCTCCTTTGAAATTCATGATGGAAAGCCGGGTGGATATTGCTGGGAAGAGGTTCGGACAATCGTTGCGAATCTCTACCGACGCCCGGTTCGTCGGATCGATATCCCGCGGACGGTCCTGCACGCTGCGGCGCTCCTCAATGCCGCTGCTGCCCGAGTAACCGGCTACCGTCCCATGCTGACGCCGGGTAAGGTCAGGGAGCTCTGCCACACGGACTGGACCTGCGGCAATGGCCGGTTCAGCAACGCCTTCGGGTGGGGTCCCGAAGTCGATTTGCGCGAGGGGCTGCTTCGCACGCTGGGGTGAGGGAGTGTCGAGGAATGATGGAGGGTTGAAGGCGATGTCCACAGCGGATTATGGAGAGATATTGGAAGAAGTGAGGCGACTCCTCGGGCGCGTTGTCAAATCTCCGGTGCGCATCGAGGAAAAGACCGAGCTCGTCAACGATCTTGGCCTCGACTCTCTGGCGGCCCTGCAGCTTGTGGAAGAAGTGGAGGACGCCTTCGACATATCCTTTCCCCTGAACGAGCTTTCACAAATTCGGACGGTCAGGGATTTCGTTCTGCAAATCCAGCAGGAAATCGAGGCTTGAGGTATGGGACTTTTCGAGAAGTTTGACGCCATCGGCCTCGCCCGCAAAGCTCTGGAGGATCTGGGCGTCGATCCGTTCAACGTGGAGATGGAACAGATCCTGTCGCCGACAGAGGCCCGCATCGCCGGCCGTGAAGTCCTTCTGGCCGGCACCAACAACTATCTCGGCCTGACTTTCGATCCCCGGTGTATCGAAGCCGCCTGCCGCGCCACCCGCACGGAAGGGACGGGAACCACGGGCTCGCGCATGGCCAACGGAACTTTCGCCGGCCACCGGGCCCTGGAGAGGGAGCTGGCCGAGTTCTTCGGCTGCCCCAAAGCCATTGTCTTTTCCACGGGATTTATCGCCAACCTCGGAGTCATTTCTACCCTGACCGGTCCGGGTGACGTCGTCCTCATTGACGCCGACTGTCATGCCAGCATCTATGACGGCTGCCGCATGAGCGGCGCCGATATCCTCCGCTTCCGTCACAACAGCGCTGCTGATCTCGAAAAGCGGCTTCGCCGCCTGGGAGACCGAACAAAGAGCACGCTGATCATCGTCGAGGGGATCTACAGCATGCTCGGCGACCGGGCTCCCCTGGCCGAAATCGTTGCACTGAAGAAGCAATACGGCGCATGGCTGATGGTGGATGAAGCGCATTCGCTGGGAGTCCTCGGCCAAAAGGGCAGGGGGCTGGCCGAAGAAGCGGGTTGCCTGGGGGATGTGGACTTCATCATCGGCACTTTCAGCAAGAGCCTGGGGGCCATCGGCGGATTCTGCGTCAGCAGTCATCCCCAGTTCGATCTGTTGCGTTATGCCAGCCGTTCGTACCTCTTCACCGCGTCGCCTTCTCCGGCCACGGTCGCCTCAGTTCGCCAGGCGCTGCAGATCCTCGCGGCCGGGACGGACCTGCGGGAACGCCTCTGGCAGAATGCCCACAGGCTCTATAACGGGCTTGAGGAACTGGGCTTCAGCCTCGGTTCCGAACCGACGCCGGTGGTCGCCGTCCACATGGGATCGAAGGAAGAGACGCTCGGCGCCTGGAAACAGCTTCTCCATCAGGGAATCTACGTCAACCTGGTGCTGCCGCCGGCAGCCCCCGAAGGCAAGAGTCTCCTGCGTTGCAGTGTCAGTGCGGCGCACACGGAGGATCAGATTACGAGAATTTGCTCCGCCTTCCGTGCCCTCAAGGAATAGACCGTCCATCCTGCAGGTGACTGTATGCAAATTGTTGCGTTCTATACCGATGACGAAGTTTATGGATTCCATGTGGAGTTATTCCAGAAGTCGTTATCTCTTCTCGGATGGTCCGCCCATATCAGAAAAATAAAAAAGGCAGAGTGGCTGCAAGCTACGGCATACAAACCATCATTTTTATGCGAAATGCGAGATCTATATTCAGGTCCCATATTGTACCTGGATATTGATGCGTATATACATGATATTGATGAATATTTCTTTAACAATATTGAACATGACATTGCAATCCATTACATCCAAAATGGATCAAAGTTTGAGCTGCTTTCCGGAACAATATATCTAGCGGATAATCAAGTTGTACATGATTTGTTGCAAGAGTGGAGATCGAGGGTTTATTTTCCTGAGAACAGAGGTAAGTATGATCAATTCGTGCTTCAGGAAATACTGGATGAATGGATTAAATTTGAAAAAATCAAAGTAGATTTACTTCCTGCAGAGTATTGTTATATTTTTGATAAATTCAAATCAAAATATCCCAAGCTGGAGCCAAAAATCGAGCATCTTCAAGCCAGCCGTGAAATCAAATTCATGCAAAAGAACAACACCTTCCTGAGGAGATTGCTGGGGCTGCGCGCCCGGCCCTCGAACAGTCTGCTCAGACGGAGACGGCGCCTGGGGGAGCTCGCCGCTGCAGTGGGGATGGAGATGCCAAGCGGTGGCTTTTTTTTGTAGGCCTTCAGCCGTTGCAACGGGTGAGTGGGCCTTTTCCATGAATGGGTGTTCACAAGACTCAAAGACCCAGGAGGTTTCTTGCGTTTCCACAATGCTGATGATAATCTAAACTTCACACGCGAAATATGTCAGGTGATGAAGTTTGCCGGATAACCGTCCAGAAGCTCGGGGCTGATGACTTCTACTTCCGCATAGGGGGTAGAAGTTTTTTTGTTTTAGGGGATGCTGATCCCTTCAGCTCATGCGGCGTGCGCCCGAATTTCTCTTCCCGTTTCCGAGAGGGAGATACACTCATGGCCGATTATGATCTCTTAAAGCAGGGCCTGCTCACTACTGTGGACTCGTTGAAGCCGCTGGTCCGTGAAGAACAGCGGCAGGCTCTCGACCAGATAGGGACGAAGCTGAAAGAGGAGGCATTCAACCTGGTGATCCTGGGACAGTTCAAGCGGGTCAAATCCACCTTCACCAACGCGCTCCTGGGAGAGGATCTGCTCCCGACAGCCATTGTGTTCAGCCCGCCGGAAAGCTCGCCGCATTCCTTCGTGGATATTTCCAACAGTCTGGGATGGGATGAGGTAAGGAGGACAAATGAATACGGTTCTACTCCTGGGCATGGTGAGTCTTTTGACCGATGTCAGCAGTGAGATGGTCTATCCGCTCCTGTCTCTTTACCTTACAGGCGTTTTAGGAGCGACACCGGCCATCGTCGGCATCATCGAAGGCATTGCGGAGAGCCTCGCCAGTCTTCTCAAGACCTATTCGGGCTACCTGTCCGACAGGATGCAGAGGCGGAAGCCCCTCGCCATCCTGGGTTACGGTTCGGCCACGGTGGGAAAGCTGTTTCTCTATTTTGCCGCTTCCTGGGGGTGGGTGCTTGCCGGGCGTGTCGTGGACCGGTTCGGCAAAGGGCTGCGAACAGCCCCAAGAGACGCTCTCATCGTCGAGGCATCCGATGCAAATCGGTTGGGCCATTCCTTCGGGCTCCACAGGGCCATGGACACTCTGGGAGCCGTGGTCGGTATCGCCGTTGCGTACTATCTTTTCACGGCGACGCAGGGGCAGTACAGGAGGATTTTTTTGCTTTCCATGATTCCCGCTATCATCGGGGTCCTCCTGCTTTTCCGGGTTCAGGAAGAAAAGCCGGGCAAGGGAGCAGTCAAGGTCCTTCCCCTGGCAGGATGGAGGTCTCTCAGCCCGCGCCTGAAGGCCTTTTTTCTCGTGGCCTTTATTTTCACCCTCGGCAACTCATCCAACCAGTTCCTGCTCCTTCGGGCAAACCACCTGGGATTTGAGGCGGCGGACGTGATTCTGGCCTACCTGGTGAGCAACATCGCCTATACGGTGAGTGCCTATCCCGCAGGGCGACTTTCAGATCATATCGGCAGGAAAACCCTCCTTGTACTTGGATATGTCTTTTACGGACTGGTCTACTTTGGGTTTGCCCTTGCATCCCAGAGATTTCACGTTTGGTTCCTGTTCGGAGTCTACGGGCTATACAGCGGTTTGACGGAGGGAGTGGAAAAAGCGCTGGTGGCTGAACTGTGCCCCAGTGAAAGCCGTGCCACAATGCTGGGGATCCATGCGACCCTCGTGGGGATTGGACTGCTGCCCGCTTCGCTCATTGGAGGATTCCTGTGGAAGATGATCGGTCCCGAAGCTCCCTTCTATTTTGGGGGGGTAATGGGCATCCTGGCTGCTTCAGGTATGTTTCTTGTCGTTCCGCGATTGACTCCGACCGCTTGCCCCATGCATGAGTCGGCCTGATCCGAAGCAGAGATAAATGAAATGCTACACTGCGAACGGTTAGAATCTTGACTTTCGTAGGAGCGGCTTCCAGCCGCGACTCTATGAGGAGCCGGCTGTCTGGGGGAAGGCAGAGCGGATAGGTGTGTGGGTTTCACACCAGGATTTTTTTGAGCCAGGCCGCCACTTGAGGCGCTTCAGGCGGAAGGGGCTGCTGACGCGCCGTTTGCAGCGGTTCTCCGAAGGGGCGGGCCCGGCCGCAGGCAAACAGGGCGTGGTGCAGCATGTTCATGTCCCGGCGCGGGCGAAGGAGACCGTGCCGCAGCATCCAGGCGCATGCCGCGTCCACGAGGCCGGGGGCTTTTCCCTGCTTTTTCTCTTTGGAAAAAGCCGCGTGAGCCCGACGAGCGCACTCTTCGCGCAGGCGACTGCCGATCCGCCTGGATTTGATCTCAACCACCGGGTAGATGTAAAGAGGCGCTGCCGTAGCCGCCGCTTCGGCCAGCATGGATTCGCTTTCGCCGGTAACAACCAGCACGTCGGCTTGTGCCAGCAGGGCGCGGTAGGGATTTGCCCTCCCCTCGGGCTGCCAGGTGTAAACGCGGTGCGGCGGGACGAGTATCGACTGCAACGCCTCTGTGGCTCCCCGGCTGGTGCGCCGGCTGGTGACGGCCAGGACACATCCGCCGCTCGCTTCAGCCCATTCCCGCACGCGTGAAGCCATCTCTGCCGAGGCCTCGGCGTTCAGCCGAAAACGGGGAGCATCTCCCCCTACCACAAGACCCACGACGGGTCGTGGCGCGCTGTTTAAAAGCTCGGGCCACTGCCTGCTTGCTTCCGCAAGCTGCTGCAACGCAATGGAATGGAGGGGCGCAAGCGTATCGTAGCGCCTGGCATCGGGCGGCATCCGGCAGTGCAGCGGGGTGACGACCGCGTCATACCGCCCGGCCACGGCTCCTCCACCACGCCCGAGCTGGACAGTGCGTGTGCTTCCCTTGCTGGCACGGCCAATCCAGCGGGTGATGGACGCCGTGCTTCGCCCGACCCCGATGACCAGATCCGGCCATGGGGGCTTCAGGGGAGACGATTTCCTGCGGTCCAGTCCAAAGGTGAGGGGCAGAAACGGCAGGAAGCCCAGCCATCGGGCTCTTTTTGTGAAATGAAGCTCCTTGACCTCATACGGCCATCCCAAGGCATCGGCCAGGCCGATTGCCTGGATCCGATTGCCGGGATGCGGATTGGTCAGCACCCACACCCGGTCGGGTGAAAAAGGTCTGTCATTCTTCCTGATATCCATGTCCATGGGTCGTGTTTCCGGAATGAGTCCTACCGCTTGGAGGCAATGTTGTTGACTTAACCAACGTTCGTCATTCCGGCGAAAGCCGGAATCCAGGAAAATAAAGACTTTCTGGACCCCGGTTTTCACCGGGGTGACGTTAGGTCAGCAACATTACCCCCCGGACGGCCCCGAAAGCAGTTCGTGGTAGATTTTTTCCACATGGTCTGCCCGCCTGGCGTCGGTGCAGAGATCGAGGACACGCGCTCTGCCCCTGGCGGCACAGCCCCGTGCCAATTCCCCGTCCTGGAGCATCCGGTCGATGGCTTGGGCCAGGGCTGCGGCGTCGCCGGGAGGGACCAGCAGGCCGGTGCGTTGGTCTATGACCAGTTCTCGGTTTCCCGCCACATCGCTGGAAATGACGGGGCGGGCCATGGCGAGGGCTTCGCGCAGGGCTCCCGTCAGCCCCTCGCCGCGCAGGGAGGCGCAGACGACGATATCCAGAGCGGCCAGGGCGGAGGGAATATCTTCGATGAAGCCCGTGAAGATGACGCGATCGGCCACCCCCAGGGAAGATGCCGTAGACTGAAGGGGGCCGGGGTCGCCTTCGCCGATGAGCATAAAATGCACGTCGGGACGTCTTTCCCTGAGATGCGCGGCCGCTTGGATGAGAATGGGATGCCCTTTTTTGGGAGTGCTCAGGGAACCGATGAGCCCTACAAGGGTCGTTTGTGAAGGCATCTGCCAGGCGCGGCGCACAGCGTCCCCGGAAATGCCGGGATGAAAGCGATCCGGGTCGAAGCTTCCATAGACGACGTCCACCTTCTCCCCCATGATGCCATCGGCCAGGAGAGCGTCCCTGACGGCGTGTGAGACGGCACAGATGCGCTGCACATGGCGACGGTGGATGAAATGAGCGAGGCGGTTGCGGGACAGGGGATAGACGGTGCCGCGGTTTGCCGCCCAGGCAGGGCGGCGCATTCCCAGCGTTGCGAAATAGGCGAAAAAAAGAGCCCGGTTCTTGTGGGTGTGGAGGATATCCGGCGGGTCTTCAGACAGGAACCGCCGCAGCCGCACCATGCCGGCAGGGTTTTTCAGGCCGAGGCGGAGAACCTGGACACCGACGTTTTGCAGGTTTTCAAACCAGGCTCCGACCAGAGGCCGGTGAGCTGGCCCGTCGAAAATACAGGTCACCCTGTGGCCCCGTCGGGCGAGGGCGTGGGCGAGGGAGGCGCACTGCACCGCACCGCCGCGGTGGACGGAGGCGTGGGAATCGACCATAACGATTTTAAGCGGTCGCCCTTCGGTTTTCATTTCAACAGGCTGGCTGCCCCCTTCATTCAAGAGGCTCATGACCTCATCGCCTCTGCCTCGTGCATCATCTGATCCCATCGATCTCGAAATGCCTCGTACAGAAAGGGCGAGGTCGAAATCGCCAGCAGTTCGTGGTTGGCGTGAAGAGAGCTTTTGGACAGATTCATGCTGCCGAAAACGACCTTCCGGCATCGGAGGGTATCGATGAGAATGAATTTGTTGTGCATGGGCAGTCCTTCGGGATGGGAGTAGCGGCGAAAGACGAGATGTTCGCCGAGCCGATCCTCAATCCGCCGTGGGACCCGTCGTTCCGTATCGTGGGCGAGAATTTCCAAGCTTATCCCGCGCTTTGCTAAGAGGCCCAAAGTTTTAGCTATCCTCATATCGTTCATGTGGGAAACCGCCATGCGCAGAGTCGTTCCTGTCGGCAGCGTGAGTAACTCTTGCCGGAGGACATCGCGCAGCAGGCGCGGGAAAAGATAAAGGCAAGTGTCACCTGCCTGGAGGACCCTGTTGTTGCTGGGCAGCAGGCGTTCCCAGGGACCGTGGAGCTGGGTGTGCAGGAGGAGGGCATGATCTCGGAGGGGCTGGACGAGCCGGCTGTCGGTGATCTCCACGAGATAGTTGTGTCCGCGGTCCTGATCGCCGATTTCCGCGATGACATCGGGATCTTCAGGCTGGTTGCCGGAAGGGTTGAAGGTGCCGACCAGAGCATGCGGTTCGGGATGACTGAAATAATAGAGCTTGATGTGCAAGCGGGGTATCCTTGGGGCCAAGTTGTCCGGCCAGATGTGCCTCAGCGGCCTGACATGATCACCGAGGTTGCCCGCGCGCTGGAGCATTTCCATGACGGGGCGATTAACCTGCGGTGTGCGCGGGTGGGCTTCCAGGGTCAAACGGACCGAGACACCGCGTTTCCTGGCCTGCACGAGGGCACCGGCCAGTGCCTCGTCGCGGAAATAATAAGTCGCCCAAAAAATCTCACCACCGGCCGGCACGGAAGAGACGTGAGAATGCAGCAGATCGCGCAGCGCGCGGGGTGGGAGGTCCGGTCCTCCAAAAAAGACGCGGCAGGGTGGAGTGATTTGTCCAAAAGGTGATATCATGGAAATCCGCTGCACCAGGCGCAAAGGGACTCTTTTCCCTGGATGTATCTGAGAACGGTTAAAATCTTCACTTTTGTAGGAGCGGCTTCCAGCCGCGACTCTATGGAGAGCCGGCTGTTTCTATCGCGGCTGGAAGCCGTTCCTACAGGATCATCAATGAGTCAGTGTCCCATCCGTTTGGAGTATAATTCGACCTTTTGGGGAGGGAAGGGTCGTGTCCGTTTCTCCCGCGGAAGCTGCTGTGTTATAAAAGTCTTCGATCTGGAATAGTATTCTTTCATCTGAAAAGTTCAAGGATAATTCCATGCGTCTCATGCTGCATTTTGCCCGGGCCTACCCCCGCCACACCCTGGTCATGCTCCTGGCCCTCCTTCTGGCCGGAGTGGTGGAGGGGTTCAGCCTGACGGCACTCCTGCCGATCCTCAACCTCGCAGTCGGGGGTGGTGCGGCCGGGGCACCCGGATCAGGGATGGGGCAGGTCGTCACGAACGCCCTCCAGTCCCTGGGGATAACGCCGACGGTCCCATCGCTCCTCATGGTCGTTCTTGTCGGGGTGCTTCTGAAAAGCGCACTGGTACTGCTGGCCGATAAAAAAGTCGGGTACACCGTTGCCCACGTGGCCACCGACCTGCGACTCGAACTGCTGCGTGCTCTGCTTGGCACCCGATGGGAATACTACCTGAGTCAGTCCATGGGGAGCCTGGCGAATGCCGCGGCCACGGAGGTCATGCGGGCTTCCCAGGCCTACTTTCACGGGTCCCTGGCCATCACGTATCTGGTGCAGTCCGTCGTTTATGCTACCGTGGCGCTGCTGGTCTCCTGGAAAGCGAGCATGGCGGCATTTGCCGCCGGCTGCCTGCTGCTGGCTGTCCTCAATCGTCTGGTGCGTCAAACCAAAAGGGCCGGCAGGCAGGAGACCGCCCTGCTGCAGTCCCTCCTTGCCCGTTTGACCGACAGTCTGCAATCGGTCAAGCCTCTCAAGGCCATGGGGCGTGAGCAGCTGGCCGAAGGATTGCTCGAGACCGATGCCGTCAAGCTCAACCACGCCCTGCGCAGGCAGGTGTACAGCAAAGCGGTGCTCAAGAGCATGCAGGAGCCGATCCTGATGCTGCTGGTCGTGGTCGGACTCTATGCGACCCTGGTGGTGTGGAATCACAGCCTTCCAACCGTCATGGTGCTGGTCTTCCTGCTGGCCCGCCTGCTGAAGGAATTGGGAAAGGTGCAGGGCAGGCAGCAGGAAATGGCGAGCTGCGAGAGTGCCTTCTGGTCCCTGCGGAAAAAAATCGACGAAGCACGGGGGCAGAAGGAGGTGGACCTGGGGCGGGAAACCGTGAGCTTGAAGAAGAGCCTCCGCTTAGAAGACGTCAGCTTCAGTTACGCGGGGGCTCCGGTTTTGGAAGGGGTGTCCCTGGAGATCCCCGCCGGCAGCTTCACGGCGGTCGTCGGGCCCTCAGGCGCGGGAAAAACCACCCTGGTGGACTTGGTGTGCGGACTGCTGCGTCCCCAAGGGGGAGAAGTGCTCGTCGACGCCGTGCCCATGGGACGAATGGATGTGAAATTCTGGAGGCGGCAGATCGGCTATGTTCCGCAGGACGCGGTGCTGCTTCACGATTCCATTCTGGCCAATGTCACCCTGGGGGATTCGTCCATCGGGGAGGCCGAGGCCGAGGATGCGCTGCGTGCCGCCGGGGCCTGGGAGTTCGTTGCGGCCATGCCGGACGGCATGCGCACCATCGTGGGGGAGCGCGGTTCCAGGCTTTCGGGTGGACAGCGCCAGCGCATCGCCATCGCCAGGGCTCTTGCCCATCGCCCGGCGCTCCTGATTCTCGACGAGGCCACCAGTGCCCTCGACCCCGAGAGCGAAAGGGCCATCTGCAGCACGCTCATGGGCCTGCGCGGCCGGGTCACCCTGCTTGCCATCTCTCATCAGCCAGCCTTGGTGGAGGTTGTGGACCGGGTCTACCGCATCCAGGACAAAACGGTGTCGGTGGATCGGTCTGTTTCCGCTCGGGCTTCAGCCGGAGGCATGTAGAAAGGTAGAAATTGAAGCAGACTCTTTTTTGCATGATTTATTTAGCTTGTTCCCTGGTCATCATCGGCGGCACTGATCCGTCATCGGCTGCTTTTCTCGCCGCCCTTGAGGGAGGGAAGGGAGAAGCGGATCTCCGGCAGCAGAGTCGGATGGAATGCGAGTCCTCCAGGGTAGAGGGGGAGCTCTGGCGCAAAGCATATGATCAATATGAGCTCGGTCTTGCTAGTGCAGACAGGAAGGAGCGATCGGCCCATTTCTGTCGAGCGGCGGAACTGGCCCGGCAGACTATCCAGGCCGATCCCCAAAGCGATGAAGGGTACAAATGGCTGGCCGTTGCCCAAGGGGCGCAGGCGGAAGATGCCGATGTGGAGACACAGATCCGCCTTTCACTACAGATCAAGGAAAATATCGAAAAAGCCCTCTCTCTCGATCCCGACGACGACATTTCCATGTTGGTGCTCAGCCGGTGGCATTATAAGGTCGCCTCCCTGGATGGCTGGACCAGGGCGCTGGTGACACTTGTCTATGGCAGCCTGCCGGAAGCCTCGCTGAAGAAGGCTGAAGAGCTTCTGCTGGAGGCCATCGCAAAAAAAGACCGCATAGTCCATCGGTACAGCCTGGCCAAGGTCTACTATCGCATGGGAAAGCGTGAAGCGGCGCTCCAGCAGTTGCGGCTCGCGCTGGCCCTGCCGGTCACCTTCGCCTCGGAAGCAGAGGATCTGGAGAGGGCACGCAAAAAATTGGACAGTTGGAAGTGAGGTTTAACGGAACGCCCCTCTGCGAAACAGCCTCCAGAGTGTCACGCAGGCGGCCAGTCGGGGAAAGCGGCGCAGAGTGGGACCCACCGCGATCCGTTCGCCGGAATGCCGTTCGATCTTCCACAGGATGTAATCCAACCCGTTTTCAAAGGTGAGCGAGCCTTTGAGCAGCCTCAGGACGGAAAGCCCTTTTCCCTGCGCCATGCGGAGGCGCCAGGCGAGGCCGTTGCGCCGTCTTTCCCGGGGAGAAATGCCCGATCGGAAGCGGACGGGGCCCTCACCGGGCAGGATCTCCACGGGAAGGCCGAGGGCTTTCAGAGCCTCCCGCGTGACGGCTTCATAGTATTCCGGGGCGGCGTCGAAGAGGCGGGCGACGGCTGCAGGTTTTTCCGAGCGCAGTTCACAGCGGTAGGTGAGACTCAGCCCTGTCGCCCAAAGGTCGCGGATGGTGAAGGTTTCCGGGGCCTGAGGCAGGACTTTTTCGATGAAGGTACAGACGGCGCGGGCGAGAGCTTCCTGCACCTGCAGAGCGTCTCGGGCACTCCGGACGTAGATGAGGCCGGACGGCTGGGCAAAGCGCCCCCAGATATAGGAATGAAACCAGCGGCCCGCTCCTTTCGCAAAATCCCGGAGGGTGAGGACAGCGTATTTGGCACGCAGCGTCTTCCCGTCCCATGGGACTTGGAAGTAGAAAACGTTGGGCGGCAGCAGGCGATTCAGGAGGGCCTGGAGGGGCGAGCGCAAGGCTTTGCCGTAATCGTCCACGAGGAGGTACAAGTCGGCGATGCCCTCATCGGCTCGAAGCGTGCGCAGGCAGGAGCCATAGAACAGCACGGCGGCGATGCCGTCATGACGCCGCCGAACCGCCTCGAGCAGAGGGGCGATCTCCGGCGGAGGGGTGCGGGTGCTCCATTCTCGCACCCGGTTTTTTAAGGAATCGTCCTTCTTCACGGGGGATTTGCCCTCCCGGAGGTCAAATGTGGAGAAACCGGGCCGGGCCGGCTGACTCAACCGTCAGGGGCGCTCCTGCCTCGAAGATCTCGCCGTCGAGAGTGAACCGGCCCCTGAAATCGAGGCGGACGCGCTGGACGTTGTGGCTGAAAAAACCGTTCTCGGGCGAGGCGGTGGCAGTGTGCCGGCCGCGCAGTAGAAAGGGCAGGTTGCGCAGCAAATGCGCTGACTTGGATTTTACCGCCGTGAAGTGCAGCGGTGCATGTTCGTTCCCCCAGAAAGGGCGCAGGCCGAGAAAGAGGCGCTCCAGGGTGGTGACCAGGGCGAAGAGATATCTTTGCCGGCTCGCCTGCCTTCCTTCGAGACCTATCAGCATTTCGGTTGGGGGCAGGAGCTTCTCGTTTCCCGCCAGGAAGGCCGACACCAGTCTGGCCATGACCAGCCCGGGCATGAGCTCGCCGCGTATGCCCCTCGGATTCATGCTGCCGTGGCAGAGATCGATGCCCTGGAGGATGGCGCCGGAGCCGAAGAACATTCCGCAGACAGGTTTCGACCGGCCTTCTTGACTGACCCTCATAATGGGACGTTCGAGAATGGCGCGATTGCTCCGGCCTGCGTCCATGTTCCATGCGTGGATCTTGGCCAGGGCGTCGGGCGGCTTTCCCCGCACCCCGACGTCGCGGGCCAGCATACTGGTGGTTCCTGCCCGCAGGAGTGCCAGGACGGGGGGGATGGGAAAAAGCGATCGCCCGAAAAGGGCTGTCAGGACAGCCTGAACGGTGCCGTCACCGCCGTTGACGACCAGGAGCTCGACTCCCCGCTCGGAAAAATCGGCCAGAAGTCCGCTCACATCCGCCGGCGTGACGGCCATGCCGTGGTGCATCCCGGGATTTTGGGCCAGGAATGCTCTGACCCCTTGGATCCCTTTCTTGTTCCCCCCGCTGAGAGGATTGGTGATCATCCCGAGGGTCATGGGGCGGCGCGGGGCGTGGTTTCCGCGGGCTGGTCGAAGGATGTCTTCTCGGATGGGCATGTGCTGCCTCACGACCGACGGTTGGTGAAGCATCGCTGGGCCAGTGTGGGTGTTTTCGCTTCGGGATCGATGTCCAGAAACCAGGAGCGCAGGGAACCGGTCCTCCGGTGCTCTCGAAAGCCCATGATCAGCCGTCCCGTCAGGAAGATGCTGGAAGCGGCCGTCCACAGGGCTACGGCGAGGAGCCCCAGATCGGGCCGCCCGGCGAGCAGTCCGGTGGTGAGCAGGATGAGGTTGGGGTTCCTCCTTCCCGTGATGAGGCGGAAATAGGAGTCGAGGGGGCGCCAGCAAAAAATGCCCGACGGCTCGAGAAATCCCTTGAAGATTCCCTCGGCCAGGCGCCCAGCGATGTACCCGACGAAAATCAGCCAAAGTACGGCGTTCAATGAGAGGGGAATCCCCGGGTGCCAGCTGTCCAGTCCCCATCCCCAGAGGAGGTACCAGAAAGGGGGAGAAATCAGGTCGATGGCATGATCGAAGAAATGCCCGAAGGTGCTCCAATTGACCGTGACCCGCGCCAGCTTGCCGTCGACGGTATCGAGGAAGGTCATGAGCCACGCCGCCGCCAGTCCCAGGGCAAAAAAACCATTGTAGAAAAGCAACGCTGCGACCAGCACCAGGACCAGGCTCAGAGACGTGACCTGGTTGGGGGTGATCCCCTTGCGGACACAGAAATGAGTTGCCAGCTGAGCCGGCCACGGCCAGATCCATTTGGTCACCAGGTCGGTAACCCCTTTGTATGAACCTGAAAACAAGCGTTTTTCCAGCTTTTCCTTGTTTTCTTCGGTGATGGGTAGAAGATAGGGCGGATCGATCTTGCGCAGCTCTTTGTGATACGTCGCGCCAAGGCTCTGGGGGGTTGCAAAAGAGAGGGAGGGGGGAAGCGCAGCGCTCGTGCTTCCGGTCAGAAAATCGCGGATGACGGCTGCGTCCAGGGCGGCGACGTGGGCGGCGACGGACGTGTTCCCATCCGCCGCGGTGGTTTGAAGCACCGTGCCGGGTTTTTGAGCGAGATTCCGAAGGAGACGCTCGTCGTACAGGTAATCCCCGCGCAGGAAAAGAATGGAGTCTCCCGGGCCGGCCGCACCGGGGTCGTCGATCCAGCTGACGACGTTCATTTTTTTCAGCGTGCGCTGGAGACGCCGGCGATTGGAGAGCCCCCACAGTTGAACAGGCGACTCATGGATGATATGGGCATGTACGGTCATGGATGAGCTTTCGCAAGTTCTCGGGATCTATGGCTATGGATCTATCCTGTTGCAAAAATAGCACAGTACTTTATTCCATGGAAACAATCGCTGTAAAGCCGAATCTTTGCGAGGCGCCGGGAGAAAGAAGCGTAACGACCGACGAGGGCGGAGGGAATGTCTTTGTCCTCGCCCACTTTTCCGATCCCCATCTCTCTTCATTGAAGGGTGTCCCTTTTACAGCCCTCCTCAACAAACGTCTCCTGGGCTACCTCTCCTGGTATCATCGTCGGCGCCATGTCCACTGCCCGCATATCCTCGATGCGCTGCTCCGTGACATAGGGGAGGTGTCCCCCGACCATGTGGCCGTGACGGGCGATTTGACGCACCTGGGACTGCCCGATGAATTTCGCCAGGCCGCCCGATGGCTGCAGCAGCTCGGCGCGCCGGACAGGATCACCGTCATTCCCGGCAATCACGATGCTTATGTCCCTGAGCCCTGGGAAGAGACCTTCAGGGAATGGGCGGCCTACCTGGCCGGCGATGAACCTGCGGCGGACGGGACCTACCCGATGCTTCGGGTGCGAGGTCCTGCGGCATTGATCGGACTTTCCAGCGCCCGGCCCAGCGCCCCCTTTCTTGCCGTGGGGAGTCTCGGACGCGGGCAGTTGGCGCGCTTTGAAAAAATCCTGGAGGAGACGGGGCGACGGGGGCTCCTGCGCATTGTTTTGCTGCACCATCCACCGGTTCCAGGCAGTATCGCCCGGCGCAAGCGCTTGACCGATGCCGGGCTACTTGCCGAGGTCCTCGGCCGTCAGGGGGCCGAGGTGATTCTTCACGGGCATGCGCACCTTTCCATGGCGCACCGGCTGGTTGCCGGGACGAAGAATATTCCCGTCTTCGGTGTCCCGTCGGCCTCCCATTCCCCTTCGAATCGGCAGCGTGCCGCCCGCTATCATCTGTGTCGGTTCGAGCGCAGAGGGGACGGATGGGTGATGCTGCTGACAGAGCGCGTTTACTCTGCCGCCGACGACCGGTTTGTCATGGCCCGGGAAAGGGAGCTCTTCCTGCCGGTCCAGAGGCCCTGATGAGAGCCCCGGTGAGGTTTTTCCCGTGCAGAGGATGCCAATGACTTGCCTCAGTCCATTTTCCGTGTCAGGAAGATCCCGGCGGCCAAAACGGCGGCTGCGGGGAACAGAGTCGTCCAGAAGGGGGAAATGTTTAGGATCAGGCCGGTGTAGCCCAGGATCTGGTTGAGAAAGAAGATCGCCACGCCCATGATGGAGCCCACCATGATGTTCCTGCCGAGGCTGCCGCCGCGGGTTGGTCCGCACACGAAGGGCAGGGAGATGACGATCATTGCCGCCGCCATGACCGGAAGGCTCAACTTTTGCCAAAGGGCCAGCCGGTAGCGTTCGGCATTCTGCTCTCTTTTCTGGAGATTGGTGATGAGGGTGAGCAGTTCCGTGAGAGAAAGGGTTTGAGGAGGCATAGCCAGCAAGGCGGCCTGTTTGCTGGTGAGGAGATCGGAAAGAACGAGCTGGGGCATTTCGCCGGCCGAGGTTCCCCGATCGGTGATGACCTTCCGCTGCACCTCGTGAAGTGACCAGTTTCCCTCCGCATCGATATGCGTTTCCCGGGCATGGATGTATGCGCTCAGTTGCCCCTGGTCATCCAGTTCATAGATGTCGACGTCCTGCAGTCCGGTGTCCCGGGCTGAGCGCAGGTTGACGAATCGCTTTTCATCGCGGGTCCAGAAGCCTCCATGAGGCAGCATCGTTCCCGACTCCGCCAGGGCCGTCTCTCGCAGGGTCCATGCCGCCTGCTCCAGGATGGGGATGATGAACTGAGCCCCCACCAGGAGCGAGAGCACCATGAGGAGGGCGGGCCGTGCAAAGGCCCAGCCGACGCGCTGCATGGAAATTCCGCTCGTCCTCAAAGCGAGGAGCTCGAGGTTCCTGGCCAGCAGGCCCAGGGCGATGATGCAGGCGATCAGAGTGCAGGGCGGGGCCAGATCCATCATGCGCCCGGGCAGGGTGAGGGCCACGTACAGCAGGGCGTCGCGCACGGCATAGCGCCCCTTGCCGACGTCGTCCAGCTGCCTGGCCAGTTCCAGGAAGCTGAAGAGCCCCGCCAGGACCAGGTTCACGCTGAGCCAGCTGCTGAAAAATCTCCCGGCGAGATAGCGATCGAGGATCTTCATGCCTCTATCCTCTTTCGGAGTCGAAAGCGGCGCAGGATGCTGCGCCGCAGGGGGGATGGATCGGGGAGCAGCGCGAGCACAAGGACCGCCAGCAGGAGGGTGACCCACCAGATTCCCGGCGGAGTGCCCACCATCTGTTTTTCCACCCAGGTCTTGGCAATGAGGCTGAGGTGGTAAAAGACAAAAAAGAGGATGATGGCTGCGGTGACCTTGCCGTACTTACTGCCCCGTGGAGCGGCGCGGCCGAGGGGAATTGCCAGCAGGCACATCAGGACGGTCGTAAGGCCGGTGGAAAGACGCCACTGAAACTCCGCCGTATCCTCGGGACCTGGGGATCGGGCCAGCTCGACGGTCGGTGCGGCCTTGCGCCGGTATTGGGGGGGGGGGTCCGACTGGGCTCAAGGTGAAGGATGTTTTCCTGGAAGCGGACGACACTGTCGGCGCCTGTCTTCAAATTCAATACGTAGTGGTGGCCGTTTTGCATGACTATGGACCGCTGCCCCTCCCCAGGGCCGTTGATCTGGTAAGCATTCCGGGCGCAGGTGACCTTCCGCCTGCTGGACCGGAGCTCCCAGATCCACACATGGTGGGCTTGGCCTGTTGCCTGGTCAAACGCTTCGGCAAAAAAAACCAGGTGCTCATCCATTTCGTAGAATCGGCCGGCCTCCACCTTAGCGAAATCGAAGGCATCCCGGGCTCCGGACTCTAACGCATAGAATTTCTGGTAAGCCCAGGGGCGGGCATAGAGAGAAAGCCCCGTCACGCCCAGGGACAGAGGCAGAGCGAGGAGCAGAATGGAGAGGATGATCCGTTTGTGGCTGAAACCGCAGGCTTCCATGGCGGTGATCTCGGAGTCGGCGTAGAGTCGGCCCAGGGCGAGGACGACGGCCAGGTAGAGTGTCACCGGAAGCAGGACTTCAAAGGCGATGATCACCTTGAGGGCGACCAGCTTGACGACCGTTCCGCCCGAGAGCAGGCCGTTGACGGCATCGTTGAGGAATTTGACGGCGCTGTATCCGGCGAAGATCATGATCAATACCGCGCAGATACCCACCAGGGGCGTGGAAATCTCCCGAATTATGTATCGTTCCAGGATCAATGTCGCTCGTGTCGAATCGTGTGCCCGCAAGGAGCACAAGGGATAGTGGGACCGGAATTCTTCTTGACCCCTGCCAGTATTTTCTTTATTTAAAAAAATCCAGCGTATCCTATCATGCCGGATGGTATACGACAAGACTGCCGGCTGCCAAGAACCCAAGTGGAGATCGAAAAAGCTTGAAAGCGTTGATTCTCAGTGCCGGTCAGGGCAAGAGGCTGCTTCCCCTGACTGCTGATCGACCCAAATGCGCCATCACCCTTTACGGTCAGTCGATGATCGAATGGCAGATTGATGAGCTGCTTGGATGCGGTGTCGAAGACATCTGCGTCGTTCTCGGTTATGGGGCCGACAAGGCCGAAAAGCTCCTGGAGTTACGGTATGGCCAGGGCCGCATCCGTACCCTGTTCAATCCCTTTTCTTCGGTGTCCGATAACCTGGCGAGCTGCTGGATTGCCCGGGAAGAGATGCGGGAGGATTTCATCCTCCTCAACGGCGATACACTCTTTGAGTTTCCGGTGCTGGAGAAGCTCCTTGACTCACCGCCATATCCCATCACAGTCACCATCGATCGCAAGAACCGTTATGACGCGGACGATATGAAGGTGATCCTTGACGGCGAGCGCTTGGTGCGCATCGGCAAAAACCTTCCCTCCGACCGGGTCCAGGCGGAATCCATCGGCATGCTCCTGTTCCGCGGGGAAGGGCCCGGCCTGTTCCGCAGGAGCGTGGAGGAAGCTCTGCGTGAACCGACGGCTCTGAAGCGCTGGTACCTTTCGGTCATCGATGAACTGGCGCAGCTGAAGCCCGTCTGGACCTGCTGCATTCAGGGACTGGCCTGGGGGGAGGTGGATTGCCCCGCCGATTTGGAGCATGCCGAGGACGTGGTGCGCGGCATTGCTGGAAGACAAAAGAGCAGTCGGTGCGGTGCACTGGCCTGAAAGAGTCTTCAGAGGAGCGCGTTTGATCATCCAACCGGTTGAAATCATTCCGGTGCACCGGGAGAAAGATCTCCGCGATTTCCTGCGCCTTCCCTGGGCTCTTTACGGGCACGATCCAGCCTGGGTCCCGCCTTTACTCCTCGAGCGCAGGCATCACCTGTCCAAAGGCAATCCCTATTTCCGCCACGCGGATTTCCGTGCCTGGATCGCCCGGCGCGGGAGAGAGACCGTGGGGCGCATCAGTGCCCAGGTAGACCGCCTGCACCTGCAGCGCTACGGCGATGGAACAGGCTTTTTCGGCCTGCTGGAGGCGCGGGACGATGAGGCGGTTTTTCACGGTCTTTTCGAGGCAGCCCAGGGCTGGCTGCGCCGGCAGGGGATGCGGAGCATCCTTGGGCCCTTCAACCTTTCCATCAACGAGGAATGCGGTCTGCTCGTGGAGGGCTTCGACACTCCGCCGGTGATTATGATGGGGCATGCCCTGCCTTGTTATTCCACGCGCATGGAAGAACTGGGGTTCACCGGTGCCCAGGATCTCCTGGCGTACCGCATACGGTACGACTTTGCGACGCCGCCCCATCTGGAGGCGCTGATGCGCCGCTTTGCGGCGCGCGTGCACCTTCGTCCGCTCCATCCTGGGCAATTCTCCCAAGATCTGGCCATCATCCAGAACATCTTCGAAGATGCGTGGTCGAACAACTGGGGGTTTTTGCCCTTCACGGCGGAGGAATTCTCCGAGATGGGCAGGAATCTCAAGCTCCTTGTGCCCCCCGAATTTGTCCGCATTGCCGAGGTCGATGGTGAACCGGCTGCCATGATGCTGCTCTTCCCAAACCTCAACGAGGCCATCAGGGATCTGAACGGGCGACTCCTGCCGCTGGGATGGCTCAAGTTGTTGTGGCGTCTCAAGGTCAGAGGCGTGAAGAGCGCCCGTGTGCCCCTGATGGGCGTGCGGCGGCGTTTCCAGGGAAGCCGGATGGGCGCCGCGCTGGCGTTGATGATGATCACCTCCCTGCAGAAAGCGGGACGTCGTCACGGCATTGAAGATGTCGAGCTGTCCTGGATCCTGGAGAGCAACAAGGGCATGTGCAGCATCATCGAATCCATCGGTGGAGAGCCTTATAAGCGCTATCGCATCTATCAGAAAGACCTGGCCTGAGAGAGATATGATCGATCCGTGCGGGAAATTCGCTGCCGTTGTCCTCGCGGGGGACCGAGGGCCTGAGGACCCCGTCGCCGGGGCGGCGGGAGTCGACTGTAAAGCCCTGGTGCCGGTGGGTGGGCGCCCCATGATCCTGCGGGTGCTCCATGCCCTGGAGCAGGCATCGAGCATCGATGCCCGCCTGGTCTGCGGCTCCTCCTCTCGCCTTCGCGGTCGGGAACCGGAGCTCGACGGGTTGATTGCTTCAGGAAAAGTCCGTTGGGTAGAGAACGAATCGTCACCGAGCTTGAGCACCCGGGCTGCCTGCAACGCGCTGCCTCAGAATGAGCCCGTGCTGGTGACCACCGCCGACCATGCGCTGCTGACCCCCCAAATGGTGGACGGCTTTTGTCTCGAGGCCATGGCATCCAGCTGTGACGTCGTTGCAGGTCTGGCGCACTCCGATCTCGTCGCATCGGCCTTTCCCGGGAGCCGTCGCACCGTCACCCGCCTGCGCGACGGAGGCTACTGTGGGTGCAATCTCTTTGCCTTTCTCACGCCCAGGGGCAGACAGGCGGCGACATTCTGGCGGAGGGTGGAGGAGCAGCGCAAGCATCCCCTGAAAATAGTCAAGGCGCTGGGCTTCGGGGCGATTCTGCGCTATCTGCTGGGGCGCCTGACCCTCCAGGAGGGCCTTGCCCGCCTTTCCACCCTCATGGGTGCTCGTGCGGGAGTCGTCTGGATGCCCCAACCTGAGGCGGCTGTCGATGTGGACAAGCTGGAAGACTGGGTGCTTGCGGAGGAAATTCTGGTTCATCGCAGATTAGCGTGACGTGGCTAATCCGATTCCGCCCTTGAGGGGGATAGGGGGGTGTAAGTGGCTGGAAGCAAACCCTAAACCCCCCATTATTGTTGAGGAAACGCTACACTGTAAACCGCCATTTGCAAAAATGGTCGTCCGGGTGGGGATCGGGCGGTGCGTAGAGGCATTCCACACGGATGGCGGGATCGATTTCCCTGGCGAAGGCCGAGAACTCATCGTAATGCATTTCCCTGCAGCTGTATTCGCCGATCCCTCGTTTGATACGGGCCTCTTGAGGGGGGCAGTGGGGAGCGGTGAGGAGGATGCCCTCGGGCATCTCCCGAATGTCGTAGCCCACCAGGGGTGTCCAGGGAAAGAGCTTCAATGCTTTCAGAAAACCCGACAGTCCGCCTTCACGGATGGAGAAACGTTCCCTGATGGCCCGGGCTGCCATGCCCGCCACCTTTCCCCACACTTCCTGGTTGATGCTTTCGGCCGTTGACAGGTCGAATCTCTCCTCTGTTCGAATGAACCAGAAAGCGTCCACAACTCTGTAATGCCACAGCAGGAATTCCACGTAGCTGCGCAGCTCGGGGGCTTCCATCTGTTCGAAGACTTCGAGGTTCATATCCTCCCTCCCTTCAAGTGAGACTTCTTTACCTGGGTGATGCTCTATACCCTTGTGCCAGCCGTCAAAGCTTTTTTCAACTGCCAGTCGAAGGCGTCGCCATACTCTTCCTTGCCGGGAATGAAAAATGCCGCGAAAGTCTCCAGGTTCTTGCCCAACGATCCGGTGAAGTCTGAGATGAGGCTTTTCCGCTTTGCGTGCCACTGCTTCATGAGAAACCCATAGCGGTACATGCCCAGATATTGAGCGGCGGACGTGTCCCAGGAGGCGTCGATGTCCATGGCGGTGCGTATGAGCGTCCTGTGCCATTCCGGGTGGCGCCGGTAATTGTCGATAGCTGCCGTGATTCTGCTGAAGAAGGCGCCGGCTTCGCCCATGCGGTCCGAAATGTCGAGCCAATCGTAGAGATAGGCGCAGTGGCTCACCTTCGTCAGGCCGCCCGTCGCTCTGCCGATGACGATGTTGCCCAGGAGGCTGGCCTCGTAGTCCACGAGGCCGCACGGTTCGAAGCGCGAGGGGATGAGGCAGAAATCGCCCCCCGCCAGGATGAGCTTGGAAAGGGGCAGGTTGAACGTGTTATGGAAGAAAACCCGGTCCCGGTACCAGTAGGCGAGATGGGCGAACTCCGCTTCGTCGGCCATACCGGCGGGATCGCCTGAGGTGGCGGAAGCCAGGATGATGAATTTCGCCTGGGGGTCGTACCAGAGCGTCCGCTCCACGATGGAGGCCACCAGGCCCAGGTTTTTTTGGTCCACGAGGCGGCCTACCGCCGTCAGGAGGATAGGGTCACCCTCGGGCTCGGAGCCGAAAGCTTCCAGGTGGAGCAGCCGCTTCAACTCCCCTTTGACTTCCATCTGCTCCGCATTGAAGGAGTGGTCACGCGTCAGCATTTCTCTCTGGGTGACAGGGTTCCTGAAGAGCGGCTCCTCCCTGCCGGCCTTTTTCTGCTGCTCCTGCAAAGCATTCAACACTTCGCTCTTGAGCTCGGGAAGGTTCTCCGGCCGGTTTCGGTCGCTCATGCCGTTGGTAATGCCGGCAATGGGGAGTTTTTCAAAAAGGTTCAGGTGGAGGTTGGGCACGAAGACTTCGCCCGGCGCGCTGCCCTTCTGCATGAAGGCCCTGCTGTAGATTTCCGCGTGGTTCTGCCGGAGCTCCGCCGCATATCCCCACGTCCCGGCAATGTCGCCGCTGACCGTTGTGATCTTCCCCCCGCACTGGTGCACCTTGAGCATGCAGGCTTTCATGAGGTTGAGGTTGTCGAAAAAGTCGAAATACTGGTGGAAGAGGTCCCTGCCGGGCAGAGCGATCCGGTCGAGGGAACTGTAGCCGCCGTCCACCAGGGGGGTGATCCCCTGGTAGGTGGCGTTGTGAATGGTCAGGTGGATGGGGGTTTTCTCGAGGATGTCGTCTCCCAGGTAGAAGGGCAGGAGCCCCACGTGGTAGTCATGGAGGTGAATGGTGTCGAAAGAGTGCCCCCGGATGTACCCGGCCATGGCCTGAGAAACGGATGCGTAAAGACGCAGGGCCATCTGTGGATCCTGGGGATAGATGGCGCTGGACGTGGTCCAGTTCAGCTGCCCTTCGTCCCAGAAGTAAACCTGTTTGATCCCGTCGTCAAAGACATGCTCGTAGGCGTCGAATTCGAAGGTTATGTCCGACAATTTAGCCGGATAGCGACCGCTAAGCTTCTTCAAACGGGTCCTGTCGTACTGAGCGAAGCAGGGGGTGAGGACTTCGATTTCCAGCTTTATTCCCTGCCTGGCGGCGGCCTTGATGAGCTCCGCGGGCAGCTCCTCGATGATGACTCCCAGACCTCCGATCTGAGCTCCCAGGCCGGTCTTGGCGCGGCCCGGCTCCCATGCGGCAATGGCAATGCGTAGCTTGTTCATGTGTTGATCCATCGCTTTTCGACTCGCTTATTTTTGGGGTAGGCGGCAAAACGCTTACGGTGGATGTGCCGGCGATTCATAGTTTAAAAATATAGCACAAACGGCGCCGCACCGAGCCAGAGAAAAAAGCAGATCGCCGGCAAATCGCCGCACCCTAATCCGCCCCGCCGCCCAGGACCGCGTAAAGCCGCACCGCGTTGCCGGCCTTGGCCAGGCGAATGTTGATGAGCCCCTGCTGCGCCGAATAGAGCGAGCGCTGAGCATCCAGCACGCTCAGATAGGTGTCGGTGCCC
Source organism: Desulforhabdus sp. TSK (assembly GCF_022836495.1). Classification (GTDB taxonomy): domain Bacteria; phylum Desulfobacterota; class Syntrophobacteria; order Syntrophobacterales; family Syntrophobacteraceae; genus Desulforhabdus. The sequence goes on from NZ_BQXM01000017.1 coordinate 98,534, forward strand.
TTTTCGTACCTGGCGAACGAGAGCTGGTAGGTTTCCTCGGTAGCTTCCACGAGAGACTCCTGTGCCAGGAGCTGGTCCCCACGGTGCCCTTGAAGGCGAGGGCATCGGCCACATCCCTGAAAGCCGCCTGGATCACCCCTTCATATTGTGAGACCGCGAGCTCCCGCTGTACCTTGGTCACTTTGAGGGCCGACCAGGCGCGAGGGTCAAAAATCGGCATGGAGACACGGGCAGCGTAGTTCCAGACATCCGTCCGAACAGCTGGACCACGACCACGTAGAACAGCGGTATGAATGGAGTCGCCAGGAAGGTGGCGGCCAGCATCCCGCCCAGAACGCCGGTGCCGATGGCCGTTTGCGCTCCCGCACCGGCACCGGTGGCGAGCGCCAGGGGAAGAACACCGAAGCCGAAGGCAAGTGATGTCATGACAATCGGGCGAAGCCTCAGCCTGGAACCTTCCAGCGTGGCTTCGATCAGTCCCATGCCTTCCTTGACCTTGTCCATGGCGAACTGAACGATCAAGATGGCGTTTTTTGTCGTCAGACCGAGGACGGTGAGGAGCCCGATCTGGCAATAGACATCGTTGGGGAATCCACGGAGTGATGCGGCCGCAATGCTGCCGATCACCCCCAGCGGCAGAGTCAGCATGATGGAAATGGGAAGCGTCCAGCTCTCATAAAGGGCTGCAAGGCACAGAAAAATCACGATCATGGAAAAGGCGTACAGCAGCGGAGCCTGGGACTTCGACATCCGTTCCTGGTAGGAGAGGCCTGTCCAGTCAAACCCGATGCCCCGGGGCAATTTCGAGGCGATTTCTTCCATGGCCTGCATCGCCTCCCCCGAGCTCTTCCCCGGCGCCGGTTCACCCCAGATGTTCAATGATGGAAAGCTGTTGAAACGCTCCAGCCTCGGCGATCCATAAAACCAGTGGCCGGTGGCGAAAGAGGTGAAAGGGGTCATTGTGCCGGCACCATTGCGGACATAAAGGCGTTCCAGATCTTTTGGCAGCATGCGATACGGGGCGTCGGCCTGAACGTATACCCGTTTGACTCGCCCTCCCTGGATGAAGTCATTGACATAGGCGCCGCCAAATGCCGCAGAGATGGTCGTGTGAATAGAATCAATGGGAACCCCCAATGCACCGGCCTTTTGCCAATCCACATCGATGCGGTATTGGGGGACATCCTCCAGGCCGTTGGGGCGCACACGGGTCAGCCTCGGATCCTTGGAGGCCATGCCGAGCAACTGGTTGCGGGCCGCCATCAAGGCTTCATGACCCAGTCCGCTCCGGTCCTGCAGCTGGAAGTCGAATCCACCCGCCTGTCCGAGCTCCAGGACTGCCGGCGGTGGGAAGGCGAATACCCTGGCATTACGAATCTGAGAGAACTTTCCCATGGCGCGTTTCACCAGGGCATTGACTTTCAGGTCGGCCCTGCGGCGCAAGTTCCAGTCCTTCAGCTGAACGAATGCCAGCCCCACGTTCTGCCCTGTTCCTGAAAAGCTCCGGCCGGCAAGCGTGAAGCAGGAGCCTACCGCTTCCTTTTCATCCACCAGAAAATGGTTTCGTACTTGATTCATGACCTGCTCGGTCTGCTCCAGAGTTGAACCCTCAGGCATCGCTGCCTGAACAAACATGATCCCCTGATCTTCACTGGGGAGGTAAGCGGTGGGCATTCGCTGGAAAAGAAAGCCGAGAGCCGCCGCCAGGAGAACATAAGTACCCAAGCAAATATTTTCAAACAAAGTTGATATGATGAACGAAATCGGATAAGTGATATTACGATGTTAATGTCAAAGCCTCTACGAGGAGCCTGCGTGAAGTACGTAAAGCCATTATCCGA
>NZ_BQXM01000018.1 GCF_022836495.1 Desulforhabdus sp. TSK
CCACGACCCCTTGACACCCCCCCGCGCCCATGCGCCACAGCCCCTAACGATGCAGTTTTTCGGCTGTTTCACGGCCCGGTTATTACCCCTCTTCAAAAGGAGTCGGTCATGCATTGGACTACCCAACCCTATTGGCCCCGGTACGCTGTGGAGGTTTCAACCCTCGAAGGCGCCTTCGAGGATTTTCCCCATGGCGACCATGCACCGGTTTTCCCCCGGCAAATGGATCGCGCCATTTACGAGGAAACGCCCTTCGGCTTCCCCGTTCCTGCCGTAGCGCATGAAGTGCGCGCCACCTGCCCGCGGCACCTCACACTTTCCTTTGTGGCCAGGCGCGCCCGTTGTACACGCAAAGAGGCTGCCCCCCTTGCGGATTCACTGGCCATTTTGGAGGCCGATGAGCACACCGCCCGCGTCATTTGCCGCTGGGCAGCCGTTCGTGGAGTTTCGGCAACCGTTGATTACCTCTATCCGTTCGTTTTGGGAGTCGCGCAGGTCGAGCAGGTTTCAGAAGAAGACGTCATGACCCACGAGTCCGAATATGTCCCTGAAACGCTCGCTTATCATCCCATGGCCGAAGAGTCGAAAGGCCCCGATTGGGTCGAGCGGCAGCCCTCATGGTTTCAAAGGCTCCTGGAATCCATACGCGCCTGCAAAACGGAAGAAGCCCTCACGGCACTGGGCAAGGCTTATTATCAAATCAAGTCCCTCGATGAAAACCAAAGTGGCGTGCTTTGGTCTTTCTACCATGCCCAAAAGGTTTACATCCTCAGAAGGCAGCATCTTTCCGCCTTTGCCCGCAAGCTCAAGGCAAGGATAGAAGCGGAAAAAAATCTCCCCGCTTTCGGCCGGCAATTGCACCGCATCCAAAAGGGCGAAATCGAAGCGCCCGCCCTCAAGCCTCATGAATGGCGCATCCTTTGGGCAGCCTACCACGCCCGCAAGGCGCAACTTTAAGCAGCAAGGCCCCGGGTTTCCCCCCGGGGCCTTGCCCGGATGCTTCGACGGCTTTCAGGGAGCCGAAATGCAGAAGCGCAAAAAGCAAAGACAGGGAATCATTTCATCATGTCGGTTGAAAATGGCCTCTTCTATCCTTCAAGGTTTTCAACGGGCGTATCGGGCGGGACGTGGGGAAAAGCGAGCAGGATGGTCTGGCGGGGAAGCATCAGGGTAAGGGGTGCATCATGCAGGGGGATAAAGCCGAATTTCCGGTAAAAACCGGCCACTTTCGAATTCTTGGCATCCACGAACAAACCCACGACCCCCGCCACCTGTCTCATCGCACCGGCGACCCGGCGCATGGCATCGACAAGAAGGATTCTTCCGTAACTATTGCCCTGACAACGGGAATCAATGGCCAGACGCGCGAGCCTCGCTGCTGGAAGATGCGACTTGGGGAGTCCTTTCCTGTGTTCTACAGGTATGTCCGACACATCCGCTTCAACGAAGGAGAGCGTAAAAAAGCCCAGAACTCTTCGAGGTTCAGTCCTGCGGGTCAAAACGTAGGTATTGGCGATCCCCTTGTTCAGGTGCTGACAGGCTGTTTTTTTCAAGTAGTCGTCGAGGGCGGATTCGCCGCAGTCGAACGCCTTCCGATCGTGCTTTTCGGCGTCCAGCAGACTGATGATCAAATCCTTTGCCATTTCAATCTTGGGCTTCCACCAGTCGCGCATGGGCAGAAACGGCGTCCACCAGGGCCTCGTTTGGCTCGGGTGGATTCTCCAGTGCTTTCAGGAAAGTCTCGGCATCCCCTGAGGAGAGCTTAATGACCTCCATGCGCTGCAGGACTTCATTCGCACGCTCAAGAGCGGCCTGCACGATAAACTGGTTGATGGAGGCCCCGTATAAGGCTGCGGCACGTTCGATGATCAACCGGGTGGAGCTCGGTACCCGGGCGGTGATACGATCATCGGCCGGTTTTCGATCTCTGACTTGAGTGGCCGGCATTGTTTGTCTCCTTTTTTGACACATCATAAAACATTGGTGCCAGCTTGGCAACATTCTTTAATTCTTGACCTGGAAATGGGTCACGAAAGTCTTTAGGGAGTCATCATGTCACTACCGGCGATTCGGTCGAAATACTTCACCGTCAATTTTTGAGCCACACACTTCACTCACCCTATTTATCACGACAGGAGAAATCACATGACCGATTTTCACGACCAACAGGACCCTATGGAAATGCAGGACTATTTCGATGCGCTCGATATCGGGGAAATGGACAGTCCCGACCAGACCGACCGCAAGGTCAGGAGAGACATGAAGGAATTGAGCCTGGCCGAATTTCTCAGGAACATTCCGGACGAAGGCTATCGGATTTTGATGCTCATGGTGGAAATGCTCCAGGAACTGGATGATCCGAGCCGGAAGACAGCTTCGGCGAGCCTGCAATTCGAAAAAATTCGGAGAGGAATTCCCCTCACTGATTCCGATGCGCAAGCGTTGGTTCTGGACCAGATCCGCCACCTGCTTTTCGACAAGATTTCCTGCCAGGAATTTCTCCGGAGGATGTCCCTGATCGCCCATCTATCCGATCTCGAAGAGCAGTAGCGCCGAGAGATTTCATTTCGGCCTGCCTGGAGCAACTTTTTTGGGAGATGAGTTATGGCAATACAGGTGGTGAATAAAAAGCTGTTCAAGGGAGAAGGCATTTACATCGGTCGGCCCAGTGTTCTCGGGAATCCATTCGCCATAGGACGGGACGGGGACCGGGACGAGGTCATCGCCAGGTATCGGGCCTGGTTGTGGGATCAGGTAAAAGCCCGGAACGAGGTGTTTACCGAGTTGTTGAAGATTAAAGCGATGGCCGAACGGAGTGATGTCTATCTGGTCTGTTGGTGTAAGCCGTTAGCCTGTCACGGGGATGTGGTGGCGTCATGTGTCGAGTGGATGATCCGGGAGGGAATTGCGTAGAGGCAGAGAAATCGAGGACTTTCCGGATTTGAATTTTCACCGGTCCGAACCGACATCCCCAGCATCCAAGTTTTATTGCCGTCTACCTTTTGCAAACATTCACTTTTGCTGAAAGGAGACGGTCATGCACGATTACTGGCGAAAGCGTTTCGGAAACTGGAGCGATCCGGAGATGTACGAGCTGGCGAGAATCCACCATTACGATGTGGTTCACGAGATCGGGATCAGCCTCGATTCCGATCCGGAGGTCTGGAACGCAGCGGACTGGGAGGATTTCGAACCCTGGGATATGGATGCGGCGGAGGGCGCATCAAATCCTCTGCCCTCGATGAAGCCATCCAAAACCTCATGAGTTTTATTTTCTGCCTTCCGATCATTGCTTGTTTTACCATCGCTCTTTACCGCCACAAAAAATCTCGTTTCCGCCTCTCCAGCGTGGTTGTTGCTTCCTGGCTTTCTTGGCTTGGTCTCATTTCACGGGGAGGTGTGTCATGGCGGGTTTGGTGGCAGTGGTGGGTTCTCGGGAGTTGCCGGCGTCCCGGGCTCTGGCGGTGGCTGACGTAGTGCGGTCTCTTCTGCAGCGGGATTGCAAAATTGGAACGGGGGGAGCCCTGGGGGCGGACCTCTTTGCTCTCCAGGCGGTGGTGGCGTCAGGAGCCTCGGCGTGTGCCGGTTCCATGGTCTTCCTGCCAGGGGATATTTCACAGGCTCCAGCCCGATGTCGTCCGGTGCTCCACACTTTTGTCTCACAGGGAGGAGAAGTGGTGCCCGGTCAGGCAGTTCGCGGTTGCTCGCGGCATCAGTACCTGAGCGCGCTTTTTGCCCGGACCATCGCGTTGGTCAAGCGTGCCGAAGGGGTCGTGGCATTCATTTCCGGTGAATCTCCCGGCACCTGGTTCACCTGCCGTGAGGCGGCCCGGTTGGGGAAGCCGGTCGTGGTCTTCCCCGTGGCTGGCCCGAGAGGGTTGCGGTCCATCGGTTGTGGCTCGTGGCGCCCGGTTGGTGGGTGGGTCGGGGCCTGGCGGTGGTTCCACTCGGTGGCGCTGGGGGAAAAGTGCCGGCACGGGATCACGGTTCAGTGCTGTGCCGGTTTGCCGGAACCCGTTCGGGAGGAGGAAGAACGCATTGTGGCGTAACAGTGAGAAACGATGGGACGCTGAAGACGCTGACTAAAGCGCTGACTTTCGCTGAAAGTACTTCAACTTTTCTTCTTTTATCAGCGTTTGTCTGCGGTCATCAGCGTTTTCAGCGTCCCCTTCCACGACTTTTTCCCACCTCGAAAATTCAATTTCCGTCTCTCCAAAGTGAAGCGCCTGAAGAAGGCAAACATATCAACCATTCACTGAAGGAGATTCATCATGAAAAAGCATCTGGCAGTACTGAGTTTGAGTCTGGTTCTTACTTGTTCCGGAATGGCCGCTGCTGAAGATCTGCTCCTCACGGCCAGGGTGGAGCGGGCCATGCAGAAGGTCAACAAGGATGGCGCCCCGTACACGATTCTGTTCATTTCAGAAGATCGAACGCTTCAGGGAGTTTCCTACACGGCGGAGGCTCCGATTTTCGCCTTCGGCCCTTCCCACCAGGAAGCCTCGGCCGTCCAGGGTGGTGAGACCATCAAGGCCATCGTCTCCAGGAGGGACAATAACGGCGATGTGACGTACACCCTCAGAAAGATCGTCAAATGAGAGCCCGGCTGCTTCGCTTTCACAGGAGAGCGAAGCGCATGCTCTCCTTTCTCACGGTTTACCTGGCTCTCTGCGGTCTCGTGAGCTTTTCCCTTTTTATCCTCGAAGAATCCATGCAAACGGCCATGTTCGGCATCTGGCCTGCCCAGGACGCCAAGGACTGGCAGACGGTGAAAGCCGGGGCGGATTTCATCCGGACCACCAATCGGACCATGACTTTCATCAATTGGGCAGTCGGCTGGATACAGCCCCTGTCCTTCGTCTCCTATCGGACCTACAGCAAGGCGGCCGACATTTACGTGCAGGGAGTTCACGCCAAGACGTTCGCCAATGCGCCCGAACTGTTCGCCGGCGAGCGGGTGTCTCTCTTGTTCACTCCTGAAGTTGCGCGCGACGGCATCGCCACCAACCGCAACATCCATGTTCAAAGCCCTTCTCCTCTCCAGGCAGGCAAAAAATATCGCGTCTCCGGGATCGTGTCCCTCGATGACGGGGCGATCACGATCCGCGCGGATTCGATTTCAACCTGCCTGGAGTGAAAGGAGGTGATGCCCATGAAGGTCACGGAAATCACGGTTCTGGTGAGCAAAAAGATGTCGAAGGATTTCAATTCGTGGACGGTTTCTCACGGAGTCACGGCGGAAATGGAGCTCGGAGAAGATTGGAAGCAGGCAGCTCGAGCTTTGAGAAGAGACCTCAAAAAGCTCGTCTGTGGCGGCCTCAACGGGGAGGACAAGGTCCTCGTTCACATCAAATAGGATTTCCGTCTGTAGGCGGTGAAAGCGGGTCTTGGCCCGGCACTTTGCCCGAGTGCGGCTAGAGGAGCAAGGTGCAGCACTACCTGCCGTCCAGGCTGTCGGAGAAGCGTGTATCGGCAGCAGGGTAGTCTCCGGAAGGCAAGGCCCCATCTTACAACACTTTGTTAACACAACTTATAAAGGATTTTAGCCATGATCAATTCCGTCACCATCGCGGGAAATCTGGGCCAGGACCCCGAGATTCGGTACACCCAGTCGGGTCTTGCCATCGCCAACCTAAACATCGCCGTGAACGAGTTTGCCAAGGGACAGAACGGCGAGATGGAGAAAAGAACGCACTGGTTCCGCGCCACAGCCTTCGGGCGGACGGCGGAGATCGCCGTGGAGTACCTGAAAAAGGGCTCCAAGGTCTGCATTTCGGGGCAGCTCGTGCAGCGCTCCTGGCAGGACCAGTCGGGGAACAACCGCTCCTCGGTGGAAATCCGCATCAACCAGCTGGAGCTCCTTGGGGGAAACGGTGCCCAGGAGAGCCAAGACCGGTCGGGAACTGAAGCCTATCAGGCTTCGGCGCAGCGCCAGGCCCAGCAGCACTTCAACCCCGACGCCGATTATGTCCCCACCGAGGACATTCCATTCTGAGTGTAAGCGGTTCGCCACGAAGGCACGCTTATGGATTCCCCCCTGGAGGCATTCTTCATACGCTTCGTGCTTTCGTGGTGAGCCGTCAATCCCGACGGTCATGATGGTGCATCGTTCCCCCTCCATCATGAAATCCCCCCTGGCCCCCCTTTGCCAAAGGGGGGAAACGCAATAGCTCTCTGGCTGAGAAACACAACGCTTCCCCCTTTATCAAAGGGGGATCGAGGGGGATTTTCACAGTAAACAGGAGAAACGCCATGCAAATCCAACAGGGAAAACGCACCCATGATACCTCTTCCCTGCCGGCGTGGGCGCAGCGGCACATCGCCGAGCTCACGGCGGAGATCGAGAAGCTACGGTCCGCCCATGAAATCCTCACCCACCGGGAGTGGTTCGTTCTGAACGGCCCGCCCCCGGAAGAGGCCGAATCGGTCACCCGGCTGTGGTTCCTGGGAGCGACCGGAGCGCAGCTCGCCTTTGCCCTTTACCCGGGAGACACGCTGCTGGTGGGAAGGGCCATGAGAGAGGAGAGCGATCCATGAAAGACATTTTTCAAGAGGCTTGCCTCGTTCAAATGAGCACTTCCTGCTGGCAGGGTTCCAGGATCCTGGAGGCTTCGGTCATGGAGGAGGTGGGAGACAGCGACTGGCTGCGAGGCCGAAAGTATCTCGTGAATCCCGAAACCCTCCATCCCATCCGGGCCGTCATCAGCCGGGCGAGGAAAGACCTGGAAAAGAAAGCCCTGCCTTTTCCCATCCATGGGCTCACCCTGGTTCCCAAGGAGCAGATCGGCAACGTCGAAGAGGTTTTGAACCTCCACCGATCCGAGTTCTGCAAGGAGGTGGTCCGATTCGAAGAAGGTTACGAAGAAGCGAGAGAAATGGCGCGCCTGAGCCTGGGAAAGCTTTTCAGTGAAACCGATTATCCTGCGCAGATCCGGACCAAGTTCGACTTCAGCTGGACCTACCTCACCATCCAAACGCCGGGTCGGCATAGCATCCTCACACCAGAAATCTACGAGCGGGAAAAGGCCAAATTCGCAGCCATGATGCAGGAGACGGAGGAGCTTTGCATCGCCGCTCTCCGTGCCGAATTCGCCGACAACGTCGCCCACATCGTCAATCGTCTCACAAGCGAGGAAAGCGAAAAGCCCAAAATCTTCAAGCGCTCCATGATGGAGAAGATGCAGGCCTTCCTGGATTCCTTCGAGGCCAGGAACCTCTTCGACGATGACGAGCTGCAACGTCTTGTTTCCGAAGCGCGGCGCATCGTGGGCGGCGTATCCGCGTCCGCCCTCCGGGAAGATCCCTTCCTCAAGCATCAGATCGCCGCCGAAATGGGGAAGGTCAAGGATGCGTTGAATCTCGCCCTCGTCGACATCCCCCGACGAAAGATCCACATCCAGGAACCACGCTCCTTTGCCGCGTGAACAAAATATCCAGGTTCGGTCTGCGCCCCCAATCAAACACAAGGAGAAAAAACATGATCAAGGATTATCTTCGGGCGGGATATCCCGCCATCTGCCTGCTTACCCAGGAGCCCCACCGCGCTGAAACGGTACTTCCCTGCGAGGGCTGGAGCTTCACCGCCTGGGATTGCCTCCAAGGCTTTCGTACTGCGGAAAACGGCAAGCTCCTGGATGAGGTCCGCGACCCCGTCGAGGCGATCCACTGGCTGAGCACGCAGCAGGACAGCGTCCTCCTGGCCCACAACCTCCACCTCTTCCTGGAAATTCCCGAAGTCATCCAGGCCGTTCAAAACGGCGTGGTGCGATGGAAGTCCATCGGCTGCTGCCTGGTCATGGTCTGTCCCACGCTCCAGCTCCGTCCGGAAATCGAAAAGCTCTTCCACATCATCGCCATGCCGCTTCCCGGCGAAAGTGATCTTTTCTCCATGCAGCAGGACCTGGCCAAGGGAGTTTCCCTCCAGGATACCGAGGGGAATGCTCTTCCGGTGGAAGCCGACACCCACACGGCCCGGGCGGCCAAGGGCCTCACAGAGTTCGAGGCTGAAACGGCGTTCGCCCTTTCCCTCGTGAAAAAGGGACGATTCGACCAGCACGTGATCACCGAAGTGAAAGCCCAGATGATCAAGAAGTCGGGGCTCATGGAGTTCTGGGAGCCCGCAGACATCAGCCGGGTAGGGGGACTCGGCACCCTCAAAGCATACATCCGAAACCGCGCAACGGCATTTCTCCCTGGAAACGAGCACCTTCCCAAACCCAAAGGCGTCATGCTCGTGGGGATTCCCGGCACCGGAAAGAGCCTCGCGAGCAAGGCCACCGCCTCCATCCTCGGCTGGCCGCTCATCCGGCTGGATATCAGCGCCCTCAAAAATTCACTCGTAGGGGAATCCGAGCGGCGCATGCGTCAGGCGACCGGCATCATCGAAGCCTTCGGGGAAGCGGTGGTGTGGGTGGACGAGATCGAAAAGTCGCTGGCCGGGTCGCAGTCGAGCGGGCAGACGGACAGCGGCGTCACGGCTTCCATGCTGGGACATCTGCTCACCTGGATGCAGGAAACTACGGCCCCCATCCTCATGATGGCCACCGCCAACAGTGTCGGTATGCTCCCGCCCGAACTGCTGCGTGCCGGCCGATTCGATGCCGTTTTCTTCGTGGACCTGCCGGGCAGCGGGGAGCGCCTGGAAATCATTCGCATCATGAACGAGAAGTATGAAGCCGCCATCCCGGAGGAGATGGCAGCCCGGCTGGACGGATTCACCGGGGCTGAAATCGAGCAGATCGCCAAGGACTCCCTCTTCGACGGGCTCGATGCCGCCATGAGCGCCATCGTACCCCTTTCCCGCACCATGCGGGAAGAGATCCAGTCCCTTCGAGAATGGGCCAGGACACGCGCCCGCCCGGCCAATACCCCGGAAGATCAAATTACGGAGCAGCGCAAGATCCGCTCAATCTGACCATTGCCAAGGACCCCTCGCTGTCCATCGATTTCATTTCCGTCTTTTGAGATGGAATCGGTGGCGGGAGGAGTATCCGCATTGCCAGGAAACTTTCAAACAGGAGGACCAATATGCTCTTTCTTGCGTTCGATCTTTCAAGCTTTTCGTCCAGCTCCGAGAGCGCCATGAAAATGCGCATCGTCGAGCACCACAACTTCGAATCCGCCAAGGAGTTCGTTTCCACCTGTTTCCCGGGAACCTGGGCGATTGTGCCCAAGAAGCTCTTTGATCGGGGCATCGTTCAAAACATTCTGGAAAGAAAGGAAACCGTATGATCCTGAGAACTTTCAGCATCCAATCCTCGGTCGATCCGGAAGCGACCATTGCCGTCCAAGAATGCAGGGAACCCGGCACGGTGTGCGTCAGCATCGTGGGAGGGGACTCCTCCAGCAAGATCGTTTTGAACGAAGAGGAGCTGACGGAGCTGTGTGCCCTGCGTTACGACGTGCGATTTCAAAAATCTGCAATAGAGGAGAAGCTGTATGAGTCATGTTTCGAAAATTGAGCTGGAAATCAACGACCTGGAGACCCTCGAAGCGGCCTGCGCGTCTTTGGGCCTACAGTTCGTGCGGAACCAAAAAACCTACACCTGGTACGGCGAATACATGGGGGACACCCCCCTCCCGGAAGGCTTTTCGGCCGACGACTTGGGCAAATGCGACCACGCCGTCCGGGTCCCGGGGGCTGCCTACGAAGTGGGAGTGGTTCGGAAGGACGGAAAGTATTTCCTGCTCTGGGATTTTTGGAGGGATGGGGGGCTGGAGCGAGCATTGGGACCCGGAGCGGGGAAGCTCAAGCAGGCTTACGCCATCGAGCGCGTCAAGCGGGAAGCCCGCCTCAAAGGCTATCGCGTCCAGCAGGCCAAATCCGTAAAGGGCATCCGGCTTGTGCTCTCAATGTAGGAGGACCCATGAAAAGTCGTCTCGAGATACCCGACACCCCCCGCGCCGACCTCGTGCCCATCCGTCAGGCCTACTTCAGCCGCGAATTTTGGGACATGTGGGATCGCATGGGGGAACGGGGCCGGCATGCCAGCCTGCTTGGCTGGATCGCGGAGCTGGAAGGCGCCATTCGGCGCATGCAGCGAAGCATCGATCGCATCCACGAGTGTTTGGAGGGAAACGAAAAATGAAGCAGATCGTTATCGATATCACGGAAGATGGAGAGGTGAAGATCGAAACGCGGGGATTTACCGGCAAGTCCTGCGTGGAGGAATCCCGGTTTCTCAAAGAGCTCCTGGGGAAGGAACTGGCCCGGCAGCTCACCACCGCCTATTACCAGGTAGACGGCAAGACCTGCGTGAAAAAGCACCTGCCGCTTTGCGGGTAACGCATGAGCTTGGGGAGAATGAGAAAATGGCCGGGTCGCTTCATTGAAAGTGCTCTTTCAAATCAGCTTCAGAATAGACAAGAGGCTCATCTTCCATATCCTTCAAAGCCGATTCCAGCGAAAAGTGGAACCACTGTCGCTCCTCGTCTCTGCAGGCATCATCGATTACTTTTTTCAAGAGAAACTCCAAGAAATTCAGGGTGTCGGCCTGAATGGCGGGATCAACTACCAAGTTTTTCAAGGGCTTCATCGAATGGAATACTCTCTTTGCGATTCCTTGCATCGAGCAATCGTTTTTTCATGGTCTCACTCTTGAGCAAGTAAGCTGTCTCTTTCTCCGACTGAATCTCTCGCCATAATTCAATGGGCACGATAACCCCCGTGATCTTCTTATTCTCATCCGAAATGTATTGGATCTCTCCCATCATGCACCCCCCTGTTGGCGTCAAACTGGAATGCACCCCGTATCTTCGCCGACGTTCTTTCTATCTTTGAAACGATCAATTGCAAGTCCACACATTGACCACTTCTTTGTGTGGCGTCGTGCTTAAAAATTTAAAAAAATTATACCATGCTCCAGCGCGATCAACACAAGATTTCCGCCAAGGTTGTTTTCAGCATTTCCGGCAACGCCTATTTGGTACGACCCCCAAAACAAACTCTGAAGAGGAGGTACTTCATGCAACAGGATCAGCCTCTAAAAATCATCCAGCTTACCGCTGAAAACGTGAAAAAGCTCCGTGCCGTTCAGATCACTCCCGAAGGGCACATCGTTCAGATCTCCGGTCCCAACGCTGCAGGCAAGACCAGCGTGCTGGACGCGATCTGGTACGCCCTCGGCGGTGGTCAGGCTTTGCCTGAAGAACCCATCCGCAAGGGAGCCGCTAAGGGAGAGATTCGGCTCGACCTGGGAGAGATGCTGGTGACCCGGACTTTCACTCACAAGGGCAGTTATCTCAAGGTCATGAACAAGGAGGGACTGGAGTGGAAAAGCCCTCAAAAAGTCCTGGATCAGCTCCTGGGGAAGCTCTCCTTCGACCCGCTGGCCTTTGCGCGCCTGGATGAAGGCAAGCAGCGCGAGCTTCTGCTCTCCCTGGTGACGATTCCTCTCTCCTACGAGCATCTCCAAAGGCTGTCCGGCATCCCTGCTCAGGAAAACGGAGACCCCATCGGGGCCATGAATGCTGTGTACAAGACCGTCTATGAGCAGCGTGCCGACCACCATCGCAACGCCAAACGTCTGGAGGCTGTCGTCACGGCGGTCGAAATACCACCGGGAATGGAAACGGTACAACCAGTCAGTGCCGCACAGTTGCTTTCCGAGAGGAAGCGCCTCGAAGAGGAAAATGCGCGCAACGATGGGATGCGAAGAGAGCTGCTCGACCTCGAACGCAGCCATGAGGGGCTCAAAGAGCGGAAAGAAGAGCTAGAGCAAAAAAAGCAAGACCTCCTGCAGCAGCTCCGCGAGACGGAAGACCTCATGATCAGTACAGACTCCCTTATCGGAAGCTCCCGGGAAGAACTGCTTTCTGCGGTCAGTGCCGTCCGTGACCTCGTCGACCACGATCTCTCGGAAGTCGATACACGAATTGCCCAGGCTGACGAGCTGAACCGCATTGCCGCCGATGTCGAAAGACGCCGAGGGCTCGAAGAGGAGCTTGCCCATGAGCAGAAACAGGCGAGCGAATGCACCGCAAAGCTCGACGCCATCGCCCGCTACAAGACGGAGCTCATGGAACGGACCGATTTTCCCGTCAGCGGGCTCGACTTTCGAAATGGAAAGGTCGTGTACAACGGCGTCCCCGTCAGCCAGGCGAGTACCGCCGAAAAGCTCCGCGTCGGGATGGCCATCGCCATGGCTCTCAATCCCAGGCTCCGGATCATCCGCATCGAAGACGGCTCACTCCTCGACAGGGAATCCTGGAGGGTCATCGAGGAGATGGCTCGCCAGGGCGACTACCAGGTGTGGATCGAGACGGTTGCCGACGAGCCCGGTCAAGGCATCTACATCTACGATGGGCAGGTCTTGGGCGGTAATGGAAGCCAGGAAGCACGGCAGCTTTCTGAGACCCTTCCGCCTGAGAGTTTCCCCGAGCTCGATTCCCCCTCCGACTCCATGCTCATGTAGTCCCAATTGTATCAGTCTCGTTTCCGACGCGTCGGAAAGTTCTGCAGCCTCCTCCTCGAGCCCACACTCATCTGATTTCCGTCTACCGATTGTGAATCCATTTCGGTTGCATCGATGCCTCCCATTCATCGGGACGGCTTGAGCTTCCTCGAATGCCTTATCAACGCGCAATCCAACCATTCATCCCCTATCTTGCATAAGGAGAAGAGCCATGCCCTGGAAAAGAGCCCTTTGCCCGGACGGGCAGGAAAAGACCTTCGATGATTGCCTTGCCTGCCAAAGTGAATGCTTCGACCTGGAAATCCGCGAAGCCCTCTTCGAGCGCGAACGCAACTGGCAGGCTGCCGAGCACACGGGGGATCGCATCAGCGTGACGGCGCTCCTCGGATGCCTTCGATCGACCTACCTGGAACGGGTCACCGACTATGCGGCCACTCCCGAAAGCATGTGGTACAGCCTGCGGGGGGAGCTGATCCACCGCCTGGTGGAGCGCCCCGACATGGACAATCCCTACCTGCGACGCTCGGAGATGCGCCTGCGGGCCAGCGTCAACGGGCACGAGGTGAGCGGCCAGCTCGACAACTACAAACTGCGCTTCCTGGAACAGGGGGTGCTCAAAGACTGGAAATCCATCGGGGACAACGGCCTGCAGTACGTCATCTTCGAGGGCGCCAAGGAAGAGCACATCTGGCAGACCAACATCTATGCCTGGATCGCCCGGCAGAATAGGTTCCGCGTGGATCACATCGAGATCGCCTACCTCTCCCTCATGCAGGTCGTGAAAACGGGGCAGGTGACACCCTTCGTCGAATTTCTCGTCCATCCCCCGGTCAGGAGCGGCAAACGCCGGAACATGATCGGGCACCCGCGGCTTGTGCGAGAATACCCCTCGGGCAAAAAGAAGTGGGAATGTTACTACCGCATCCCCGAGGTCCCGCTTTACGATGACCGGAGCGTCCTCACCTTCGTTACTCCCAAGCTCGCCTGCCTCGCGCAGGCCTTCGATTCCGGTATCCTGCCGCCGGTCGCCGATGAAGAGACCCGCCGGTGGAAGTGCGACGGTTACTGCCGGGTCCGTGGGCTGTGTGAAGCCGAGGAGGGGAAACATGGCCGATCACTGGTGATTCCGCGATAGCGGAGGGGATGCACCATTTCACTGAACTATCTTGCCGGGCAGCATGAGGGCATCCGTGCATCCACCCCATTTCCTTGGTCCGGTTTTCACAGTCTGCAACCTAACGAGGATCAATCATGGAGCTCAAAACCATCACGGGAAAAGACTTATTCGAAGCATTCCGGGAGCTCGATCGGCAGCTACCGGCTCACGCCTACAAAAAGATCGAAGGAGGGAAGGGCGGCAAGCTCGGTCTCACCGACATTATCCCCGCTTTCCTGCCCGATCTGCTCCTGGAGCTCTTCGGACCCATCGGCTACGGCTGGGGCTTCAACCTGGACGGCATCGACTCTTCATCCAAGACCGTCGAGCGCAAAGGAGGCTACACAGAGGAAGACGTGACCGCCACCTGCAAGCTTTCCATCTGGTATCGCTTCCTGCGCGACGGCGAAGTGGCCATGTCCGATCCCGTCCCCGCAACGGGCGGCAGCACCAACACCCTCATCGAGTGGGCCATGAAGGGGGCGCTCACAAACGCCCTCGGCTGTGCCTGGTTTTTCGCCGGCTATCAGCTCAGTGTGTACAAGAACGAAAGGTCTCACAATGGCGACGGAATGCACAACACCGGGCATGGACCGAGAAATCAACAGGAACAGCACCACAGAAGCCCACAGCCCCCGCCCCCGAATCCATCCAACAGCCATGCCGCATGGCAAACGGCCGTGAGCACCATCGACCAAATGCTCACAGGCCTGAATCTTCCACAGGATCGATACTGGAAATATGCAATGGCCAAATACAAAACCCCGCGAGACAACCTCACTGTGCCACAACTCCAGGAGCAAGTGATTCTACTGACCCAGTGCCGCCAGAATCCGGCCAAGCTCGATCAATTCCGCGGGCTCCTTGGCGATGTTGCCGAAAAACACGCTGTGGCGCAGGGAGAACAAGACGGAACGATGTGTTGAGTATAGCTCGGCATAGTAAAGTGACCATGCGTGGTGCACCTGGGTGAGCCTTGAGAAACCCGACAAGAAGGGCTGCTCGATCGTGTTGCCGGCATTGAGCACCCCCTTTGATTTTTTAGATTTTTTGACTATTTCACATGATTGAGCACTAATAAATCCAGTAGATTAAGATCCTATCCGTTCAATGTCGGGCGTTCCATTGGGTTTTCATCATTGAACACACTCTACGTGTTTGTCATTCTTTCAACTTGTCTTACTTCGGTATTCGCATTAGTGTTTGTTCAATTGGTCCCGCGTTTATGTAGGTTCCAGAAACAAAAATATAAGATAGGGTTTTTTATGGCCACAGCGGAGCAAATCAAAGCATTGATCAAGAGCTACATAGAGGAAGATGATGCTCGCTTTTGTGCTGTCGCCATGCAGGTTGCAGCACACGCCGCCCGTCAGGGGCATGGACGTCTTGCCGATGAACTGCGCACTCTGGTCGATGAAGCCAAATCCAGTGCCGGGACCAAGTGCCGAAAAGGCCCCGTACCTATAGCCACTCCACGAGGTGAGCTCTCTGAGCTTCTGGCCGCATCCTACCCGCAAGCAAAACTGGCGGATATGGTGTTGACCGATGCTCTGCTGCGGCGTGTGACACGGATTCTCAGAGAGTATCGCCAGCAGCATAAGCTCCATGCCCATGGTCTATCGCCGCGCCGAAAATTCCTTCTCATGGGTCCGCCCGGGTCCGGCAAAACTATGACAGCCTCCGCTCTTTCGGGTGAGCTCAAGTTGCCGCTTTTCGTTATCCAGCTCGACGGCCTAATCACCAAGTTCATGGGAGAGACGGCTGCAAAGCTTCGGCTCATCTTTGGAGCCATGGAGCAGACGGCCGGTATTTATCTGTTCGATGAGTTCGATGCCATTGGCAGCGAGCGAGCCATCCCCAACGATGTGGGGGAAATGCGCCGTATTCTCACATCTTTTCTTCAGCTTCTCGATCAGGACAGATCAAACAGCCTGATCGTTGCCACGACGAATCATGGAGAAGTGTTGGACCGAGCCCTGTTTCGACGCTTTGATGATGTGATCGAGTACCAGCATCCGACTCGAGACTTGGCTCAGACCATGTTCAAGAATAGCCTGGCGGCTTTCGATACCACGGACGTGGACTGGAAGTGCATTCTCGATGCGGCCGGCGGCCTCAGCTATGCAGATCTTGTCCGAGCGTGTGAAGATGCTGCAAAGGAATCGATCCTCTCGGGAACGGTCGTCGTCACAACCGGACGCCTCCTCTCCGCTTTGGAAGAACGGCGTTCTGTAGTGCACCGATGAAGAAAGAGATAAATGCCAACTGAAGGAAGCCAACAGCTCAAACACCTCGTCGTCAAGGGAACAACCACCACCGAAAAGTATACCTCTCCACGGCTTGGAAGGCAGAGTTTGGCGTTGCCTTCCCGAAATGCGTCCATACACGGTGCCGGGCTTTTGAAACAGATCGAAGCCGCGCGTACAGCCGCACAGTCTATCGATGACAACAGAACCGCGGTCGGCATCCTCGATCAGAAGGGGATGCACATAGAATTCAGGAGTGAGCCAGAATTCGAACTGGCTTTGAACAGCCTCGAATCGTCTCAGCAAGGCATCGAGCTTGCCGCCGTTAGGCAGCGGGGCGAGGTCATGTATGCAACTGTATTCATACCTGAAGGCAAGTTCTCCTATTTCGTCAAAAAATTGGAGGACTATGCTGCCGGTGAAACACAGACCGGAAGGCCGCGAAACGAGCGGCTTGTCGCCGGCATTTCCGAAATCCACCTGGCAGCCCTCGAATCTTTCTGGACGGACGATGAAAGTATCTTTCCGGCCTCGGACGATCCTTTGTGGTGGGAGGTTTGGCTTCGAGTCGGTGGGGATCGTGAGGCCACCCTGACCACATTTCGTCAACACGGCAGCCGTCTTGGACTTGAAATAGGCCCCTCGGAAATTCGCTTTCCCGACCGCTCCGTGGTGCTCGCATATGGCGCCAAATCGCACATGAGCCGATCTGCGGAGCTTCTGGATTGCATCGCCGAACTGCGGAAAGCAAAAGATCCTCCAAGCTTTTTCATCGACCTTTCTCCCTATGAGCAGAGGGAATGGGCAGGAGACCTGAGCCAAAGACTCGATCCGCCGGATTCCAGTGCGCCCGCTGTGTGTCTCCTGGATACCGGAGTGAACCATCGACACCCTCTCCTTCAACCAGGGTTGAAGGACGACTCTGTTCTGACATGTCATCCTCGATGGCCCGCAGCGGATCATCACGGTCATGGCACCGAGATGGCGGGTGTGGCGCTCTACGGCGATCTAGCTCCATTGCTTGCGGCAAAAGAGAATGTGAAGCTGGTCCATCAGCTCGAATCTGTAAAAATCCTGCCGCCTATCGGGGAGAACGATCCGGACCTGTATGGGGCCATTACCCGTGAGGCTGTCGCCAGAGCCGAGGTGGCAGCCCCTTTCCGTCCGCGCAGCATATGCATGGCTGTCACAGCCCCGGATTTTCGGGATCGGGGATATCCCTCATCCTGGTCTGCTGAATTGGATCAGATTTGCTCCGGTTCCGAAGATGGTCAGCAAAGGCTCATGTTCGTTTCCGCAGGCAATATCGATCAGGAGGATTGGCGCCTGTATCCGGACATCAACCAGGCCAACGGGATTCACGATCCTGCTCAAGCATGGAATGTGGTGACGGTGGGTGCGTACACGGACAGGATTCATATTCACCACGAGGATTATATTGATTGGCGGCTCGTTGCCAACGCTGGCGCCTTGAGCCCTTCGAGTACGACGTCTCTTTGTTGGAGCCGCAAGTGGTCCGTCAAACCCGACATCGTCATGGAAGGAGGAAATGCGGCACGAAATCCCGTTACAGGTGAGGCAGTGCCCATCGACGATTTGTGTCTACTTACGACATACTGGCGACCGCTCTTCAAATCCTTTGTGACCACTCATGGTACCAGCCCGGCAACCGCGCAAGCTGCCAGAATGGCCGCTATCCTCCAGCATCGATACCCCGAGTTTTGGCCGGAGACCATCCGAGCGCTGATCGTGCACTCCGCCGAGTGGACCCATGCCATGATGGAGGAATTCATACCCTTCAAGACAAGGGGGAATCGGGAGCGATTGCTCCGTTGTTATGGGTTTGGAGTGCCGAGCCTGCGGCGTGCCATGTGGAGTGCCTCGAATTCAGTCACTCTCATTATCGAGGATTCGCTCAATCCTTTCCTCAAAGAAGGAAGTTATGTCAAGACCAGCGACATGCATCTCCATAGCATTCCCTGGCCGGTGGAGGTGCTCGAGAATCTGGGAGCGTCTCAAGTTGAAATGCGGGTGACTCTCTCCTATTTCATCGAGCCCAGTCCCGGTCGCCGTGGTTGGAAGTACCGACACCGTTATGCTTCTCACGGTCTGAGGTTCACAGTGAAGATGCCCACCGAATCCCTCGATGAATTTCGAAAACGAGTCAATAGAGCTGCGCGGGATGAGGAAGAGCAGGTAGCGGCCAGCTACGATACGGGTTGGGTTCTTGGATCTCAGCTCAGAGACCGGGGCTCCATTCATTCAGACCGTTGGCAAGGAACGGCAGCCGACCTGGCTCACAGAGGGTTGTTGGCGGTTTACCCTGTCGGCGGTTGGTGGAAAGAACGCCATCACCTTGGGCGTTGGGACCGGAAAGCCAGGTACTCCCTCGTTGTATCGATCCGATCCGAGCAAGTGGGAGTCGACATCTACACACCCATCGCAAACAGGATAGCCGTTCCTACTGATATTTCAGTCAGGAGCTGAGCATGAAGGTCAATAATCTGGAGGCTGGGGAGCTACGAATAAAGAGCTTATAGAAATGGCATTGACGAGAGATTTCAAACAGACTGTAATCGAACGCGTCCAGCGCGATCCTGAATTTTCCAGAGCCATGCTGGATGAAGCGGCCACGTTGTTTCTCAATGGCGGACCGGAGACAGCCCGGCTCAATCTGCGGGACCTGGTGAACGCGATAGTGGGATTTGAGGAACTGGCATCCTTGACGGCCAGGCCGAGCAAGAGCCTTCAACGGATGCTTTCTCCCAGCGGGAATCCGGGCATGGACAATCTGGCGGGCATCTTTGAGGTGATCCTCCGCAAGCTGAAGGTGGGGATTGAAGTCCGCACTGTGGAATTGGTGTCATAGCTTCATGTTGCAACGTACCCTTTCGAATATTGACTCCCTTCAGAACCAGTTGTCTGTCAGTCTTCCACCTCGAAAAGAAGAACCGTGATGTCATCGGAGGAGCCTTTGTGCCTGGACCGCTGAGCAAGCTCCATCACCGCACGCCGAATATCGGTGAATTCCTCCACCACCTCAACCGCTTCAAGCAGTTCGAAGGCCTTCGTGACTCCATCGGAAAACAGCAGTACTCGATCTCCCTCTTCCAACGAGTGAGCTCCGACGTCAATTTCGAGCTCCGGCCCCAATCCAAAAAACCTGTAAATCCCACCATTACATTCGTGAGAATGCGTGAGCACCGTGGCCTGGCCGTCCCGGATTTGAATTGCCATGGTGTCGCCGGCATGGAACACAAAAAGCTGATCTTCATAAATCCACGCAATGGACCCTGCACAGCCCCCCTTGTGCCGCCCACTCTTTGAGTCCATCCCCCACTCATGAATTGTGAGATTGGCCTTCATCAACAATTCATGAATCCCCTCTGCTGAGAGTGCCCAAGCCTCAGGATGCGTGTAAAACCGCCCCAGTTGGTCGCACAGTTCCTGGGGGCCCGCATCCCCAATTCCGTACTTCCAATCCCGTCGAAAACAGCGAAAATTTCTCCTCGGTTTTGTGACCCCACCAAAGGCACATCTTGCGAAAGTATTCGATAGCGGTCCTCATTGAACTGGTGGCGGGTTCCTTTGAGAGAAGCGACCGCCACATTCCCTTTTTGTTCAACTCTCGCGAAATTTTTTCCGGGGATGGAAGGCCTCATTTCACCTGGCCCTTCCCGCTGCAGGCCGGGCAGCGCAGTTCTCCAGTTCCATTGCACCTTGAACAATCCTTTCCTCCAATTCCCAGCACGGGCAGAGGATAAATGCGTCCCTTACCATTGCATGTAGAGCATTGGATAGTCCCTTTTCCGTTACACCTAGGGCATTTCCTTGCCATGTTCTTCTCCCTGCTCATAAGTGATTGCATGAATCAAAGGCCTATTCGGTACGATGAGGTACCGAGCATCCGGTAATCTTTTCGCTTACGCATCCTCAAGATCTTCCCAATTCTCGCACACCTCCCCAAGCCATTCCCGCAGGCGTTGCCTGGAGAGATCGTGAAATGGGATGTGAGTCACCCAAAAACCTCTTTTTTCCAGCTTGCGAATCTCGTCCGAAATGGATGCATTGGAATGGACAAGAAGCGGAACATCGAGGGAAACATACTGCATCACAGCATGGTAAACCTCTTTACCCGAAAGCTCTTGATCCCGTTTCGTAACTGCCTGTTTTTCAAGGTTGTAATCCAGGAGGATACCGGCATATTCTCCACGAGGCCCGTCCAGCCTGAGAATAGTCAAGGCTTTCCCTGCGCTGGTAGCCACTACGGGCTTCACCTCTTCCGGAAGCCAGCAATGCAGAAACCGAATCCGGTCCTGATCGTCTTCGACGATGAGCAGTCGAAAAGGTTTCTTTCTCGTTTTCATGGCGTTAGGGTTTCTGCCGATCTGATCTTGTCAGGGCATCAGGGAAAAATGACAGCCACGACTGGTCCTGTTGCGTCCGTCCTTGGAGTATTCCTCCGGTTACATGAATTCATTTTCTTGAATCTGTCAGGGGATTTTTCAAGTTCATGTCGTTCTCTCCCATGAATACAGCGCAATCTGGCGAAGCTACTGTTTTACCTGCACATTGATCCGACAAAAGGCTTGTCAATTACTTTGGGTTACTGCTAAAAGATTTGAATCATATCGATCTTATTCAATTCATTTTTATGGCCGACATAAAATATATGATGGCTGAAACCTGCGTTGAAGGACAATTTTTTACACAAATGGATCTTGCATCGCTTCTATCGCTGGAATTCCGCTTCGACCTGTCTTGAGAGGAGAATCGCCAATATGCTCGATAAGCGACATGATTGGGTCCATTTGATCTGTGCCGGCAGAGACGAACGTTTTCAGGATATCCCTTGTGAGGATTTTCGTGCGTCTTCAGGGCAGTGCACGAACTTGACGAAAATTAGCCAATGTCACCGCCTTTTCCATTCCATGGAAGAAATAGGCATTGATGTGCGCGGGATCCTTTTCAATCCTGCCCACGGATGTGGGTTGATGGAGAAAATGTGGGAGAATAGTCGTTGCGATCCCTTTCAAGTGATGCTGAAGGCGGTTTCCCTGAGCGCCACATCCCTGCAACGGTCTTATGGGCACGGCTTGGTTGATTCTGAAGAGGATATCGATCTGCGCTCCCTTGTGCAAAGGCTCAAACGCCCTGTAGAGCTCCGAAATGGTTGTAATCTGTCTGTATGGGCGGCTTACATACGCAAAGCGGTCGACAATGAAATGCTTGGAGTTTTGCGTCGAAGAGGGGTGATTTTGAGGCACGAGTCATGCCGGGCATGCGCCCATATCTCTCTTTCAAGGCCCTTCACATGTACTTTGGATGTCATCGAACCGATGGAAGGTGATATCCGTGGAGAACGCGCCAATCCTTACTATGGGATGGAAAGAAAAAGACGTGATCCTGTTTGTGCCGGCTACTCCGCCAGAGAATATGTCCTCCCATGTGTGCATAGTGAATATCGGCCCGATTCGGACCCCAGCAGGGATTTGCATCCAAGTGAGACGAGGCTCTATGTTGAAGAATTGACTTTTCTTTTGAAAAAAAGGTTCGAAAAATCACCAAAAGCCAGCAAAGCAAGACAGAAATGTGGGCGACAATTGGAGCTTTTTGTCATCCTTCTTTCCTTGTTGAAAGACCATGAGTGTACGGAACAGGAGGCTTTCCAGATTCTTGCTGAAACGTCTGGAATGAACAGGAAAATGATTCAACGCGACTTCATGGAAATTCGTATGTTCCTGAAGGATGCAATCGAAAAAGAGGGTGTGGAGGCCATGGAAACGCTTTGATAAGAAATCGCTCGGCCGTTCAAAAAAAATGTCCCTATGTGATGGGAAGGACCATCATATTTGATAAAGAGTTTTTGTCCGGCGGTTCTGATTCGGCGGAGGGCGCTATGAGTGAATCAAACGATTTGCAGATGACCGATAAGAAATTGAATGATGCTCTCCAAAACGACAGTGCGCTCTTTCTGCTCATGCGACAAGAAGCCATTTCAGACCCTTATGAAAAAGTGACCAAGATTGTAGAAGAGGGACGCCATCCGTCTCATGAGATGCTCTACGATTACGTGCTGGAATGGTTGGACGAGAAAACATTCGGAATGCTTTTGGAACACATCTCCATTTGCGGTTCCTGCGCCGGCGAAGTTTTGAGAATCAGGACCTTGGAAGAAGATGCCGAAAACAATTTGCCCGGATGGGACCATCCAACCGAGCTCCCAGACGAAGACCATTTGTCAGATCGGGTGCTCAAAAGTTTCTTGAGAGCGATCTTCACTGAGCGCAATCTCCTACACCTTCGGTCTTGTGAGAGCTGCCAAAAGCGACTCAGGGAGCTCGAGGGAGCCACCAGATTTTCATTGGACAGGATGGAATCCGTCGATTTTTCCCAGCTCATGCTCCGCTTTTCGGGTAAGTTGAACAAGCTCAAAGATGCTTTTGAATCCACTCTGCAAATTTTCCGTTTCATGCCGCTTCGGACGGTTGCATCGGCATCGACCGGGAAGCAGGATACATCCTGGATTACGGCCCTCGTGAAGGACTCGGACGGCAACACCACCGAGACCGTGAGTCTGGAAATGTGCAATCCCCCGCGTATCGAACGCGGTGTTTTCACCACCGAAATAGAAACGACTGACAAGCGATTCTTCGGCTGCGAAATGACAGTGGGGATATCTCTGCGCTCGGCAGGAATCCTTTTGACCGTTCGAGATGTGATTCCCTCCGATGGAAGGGTCTACATTCGGGAACTGACCGGGTTCGAAGGAACTTTCGATCTGCATCCGCACATGTTGATCGTGACCATTCTTTGTACCGCAAACAGAGGCTGAACAACTTCCAACCAGTCCTTCGGAGGTGTCCGTTGCGGCCCTTCGGGAAGGAACTTGTATGTCGAGTTCACTGTCAGAAAAAAGGATCCAGCTGGAAAAGCATCTCCAGTGTCTCGACAATCCCTCCTGCACACCGAAGCAACACTTTAACCGGCGCAAGGCCCTCGAAGAATTCATCGAGCACACGCTTCATTTCCTGAACAGTTCCCTAAACGGTATTTACAAGAATGACGATCTTCTCGAGGTGAAACATACCCTCGATACAATCCGGCAAACTGGTTTCCCGGCCGCGGACGCATACCTTGACCTGATGGGGAGGGTGGCCACTGCCCGCCTGAACGCCCACCGAGAACTGGTTCTCCTTGTCAAAAAACTGAGGTCGATGGAATTCCAGATTTGTCAGGATTCCAACGTGTTGGAAGTCTTGTGGGATCTCGGCAATATCCATGAAAAGTATGTGCATTCCTTGACGGGAAAAGCCCTGTTCGGGGAATACCGGGAACCCGGAGCACCTGAACCGCAGTCCAACCTCCCCCACGAGGTCCAGGAGGAACTGGAACAGTTCATCGAACAGGGTGGGCTTGATTGCACGGAGAGGCTTACAGCGCTCTTCAAAGTGTACTTTTCCTATCTCGAATCACAGGAAAAATCCCAGACTCTCGAAGATATCGGACGGATGGTCCGCCATGTTCTGGAAGACGAGGGCCGGACTGCGGAAGTCAATACTTTGTTCATTGAGAAGACGGTGGATCCCGACGGCATCGCTTTGCATCGCTGCGCGGCATTGGACCGGGTCGGCGTGAGGTTGTTAGACAATGGCTCGGGAAAAATTACGAACTCCGTGGACGCCGACGTATCCATGAACGATGCTGTTCGTAATGGTCTCGAGGCAGCCATGGACTGTCTCCGAAGAACTCTGCATCCCAATATACATTTCGCAATCTTCGATTACACATGGTGGATTCGTGACGCTTCGAAAGTCTACGAACATGAATCTATTGGGCTCTCGATCGCCCTGGCCGCCATTGCCGCATACACCGGTGTCGATGTGGATGGAAGCATTGCCGTTACGGGACAGGTCGATTCTTTCGGCAAAACAAGCAGAGTGGATATCGAGGAAAAGTGCCAAATGGAAGGCCATTTCCTCGAGACAATCATTGTCCCCGAGGAAAATCGTCCCGATATCCCTGCCCGACTGGCTGCGAAGGTCAAAACGGTAAGGCGCCTCGATGAGGCCATGAGCATTGTCTTGGGTGAGGCGACAATTCGTGAAATGGTTCTCTCCAGGCATAAAAGCTCTTTGAGAAATCTCGGAAGGTCCGTCTCGGATTATTTTTCCCTTCTGCCTCAAAGTGCTTACGACCGGAGAGCTTTCGTCCCGAGACTTGAGGCCATGGCCCTGGTGGACCGGTTTCTGAGCGACCAACCCTCTTGCCTGATCCTCACGGGAGAGGCGGGCATGGGGAAAACCTGGCTGCTCTATGAACTTTGTCATCGCTATCGAGCGGCAGGCTGCCACCTCTACATTCGCGACCCGAGCCAGTTGACGAGTTTCGATCATTTCATGCGGGAATTCATTGAAATCACGGATTCCACTCAAGATCTCTATGCCGTTTTCTCTCATCTCGATCAGTTGGCGGCACTTGCCGGGAAAAAGACAATCCTCATATTGGACGCCGTAAACGAAGTGGATCAGCCCCATGAGTGGTTCCGCCTGATCCATAACTTTGTGATCAAAATCCAGGCATTCCGCCATGTGAAACTGATCGTCGGTTGTAAAACGCATGTCTGGAATGGCGTTCAGGCTGCCTTGCATCAGGGAAGGTCCCTTTCTGCCGATGTTTACCAGGTGATCTCTCTGGGGGAATTTTCCCATATGGAGTTCCTGGAACTTGGGGAAAGGCTGACGGGCACTCCAATCCCTCTACCGGCCGTGTGCAAGTACCCCTTTCTCACGCAAATCCTAAAGATCCTTTATCTGACGCCGGGCAGGCCCATCCCTCCACGTGTTTCCATACTGCAACTCCTGAGGGAATACGTGGCTTTCTCCATCGAAAGACTTCCGGACACTCGGGTTCTGCTGGACGCGTTGATCTCGGAATCCTGGGAAGGAGCGACCTCCACGGTGTCGAACAGGAGCATGGGGTGCTCCGTTTCTTATGAAGAGCTGGCGTCGATCTATGACCGACGTATCAAGGGCCATGTGCTGAGCAGCCTCGATGAGCTTTTGGAATTCGCCAAGGCGCAATCTCTGCTGACGGAAACGCTGACCCAATCGGGGCCGGGCGTCCGGTTTCGGTTCGACTGGCTGGCTGAATATTTTCTCGGCGAACATTTGTATCGTCATGCGGGCCGCCGGGGGTTGTCTTCGTCCATGCTTCTGCTTTTCCTTCGAAACAAGCATCGGTCACCTTACCTCGAAGGGGCCATCAAGTACGCCTGCCTTTTGACCAACGATCCTCAGATACTTCTGGAGGTGGCGCGAAAGCTCGATCACTTCGATCCCACGGTAATTTCGGTCTGTGTCGCCTGGCACCTGGAAAACCCCGTCATTTCCGTGCAACTCCTCCACCAAATGGCTGGGATCAAGAGGAGAGTCTTCACCACCGCCAAATCCACAAACCCTTTGACCCTTTATTTTCAACTGATTCGCATCATGACCGTCCAAGGCCGACGCAAGATCGCTCGATGGTTTGGGAGGAACCGGCAAAAACCTCGTGAAACCGAATCGAGGTACAGTCTTCCTCTGTTGGCATTGAAAGTAGCATTCATCATCGGGTTTCCATGCACGGAGATCTTCCTGGCCTGCATGGTCGACCGGCTCAAGTCGGATGGGTTTCGCCGGAAGGCCCTGGATAATCTTGGAAACCTTTACAGTCGTTCCACACCTGAACAAAAGTCGATCATCCTGGAAAAGAGCTTTTCCTGTGCGCGTGCTCAGACCGATATGCCGACCCTT
Organism: Desulforhabdus sp. TSK; assembly: GCF_022836495.1. Taxonomy (GTDB): domain Bacteria; phylum Desulfobacterota; class Syntrophobacteria; order Syntrophobacterales; family Syntrophobacteraceae; genus Desulforhabdus. Next base: position 25,610 of record NZ_BQXM01000018.1, read on the forward strand.
TCCAGGCTCATCTATTTCATGCTGCGATGTTACCTGGAAAGCTACACCAATCCTGTAATCGCCAGAAAGATGCGGGAATTCCTGTCCATCCTTCTTCATGGGTTTGGAAGGCATATGGTGATCCGAGGAGGGCGCCTGGCTGTTCGGGTATATCTTGCCAGGATCTCCAATCGGCCTACCGAGGTCTTCGATCGGTTCTTCCAAAGCGAGCAACGAGATGGGATGATCCGATTCGTGCGCATTCTGGATGATTCGATCTGTGTGAAAGCGGATGACATCCGCCAACTGGAGCGTTTCATTCTGGAGGTGAGCCGGTCGGAGCTTCCCGAAAGGTTTGTGTATTTCTTTTTTGGAACCAGGCTCTTGTACTATGTGGGCGTTGGAGATTTCGCCCTGGTGGAAGACGTGCTGGCGCGACTCTACCAAAATCTTTCTCATACCACTCGGGACCTTATACCGGCGGTCATCGCTCTCATCCATCGGGTGCATCCTACGGAGGAGTCCTTCCGGTTGCTGGAGAACATGAGTTGGAAAATTCTTCGCAACGACCGGGCCTACCTGCTGAGAGGCGGACATGAAGAAAATGACATGTATTATCCTCTGACACCGGTCGGGAGAGCCTCTGCCGAACGACAGGGTTCTCAGGCCTCCCCCATCCAGTTTTTTGTGGCAGCCATGGAAAACGCCGTCACTGAAGAAGATTGGGGACTGATGAATCACCTTTTGAGGGAATTGGGAAACGTGGGAATCACCCATCCCGACAGTGTTCTTTTGACCTTGCAATCGGTAAAAGGCTTTCTCCGAGAAGAAACGAAAAAGACCCTCATTCGGAGTCTGACTTTGCTTCATATGATCCATCCTGAAAAAGTGGACGATTTTATGTTGCACCACATAGAAAGGGACCACCCTCATATACAGGATATTCAAATCGGAGTGCTCACCTATGAAGACGACGGAACGATGCAACGCCTGGTGGATTCTTCCGTTCTTTATGACTTTTTTACCCTGATGTTCGTCCGGTCCGCAGCATTGCGGGGATATCTCATAGAACTGGCGAAGGACGCACAGCACTGTTCCAGTCTGGATGACCTTATCGGATATGGGCTCGAGAGGTTGGTCGAGTTGTGTTCCGGTTCAGATGCAGGCAAATCGGCTCCATGTGATTTGCGTGGTAAAGTTCAGATGTCATTGCGACGATAGGCATTTTTGCCCGCGATTTGCAGCATAGCCTCAACTATATTTTGCGCCAGGTAAGGTAATAAGTAGAGGACGGTTCTATCGAAAAACTGATCTGAGGAGAGTTTCATGAAATGTATTGATAAAGACTGTAACAGAGATATTCAGGACAGTTTGAAATTTTGTCCATATTGTGGAAGAAATCAGCAATTATCTGCCAAGAATGATCAACAGCCTGATGCGGCCTCTCAATCTTTCACCAAGGTTTATGATGCCCCACCGGTGATCGAAACTCTAAATCCAAAAGGGTTGGCTACTTCAGTAAACAATAAAAGCTTGACTCAAGATATAACGTCTATCGAACCTAAAGAAATCATTTTGCGTGCAGGTGATAAGATTTGGCATTTCGAAGATCCGGAAGGTGAAGTAAAACTGGATGTTGAAAGACCTCTGATTGTACTTGACGAACAGACCATTCACCTAGCACACACAGATCGAGTATTGACATCCGAGGAATTACTTCAAGATGTGAGGGATATTATTGAGAGCAAAGGCGTGCCTGTGGATGTGCTTTTGTGTCAAGCCAAGTGGATAAGTGATGACACCGAAGCACGTCCAAGACTCGTGGCTTCTCTGAGAAACCACCGTTTTAGTGATTTTAAAGTCATAATGGGCTTGGACTATCTGGGCAATTGGGCCAGCTTTCAACTTCAAGTCGCGAGGCAACCCGAAACCCTTCGGCCTCAAATACCCCCTACAGAAGGGAATGCCTTTTTTTTAAAGGTGGTTGGAATTTTAGTCATATTAGGAGGTGTCTATCTATTCAACTTTAAGGAAATGGGAACCAATAAGACAGTTTTTGGTGGGCAGTTACCTATTTCTATATTGTGTATACTTTTAGGAATCGGTGCATTCATATGGAGCTTTTTCTTACGTTCGAAAGAGAAACGAGAAAAAGCAGCATGGGAAGAAAAGAAACGACTGGAGAAGGTCAATAAGTTTATTGACCGTTCGACTCGATCTTTCAAAATTGACGACCTTCGCCTCTTTTCAGAATCTATGTGGCAGGTGTTTAAGGCAGTTTCGGATCGAATTGTCGAAACTGGGGCGAAAATCGTGCGAATCGAAGGAGGTAAAGGTGATTATTTCCATTCATCTGGTATCGAAGAAACACCAACGACTCTGCGCAAATCCGATGCAGGCGAATTGGATGTGTAAGGAAAAAGCCGCAAACCTTCTGACATCATCGGCAGTCGATCCATTTTGAGAATCGATCCTTATATGGGCATGACTCACATGTCCTATCCTGCACGCTAATGTACTTGAGGGATCACGATGGGAACAGTTCCGACTAACCAATGTCATCCAGTCATCCAGTGCCCCATTGCCTATTGGCATGGGGCTCGAGAACCGGGTCATGCGGGCGTATCACGCGTGGACGGTTACTCTGCCTTTGTTTGCTACGAAATACCAGCCCTGCCTGACTTTAGCTCACCGCGATTTGCTGATTTGTCGAGACTCGATGATACAGCACGTGTCAAAAAGGTCGGCGAGCGGCAAGCAGGATTTATCAGCACGCTCCATGTGTTAGGTCCAGGCGTTGCTGTGAGTCTCCGCTATTTGTTGGAGCGGGGGCAAAGTGGAATGAACAAAAGGATCAGACTATTTCTTGTTGGTAGGGCATTTGCTTTCGACAGTTCCGAGGCGAAACACAAGGCACGACAGTTTTGTGATCTGGTGGAAAGCGGTTTCCCCATGGAATATTATCCTCTCATTCCTATCAATGACCCGACCATCCTCAAAACAGTGGGATGTGGCGATCTTGATGACTATGGAGCAATTGCAGAAATACTTAAACCCGAACTGAATATTCCAGCTCATCACCAATTTGAGGTTTGCGGATTTCGAAATTTCTACGTCACCTCGTCCCTGACGCCGTTGGAGCACGGCGCCCTTGAGTTGTGCCGAACTCTCATACATTACCCAACGACAGAACGTGCCGTGGTGGATTGCTGTATCACACCCACCCCGGCGATGACTGAGGCTGAAGCTGCACATGCGGTTCGATTGACTCAGCTTGCCGAAAAGTGGAGCAGAGATCAACGCAAAGAGGTGGGTGGCGGTCTTTTTTCCGACCCTATGTCTATCGAGATTGCTGCAGATCCAAATGCACGGTGGGTAAACGAGGCTTTGTCCCGCACGAAAGAGCGTTATTCTCAGCCTGATGCACGATATTTTGTCTATGCCTGTCGCGTCCTTGCCGACTCAGAGGATGCTGCAAGGGCCATTGCGGCAACTTGGGCATCTTTTGCGGCACAGCGTGATGCAGGAATCTCGATCATCAGTTGTGCTGCGAGCGATGGATCCTTCAGTCGTGCTGTCAATGCTGTTCGCAATCTCATTGTCAGTCCATCAGTCTATCGCAAGGACATCTGGAATGAACCTGACGCACCGGAAACGTTAAGACGCCTGCATCGCATGGCGGATGTGAAAGAGCTTTCCACCTTCTTTCGCCTGCCGATTCCCGGAGCGACTGGGTGCCCTGGAATCATGACCGACTACGGGCTTTCAAAGGGGCCTTCCGCTACTTCGGTAACATCGAAACCGGCAATCGAGATGGGTCAAGTTTTCGAAAATGGACGTACCAATGGCCGAGTACTGAACTTGGAGCTTCCCGAACTCACTAAGCACTGCCTCATCGTTGGTACTCCAGGGTCGGGGAAAACCACGCTCTCCTTTTCGCTACTCACTCAGCTATGGGAGAAACACCGCATACCTTTTGTGGTGTTGGAGCCGGCCAAGACAGAGTACCGGGCACTGAAGCGACTTGCTGCTTTCCGGGATGATCTACTGATTTTCACGGTCGGCAATGAACGTGTGTCGCCATTCCGCTTCAATCCATTGGAGCCTATGGATGGCGTCGAATTGAGTGAGCACATCTCTACCCTGAAGACTTGTTTTAAGGCCGCTTTCTCTCTTTTCGATCCCCTTCCAATGATTCTATCCGATGCGCTACAGGGTGCCTACGAAGAACTCGGATGGTCTCTATACGATCTGGGTGGCGAAAACCCGGAAGCCGGCATCCCTACTCTCGACGCGTTGCTCCGCCAAGCCCTGGCAGTATTGGATACCAGAGATTACAAGGGAGAGGTTAGCGGCAACCTGAGGGGCGCAATTCAAACTCGTCTTGGGTCGCTTATCAATGGACCGAAGGGCCGCTGCTTCAATACGGTACAGTCCGTTCCCGTCACCGAGTGGATGAAAAGGCCGGTCATCTTTGAGCTGGACGCTCTCAATCTCGAAGAAAAGGCCCTCATGATGATGTTCATTCTCACGCAAATCAGGGCCTATGCCAAGGTGACTCCCCGCTCTAACGGAAAGCCCCTTAGACATGTGGTGTTAGTTGAAGAGGCACACAATGTCATTCCACGACGCAGGGGAGGAGGGACATCGGACAGCCGGGCCGACCCGCAGGCGGAGGCGACACAGTTCTTTACGAGTATGCTCGCCGAGATGCGTGCGCTTGGGGAGGGAATGTTGGTATGTGACCAACTCCCTACCGCTGTGGCGGAAGAGGCCGTCAAATTGACGGACATAAAAGTGATGCACCGGATTGTCAGTGCCGACGATCGAGTGGAACTGGGCGCGTCCATGATCATGAACGCCGGGCAGATAGAACAGGCTGCTCTTCTCGAGCCTGGGTATAGTTTTGTCTTTAAGACAGGTAGTGCGAAGCCTGACCTGGTAAAAGAAATCAACTTCAAATTGGAGCATGGCGAAACAGATCGAGCCATTGAGAATGCTCAGGTCACCGAGTGGATGCGGCCGGTGCTTTCTTCGGAATGTTTTCGCAAGGCGTATCTTCCCTATGATCGTTGTGGTGAGGAATGCACTCTATGTGACTCGAAAACAAGGGAGAGAGCTGAACGACTTGTGAACGACCTCTTGAGGAAGAATCCCAAAATGACGGAATCTGACATTAGGCAAAAAATTGCCCGCATCCCGTTTGACCCATCGCAGCCCAATGCATGGCACTGTATCAGCCTTCATTTCCATATGAAGCTACGGTCAAAAGGAGTCGGAGGAAATTAATCATGATCCGGGAGGGCGGAGAGCGTTGCTGGAAAACGAGTTGGCAATGGATTGCCCCCTTTGAACCGGAAGATGTAGCAGAGGGGCTTCATTGGAACAAGATTTCGCCCAAGGAGGTGGGGGAAAGTCTTGATGTACTGGAAAAGATGAAACCTTATCTGGGTGACATCACGAGACTGGATGAACGAGATGTAGCGTTAAAACGAGAGGCATTACGCAATATCAAAGGGCAGTCCGGAGAGAGGATTTTTAGCGATCGTGACCTTGGCTTTTATGACCTTTACTTTGGTTCGGCTCGGATTCGGGTGGATCGGCTGCCTTCAGGATTAGATATCACTAACGGCAGGCATCGGATCGAGCATGCCCGTTTTCTCGGCATCAAGAGCATACCGGCACTCGTCAGCGAACGCGTCGACTCAGATGATATTGAAACGCGACAGGAGAAGGTCATGAGAGAAGGTGGAGACATCAGAGAACTGATAGATGAGGCTGGCGAGCAGGAAAGCGAGGCTCAGGAGCTAAAGAAGGAAGCAGAGGAGCACAAAGAGCAGGTCGAGCGGCTGAAAAAAACTCTTCAACAGGTCCGAGAGGCACAGTCTTCACTTGCCACTGATTCAATGAAAAATGCGGAGGGTGATGTCGATGAAGCGCTGAGTCGTTCGGAACGTAAACTTGAGGATGTACGCAAAAGAAAGGCGGAGCTGACAAAGGAAAATCAGGAAATTCACGGACGCATAAAACAAGCGAACAACGAGAGAAGTGCTGTTCGAAGCGATGTCGCCAACAATATTGCTTCTTCAGGTCACATGAGTGATTCTGTCAGGGAGATGTGGAATGTCATTCAAAATGACATAGAAGCCGATCTGGCAGAACTGGCAACTGCAGAAGGCGATATTGTCAAAGCTCAAAAAGCCATTGAAGAAATAGATGTTTAGCAGCTGGCCTGCCGTGCAGAAAACCACATCGCGATCATAGTAAGGGTATTCGCTACAACAGGATGAAACCATGAAATACTGCTCGAAGTGCTTGATTCAGTTTGATTCCAGCTATGTGTTTTGTACGGAGTGTGGTGGTCCTCTGATCGTGGATACTGCCGTGCAAGAAAGCACAAACATTAAGACCAAGCGGTGCCCATCCTGTAAATTATCTAATAATATTGAGTACATTTATTGTGCGCACTGTGGGAGTCCATTGGCAGGCGAAGAACCCACGAAACCAACAAGGAAGGAACCAACCCCCGATATTGGTTTATCGGACATCATTGCAGATCTCGAAGATCCTCTGAGCGAGGAAGAGTTTGGGGCAAGCCCTCGGACCGGAACCATGGCTGGTACCGATTCTCAAGGCGTGCAGTTGAAACCGACCCCGCCCCAATGTTTTCCTGTTACTGTGACTACTATTGGATTCTTTCTTGATAAGTGGCGCGAATTGTCAAAGATTCGCATGCTTGTGATAACAGGAGTATCTGCTGCCGTTGTTGTTCTGGCGGTGACTTTTTTGTTGGTTCGAACGAACGACAAAGAGCGGATGGTAGCCTATAATCCGACTCGAGATATTTCGATATCCAGTGACCAACCACCCGTGCAAACTGGAGAACAAGGTTCAAGCCCAACGACATCTACAGCTTTAGAGAGAATAGGCTCCCAGGCGGTCTGGAATCCTCCAGAAGGTGAAGGGACATGGAGGGAGATCCATGAAAAGTGCCAGGGCAAGAACGGCGGCTACGATGTGTCCTGCATAGAATCGATGATGCGTGAAATGGGTGCCTCCGTGGAGGCTATCAACGTTACCAGACTCATGAAGTCTACAAGAAAAAGTGATGCCGATGCGGTTTATATGAGCGAATTCAGAAAGATGGGTAAGGTCGATCTGGCGCGAATCGTTGCTCCTGTGTGGAATGATCCGAATACTTCCGAATTTGTTTTGGTCAACGGCACGCCTGAGATTGTTCCGCTTTGGGATAATGTCAGGAATACGGATATCAGCAAGGACCGCCTTTACCCATCCCTCGTAAAGAGATTTCCCAAAATGGAGATATGGCCAATACATGAGTTTGTTGGCATGCAGCAATTTCAGCAACAAGGGCAAAGATTCGTGTTCAGCTTTGCCCTCTTGAATGGCTGCCATGCTTGTGAGAAAGCTGGGGGAGCCGAAATCGCATTCGATTTCGATTCGTCTGGAAAGTTTGTCGGAACGAGGTTGATACGACTGGTGGGGCCTGAAGCAGCAGTTTCCCAAACAGAGCCCCGAATGCAATCCGCCGCTTCGAGCAGTCCTGACGGCAGTGTTGACCAGATCGCACCAATTCCCGTGCATTCAATCGACACAGAGTACGTCATGGAGAGTAACAATTTGTCGAATCCCCAACAGAGTTATGTCGCCGAGAGGAAAATCACCTCCGTCGAGCCTGATCGAATCAGAGTCTCCATGCGGAACCTCAATAGTGGCTATGTTCGCACTCTCGAATACGACCACCAGTGGAATCTGATATCTTCGAGGGGTGCCGCCGGAGAAGGCTCTGATTATTCGCCGCCGATCAAGTACTATGACTTTCCTCTACAACGCGGCAAGCGCTGGTCGAGTGTTTCGACAGAGCGCAACATGAAGACCGGGGAGTTGCGCGAACACAGGATATCGGCAGAAGTTGGGGGATGGGAAACGGTATCGGTGCCTGCAGGAACATTTCAGGCAATCAAGGTCATGATCGACAACGAGGTCAAGGACCTCCAAACCGGCCAGACCACATCGGGGACCGATACTTCATGGTATGCGCCTGCAGTCAAACGATCTGTCAAATCAGAAATGACCCTCTACAATAGTCGAGAGGGGCGAGATGATCTCCAAACTTTACAGCTTATGAGCTATTCCTTCAAACCAGCTCCAGTTCAAGAACCTAATATCGCACCTGTTGTGCCCGCCCCTCTTGTCTTGCCACTTTCTTTGAAAGCGCAGGTTGAGAAAGAGTTGGTCGCTAAAGGATTTCCTGGTGTTATTGTTTTAGGGATAGAGAGCGGAAATGTCAGCATCTCGGGGACTGAAAAATATCCTAAACAGGCCGGAAACATTTCTAGAATCATATCGAAAGTGCCTGGTGTGGCCGACGTCAGGATTGTCTTAACCCCTTCGCCCCAGCGTAGCATAGAGGTACGGGATGATGCGCCTAAGAATCAGTTTAAGAGCGCAAGTCCCAAGGAGTCAAGGCCTGCAAGCAGGAGAGGGGCGTCAATAGCTCCGCCGTCCAGGGACTTCTGATTGACTTTCTCGAATCTCCAGTGTCGGGAAGTTGTCGCTCGATGGAAACACTCTTCCTTCCATGAAGTATTGAATATGAAAGGATAAGTTTGCCAATGGACGAGAAAGAAAAGGAATCCAACTTCTTTAGGGATGTGTCTCCTTACTATAAAAAGATCATCGAGGAACGTGCAAAACGTGAGCGGGAGAGTGAAAACAAAAAAAGGCGAGAAAAAATCAAGGTCGTTCCCCCTGGCAAAAAGGACTGATCTGTTACTCTCTACTCACCATTGGTTTGCCCGAGGTCGGTTTTTGGCTTGGTAGGGCAAGGGGTCTTCTCGGCTCGAGGTGAGATTCCATCGATCGTTCACAGCACATGAAGATGAGCGTGGAAGGTTCATCCCCGGCCATGGGCAGAGTGGCCTTTTTGTGTTCGGTGAGCCACTCCGTCCATGATTCGAAAGCGATCATTCCACAAGATCATCGTCAAAAAATTTCGTTTTTCAGTAAGTTCAACACAATCCGGTCTGCATTTCTTCTCATGAGGGATGTCTCCGTGGCGGTTTTTTCGGCGGGCGTTTGCTTGTCGATTCGTGCGGCAGTATCGGTCAGTGTGAATTCCGCGACGAGTTTCTTCTTGCTGGCGCCATATGCTTCCGTTTTCGTCGTGATCTCAAAAAGTGTGGCGAAGTCTCCCTCTTTCCGGCCGGGTTCGGTGGCCACCATGGATTCCTTCCTGGATTGAATGCTCAACACGATTTTCGCTCCCTCCCGTGAAGAACTCGCGAGATAGGCATTCCATTGATTGGAGTTTTCCGGGGATGCCGACGATTTGGAATCTCCGGCTCTCACGATCTCGTACATTCCGCTATTCGAAAGCGCTTGAGAGAGGATCTTGCCGCATTCATCGGACTGGGGATTTTTTGAATCGGATCTGATAACAAATGCGATATTGAGAGGATCGTTCAGACGTTCGATCCATTTCTTGCAGTCGGATGCCAGTTTGTTGTCCTTGGGATTTCCCGCCATTACACTTTCGAGTTTTGCCAGGGCCTTCTCCCTCCGACCCGTGAAAATATAACATACCCCAACATAGAATTGCGCCAGGGGGTCTTTGCCGTTGATGCCTTCCGCTTTTTGGAAGCCGTAGAGTGCTTGCTGAAAGTTCTTTTTATTGAAATGATACATGCCCTTTTGGTACAGGTTTTCAAAAAGCTCCGAGTTCGAAACGCTTTTTCGAGATTTGGATTTTGCTAAGGTCTTCATTTCCAGGAGGGCATAGAGTTCTGGAGGCCTGCTTGAATTGAATTCATTGACGATTTGTTGCGCGGCGGATAGCCCTGCCTGGTACCCTACCTGACCTACTTTGTCCATACCTGTCAGAAATGTGGTGACGAAATCAATCTGTCCACTGCGGCTCTCTCCCAGAGCGTTGCCTTCCCAAACCACGTTTCCGCTCAGATCGTACCCCTTGATACGGAATCTAACTTTTGCCTCGACCTCGCCGGACAGGGTCCCGATGGCATTGCCGTAAGCGTAAAGGATTTCGGGCTCGATGACTGCTTCCACATCAGGCTGATAATTTCCCATGTAAGGGGGAAGAGAATTGACTTCGACGGCCTCGTCGAACAGGGAGGATATCATTTGCATCGCGATGGGAACCATGTATTTTCCCACTTCCATCTGGAACACCATTCCCATTTTGTTTTGTTTGCACACATAATTCCGGAGGTCATCACTGAAGTAAACCCCCACTTTGGCGTGAATCTTCTCGGTATTGGGGAAAAGTTCGCGTGTCGCCGGTGCTACATTGAGTGGAACATTGTGAACGCACCCAGATTGTGAAAGCACCAGTGCAAGCATGATGGCTGACAAGATTCCGGTGTGTTGCAAACGTTTCATCCCTCTCCCTCCCATTCGTAAGGCGTGTCCTTGCCAATGACTTCTCATGTCTTCCAAGCCAAAGAAAAACTGTCCTGAATTCATCCTTTTAAACATCTTTCATATTAGAAGAGAGAATGACTTGTCAATGAATAGGGAATGATATGCTTAATTGGTGGGGACCGATATGAGCGGAGAGGTCGTTGCATTTCCTGTGGTTGCTTTGCTTCCCGTTGCGGGAATTGTAGGAATAGTCGCGGTGGGCTCTGCCGCGGCCCGTGCGGTTCAGTCCATTGTGGACCATCAGGTGGAAGCGGCCCGCAAAAAGGCGGAAGAAGAAAGACACCGTCTTCGAGAATGGGAGGATTTTCAGGGGAGGCAGCGGCAAAAACTGGAAGAGGCGAGTCGTCTCCAGAACGAGCTCAGGCAAGCGGAATCAAGACTTGCAGGCATTGGCCTCGGTGACGCGGCGGAAGCGGGCGCCTGGGAGCGAAGAGCCCCTTCCTATGCTGGTGGGGGGAAGAAGGCAAATATGCCTCACGACGCCCTGCGTTCAGAGCTCCAACGCATAGGAAAATTGCTTCAGGAACTTCCCGAGAGCTTCCGGTTGAATCCCCATTCCCCATATGAGCGCATGGAGGAATGGCATGCAAAGCTCGCATCCGCTGCGGAACAGTCGAGATCCTCGAGGCCCGAGACGGCATCTACGCTCAGGGAGACCATTCTCCGGACGTTCAGGGCTTACATCGAGAAGGAAGAGGCCGAGTCTCGGAAGCAGAAGGAAATGTACAGTAAAGTGAACAACCTCATCGAGGATGTGATGCTTGTCGGACAGCTGGCTGGCAGCCAAGTGGCCCATTCCGAATTGAGATCCATCCGCACTGACCTTCTTCACCTTCTTTCGGCAGAGGTTATCTCTCCCGGACAGATTCAGCTCATTGAAAAGTGCTTCAACGGCATTCGGCAAAGGGTCGATGACGAAACGGCCATGCTGGCCGGCAGGCGGGCGCTGGCCGAGTCACTTACGCGCCACCTCAGTGCTCTTGGCTATCGAACGATCGCGGACTTTTCAGATCATGTCGACGCCGGTTTCTCAGAGGCTCTTCTTGCCATGCCCGGGGGGGAGCGGGTGCGGATTCGCATCGCCGCCGACGGTGGCATGGCCTGCCAACTCATGCATGAGTCCAGGCATTCCGTCGATGCGCTCTCACGGGAAGTCGTTGCGCTCTTCAAGCGCCAGGAAACCAAATGGTGTACGGATTTCAAGGAAGTCATCCGCCGCATGACTGCCGAAGGATTTCTCTACGAGGTGAAGTTTGAGCAAGAAATTCCGCTGGAGCGGATCCCGGTCGTGGTGATGGAAACTGCCGATGAGCTTGCACGGTGGAAAGAGGATCGGGAAGAAGAGGATGAAATGGAACGATTTCAACGGGAAGATCAGAGGAGATACCTCGAATGATCGTGCTCGACGATGAGAGCAGTCCTCGGTGGCTCAAGGAACTGGCTCGTTTTCTGCCGCTCAAGAATCTGATTTTTGTTCAGGGCAATGTCCTTGACCTGTTATCATACTCGATTCAATCCCAGACACAGGATGGAACATCCATCCTGTGGACCGAAAATACCTTGCCTCTTTTTTTCCGAAGGTTACTGGAGGAACTGGGATACGATGTGGTCGGATTGTTCGATCCGGTGGATGGGCTTTCTTTTGCCCTACCGGAAATGGAGCAGACCTACAAACAGTTGTCTTCAGGGAAGCGCCCCGTATCGACTGCGTCCGCCAGCGGACCGCGTCCTGCCGTCTCCCTGCCTCCGACTACAGTGGGATACCAGGAGGGAGAGTCCTCTACTATCGTACCGACTCAGGGAAGAGCCTCCGCAGAGCCTCCGGAGGAACAGCCACCGCCCCAGGGAATGGCTCGTTCCCGGGAGATGGACCTCAACAGCGCTTTCGACGGCATCCGGGCAGCTCTGCGCAACACCTGCGCGCCGTGCGCCTTCGTGTTCAACCTGGCTTCGCGGTTGGTCACCTCCCCGGGCCACCTCACTCGGGACGAACGGGTGCTTTTCACCAAGGTGCTCAAGGCGTCCACAGAGTGTGCGGATGTCCACAGGGATGGGCTGCACTGGAAGAACGTGATGATATTCATTTGCGACAAGCTCAACGATCTTCCTGCATTTCTCTATCTGAACAATCCCAGAGCGAGATCGATTTTCATCGACAAGCCGGACCGCCTTGCTCGCTCACGCCTTTTCAGGCGCTCATACACCAATTTCCATGGTGTCGAGCCAAGCTCCGAATGTCCGGCCGAGCTCACCTCCCAATTTGCATCCCTGACAGACGGAATGAGCAATCATGAGCTCAAGAGCCTGGGGCTACTTTCCCGAAGGGAAAAGGTCCCTGTCAAGACACTGAAAGACGTTCAAAAGCTCTGCGAACGGTACAAGTACGGCATCACCGAAAGCGAATGGGATAAGATCGACCGAACGCGACTCGACCGGTCGGAGGAATTCATCAGGGAGCGTATCAAAGGTCAGGATCTGGCCATCGCGCGAGTGCTCGACATCGTCAAACGGGCAAAAATCGGTCTTGCGGCCGGTTCGGGCGTTTCCAGCAGGCCGCGGGGCGTGCTCTTTTTTGCCGGACCGACGGGCGTCGGCAAGACGGAGCTCGCCAAGAGCCTCGCCGAGCTGCTTTTTGGGCAGCAGGACCGGTGTATTCGTTTCGACATGAGCGAGTATGCCTCACAGCATGCCGACCAACGTCTCCTTGGCGCACCGCCCGGCTACGTGGGCTACGAAGAGGGCGGTCAACTCACCACGGCCATTCGAGAGAAACCCTTTTCCGTTCTGCTTTTCGACGAAATAGAGAAGGCGCACGGCAGTATTTTCGACAAGTTCCTTCAGATCCTCGACGATGGAAGACTGACCGACGGCAAGGGGGAAACCGTATACTTCTCGGAGTCCATCATCGTCTTCACAAGCAACCTCGGCACAGTGTCTCAAACTGCAGAAGAGGGGGAAGAGACCGTGGCTGCCTGCATGCCTCCCTACGAACGCATGCAGGAAAGTGTCCTGAAGGCCATCAGAGACCACTTCAACCATCAGCTCGGGCGCCCGGAAATCTTGAACCGTTTTGGTGACAACTTCGTGGTGTTCGACTTCATTCGCCCGCCGGTGGAAGAGCAGATCATCGATCTCCTCCTGAAACATCTCACCGAACGCGCCATGGAGAGTCACAAGATCGCTTTGTCAGTGGCGCCTGAAGTGAGGGAGAAACTCATCGCCATGGGCCGGGGCAATTTGCGGCATGGTGGCCGCGGACTTCGAAATGTCGTCGATTCCGCCATGGTCAATCCACTAAACAGAGCGCTCTTCGATTGCAGCGACATCGAGGAAGGGAGCACCGTTCGCGTGGTAGATCTCCTCGACCACGGCATCACCGCAAGCTACCGTTTCGAGCTTCGAATAGAGACCGACCGGAAGGGATGATAGTGTGAAGGGGGTGGACATCAATATCTACGGTATCGCTCATCCCGTGCGTTGTCTGGGGCCAGGATGTCGACTGGTGCTCTGGGTTGCCGGCTGCTATCGGCGGTGTGAGGGATGCGCTTCCCCGACTCTTCAGGATCCTGCAGCGGGGAAATTGATTCCGGTTGATCACCTCGCACGGCGTATTCTGGCAATCCGGCTACCTCTGGACGGGATCACCCTCACGGGCGGTGAGCCGGTGGATCAGGCACAGGCCCTCACCGGACTTCTCGATCGGCTGCGGGCCGAGAGACCGGAGTGGAGCACTATCCTCTATTCCGGATATACTCTGGAGGAGATTCAAGGGAAAGGGGGAGCGGAGGGCCGCCTTCTCGATTTGACCGATATACTGGTGGACGGTCCATTCGAACGCCATATCCCTGCGTGCCATCCCCTTGCCGGCTCAGGCAACCAGAAAGTCCACTGTCTCAGTTCACGAGGCCGCCAACTGAAGCGAAGAGCGGATGAGGTTTTGGCTACTAACTTCGAACTGGGTATCGGTCCGGATTCCACCCACCTGCTCATCGGCATCGGAGCACAAAGGGAAAGAACCGCCGTGAAGACAGCCCTTAGCCGGTTGAATGAATTGAATAAACGATTGGAGGGGAGGCGCCTGTTGTGACAAATTACATCAAAATATGCCCGATTTGTGGGGCGTTCAATCCCGAGAGTGCGCAAGCCTGCAAGAAATCCGACTGCAATGCGTTTCTCGACGGAGTGGAAGCCGTTCCCGAGCCGTATCCAGAAAAGCCGGAGCAGCCTTTTGGGGAGGGTAAGGGCGATGAAGAGGCAGCTCCTTCGGAGCTCGATCCAGACCAGTTACCTTTGCCTGAGAATTTGCAGGGCTCTCCGTTCAAGCTATGCCCCCAGTGCGGCGCGAGAAATTCAAAGGATAGCTTCCTTTGCGCCACGCCGGGTTGCAATACGAGCCTTGCATTTGTGGAGGCTGTTCTTATGCCCGAAGGCTCCACAAACTTGCTGCCGAGGCGCCTCTATCTGGAAAATCCGCATCTCCCGCATCCCCTCGAGGTCAAAAGCGGGCAGGTGGTTGGACAGGCTCATCCTACGAGCGGCGCCGATGTCAAACTTTCGGGCATTCCCGATATCGAGTGCGTGTCTCGGTCTCACTGCCGCTTCGATTTCGACGGAAGCTCATGGATGCTCACTGCCCTTCCAACGACCACGAACAAGACTTGTGTCAACGGAAAAGTCATTCCCAAGGGGCAAAGTGTCGCCTTAAAAAATGGGGATGTGGTGACTATGGCGATCTGTGATTTCCGAGTGAGGCTGATGGAGTGAGCAGCACCTATCGGATTGTCGGGCACACGGAAAAGGGGCCAGTCAGGGCTGCCAATGAAGACCATATCCTGGTCGCCCGGTTTGTGAAAAATCGGGGGCGCATCTGGATGACCATCGATCAGGAAGACGATTTCCTCGGCGGATACGGCATCCTGCTCGCGGTTGCAGACGGTGTGGGAGGAGAAGCCGGAGGAGCGGTGGCGAGCAGGCTCGCACTCACGACCATCGAGCGGCATTTTTACGGTGTCGAAAAAACAGGGCGGGATCTCGGCGATTTCGGGGAAACGATCAAATCGGCGGCCGGGCGCGCTAACGAGACCCTCTTGGCCCTCGCAGCCGGACGACCTGAACTGTCCGGAATGGGTTGCACTCTCACGGGCATCTGTCTAACCCCCCATGGGTACCTCGTTTTCAATGCGGGCGACAGCCGGGTTTACAGGTACAGGAATGGTGCCATGGCGCTCACCTCTGACGACAGCCTGACAGGTGTCATCATTCGAGCCGGACACATGTCTTTTGACGAGGCGCAGACATCCCCACTGCGCCATACCATTACCAACTGCCTGGGACAGGCATCCTTTAACTTGAACGTGATGCATGGTCGCGAATTGCGCGACGGAGACATCTTTCTCGTCTGCTCGGATGGGGTGCACGACCTCGTCACCGAGGATGACCTCGACGAGATCATGGCCAGTAACGGGTCTCTGGATGCGGTCATGAATGAAATCGTGGATCGGGCCGTGAATCGGGGTGGCCATGATAATATATCGGCCATTCTTGTCGGCTTTGGCCCCCGTGAGGAGACGTGTCCGGACAAGGCTCCCGTGTTACCCGAAAGTATAGAGCTATCGACATCCACTGACTTGCCGGAGCGGGTGAACGTGGCTGCCGATGGTAGCCGGTTGAATGAGGAGGAATTCCCATGACGGACGATAGCCGGCGTGACGGTCCGTTGACCGGAAAGCCCGAGGAAAAGGGAACGGAAGGGCCGAACACCGGAGTTCAACCCGGCATAACACGGAAGTTGCCTGACGACGTCCTTGTGACGCGGGTATTACACGAGGAAGGACCGGCGCTGGGCTCACCCTTCAAGACGACCCGACTGAACGAGTCGGAGCCTTTTCAGACGACAAAACTCAATGGGAATGAAAATCCGGGTACGCCTGAGCATCAAGGTGAATCGGGAACCGGCGGTTTTACCCGTGTGTTGAATGCCGAGGATGATCGAGTTGATGCACCCCTGACCCTTCTCGATCATGGAGATCTTGTGGCTGACCGCTATCAGGTGGTCCGCGGGCCTATAGGAGGTTACACGGGAGAGGCCGATGTTTTTGCGGGGAGAGATTCTTCGAGCGATACCGATATCGTCATAAAGTACTACCGGCCAAACCTTTCGCCTAAAGTGGAGGTGCTGCAGCAACTACGGGATCTCGCTCATCCGGATATCGTTCGCCTTCTCGATTATGGTGACTGGGGAGGCCGCTTCTACGAGGTGCTCGAGTACTGTGTCGGGGGCTCTGCCATCGACTTCGCTCCGTACACCGAGGAGGAGCTCAAAAAATTCCTTCTCGAAATCGTCAACGGGCTCGCATCCTGCCATACTCTCGGCATCGTCCACCGGGACATAAAGCCCAGTAATCTCTTTTTTCGGCATCCCGGTAAAAAGGACCTGGTCATCGGCGACTTCGGTGTGAGCTCGGCCTTCGATTTCCTGGGTGAAGTGAGGACCACCAAGACGCATCGGTTCCGCACACTCCATTATGCCGCGCCCGAGCTCCTCAACCGCCGACAAATCGGTCCAAAGACGGACTTCTATGCTCTGGGCATCACGCTCGTTCATCTTCTGACTGGAAAATCACCTTTTCATGACTTCAGGGACGACGAAGCGGTCATCAGCGCTCATTGCCGCAGTGAGGTTCCCCTTCCGGACTCGATGTCCGACGATTTCCGGCAACTGCTCAGCGGGCTCTTGCGGTACAGTTATGAAAGGCGATGGGGCTTCAACCAGGTGATGGCATGGCTCAAAGGTGAGCCCATCCTGGCTGACGATGGCCGCCCGGACTACGATGATCCCCATGTCGGCAAGGCGATGCCTTACAGCAGGGTCCCAGAAGCAACCACGCCGCTGGAGCTAGCCCGGTATCTTCATGCTTTCAACGCCACGGAAGATTTATTCAGAGGCAAAATTAGCCAATGGGTCAACCTCTTCAATGCCCGTCTTTCGGATCGGATCGATGAAATCGCGGACAACTATACGAGCGAAAAAGAGCTCGGTGTCTTCAAACTGCGCTATGTCCTCGATCCCACGGCACCATTGGAAGCGGCTGGAAGGAAGATCCACACCATCGAGCAGCTCACGGATCTCTTACGTTCATCCGAAGAGGAAGTTCTGTCCGCCATCGAAAAGCTTCTCTGGGGGAAGCAGCTGGAGTGCTGGATCGAAGTGGTACACAATGATGCTCAGGGTATGGAACTGGCTCATAAGATCATGGAAATTCGCGAGAGACTTCCCGAACACTACTCCGAAATCCAGGCGGACCGGAGGAAAAGGCTGGGAGTGCTATCCCTGCGGTGGCTCCTCGATCCGGCCTTTCCTTTCCAGCTTGCCGATGGGGTCGAGATTTCTCGTCCTGCTGAGCTCGAAATGGTCCTGGGTCGGGATATGAAGCTCATCGCCTCCGTACAGGCTCATCTCTTCGGAGGGACTTTCGAGGAGTGGCTAACTCAGTGTTTTCCGAATCGAGAAAATGATTGTGACTTCATCTCCGGATGCCGCAAGCGACATGCCGGTAATCCGAAGCTCGGAGCCTATGCGCTCCGCTGGCGGTTCTGCCCCGACCTGCCTTTTCCCTTCCGGGCTGGTGAACATGCCAGATTCCCCAAAGATCTGGCGGCGCTCATCGACCGGAACGAAGAGAGCTGGAAGCGGGGAATCGTTGCGCTTTCCGAGGGATGGATTCGCGAATGGCTTGTCGCCACAGGGCGACTGTCGAACGCAGTGGAGTTCGACAGAGTGATGCCGCAGGATTCCACCCCGTCATCCCGGACCATGGAAGCGGTTCAGCACCTTCTGGACCCTGATCTGCCCTGGCCCCGGATCAGCGCAGACAGGACGGCATTGCCGTTCGGGAGCATCGGGATGGAATCGTCGAGGACACAAAGAATCACTTTCAGCAATGCCGGCAGAGGCTTCCTGGTGGGGAATTTCAGGCTGCAGGGTCAGGGACACGGGATTGCCATCGACCAGGAATCCTTCGAAGGAGGGCCTGTCGTGGTCGAAGTCACCGCCGACGCCCGGGGGCTTCCCGCCGGTTCTAGCCAGATCGTCACCCTCGTTGCTGAAGCCAATGGCAGCCGTATGGAAATCCCCATCTCTTTCACGGCGGGGATCCCCTGGTTGGAGATTTTTTGTCGTAGCCTGGGCGTTGGTTGTATCTGCGCGGTCGTTTTTGGCATCTTGCGGTTCATCATTGGAAGCAGCACGGGAATCGCAGGGCCACTTTGGTGGATCTCGTTCGAAAATGTCGAGGGATACTGGTTCAGACACCCGGATCTCATTCTCTGGGCTGCCCTCCTTATCGGTGGTGTGGGAGGGGGTCTCTATTACCTCATTCGAATGGGAGGTGCAAACAAAGCGCGGCGGGATGAGTGACTTCTGAACATCTCCCCGGTGTTACTAACCCGGCGCGAAGGGTGAAAGACTTGCATGACAGGAGAAAGATCGATGCGCATGGCTGGAGAGAGGGCAGTGAAGGCTGTCTCCTGGCGTCACGCCTATAAGGATGGTCTGGCGATCACGTTTCACCATAAGGTGCTCCTGCTGATCGCGGCCTTCTCGGCAGTCTGTGAACGGTCCATTACCCTGTTCACCGATTATACCGGTGTGAGCATCGAGCAGGCGGCGATAGACTATCGGGATCTCCTCGCTTCTTCTCCTTATGGCATAGACCAGGATTTAAGTGTCCTTTTGCCCTATAGAGGACTTATGACCTTTCTGCCATTGGCTTGCGGACTTTTCATCCTTGGAGCCTTTCTGCTGGTAGGTCTCCTTGGTCTATTGCGGGACTTGCTCACTCGTAGAGGCTACCGGGTCCAGGAGGTTTTTGTTAGAGGGCGGGAGTATTTCTGGACGATCTTCAAGTTCAAACTGCCCATCTATGTCGTCAATTCAACTTTTATTGCCGTGGTTGCTCCGCCCCTGCTTTCCTTTCGGGGAGAGAGGGGAGCTTACGTCTTCTGGGTGTCTATTGCCTCGTTTACCTCTTTCCTACTCTTCGCCGCAGCTCGTGTCCCCCTTTCTCTTGGCCCTAAAATCATCGTGGTGGAGGAACTCCGCCGAGTGATCGCCGTTTATCGAAGGGTCACCGAGGTTATCAAGCCCGTCATGGGGCAGACCGCGATTTTTTATATGATCCTGATGGGGATCGTTGGACTTGGATTCCTGGTGCCCATGGGAATCACTCGGCTTGGACTACCCGCAATCAGTGAAACCGTTCTTTCCGTTTTTTTCATAGCTTTTGTGACGGTGGTGATGAAAGCCTCCTCGTTCAGTTTCTACCTGCAGCTTTTGTCCGTTTCGGCAGCGTCGCATGGGGACATGAGCTGTGAAACGTCTAGAATGGCTGTTGCACCTGTGGGGATTTCTCGGCGGGTCGAAAGAGATTGAGACAGGAGAGATTGGCATGGAAGATTTTGTGGGATGGCTGATCGGGGCTGTATTCGTAATATTTATTGTGGGCGCGATTCTCAAGTACATGTACTTTACCATCGTGCTCATCTCCGCAAATATACTTACTGCTGCAGATAAGATGCTTGGCGCATGGTCCATGTTTCCTCCGGTGGTCTCATGGGCCTTGATGGGCTTTCTGTTGGGTTCACTTCTTTACTTTGCTTTCATCGAGGCAAATCGTTTGAATCGGCCAGGGCTCAAGGAGAGCGTGATCGGAGCCTGTGCTGTCATTGTCCTCCTCTGTCCCCTGATGGGTCCGTGGATCAACGATGGGCTTCAATCCTTGAGTCGACAGCCGACTCCGGTGGAAGCGACTCCCCAATTGACTCCTAAAGCCAAGAATGCAGGTCAACTCCCTCCTGCTGAGACAACACCAGTGAACTCCACTCCGCAAACAGTCGTTCAGCCCGTTGCTGTCCCCATCACACCTGCGGTGAGTCGGCAGAGTGCAGCACAACTTTATGAACGTGGCATGGAATTATTTGCCGGCAACGATTTCAGTGCTGCGGCTCCCTTGTTGGAGGATTCCATAAAAGCGGGACTATCCGGCGAGCGGCTTGGGAAGTGTTATCTGAAGCTCCTACGTATTTTCAGAGAGCTGAAGGATGCAAACAAGTATGCATACTATTCGATAAAACGCAGGGACTTCAGCGATTCAGCCTTTACTCATGCCTATGTGAAACTGTTTTGTGATGTTTATACAGAAGATGGTCATGATACCAAGGACATAGTGTTCGAAATACCCAATATGGTCAAAGGCCCCTGGGACCGCTCTACCATGGGTGAATTCTCTGGTTATACGGTGAGATCCGGGAATGTTCGAATCACTTTCGACAAGTTGGGATACCAAACCGGTAAAATTGAATTTCCGGCAAAGCCCGGTGAGATTGTGACAGTGATAAATCAAACAGTCATACTGAAAAAAGATAAAAAAACAACCGAGATCGCTTCGTCAAAAAATGCACATGAGGAATTACGCCAAATCGAAGATCAAAGGGACATGCAGTATGGAACCCCTCAAACTCGAGCTTCACAACCTGCTGTGCAACCTCCGAACCCGATACACAGTCCCGTGCATACAAGAGATGTGTCGGTAATTTCTCCGGCCGCTCCTTCGAGGCAGGAGCTAAAAACGAGAATCGAGCGGGAGTTGGAAAAGAAAGACATTTTCTCCGTTTCCGTGTACGTGCAAGAGGGGGGGATTGTAAACCTTTCCGGAGTGGTGGCAAGTTCCAGGGAAATCGAGAGGGTCAGAGGCATCGTCACTAAGGTGCCGGGAGTCATTCGAATCAAGAGCTACCTTTCGGCCCGGACCGCTCCTCCACCGCCGCCCAGGCGCGCTGTGACTACCGATAGCTCCCAATCCACATTTCATCCGGCGATACGGCCACAATCAGAACGGTAAGGAACACTTCATGGAAATTTTTGGACCTTTATCTTTACTCGCCGTCATGATCTTCGGTTTTTTGGTGATGTTTGGAATCGTCCCATTGCGCAAGGTGGGAAAGTCCCTGGTTCTTCTCTTGCTCTTTATCGCCCTGGCCCCCATGTTCTTCAGTTCCGCGCGCTCCGGAAGCACACAGTTTTTCTCCATGAACCACAGCTGGTGGGTGTACCTTGTCCTCTTCTTCGGGATTCTTGTTGTCATCAGGGTTGTTTTGAGTTTGCTCTTCCCCTCGCGGCGCAGGTAGAGTGGTGGAAAGGATGATGGGCGAAGATGGCTGAAAGCTGCGGCAATTGTGGATATGCGGGAAACGAGGACCAGGCGGAACGGTGCTCCATGTGTGGCGCCTCGTTGCAGGCAAGGCCTGCCCCTAAGCGCAGGTCGTCCATCGGAGAGATCACCCACGAAGTCTCAGGTACCGTTCCCGCCCCAAAGGGAGGAGGAACTTCTGCTCCTTACCCTAGAAGAGAGTCTTCCGAGAGAGGACCCCAACCGGAGACACGAGCTTCCACTGCCACGACAGGCATGGAAGCTGCTTCAGGCAATGCTGCCGACCGGGAAGGTGTACGAGGCCGCATCAGCCACATGGAGCGCTTCGATGAGCCACCACCGCCCAATGTCTATCGGACCCTGTCCTGTTTGATACTCTCCTTGCTGTTTGGCGTTCCCATCATGGCCGTTTCACTCCTTTTAGGGATCATCAGCCTCGCTTTTGCGATCATCGGGTTTGCAGCCATTTCCCGACTCTTCAACCCCTACGCTTTTATCATGACGATCTGGCACATCATCGAGATTTTCGTCCTGGGAGGCATAGGGCGAACCGATACCATCCCCGTTTATCGGGGGATGGTAGAAACCCTGCAAGGAGAAGAACAACAGTTCCTGTTCCACGGCCCCATTGAATATGGAAACCTTGTGGTTGGGCACCATGTCCGGCTGACGGGAACCTGGCGCGAGGGAACATGGTTGGTCGCTGAGGGGTACGACGAGACAGTGAGGTCCGCCATCACGACGCGTTTCAGAAATCGATGGAGGGTTTTCTTCTTTGTCCTGCTCTTCGTCTTGCTGGCTGTTGTCATTTCAGGATGGATATTCTACTCCAACTCCCACGGCAGGCTGCCATGGCTGTAAGCGTCGAACACAACCTCTTTCCCGACCTGCCGCCTCGAGCGGAGCTTTTCGAGAAGGTGGGACTCCTGGAAAAATCCTGGCTGGATGGGACTTTCCTTGGGTTTCCTGGTCATATCGGAACGATCCTAAGGGAATTCCAGTTTTTCAGGATCACCGGATCGCCTGCCGTCTTCGACGAAAAGAACAGTCGCCTGCTGGCAAAAACCGCGCTTTATGGTTTCTTTCCAGCGATACACAATCAATCGCTCCCCGTTATCTACATCATTCGTGGCAACCGGGAGGGGGTGCAGCTTTACATGGGCACAAACGCAATGGGTCCAGCGAGCTTTTCAGCCCTTTTCGCCGGACACCTGAATCCTTCCCTCTACGCCGTCGCACCCGAAGTCAGTGGCTGGGATCTGCAAAGCTACCGCCACGGCGTCGCCCTCACGGGCATTCCTCACCTGCATCGCGAACGCGAACAGGACCGCGAGGGACCGGCGGGCTTCCAGGCGCCGCTTCATTTTGACCGGATGCTTTTGGGACTTCTTCGAGAGGAATGGATTTACATCGTGCAGGCCTTTCCCCTCATGCGCCAGCAGACGAACGGTTGGTTCGAACAGTGTGCAAGAGAGGTCAAGGACACCAAGGAGTCGTTCCTGCTGCGGGATTCCCAGAAACCCAACCGGACGGCATCCTATTACGTCGAAATTCTGGAGCGATCCATTCAGCGTCTCAAGCGCGGCAAGCAACAGGGGCTCTGGCAAACCGGCGTGTACCTGCTCTGTGCCAACCCCGAGACAGCCAGGCGCGGGGCGGCGCTCCTGTGTTCCATCCACGCCGGTGAGCGGTCGATCCCCGAGCCGGTGCGCTGCCATATCTGTCGGCAGGATGCCACTCTCTCTCCTTTTCTCAACTGCTATCATTCGGAAGAGCTTCAGGCATTCATCACTCTTCCCGGACGGGAATTCCCCGGATATCGTCTGCAGGAGCAGCCGGTTTTCGATGTCGATTTTACCTCAGGAGCGGAAAAGCCCGTAGCCATGGGAAGCATCATCGATCATGGTGCGGTCTTGAGCCATCGATGTTCCATCCCGGCGGACGATTTGACCATGCACGGTCTGGTGGCGGGAGTCACGGGAAGCGGGAAGACCAGCACCATTCTCCACCTTTTGCTCGATCTCCACCGCCGCTACCATGTGCCCTTCCTGGTGATCGAACCCGCCAAGTCCGAATACCGGCGCCTGATGAGGGAGATCGATTCCCTGCTCGTTTTCACCCTCGGAGAAGAGCGCCCGGGTGTTTCCGCTCCCTTCCGCCTGAACCCTTTCGCGTTTCCTCCGGGTATCTCGCTCCAGACCCATATCGACTACCTCAAAGCGGTCTTCAGTGCGAGCTTTGTCATGTATGCTCCCATGCCCTATGTCCTCGACGAATGCCTATACAGAATCTATGAAGACCGTGGCTGGAATCTTGTCACCTCGACCAACCCCCGCGGCTGTGACGGCGCTGCCTTTCCGACCCTCATGGACCTCTATCGCAAGATCGACGAAGTCGTGGACGGGCTCGGCTACCAGGACCGTACGACCATGGACATCAAGGCGGCGCTCAAAACCCGGATTCGCAATCTGTGCCTGGGGGGCAAGGGGATGATGCTCAACACGGTATCTTCCGTCCCCTTCGGGGACCTCATGACGCGCCCGGTGGTCCTGGAGCTCAAATACCTCGGCAATGACGAGGAAAAAGCCTTCATGATGGGGCTGATCCTCATGGCCCTCTCGGAGCACTGGGAGGCGGCGCAGAGCCGCGAAACGGCTGCGGTATCCGGGCTGAGGCATCTGACCGTGATCGAGGAGGCACACCGCCTGCTCAGAAATGCCCCTTCGGAAAAAGCGTCCGAGGAGCAGAGCAACATCCGGGGGAAAGGGGTGGAGACCTTCTGCAATCTCCTGGCGGAAATCAGGGCCTATGGAGAGGGAGTGATTGTCTCAGAGCAGATTCCTTCCAAGCTCGCCCCGGATGTGATCAAGAATTCCAATCTCAAGATCATGCACCGCATGGTCTCGAAGGAAGACCGGGACATGATGGGCGACACCATGAATCTGGATTCGCTGCAGAAGCGCCAGGTGCTGAGTCTCGGGGCTGGCGAGGCCATTTTCTTCCGTGAAGGGCTGGACCGTCCGATGCGGATTTTGGTTCCGCTCCCCGAAGTGAAGTCGCGAGTGGAGCTGCTCAATGACAGCGACGTCCGAACCGGCATGATAACGCGCTATTATCGGGAGCGTCCGTATCTGCTTCAGGAAAAGGCCGCCTGCTCTGTCTGTCCGGCATCGAATGTCGAAGAGTGCGAGCAGGTCAAACGAGAGGTGCGGAAGCTGTGCAGCCGGGAGGGCTTCGAGGAGTTGCTGGTGCGCTGTTTTCTGCCTTACCTCCTTCAGCCCGACAGGCGGGAGCTCCGGGAGCATTTCACGGCGGTCTTAGGATCGAGGCAGGACTTTGAAGGGGGACGGTTTCATTGCCTGGCATCGGAGCTCATCCGACGGTATCTCGGGGCGAAGGGGGACTTTTTGTCATGGTCCTTTGAAACCATCGGAAGACTTACAGCGGAAGCGGAGGAAAGCATTGCGAGCAGGGAAGCGGGCAGGATCATCGGCTTGCACTGCCTGCGAGAAGGGGCGAAGGGGGAAGGGCAGGCATCTCCCGTGTGCGACCAGTGCAGGGTGCGGTGCCTTTTCGCCTACGAAGGAAAAGTGATCGGAAAAGACCCGCTTCTCCACAACCGCCTGGTGCAACTTCTGTCCGGTGCTGAACACGGCCTGAGATTCTACCAGGATCTTGTGATTCTCCTCCTGGACCATCTCAGGGACATCCTTGCGGTTGAAGAGGGACGTCATGTGACCGATCTCGCCTTTTGCTGTCTGGTGAACAAGTTGGTGGAGCTTGGATTTTCTGTCCGAACGCAGCGGAGCATCCTGGAGCGGTTCGTGCAAGTGGCTTCGAGCGTGATCTGAGCTGTTGGTCGAAATGGCAGAATTTTGTGATTCTTTTGGGGCAACATGGAAACCGGGTGCTTTCGGTTGTTATTGTGACGTGCGGAGGTAGGTGAATGCACGACTATGCTTCGAGAGGGGTGCATGCGGCAAGTGAGGCGAGGGAGCGGACGAATCAGGCGGAAAAGACAGACTTGGGGTTACGCCGCAGCCAGTCACCCGAGCTCCGTGAGAACATCGAGCGGGCGGAGATGAGGGATGTTCCCCTGGGAAGGAGACTGGAGCAGGGGTTCAGAGACGATCGTGAACATCGCCGGATTTTCGCCGCTCCCCAAGTGGAAGGATTCGAGAAAAGCGGCGTCGTTACCAATTGGGAAATCCGCAGGTACCTCGAGGAAACCTTCCCTGACCGCCACTGCAACAACATCACCATGGAGAGCGTCCGGTATAGCGATCAGTATGTAGGAGATACAAAAAAAGTGGAACTGGGACACTGGGCAGACACCAAGCCCTATCCTGGCATGGATATCCACAACAAAGACATCACTATCAACTGCCAGACGCGAGACGGCATCATGGACCGGGAGGAGCTCAAAAACACGATCGCTCACGAAGTAGGGCATCAGGTGCACAGAGCTTATCTTGAACCCTCTCACTGGACCGAGTGGACAATGCTCAGCGGGGATCGACCCGCAGAAAAGTGCGTGAGTGATTACGCCCGGCAGAATGCCTATGAAGATTTTGCCGAGAGCTACATGGCTTACGTGAGGAATCCCGAGGCGCTGCAGGATGTCAGTCCGGAGAAATATGGCTTCATGCGCGACCGGGTCTTCGATGGAAAAGAATACAATGGCGAGAGGAAAAGGACCGAAGGCTGAGGAAGCCTTTGAGATGCCCTCAATAAGATCGTCTTAATTGGTATACAGGCAGTTAATTTTAGCAACTATCATAACCAGTCAGCATAGAAAAAGTAGTAACCATCATCTTTTTTCTTGTTTTAAGATGCTAAACAGTATATAGAATTAGCGGCATTTTATGCGCCCTCTATAAGACACCGGTTGATCGCGTCACGAAGGGCCCTTTACGCCTGCAATTACGCAGGGCTTGCTCCAGGTAGGTGCGCTATTTGCGGTCAACGCGGTTGTCGTCGATAGGAACCGGCTTTACAGCGATCGAGATTAAGTCCCTAAAAGGGTAAACCTTAAAGAGGGGGCACTTAGAGCATGAGAAATGAGAATGGAGTGCAACGTAAATCCTGGAGTGGGGGGAACGGTTTCACTTGAAGCCGTTCCCGTTTTTATTTTTTTTAACAAGAGAACCAAAACATTGTGTGTGTGGCAACTGGTGGGAAAAAATCTACTGGCCTGGTTTTCGGACGCACCTTACATGATGATGGCGATCCTGGTGACTCAACCCCGGTTGGCCAGTATTAAAATCGACAACCCATCCCTCAGCTTTTTTCTTCCGGGGAAAATATAGCTCAATGAACGTTGGCAAGGCTTCTGCTTCGTATTCGTTGCTGGACCAGTAAATCCTCCCACGAGATTTTGCAGGCTCATTCATTTTTGCAAAATAGCCAAAAGTCACAATCGATTTCAACTCCATGACCGTGGGCAAACGCCACTCGCTATAACTGTATCCTCCCAGCCTCAATCCTTTGGCATATTCCGAAGCCTCTTTCCATGTTCTCTTTACCCCATCGCATTTTTTTTGCCACATCAAGCGTGTCTTGGTATCCGTCACAGTACCATCACCATTGTCAATAAACCTTATTCGATGGTTCGTGTTCTTGGGAGTTGCTTTTGCATTGCCTTGTCGATTTCTCTCGGTTTTCCTTTCTCCTATTATGTTTGTACACTCCGGATTTCCCGTTCTGCGCCTCAATTCCTGAAGTTCATTCCAGTTGCGACGAGCGATCTCGAGTTTCCTCCTGTGAAGAGCTTCCTCTTCACTCGAGAGTCTGATGAGATAGACTATAAATTCCCATCCACACTGAGGGCACAAAACTTCTAGCTCGTCTTGAATTCTCATTCCACATACCGGGCACTGCATCATTACCTCGCTGCACAGATTAGAGCGGTAATTCAATATGTAAATAATTTTCCAATGTTTATCTCGTGATCTTTATTGTTATGCATTACCTTCAGGCACTTTTATCTACCTTGCGGTCCACTCTTAACTGTGTATTCGAGAGAAATGTGCCATACACTCGGAAGAGAATCATTCCAAAGCCTTTTCTATGAGATCTGGCCGATGAAAATACGACTTAAATGCTTCAAAAGG
The DNA here is from genome assembly GCF_022836495.1 of Desulforhabdus sp. TSK. GTDB lineage: Bacteria > Desulfobacterota > Syntrophobacteria > Syntrophobacterales > Syntrophobacteraceae > Desulforhabdus. Next base: position 53,373 of record NZ_BQXM01000018.1, read on the forward strand.
GTACGTTCTGCATTTGGCAGGAGGAATGTTCGCAATATCTTGTTTTGACACAAAGATCACACGCCTTTTCAAACTTTTAAAAGATCCTATGAAATCGTAGTATCCCTTTGGAGTGTAAGTGACAGACGTATCCTCGGATAGTATCTGAAAAGTCAAGAGCAATGCTTCGCTTTCAACCTCCCATATGTGTACCGTACCATCAACACTTCCCGATGTGACCAATCTGCCGTTCGAACTGAAACAAACGGAACGGATTTCCTCCCCTTTTTCCCAACAGGGGAACCAACGAAGGGTTTTGAGCAGTCTTTTGCTTTTGCTTTCAACTTCCCATATCTCTACCGTGCCATCATTATCATCTCCCGCAGCGAGAAGGGTCTCATCTGGATGGAAGCAAACTGATGAGTATCGATTATGATCATGGCTATGCAAATATAAACTAATTGGCTCTCCACTATCTAGGTAATCGTAATCAAGATAATCAATATTGTGTATTTTGACATAACTTTCATATGAAGCAGCTATTGATCTATTATCAGGACCAAAGCACACTGGCATCCCTTCGAAAAGATCATAGCCGCTTGTAGCCTCTGTCAGCTTTCCGCTGCTTAGCTCCCAAAGTGCCACTACGCCATAATCACATCCGGCTGCAATGAACTTTCCATCTTGGCTGATGGAAACTGAAAGCAAATCGGGTTCACACACTATAATTTCTGATTCTTGGAAACATCCGGAATCATCATGAATATCGTGTATTACTTTAGCAGTCGCCCTTTCGCTCGGTAGTAGTATACCAGTATTTAATTCATGTAGGCATAACGTGCCATTGGTACTTCCTGAAGCGGCAAATCTTGCATCAGGGCTGAAACAAATGCACCTGACAGGATTCTTATGGCCCTCGAAAGAACGAATAAGTCTCCCACTCTCCACTTCGTTCAGTCGGAGTGTACAGTCATCACCTGCTGATAGAAGCATCGATCCATTTGGGCTGAAGCAGAGAGCATGGACTGCTTTTTGATGGTCTCTTATAACTGGGCGCTGAGAACTGCCGAGAATATCCCAGAGGCGTATTATGCCGTCCTCGCTTCCCGTGGCAAGTATTCCCCCATCAGGTGAAATAGCTATAGCGCTAAACCGATTCTTGTTGCATCTCGAACTCGAGAGCGGTATCAACATAACATTTCGCGGGTCTTCTGGAAGTGATGCTTGGTCAAGATCCTCCGAAGCAGAGAATCCCTCCTTGCCTCTGAGTTCCTGAAACGCGCTCCAGTTGCGCTTCATTATTTCCAGCTTTTTGCTATGGAGTTCGTTCTCCTCAGGCGAAAGTTCCGTGACATAGAGTCTAAACTCCCACCCGCACTGACGGCACAAAGCATCGAGATCGTCTTCGATTCTCAGTCCACAGACAGGACAATTCATTCAAGCAACTCCCTTTGACACCGTCATCATCTCGTATTGCATGGCAGTGGCATCACACAAGTCCTACTGAAATCTATGCCGTCATATTGAGCCGCCGAATATCTCGAAGAGTTTCTTCGACGACAACGATCGCTTCCCGGAGGGCAAGATCGAATTCCTGTAATGCTCCGGCGATCTTGCTCGACATGTCGGACAGTCGAAGAACGCGCTCTCGGGCAGTAGCTCCAAATGTTCCTGCATCATGTCTCCATTTTGCCTGCAACTGAGCATCGGCTGCGAAGTGCATGTCGTAAAGTTCCCGATTCACCTTTTCTGCCTCGGTCACTGTCTCGAGCTCTTTCAAGCATTTGTCGAGCTCCGTCGTCACTTTCCTGTATTCGGCATTTCGTTGTTGAAGCTTCCGTAATTCCCGGGAGAGCCTGCGGTCGCATTCGTCCCACCCGAGATCTAGTGATGAAGCCAGTTTGGAAGAAAGCTCCACCAGTTGTCCGATGGTATCCTCACGCTCCAGTTGCAGAGTCTGCAGCAACTCTTGGCCAGTCCGAGATATCTCCTGCAGACGATCACGTTCCTGGACGAGTTTCTTCATCTCGTCGCGCCGTGGTTCCACTTCAGCGCGGAGGGTTTCGATTTCTTCCCGCAAAGCGATCAGTCTCTCGGGCTTGGTCATCTCCCGCAGTCGCTGGAGTTGATCGAGATGATCTTCCAAGATTTTCAGTTCCTGGGACTGGGCAGTCAACAACTCGGACTGCATCAAAAGTTCGGCATGACTTTGTCGCAGCCCTTCAGTCCTTTCCACGACAGCGGTAAGTTCCGTGGCGATCTCACCCACCTGTCGTTCGAATTCGCTCGCCTTGAGTTCTGGTTCGACCTCCGGCAAAGCCCTGATTAGAAACGTCCCCACATGTTCCGCAGCATTCAAGTAGGCAAGCAGGAAGTCGGTAAGATCGTCGGTCCCGGCAATTGATTTGAGCGTCTGATCATCCATCCGAGCGTGTTTGAGGAGCAATGCCGCCAATTCTACCATCCGCATGCGCCTTGTTTCAGCAACATCGTCGTTACGAATCGCTTTCCAGAGATCTTCAGCCTGCTGAAGCTGTACCATCCTCAACCCTCCTCTAAAATGATCCCTGCGACTTTTTCGAGCAGGGCGCCAAGGGGAGTTTCCTGCACGGAACCGCTTAGATCCACTGCGTGGAAGGTGAAAAGATAGTTCTCATCGACGGAAAAACCAATCTTCCACTGGTTCCCCTGCTGATGAGCATTGGGCAAGAGTCGATCCACGGCCTTTTCGAGAGAAATTCGCCAACGTCCCCGTTTATCTCTGAGAAATATCGTGATAGGAAGCTTTCGGTTACGGGGATCGATGCTGAACCGGGCCAGTCCTTTGAGGAAAACGGACGCGAGGTATTGCGATATCTTGACCCCTTTTTTCAGAAAAGGAATTTCGGTAAACTTGTATTCCCCTGTTCCATCATCCTTCCAGACCATCAACCCTACGGTGATGGGGCAGACGGGGTCGATACTGAACATCTCGTTGGCGATCAGTGCCGCCCCCTTGGAAATGGCCAACGCTGTGTCCTCGACCGTAAAACATGAATTGAATCTTTGATCCTCCGTGGTCTCGGAACCAAAAAACTCCCGCACCGTTTGCTGTACCAGGTAAAATCCGCTGAAGCCTCCCACCATCACGACGCGGAAGCGATCACTATCGTTGCAGTCTACCTGGTGCTCATCGAGATAACTTTTCATCTCGGTGAGAGCATCCAGAAGCTCGGATTTGATGACGAGGTTGAATGCGTCGGCAAGATCGGACGCTTTGAACTCTACCGAATTGACCTCGAAAGCTTTCTTGTTGACCGTCTTGTTCTTGAGATATTGTTCGAGAATCTTGTCCACGTGCTTTCTGAGCTTGATTTTCCTTTCTTCGAATTCCCTCATGAATCCTGGAAAAGTTTGTTCAGTTCTCGAGAGTCGCATTCCTTTCAGTCGTTCATAGACAGCCATCACCGTTGCCTCATCGAAGGCTACTCCTGCTTTCCCGAGAGTTTGGCTGTCATATCCCTTTCCTGTGCACTCGAGTACCGAGATCCGTTCCGCTTCGACTTTCGAGAGACTGAGGTCAAGGGTGCCGCCGCCATAGTCGCATACCAGCACGTGGCCATCGAAAGACCGTCCATATTGTTCTCTGAAACAATGGGCAAAATAAACTGCCGCTGCAACGGGTTCGCTAAGGAATCTACGAACGGGCAGTCCCAGCTCCTGACAAATTTCTTTGAGGCATTCTCGGGAGGCGTGCCTGCCTTCCCTCACCCATATCTCGGGCACTGTAATCACGACATTTTCAATGCTGCTCTCGATATTTTGTTCCTGGCAATAATTCTGTATGAGATATTCCACAAAGGCCTTCGCACAGTCCCGTGGCGACTGGTGTTCGTAGCCGTATCTTTCGAGCTTCTCTTGCCGATCTTCGGAAAGAAGCATTTTGAAACGGGAGAAGATCTTGTAATCACTATCGCCTTCGTTGATGCGTGCCGAATCCCCTATACAGATCGAACCATCCGAGACATCGTAGCTGACAAAAGATGGTATATAAGGTGAGCCATCGGCCCCACCCATTCGATAGCATTCGATCACCTTGCGAGAGGGATCCAGATAGCTGAGAGTGCTGTTCGTGGTCCCAAAGTCAAGGCCAAGCTTGTGCATGGTATAGTCCTCCATCACTTCAACCAAAACTGTCGTACAGCAGTAGGAGCTTCTTTGAATCTTCTAGGCTGAAATTCAAGGGAAAGGCGGCGTGCAGAAATAGCTGATCATTATTTAAAATACCTTAAGTATCTTGCAACCTTCCTCTTACCGGCCAGACATGTCCACCCCAACCACCAGCTCTGCTTATGATTTTACCGTACCATATATCTATGTGCGCATATTTCTGCCAGTGTTCATATACTGAAATTATGCATTTATCTTTATAAATATATTTTTTGATGTTTCTGAAAGGATGGTTGCATGGTAACGCTGGACGTTGCCGACCAGTGTCAATGAGAGATACAAGTTCGCGTTCAGTGGAGATCCGCCAATCACTGTAAGGACCGGTGCTCAGTTCACTCACCCAAGTCTCTGCATCTTCTCTCCAACTAAGATATGGGAATTGCCGTCCGATATCTCTTGTCCACATTAAGCCGGTCTTATTGTCTTCAACAACATCGTTATCTACAATTCTAAACCGTTTATTACATAACTCTGATTTAGATAGAGATTCTTTTATATCATATTTTTGATTTTTTATTTTACTCTCTAATTCCTGTAACTTGCTCTGCAGTTCCTTCATGGCATGCCAATTTTGCCGGGCTATCTCCAACTTCTTTCGATATAATGCCTCTTCCGCTTCCGAAAGCTTTGTCAGGTAAATCCTGAACTCCCAGCCACACTGTGGGCACAGCACTTCTGGTTCGTCAACTTTGAGTGTGCATACAGGGCAATCCATTATACGTGCTCCTCTGTCACTGCTACTGGTTTTGCAGGACCGGGTAGGAAAAACTCCTGCCAACCGTACCGCACTGGGCGAAAGAAATTGATTCCCACTGCATCCTTATGGTTGAATGCCCCCAAGAGTAAACCCAGCACAGTGCCGTCCCTGCGTGAAAAAACCGGTCCTCCTGAACTTCCAGGGTGAGCGAGAACAGAACATTGAACGAGGTCGCCATATTCATCCGATTGCACGGATGTCACATTCCCTTCCGTATAACAGGAATCATCGGAAAGCTGCTTTCCCAAAGGATATGCCAGCAGTCCGATGGCTTCTCCCTTTTGCAGAGACCTGTCAGGGGAAGCCAGAACGGCACTGGGAAAGTTCTCCCCTTCGAGCTGTATCATGGCCAGATTGATACCGTGCACTGCCTTGGCGACACGACATGAATGCCAGGATTCCCGGCCACCCCAGCGGACTCTCGCCCTGATGGACGATGCCCCTCGTACCACATGCTCGCAGGTGAGTGCCAGGCCATCATGGGAAATGATGAATCCCGATCCACAGGCCTCACCATCCTCCGCCTGAACCACCAGAAATAGGAGGGACGGCTCTACCAGAAGATGGGAGGGCCTTTCATCGTCTACCTCTCCATTGATGCTCCGAGGATAGCTTTGGGCGAGAATGGAAGGCGAAAGAGGTAAAAAGGGTGGCTCGCATTTGGCGGGTTTGGGCGCTGTACTATTCCGCATGCCTTGGGGCAGGTCCGAAATCTCCAATGTGAAAAGGGATTTCCTATCGGCGCTGCCCAGGTCTCCGGCGAATCCGGCCAATCGGTCAGCCTGTCGGGAGCATATTGCATCGAATAGATTCCTCACTTCCCTGCCGTTGCCGAAGGTCCGTCCAGCCGTTTCTACCAGACCCTCAAAGCTTGCGAGGAGAGCATCGTCGAGTCCATCCCCGAGAATCATGTTTCGATCTGCAGCCATCTGCCTGAAAATCGCTAGCATCTCCTCTGCGGAATAATCGTCGAAGACGATCTGTGAAGGGAATCTCGAGGGTAGTCCAGGATTTTCCTGTATGAAACGGTACATCGGTTCAGGATAGCCCGCAGCAACGATGCACAGGCGGTCTCTGTGGTTTTCCATGAACGCCACCAGGGTTTCGAGGGCTTCCTTTCCGAAGCTGTCGTGCGAATCTTGAACAAGCTGGTAGGCCTCGTCGATGAAGAGCACTCCATCCAGACTTCGCTCGAGGATATCTTTGGTTTTGAGTGCGGTGTGTCCCTGATAGGCTCCAACCAGATCCGAACGTCCCACCTCGACAAGATGGCCTTTCTTGAGCAACCCGAGTGCATGAAACATGCTTCCCATCAGACGGGCCACGGTTGTCTTACCTGTACCTGGGTTCCCCACGAAGAGGTAGTGGCCCGGGGCCAGTTTTTCTTCATTTTCTCGAGCCTTTTCCACCTTGATCCGGTTGATGAGACTGCGGACGGTTTCTTTCACTCTTGACAGTCCGACGAGGTGATCCATTGAGCCAAGAATATCTTCCAGCCGGTTCATTCTTGTGCCAATTCGCTTGCGGTCCTCATCAGGGATGTCCTGAGGCAGAAACATCAACATCTCAGCATCGGAACAGTTCGACAGATCAAGACGCTCCGACCGGCACTCACGCATTCTTTCGACCAGTCGGTGAACGTCTCGGGCGTTTCCAAAATCCTTCCCCCTATCCACTGTCCATATCTCGAATAGCCGTTCGAGATCTTCTTCGACACTTGGCGCAAGGGTCTCATTATTTCTTTTTACGATGTTTTGAAAAACCTCCAATAGCGCCGTTGCGTCAAAGTCCTCGAAATGGATGATCTTGGTGAAGCGGGATCTGAGTCCTGGATCGAGGTCCAGAAAACGCTCCATTTCTTCGGGGTAACCGGCTGCGATGACGCAGAGCCTATCCTCATTGTTGAGCATGAATGGGACAAGCTCCTTCACCGCGACCTGCCCAAACAGACGATTGCCGTCTTCAGCGAGTTGATGGGCTTCGTCGATAAAGAGCACTCCGTTTATGGCTTTCTGGAAGACTCTGGTGGCCTTTTCGTTCGTACCGCCGTGTCTATCTATGAGGTCTCCCGGGCTAACTTCAAAAGGTTCCGATCGACCGAGCAAGCCAAGTAGTTGGTAGATACTTCCCACAAGTCGGGCCACCGTCGTTTTTCCTGTGCCGGGCCGGCCAACGAACAGGTAATGACCCGGCAGAGGAGGTTCGGTATTTATTCCTCTCTTGATTCGTTCCTGCTGCTCCTGGATTCTTCGTGTCAAGCGATGCAGCCACACCTTGACTTCTCGCAGTCCCGTCAGCCCGGAGAGACGTTCCATCACTTCGTCGACTGTCGCGGCTTTTCGAGCCTTGAGGTAGCCCCGGAGGGACATGGGAACATCCTCTAGAGTGATCGTAAACCTAGCTTCCCGTTCAAGGTTCAATCCGTACACACGCTCAGCCCGACGGCCATCTATTTCTTGAAAAATATTGATGGCATCTCCGGCGTTCCCGAACGTCTGCGGATCTCTCGCCGCATGCCAGTTCACAAAGAAATCGGGCAACAGTTGCTGGAACGCACCGTCGAGTCGCCGTCCGTTGGCCTTGACCTGTTGTTCGAAAATGTGCTGTAGAAGGGGGGGATCGTAATCCGGAATGTGGATGATGTTTTGCTTTCCGAACCTGCGCATCAGCCCGTCGTTCATTTCGATAAACTTCTGAATACGATCCGGGTAGCCGGCGATGATGACGGAAAATTCCCCCAGGTGATCCGACATGGCCTTCATGATCGTTTCAACGGCTTCCTTCCCAAAATCGCTCTCACCGCCTTCAGCAAGGCAATAGGCTTCATCGATGAAAAGGATTCCTCCCATGGCTTGGTTGATCTTTTCGGCTGTCTTCAGGGCGGTTTGTCCGACGTATCCGGCTACGAGATCCTGCCGGGAAACTTCCACCATGTGTCCCAATTCCAGGAGTCCTTCCTCCCGGAAGATCTCCCCTACCATACGGGCGACGGTTGTCTTACCCGTGCCGGGACTACCGGTGAGAACCAAATGGAGGTTGAGCCCTCTATTCCCATCTTTTTGAATGGGCAGCAATCGAGATACCGCAGAGGACTCGTTGTCGAAGGCGGCATGTGCCCCTGTCGATCCTGGTTCCTGTGTACCTTCTTTCTGTAGAGCTACAAACTTTTCGACCGCCTTCGAAACGGTTTCCAGTCCTCTCATATTCTTCAGTCTCTGGAGAGCGGGTTCCTTTGGGCTATTTTCCGAAGCGAGCATTGACAAGGTGTCCTTTCCGAAGTCGCAGCACTCTCTGAGTCTGCCGCTCAGCAGTTTGAGCGTTTCTCCTTCGGAACAGATGCGGCGTGTCACCGTCATAGTGGTTGAAGTAAACTTCGTCCAGTCCGTGGCAAGCTCTTTTTTCAGACGCCAATAGTGGAACAGACTTTCCACTTCGTCGGCGCGAGGAGGCCCTGTATGAATGAGTCGTCTGGAAGGTCGGTCCTCGACGAACATCTTGCTCTGGAGAAATTTCCATTGTGGTGCCAGATCGAACAACCGTGACAGGTCTTTCAGGTCCACATCTGGAAAAATAAAAATGCAAATGTTTTCGTTGGTAGAGAAAAGACCGCCCCACTGGTTCATCCGGATGGCCATTTGTCTTACAGCAGCAGGTTCCGTGTGATTCATGAAATCGAGTCCATCGGTAAAAACTACCGCTGTTTTCAGCGAATCGTCATGCATGCTATGGTCCAGAATTCCCACAACCTCGAGGTCGCTCACCTTCCCGAGATGCAGAGGTTCGTCTCGTCGAGGAGTAGAGGCTTGCTCGGAACTGGAAGAGGATGTCTCACCCTGATGATTTTGACAACGAATTCGGCGCATACCCAGTGGGCCGGGACAGATACGACTTCTGCCGCCCGTTCGGTCCGTCCGTGAATTTTCTGCTGGGGTAGGTGGTCTGGATTCTCTTTTGGGTTTTCCAAAAAGGAGCTCTTTGGATTCATGATCGTAAAAATAGAGTTTCTGATGCCCATTGAAAAAGAGGATTCTTGAAAAACCCAAGGCACGCAGATGCAAATGCAATACTTCTTCGAGGTGAAGAATACCATAAGGTAAAAGGCAAAACTCGTCGTCCGTCTTGCCGCAAAGGAAGAAAAATCTGTCACTATAGCGACTGAAGAAGCTCGAAGTACAAAGAGTTGTGCTCATAGTATCGACTCGCACTCTTTCTGTTCGGGGGGCTCAAGACCTGCTGGTGCCACTCCCAGGGGAGGTTGGCTGAGCCCTTCTCACCCTGTCGAAATCGAGCAGTGAGGAATTTTCACACGACTTGCCCTCGGTTCCTGGCCTGCAGACCGGATTCGAACACTCCAAACCTTCCTCCTCGAGCACACCCATTAGAGCTTTGAGTCTCTCTTGTCGGAAGGACTCATCGTTGGTCGAGCGATCGAAAAAGTGAACTCCCAGACGATTCTGAATGGTATCGTGCGGTCCGGAATTGGGAGTGATGATCGTCACAATCTCGTCTCCTTGAGGATTTTGCAGCTTTACATGCACAGCCCTGCGAAAATCTTCCGCTTCGTAGGCTGCATCTGCGATCCGCCAGCCGGCTTGCTGGAGTGCCGTCTCGATGGTCTGTCCGATGTTATTCCTCAATTGTGAAGCGATCAATGCTTCCTTGGCTTTTTCAGCGAGTCCCATACCCTCCTGGCGCCATTGTTCGCAATGAGCAACGGATTTCTTGAGATCGTCCAGGGAGAGATTCTCCGATTGGCCGAGACGCTGTAGTTCTTTTTGCGCTCTTTTTCGCAGTTGGCTCAGCCCCCCTTCCGTCCAAAAGTCGATTTCTCCGGCTACCTCTTCGCTTCCGTCATCGGTTTCAAAAGCGAAGCGACATGCCTCCTGCGCATCACAATCGGCAAGGACTTCTGCTGCGCTGCGCTTGGCCATCTCGAGATGTGCTTCCCATTCCATCTCGAGTCGTTCCAGTTCGATGCGCAGTTCGGATGCCCGCAAAAATGTCTGCTGGGCCGAGGCTATGGCGGACTGAAAATTGCCCTGCTTGAAGTTGCCTTCGCTCAGAATCAGTTCACTGCGCAGTCGATCCAGTGCCCCGGGTTTGAATTTGTCGTGGCGATACTCGCTCTCGATCATATTCATGCATCTGCGAACGTCCTCGAGCCACTGAGAAGCCTGGTCTCTTTGGCTTGTCTCCTTACGATCGAGAGCGTCTTGAATATTCTTGATTTGCCCTTCGAGATCGCGGCGCTGCATCTGCATAGCCCTCGTGAAGGATTCGCCTTGTTCTCTTATAAGACTCAGATACTCTTCTCTCTGCTCAATCATTGTGTCCGAAAGAGTCTCCATGCTCCTGCGAAATTCCGCAGCCTGCTCCTGCAGTCTGCGGTTCTGCTCCCGTTCGACCCGGCGCATCTCTTCACTCATTCCGGATATGTGGCGCTCCATGTTTTCGTAGCGTTTATTCATGGAGGACATGCGATCGTTCAGCTCGCTTCTCAAGTCTCCGGAAAGTCTTTCCATACCGGATTTCACATTTCTTTCTACATTATCCAGGCGATTGCAGGAATTCATCATCCGGTTGTATTCCGACTGACGCAGGTTCACGTAACTGTCCTTTTCCCCGCTCATGATCAATCACTCCTTTCTTTCCATTTTCTAAGCGTTTCAGAACCAGGTATTCCCACCAGGAACAATTCAGCCTTCAACAGGTGAAGCTCTGCTTCCCTTCTCGGGCGTCCGTAGTGGTCTGGAACCAGCGCATCATAACGATTCGAGAGCAGGTGAACTCTCTGATTGGATGACCCGCGCAAGCTCAGTCCGTCGTCGAGTTCCTGCACGTACGGTCCATCGATGAGCAGATCTATACGGTCAAGGAATGCTGTGTTTGTAACCCTTTCCAACGATGAAGAGGAATTCTTGAGTTCTTCTAACGTGTATCCGGTATAAACAATAACGCCCAGATCCCGATGATCTAATAGAGCACTTATGAGCTTGGTGAGTTGTTGCGCCTGTAAGAACGGTTCTCCTCCACTGATGGTGATCCCTTCGATATCGCGCTCGCGAAGGATCTGATCCGCCAGGACGTCTATCGCAATTGAAGAGCCTCCATCAAAACGTCTGGATTCAGGACTCATGCAACCGGAACATTTTCGAGAACAGCCTTGTGTCCACAGGCCATAGCGAAGAAAAGGCCCAAGGGCCAGCGTATTGGGTAGGAGAGCGTAGAGGCGAAGGTGGTGGTTCAATAGCTTTTGTCTTTGAGTTTCGATAGCTTCTTTCATGGTAGGGAATCCTGTCTCACCGGAAGTCATCGAGCCTAGCAACAACTGTCATCCCTATATCTGCCACTACAGTGGTCGCGGCGGTAGGTTTTACGCCCGCCACATCCGTGGTCGACAGTTATGGTATCAGGCCCCCGGCGACGGCAGCCCAGGCAGTTTCGGCCAATGGCGATCAGGATGAACAACATGAGTGCCGGTGCGACCAAGGGTTCGAAGGGGCATCCCGTCGACTTCCCGCCATTCGAGGCGGATGCAAAGGTGGGTGAAGAAAGGACGGAAAGGATAGTCATAGGGCCTTTTTTCAACAGCGACAGGCTGTGATCGGGTTTTGGGATAGGACCGTTCAAGATCTCGGTGATTCGGCGTCGAAGCCTCAAAACCAACAGGTCTTGGAGGTAGTCGGTCGCTGGCAACTCGCCTACAGTTCTCTCCACTTCCAGCAAAGCCGCGTCGAGAAGGGCTTTGACCTGGTGTTTCAGCCTTGCGGGAGGTTCTTCCACCGTTTTGAAATGCCTTCCAAAACAGTGGTGCAAAGGATTGAAGATTCCAGCCAGGACATCGTGCCGGTAGTAGAGCATTCAGTCAAGTAGATAAACCATTTTGCCCAGAGCGCGCCCGATTTGGCGGTATACCCCCTGAAGATCGGGTAAGCCTTGTACAATGGTGAGATGTGAATAAATGGCCCTCATGACCTCGGCAGTTGGGGAAGCGAGATCGTGCAGTGCCGGAGCAGCCTCAGCTTCGATCTCCCGCTGCCGCATGAAGACCTCTGGCAAAATTGAGGGAGTAAACCCAAGGGACTCCAGTACAGATTGCGCATGCAGGCTCTTGCGTTCAAGCCACCTCCAGCCTATGGCAACAGGTCGACGACCCTCATCGTAGAAATCTTCCAAGACCTTTTCTCTGACGAGCAGAACAGACATGGCAGCCAGATACCTTATTGCCGAATGACGTGGCTCTATGGAATCGTTCCGGCAAAAAAGAGGGCACAAGCGTTTCGGCACCGTCTGAGACGTGTGCTGTGTGTTCACGAGTACAGCGAGGCAGAGAGCTATGTCGTAATTTGTGAAAAAGCGTGCTGCCTGCCCGTATTCTATAGCCAGTCCATTACAAAGGCTGCACAAGTATCTTTTGAAATGCTCATCGGATGAAAAATTTTGCTACCGGACACATTTTTTACTGGACAGCCTCCTGTAAAATCAATATCTTAGACTAAAACTCTTGAAATCGATGAGAGAAAGGAGTCTGTGATGTCTGATAACAAAAAATGTTCACCGCCGTTCGCCGAGCATTGACTGTAATCTGCTCAGCCCAAGAATCCGTTAATGGTGGCAGGATACTCAATCTCACAGCTGCTCTCGTTTGCGGCATCATACGAAATAAGGATTGCCATCTTTCCCATATTGCCGATGAAATGCCGGGCAACGCACTGCCTGCAAGCAACGAAAAACGGCTTCACCGTCTCATGAAAAACGAGAAGTTCGATCTGGAAACCTACTTTCTGCCTTTCGCAAAAGCTCTCCTCTCATGCCTTTCCCGGGAGACCCTGGTGTTGGCCATAGATGGGAGCACGGTTGGCCGCGGTTGTATGGCACTTGTGGTTTCCGTAGTCTACAAACAACGAGCATTGCCAATTGCCTGGCTGGTGGTCAAGGGGAAAAAAGGGCACCTTCCCGAAGCGGAGCACATCAAAATCCTCCAGCAGGTGCACCCTCTAATTCCAAAAGACGCCAAAGTCGTTCTCGTGGGCGATGGTGAGTTTGACGGCATCAATCTTCAGGCTGTCATCAAAAACTGGAAATGGCACTATGCATGCCGCACGGCGTCCAACATTACTCTCTATTGGGAAGACGAGCCCTTCGTATTCCAGGACATGGGCGACCACACTGCCCCTGGCGAAATCTTTAACGCTCCGGGATGCAAATTCACGCAGAAGAAATACGGGCCTGTTCTTGCTCTCTGCTGGTGGAGGAGAGACTGCAAGGAACCCATTTAACTCGTGTCCAATCTGAGCTCTGCCGAAGAGGCCTGTCATTTCTATTCCAAGCGATTTCGGATTGAAACCTTCTTCTCTGACGCCAAAAGTCGCGGATTCAACCTCCACAAGAGCCACATTTCCAACCCGGAAAGAATTTCCAGGCTTATGATCGGAGCCTGCCTTGCCTATTACTGGATCGTTTATGTCGGTGCCGTCGCGATGACCGGTGGCTGGTGGCGGAAAATCCGTCGCTCGAACCGCTGCGATCTGAGTCTCTTTCAGCTTGGCCTGAGCCTTTTGAAGTACTTTCTCAAGAATGGATTCGATATTCCCTATCGCTTCTGGTGTTTACCCGAAACTACAAGTGGTTAGCGACGGAGGAAACCTGTGGACACCCAAAGGTGTCCGGTAGCAAATGAAAAATCCAGATTCAGATGCCCGAACACGATTAATCCCACTTCTTTCACCGCCGCAACACTTTCAGTTGTCCACTGATTCACTTCGCAAACATGCGTGATTTTCCACCGAATACTTTACACCGAGGCCAAGTTGTTCCATACGGAAAGAGTTTGTATGAAAGGGTAGGTCGGGCAAGAACCCCGACCTACCCTTTCATGCTTCTTTGTGACCTATCGGGTCATGGAAGCTAATTCGGACAGAAAATAAAATTTCATGGGCAGTCCCGTGCTAGAGCGATTTTCTAAAAACCTCGCTCAAATCAACTGGCTCAGCTCAGAAAAGCTGACTGAAGGATATTGTCGATCGTCAAGGAAAACTGACCCCTGACTCAGGGATGATGGGGGATCATTTGGCGGCCTCCTTGAGTTTTTCTTTCATGCGAAAGCCGTTTCGGTTGATGGCAAAGATGTGAGAGTGATGGACAAGCCGGTCGATGATGGCCGTTGCGACCACCTGATCGGCGAAAACAGGTCCCCAGTCTTCAAATCCACAATTGTTTGGTGAGAATGACGGCTCTTTGTCAAAGCGGGTGCAAGCCAGCTGGAACAGAAAATTGGCCTGATCCTTCTCGATGGGCATGTAGCCCAGTCATCAATGATGAGGAGGTGAAGCCTCGACAAATCAAGAAGCTTGGTTTCGATATTTCGACAAGCCTTGCCAAGGGGGTTAGGCTTCGTAGGTGAGTCTCTCGCGGACGGCCCTCTCGGCCTCCTCCTGATAGTGGGAGAGAATCTCGCGCAGGTCCAAGGCCTTCAACTGCGATTGGAGGCGTGAGGTCATCGTATTCCTCCCCCATAGAACGGCCTGCAATCGGGGAGGAGACGCTTAGGAACCGACCGTAAAACCGGAACATCCAGCTTAAGTGGTTGCACAGGCTTCCTGAGATCTTCCTTGATGAGCGTCCGGAGTTAACGGTTGGAGTCCCGAGATGCAGGCACTCACGAAGAGCCTCCTGGACTGCCGAATCCTTGTAGATGCCGGTGAGATCGATGATTTTTTGCAGATGGCAGCCTGGGTTTTCCCCGCACCGATTTTTCGGCAAGCTGGACGGAAGCTTCTTTCGGATCCGAGAAAGTTTCCAGGAAGTGGACTTTGGCCCGAGATCGGCACCTCATCTTTTTATCAAGGGATTTCGGTTCATCGCCGATTAGCGTGAAACCGGCTCCTGTCATTCCGAGGCCTAAAGCCGAAAAATCTTGGTCTCTTGAGGCATCACAACAAGATTCCTCGCTTCGCTCGTAATGACATGTCTGCATGACGCGATGGAGATTACGTTAATCTGCGATGAGCTGAAATTTCTTTTCGAGTGGCTCGTACTCCGGATGAGGAAGAATGATTCCGTTGCCCTGCACGAGATCAAACCCGGCGATGGGGGTTAGGGCTGGGTCCAGGATCTGGAGTTTAAGCCCCATCACTTTTTCCACCCACACCCTCTTGCCGGATGGCCAAGGGAAATCGGATAGTGATTTGAATCGACATGGACATACCCATTTCAGCTGACTTTCCTCAGCTCTCTGCGGAAAGTCAATGAAACCGGGCGGAGAAACGCCCTCAAGGGTTCCTCAGACCAAAGAATCGAGGGTGCCTTTCCGGTTCTACTCTTACATCCGATGGAAATGTCTTCGTCGGATAACCGGCAAGGGGGTCAATTTTTAATGTGGATTTTCAAATGGCCTAATTAAGAAAACACTGGCTTTGTCACCCCAACGGTATTTGAATGAGCCCCGGAAACGGCAGGCAGTCCACCAGCGTGCAACCATACTTCACCATGACCTGTTGCGTATTGTTTGCAATATGTACTTTTAGGTGTACAATGCTCTCAATGGAGTTCGTCTCATAGCGAGGTAAGGGATATGCAGGAAACGAACGTCGTCGAACTGAGAAAGCGCATCAAGCACTATTTCGATGCAGTTGAAAGCGGTGAAGTTGTACGCGTTTATCGCAACGGCAGGCCTATTGCGGAGATCGTTCCGATACCGAAAAGCGATCGATCATGGCAGCGGGAAGTGCCCCGTCTGACCATCAAGGGGCTCTCCCTGAGTCGTGAAATCTTGAAAGATCGGGCGGAATCGGAATCATGAGAGTCTTCTTCGATACATCCGCTTTCGTCAAAAGGTACATTGAAGAACCGGAAAGCGAGAGGGTCATGGAGATCTGCAGGGAGGCAGAACATCTGGTACTGAGCCTCATATGCCTTCCCGAGATGATCTCAGCCCTCAACCGTTTGGTTCGTGAAGGGAGGCTTTCCGGCGATCAATACCAACAAGTCAAGGATCTCATCCTGGATGACTTCGAGGATGTAGAGGTTTGCGAGATCACAGCGGAAGTTATCAAACAAACGATTAAATGCATTGAGTGTCATCCGCTGCGTGCTATGGATGCCCTCCACCTTGGGTGCGCTCTCGTTGTGAAGCCTGATCTCTTTGTGTCTTCAGACAGGCGGCAAATTGAGGCGGCAACCAAAGAAGGCATGGAAGTCAAAGAGGCCTAGAGCTTGGGGGTGGAATGAAGACTTGATCTTCATGTGGTCGCTGTCCAAAGCCGCAGAATTCGCACGCATTCCAAGCTATTCTCTATGTCCTAATTGTGCGGCGGCAATGAACAGATGGAGATGCCATTGTGGCATTTAAGAGGTCCGTAGGTAATGAAACAGCTTGCCGAGGCTAAAATTTTTTTTCTGAGAGATGATAATGCAACATCAATTTAGGGCGTCAGCTATTTCCAAGGTTCCTCATACCACAGGATTGTACGCTTGGTATTATAAACCATGTGCTTTTGATCAAGAATCCATCAAAGGGGCATTTACATCAATTTTAAACAATTCCATCGAGGTTTCCAATAGTATCCAGATGAGATACGGGATGAGATATATATCGACCTCACAACTTTCACTCGTTTTTGGCCATAAGCAACAAGGTGTTTCTGATGTACTTAATGAAGTTATTGTAACATCAGATGAATTCTTGGCTAGTTTTTTCAAATCGGATGCAGTCCAAACCTTTACTAGGCCTATATATATCGGGATAGCCAAAGATCTGTACACTAGAGTGTATGACCAACATTATTCCTCTCTTCTCTCCATGTGGGAAGACACATCTCCAGTTAGCAAGTATCTTTCGGTTAACGCTGATGCAACTGTGCAAACAGTCATGGATAATCTCAGTATACCACATTCGTTTGCATTGGAGGCGAGGGTAAGGCAGATAGCTCCAATCGACCTGATCGTGCACATCTACCCGACAGAAAGTCTGCCGAAGGATATTGGGCCTGATGTTGATGATCCACAGTGTGAAAGTGCCGCTAGGCGAGCGCTGGAGACTCTTTTACAGTTAGTTGCAGATCCAATTTGCGGGAGGCGTTAAAACATGGCTTTTAAGTTCGGAGTACAGAAGAGCCAGATTTTCGGTACATATGGAGAATTTGCAGTAGGCTCTGATGATGATCGCGTTCGTGCGCAATTCCTATTGACCAAAATGAGACCTGGCTCGGAAGGAACTTGGGAAAATGAATTCGCTTCACAAATGGTGCCTTGGCGAGAGATGTTCAAGGTTGAAGAACTCACATTCGATGAGTTACTGCAGCGTGATTTAGACGACTCCCGAGTTGCACACGATCTGATTCCCTACTTACTTGGTGATAAGGGGGATCATGCTCGGTTCTTTCCGCCCGTACTTGCTGTGCTAGTTCCTAAAAGAACTAATCTAACTGGTATCCTGCCATATTACCCAGTGCCTCAGAATGGGTCTGATGACTCTATTAGCTTTGGAGACTTGTTTGACTTCCAAAAAATCAAGTTCAATGGAGACACAACCCCTCTAGGTGTAATTGAATACAACAGGCATAAAGCCGGCTTTGTAATTGTTGATGGTCAACACCGTGCAATGGCTGTTTTGGCTTTACATCGGCAGCTCACAACCTGGGGTGGCGATCGCTACGCTTCATATTACAATCATATTCCATTACAGGCAAAACAAGTAGAAAATATTGAGCTTCCTGTTTGCGTCATTTTCCTGCCTGATTTGCATGAGGGAAAACGAGAGTACTATGAAAAGAAGAGCATTAGTCTCAAAGAAGTCTGTAGAGAAATCTTTCTAGTTGTCAACAAGACAGCGAAAAAAGTCAGTGAATCAAGGCAGCTACTTCTAGACGATGAAGATTTCGCTGCCAGGATGATGCGTGCGACACTATCAAAGCTCAAAGGAAGAGGCGAAGAAGATGCAACATGCTCCCGAATCTATTCCTTTGCTTTTGGGGATTCAGATTCAGATCTAGGGAAACAAGTTGTGAGTGGGCAACTCGAATACTCGACGGCTGTTGCGCTCTACAAGATGCATTGCGCAGTTTCCTTTGGCATGCCTGATGCCTTTAACTTGGAGAATCCATCAGACATAACCGACTTAAGGAGGACCAAAAATCCCTCTCGGCCCGTTGAACTCTTAAAGGGATCATCTCTTGCTAAGCTCAAAGCGCTTTCCAGGTTTTCAGCGAAGTACATGCCATCTGACGATGTCAAGATAGCCGTAGGTCTCCTCTCAGAGGTAGGAGATATCCCCCTACTCAAGCTGTTCGATAAATTTCGGCCCCTTGCAATCCATAACGCTGAAATGAGAGCTTTACGAACTCGTTTGTCTGACCCTGACCTTCGTGCAGACCCAATCCAATCTAAGTGTTTCAGCCTACTGTTTGAGGGCAGTGGTGTACTCAATGTTTTCATTGATCACCATAAACGACTCAAGGAAAAGGAGAAAGAGCTTATCGAGGAGGGTTCTCCCGTAGGTGATTACGTCAAGAATCAGTTGAAAGATGCTGAAGCCGTTTTGAAAGCCTTGGATAGACATGAACGCATGATCAAAGAACGGAGATCAGCCAAGCTCTTTAGTATAAATCCGGATAAGTTTTTCAGCCAACCGGGAAATGAGGTTGAAAGGACAGAACTGATCAGCATCGCTAAATCTATCTTCGATACCATAGCCACTCAGGCATTTCAGCTAGGCTATTTAATGGCTGTTCATTCCATTGTGGAGGCGATGATCAATCTGGACGATTACGATAAAAGAATTACCGTAATCAACTTTGTCAGCGATATGTATGTAAAAGCTCTTAATACCTATTTTTCTCCTGGATCGGAAACTGAGCATCATACTTTCGCTGGGTACGTTAAAGAACCTCGAGCTGGGGTGTTTGCTACCGACCGCCTAGGATTGAGAGGTCTCCTCTCGCTTAGTGTTAGAGAACTCAATGAAAAGCAGTGGGTCTTCTTTCGATACGCCATCCTTGAGATTGTACATTCCAAGTATTCATTCGCAACTATTCACGAGGGGCTGAATTCTGACGGCAGCCAAGAGCTGAAAGACGCATATCTACAATGTCTGCCCGGACTCATACAAGATGTTGTCAAACTGCGGAACGGCTACATCGAAAAAGCTGTTCATGCATCACTAGGTTCACCAACTTTCACACGTGAAATAGAACTTCTTAAAGCCGAATTAAAGGGCAAAGGCAAGACAGAAGATGAAGTGAATGAGAGTGTGAGTAGCAAGAAGAAAGACGAATCCGCTAGAGTGCGCGTCAATTGCGAACACAACATAATCGCCAGCTTAGGTGAGACAGCAACTGCGGAAGTGATTGTCCAACGGCTGGCAGAATAGCGGATCGAGAAGAATATTGCGACACCTGAAGAGTTGAGGGCAAATCTTGCTACATACAAGTATTCCACAAACGGCTAAATCAATGGACACACCGCATATCCCGACGTCTCGCGTAAGTCTTTGGGAAGAATGGCTAAAGGAGGGCTTCTTTGCCCGGCATGAGACCTTTTGCCCACGATATGGGTGGCTAAAGAAGGGGTATGATGGTGCTGCTGATTCCACAATTTTTGAGAATGACGACGCCATCGTGAAGCTGGGAGTTGGCAAGAACATGGTGAGGTCCATACGCTTTTGGTGTATGGCCTTCGGCATAATCGAGCCTGAAGCATCATCCGGACCGCGGCGTCTTGGAGGCCCTGTGCGGCGGACTCATTTTGGGGACTGCTTGCTCTCCGATAGCGGCTGGGACCCATTTTTGGAAGACCCGGCAAGCCTTTGGCTGCTTCACTGGCAGCTCTTCTCATTTCCCATCACGGCGTCAGCCTGGTCCTTGGCGATCAACCTCGGACATATGGGATCATTCACGTTAAAAGATTTGGGCCGTGCACTCGTCGAACGTAAGGACCAGTTTCCGGCATTATTCCGCTACACCGAATCCTCTATACTCAAGGATGCTTCATGCTTCATGCGCATGTACGCGCCTCCCGGAAACCAGGTATCAGAAGAGATTGAATGCCCTTTCACCCACCTGGGTCTTCTCATCCCAGGCGACGAGCGTCAAACGTATCGATTCAACCTGTCTCCCAAGAGCAGTCTGCCGGATGAGATTTTTCTCGCAGCCTGCTGCAACTATGCCAGGAATGTCGTGCGAGGAGAAATGCCCCTGTCCTTGAATGCCGAAGAAGACTCGCCGTCCCGCAAGATGTCTCTATCCCTAAACCGGATATCTTATGATTTCAATGCACCTGGAGTTGTCTTCAGGCTCTCTGAGACAGAGATTGGTGATCGTCTTGAGAGAATCGCACACTCGTCCAAGGGGCGTGTCCATTTCGTCGAGGGTTACGGAAGCCGCCAACTGCAATTCGAAGAGAGTCCGGAAAAACTCTATTGGCAGGCACTGGAACGTTATTACACTGGAAAGGCGAGCGCGAGGCCCATCTACTCATGATCACTCTATCCGATTACATAAAGCCTGAAATTATGATCGCCCGGTCAGTCAACATAGAACGTGACAGGGGCGATATAAAAACTCTACAGCAGTATCGCCTTACCGGAAAAGGCCTGGATATCATACAACGGCTCACGGCAGCGCTGAATGGCGAGCGCATATCGGCGTGGTCATTGACCGGCCCGTACGGAATGGGCAAATCATCCTTTACCAACTATCTCCTCGCCCTCTGCGGACCTCCACACGACAAGGAGACCAAGATCGCCCGGGACATGCTCAAGGAGAAGGATCTAGAGCTTGCCCATAAGTTTCAGAGGATCATGGGCGATCGATCTCCGATCTCCAAAGGCCTCTTCCGTGTGCCGGCAACGTCTTCTTTTGAATCGATCAACTGCACCCTGGCAAAGGGACTCTATCGTGCGCTGATCGCTAACACTCCTTCGCAGGCTAACTTGGTGAGTGCTGTTCAGGAACTTCGCCAGGAAGCAAGGGATCTCGCCGCGCAAACTACTCCCGAAACCCTGCGCCTTGTGGAGCTTTTCAGGGCTGCCACTAAAGTTTACAGTGCGCCCGTAGCCATCGTTATCGATGAATTCGGAAAGAACCTGGAGTTCATGGCTCGGTTCCCGGCACAAGGGGATCTGTTCGTGCTGCAGGCATTGGCGGAGAGTGAGCATGTCTACCTTTGGGTTTGTCTACATCAAGCCTTCGACGAATACACATCTCGGCTCTCCGCTCGACAGCTTCAGGAGTGGGGGAAGATTCAAGGGCGGTTCGAGGATATCTCCTTCATTGAGCCCAAGAGTCAAATGCTCCGCTTCATTTGCGAAGCACTGAAACGGAAAAATCCTGATCAACAGCTGAGCCAAGCTATCCGGCGCTGGGCCGAGCACTTTCACGAGGCGAGCAGAGCATTAGATCTTCAAGATTTCAAAGATTTCGATCCTGATTTGATAGAGCTCTTCTACCCGCTGCATCCGCTTGCGGCATTGGTTCTTCCCGAGTTATGCGTACGGTTTGCACAAAATGACCGGACGCTTTTCGCTTTTCTGTGCAGTGGAGAGCCGAACGCTCTTCCTGCCTTTCTCTCCACCCAATCCATTGATCCTGACGCGGAACAACTTGCTACATTCAGTGTCGAGCTCCTCTATGACTACTTCCTGGCCTCAAGCACAAGCGCGTTGATGAATAGACCCGAGTCCCAAAGGTGGATCGAAATCCACGACATTATCGAACGGTCGAGAAACCTGGATTTCTTCCACCTGAATGTTTTGAAAGCCATCGGTCTGTTGAACCTGATATCCGGGCCATCCGGTTTCCGTGCGTCTTCAAAGCTGCTTTCTTTTGCCTTTCTTCAGTCCGGCTCGGAATCAGAAGCATCTAAGGAGGCGATCCAAATCGCTATCGATGAGAACATCAGCAAGGGAGTGCTTGTCTATAGGGAATACGCCGAGGAATACCGCCTATGGGAGGGGAGTGACTTTGATATCATAGCAGCCATTCGTGAGCGAAAGGCTCTGCTCTCAACGCAATCTCTCGAGGAAAATCTGCAAAGTACACTGCCCCTGCCGCCCCTGACGGCTTCACGGCACTCATATGTTACGGGGACACTGAGGCACTTTGAGCGGAGATGGTGTGATCTGTCGCAGATGGGATCAGCGTTGCCCCAATGTTCCACTGACGAAATCGATGGACTTCTGCTTTATTGCTTTGGCAATGAACAAGATCCGCCGGATTTCCCTAAAGCAACGAGAGATGGGCGTCCACTGATCATCGCATATGCCGCCTGTGAAGAGCAAATCCGTGACATGGTCTTGAACGCGGCTGCAATCAAAGCGGTTCTGCGCGATGCTCCGGAGCTTGAACGTGATGGGGTAGCCAGAAAAGAGGCACGCTTCAGGGCTTCCGCATCTGAACAGCAACTTCGTGATCACCTTACCGAGCTTTTTTCGCCCGGAAACCCTGAGGTGAGATGGTTTGTCGCAGACAAGAAAGAGGAACTGACCTCCTACGCAGAGCTCTCGCGATTGTTATCCCGCTGCTGCGATCAGACCTATCATGGATGCCCTAAAATAAGGAACGAATTGATCAACCGCAGCCGCCTCTCCTCTGCTGCGGCAAGAGCCAGACGAGAGCTTATGGAAGCTATGGTGCTTCATCAAAACGTGGAGGCCCTAGGACTACAGGGAACCGGGCCGGAAAAGGCAATTTACCTCACTATGCTCCAAGATGAAGGTTTGCACATTCAAGTGGAGGATGGGCAATACCGGTTGATCCCGCCCGGCCGTGATAGCAGCTACGGGCCCGCATGGAGTGCATTAAAGGAAATAATGGAAAGAGCTGGGGACGAAAGCGTTCCAGTCAGCCATCTAATCGACAGACTCCGTCATCACCCTTTCGGTTTAAAAGAGGGACCGATCCCGATTTTGCTCTGCCTATTTCTGAGCGTCTATTTCGATGAAATGGCACTCTATCAAGATGGAGCATTCGTTCCACAGTTCGGGCCGGAAGAGATGGAACTGATGACCAAACGACCGGAGTATTTCTCCATAAGGCGTTTTACTCCTGAAAAAGCCCGTGGAGAGCTTTTTGAACTGTACCGCAATCTTCTCAATGCACAGGTGAGCAGCGAAGCAATAGAGGTAAGGAATGCAACCCTGATCGGCGTGATTGCGCCCCTTATCCAGTTTATTAAGCGACTCCGTCCTTATGTGATCCATACTCGGTCTATAAGTCGGCAAGCACAGAATGTACGCCATACACTGCAGCAGGCGCGAGATCCGATCGATCTGCTTTTCAAGGATCTGCCAGAGGCTCTCGGTTTGCCTTCAATTGATGACCGTGTCACCGGTGAGTCAGAGTTGCTAGAGACATTCCGCACTCGCTTCACAGAGGCTATTGTCGAGCTCAAGCAGGCATATCCCAAATTGGTTGACCGCATCAAGAACGTTATTTTTGAGGTATTTGGGGGAAACTGTGCCGATATCGAAGTCTTGCGTGGTCAACTCAAAGCCCGGACACAGCATCTGGTAGCGAGATGCAGCGACCGAGAGCTAAAGCCTTTCTTGGCTGCTCTGGCAGGCTTTTCCGGGACAGACACAGACTGGATAGCTTCTTTGGCGACAATTGCTACTCAGCGACCAGTTGATTCCTGGCGCGATAATGACCTAGAGACTTTCTCTGTGCGGCTTGCCGATCTACACACACGCTTCTCAAACCTGGAGACACTTATTGCAAAAGCCGACAAAGTTCTTCCAAATGGGTCCGACGGCCGAGAGCCCCGAATGGTCTCCTTCACACGAGCGGATGGCAGTGCTGCCAGTAACATCCTTTGGGTAGATCAGGATAGTCTTCAGGACGCGAAGGCGATGGTCGCTCAATTGATTCAGGAAGAACAGATAAGCAGACCACAACTACAGGCGATCTTTCTTCTGCTGGGTGAACACTTGTTGTCGGAAGTCAAAGAATCCACTGAGGAAACAGCTCATGACTAAAGATACCGGAAGAACCCGACATATCTTGGCCCTCTCAGGTGGCAAGGACAGTGCTGCGCTTGCGGTCTATCTAAGAGATAAGATACCAGATTTAGAATATGTCTTTCTAGATACCGGCCATGAGTTGCCGGAAACTGGTGAGTTTCTGGATAGAATGCGGGCCATTCTTGGGATTGATGTCAAAAGAATTGAACCTAAGAGGTCCTTCGAAGATTGGCTAAAGATAAAAGGTTTTTACCTCCCTTCCCCTCAGAAGAGGTGGTGTACTGAGGTTCTTAAGATCAAGCCTTATGAAGATTACATAGGGACTGATAAAGTGTGCAGCTACATCGGCTTACGAGCTGACGAGGACCGTGATGGCTATATATCAAGTAAGCCAAACATCATTCCGCGTTATCCGTTTATTGAGGATCAGATGGTTTATTCTGATATTGAAGATTTACTGGAGTCTAGCGGCCTCGGTTTTCCAGCTTATCATCGATGGAGGAGCAGATCTGGCTGTTATTTCTGCTTCTTCCAACAAAAAGTTGAATGGCTGAACCTCTATAAGGAGCACAAGGAACTCTTTCTTAAAGCGATGGATTTTGAGAAAGTAGATTCTCAAACTGGGAAAAGGTTCACGTGGTGTCAGGATGAGAGTCTTGAAGAATTGCTAAACAGAGCAGATCAAATTAGATCGAATCATGACGCATACTTCAAGCCAGCTATCAAAGGCAAGAAACTGATCGACCGATTAGGTGATAACATTACCCGGACTTGCATAGTATGTGATCTTTGAAGTACATCTATAAGGATCAAGCATGAAAGATAAAGATGGCCTCAAGCAAAGGATCGATTCTATACTTCCGGATCGCCAAGCTGAATCTAAACCACATAAAGCTCTCCTTTTTCTGACATTACTTCAAGGTATTGAAGA
Source organism: Desulforhabdus sp. TSK (assembly GCF_022836495.1). GTDB lineage: Bacteria > Desulfobacterota > Syntrophobacteria > Syntrophobacterales > Syntrophobacteraceae > Desulforhabdus. The sequence goes on from NZ_BQXM01000018.1 coordinate 78,204, forward strand.
CGGAAAATTCACTCAAAATAAATTCTATTACGATGAGCTTTTAATAAAGCTTTTCACAGATATATTTATTAAATTCGCAAGGCCAGAAGATAGCAATAGACCTCATAATCCTTTCTTCCACCTTAGAAAGAATGGCTTTTGGCACCTTGTAGCGCACAAAGGTAAAGAGGAAGCGCTTGCAGAAGCGAAGACTGTAGGGGGTCCAGGCGATATTAGAAATCTTGTAGAATACGCCTACCTAGATACCGACTTATATATTTTGCTACAAAACAGGCAAAATAGACAAGAACTCATTCACTACATTCTCGATCACCTTCCATCCCCACAGTATGATGAGCTACGGAAGCACAGTGATGATTTATCGCAAGAAAAAATGCTGCCAAACGGTGTTGAAGATCAAGATCAACAGAAAGCTAATGATGCTAACCATGTTGTAAGCATGGATGAGGTTAGCTCGACTTATGGAAGTCTATTGAATGTAGTAACTCCCGAGCAGCATGCAATAAACACGATATCAAATGCTCTAGAGAAGTACATTGAATTCATTCCAAATTACCAAGTCTTTGACCCGAGATTTAATCAGTACCATGAGTGTGACCTGATTGCTATTTGCCAAGACCGGTTAGCCGTTATTGAACTTAAGCACTGGTCAGGAGATATAGATATCTGTCCACATGCATGGATGATCAACCGCAAATTCTATCGTGACGATCCCCATATCTCGAATGGTTTTAAATGCAAGCTCTTGAAGTCATTTTATTTGAAATCATTTCCAGCGCTACCGGGAATTTGGGTCGAGTCGATCGTCGTACTGACCAATGACGAGGCTATCGTCCATGATTCCGACTCTTACAAGACGGACAGACACAATCCTACTTTCCATGGAACGGCCACGCTCATCAAACATATGAACCATCGCCTTGGGGGCCTACCCATAATCCCAGAGACAAAGAAACTCAAGCCCTTTCAACTGAAGCAGGTAGCGAATTTTCTGCGCGAGCAGCTGAAGCTCAAGCCCAGGCAATGCTTGAACATCCCAGGTTTTGAGATCGTAGAAGACTTGACCAGGAGCAGGCAGAAGCTCGAGTTCCTCATAAGACCAACCGAAAGACGGCTTCATACAATCAAACGAGCACGCATTTTCTGCCCTGATCTCTCTGTACCTCCAGATGTGCAGAGGAGACAACGCGCGGAATCTCTGAACAGCTTGGGGGCTCTTGAACGTATCTCAGATCATCCGAATGTTCTTAAGGTTTGGCAAATTCCCAATGATGAGGGATTTGTCATAGAGGGTTCGGATTGGTCGCAAGAGGGGACGTTGGCTGACCTTATCAGGCAGAAAAAGCCCCTGAGCTTTGAGGATGCTTATCCGATATTACATGGTATTTTAGAGGGATTGGGGGTCATTCACGAACAATCAGTCATCCACCGTGCTTTGCGACCAGAGAATATCCTAATCTCCAAGGGTGTTCCAAAACTCATGAACTTCGATCTGTCCTATTACCTCGAGGAGGATCGGGTAACGGTAGTTCCGGAGACATCCGTCCTGGAACCGTCTCCTTATATGGCCCCAGAAGTATTTCGAGGTGATAGCCTTACAGAGGGGGCAGACCTTTTCAGTGTAGGGGTAATGCTGTTTGAAATGCTCTGCGGAGAGCCGCCATTCAAGTATTCTTTGGACCTCGAAAAATGTGGAGGATCGCTGGACGATAAAGCCCTGCAGAAATTGGAAGAGAATAATGTACCCGAGTTGGTGCGGACATTGATTCTGGAATTGATCCAATTTGACCCTGCCAAACGGCCGCAGAATGCATTACGCCTCCTCATCGACTTTGAGCAGATACGTCCCGGTGAGGCACCTGTTTCGTTGCCATCCAACCGCAGGTTGGAACCTGGCGAATTTCACGAGCAGTATGAGATCGAGTCCTTCCTGGCTGAAGGCAGAGAGGCCCAAGTTTACAGGGCGAGGCGTAGAGCGAAACATACTGTTGCCCTCAAGATCTTCAATCATGAAATAGACCGTGAACGCATTGATGCCGAACAAGCGAGCATCGAACGTGTGAAGTCGCCGTATGTTGTCCACTGCAAGTCTGACGGCATATGGAGCGACAAGCGGATGTTTCTCGTACTTGACCTGGTCGAAGGGCGAACTCTTCGCTCCATGATTGACAATGGAGATCGGCCTGAACTCGAGATGTTTAAGAGCATTGCTCGTTGTCTTTTTGAAGTGCTGGATCGAATGCACAACGATCCAGACTATAGTGAGCCGCTGCTCCACAACGACATCAAGCCGGATAACGTAATCCTGAATTCTGAGAATAATCCTGTCTTGATTGATTTCTGTACGGCATGCAAGCCACAGATAGGTGCTTTCATGGGGACACCAGGTTATATAGCTCCGGACTTACTTCAAGGAATAGACATCGATTTCCGTGAGAGTGGCGACCTATTTGCGTTAGGGGTGACCCTGTACGAGTGGCTGTGCGGCTGTGCACCATTTGATGAGACACCAAAGTTGAGCTCCATACCAAAAGCTCCGCACGAGGTTTTGGATGTCCGACCCGAACTGGGTAGATGGCTCCTCAAGGCTGTTCAACCGCTAGAGGAATGCCGATTCAAGACAATACAAGAGATGAGAGATGCTTTTGAGTGCATCTTTAATCCGCCGACAGAACCAGAGTTGCTTGAGGACATCCGGGAGGAGCTCCGCCTGCCTCGGCCCCGCACATATGAGGAGGAGTCTGGAAACCCATTTGTATCTTATTTGAACACACTCCACAATGTCACGGCGGAGAATGAGAATGCGCTAGCGGAAGCACAAGCAACAAATGAATTCTTCGGCTACATTCATGTTCCTCTTGAAGTCACTGAGATCATCGAGCGATTCCTTATAGCTCCAGATGGGGGTCACGTTGTTCTCACCGGTCATGCAGGTGACGGTAAGTCGACTATTGGACTTGAACTTTATAAGAAGCTCAAGGGAATTCCAATGGCTGAGCGACTTCCGGTTCCATTGCGAGAGCAGGAAGAAATCATGACCACAGAAGGGCGGAAAGTGCGCATGATCAAAGATATGAGCGAGCTTTCCGAGGAGCACCGCATTGCGGCAATGAAAGAGGTGTGCAAAACTGATCAGCAGTTCGAGCGCAGCCTCATCGTCACCAACACTGGGACATTCCTTGGAACACTCGAAGGTCTAGCAAGAAACACCGGACTGAATTGGATCGAGCTCGAGAATGAAGCCCTCAGCCTCTTGGAGAGTCCTGATCCTGGCCTGCTTGATGGTCTATCTGTACCCATCAAGGTTGTCAATCTGGCCAGGATTGACAACCTTGCTACTGCCCGGATTCTCCTCCAGAAGATAGCCTCCGCACCATATTGGGAACAGTGTCCTGAATGCGATCTCGCCGGCAACTGCCCTATCTATATCAATATCTCCGCAATTCTGGAACGGTTGGATATGGTAGCGGAAAGGATTGAATGGATTTATCGTCGACTATATGAATACGGGAATCGCTTGACCATGCGCCAGATTGCAGGTCATTTGGCCTATTCCATTACGGCGGGTCTAGATTGCCGTTCGGTGCGAGATTTAGCTGTTCAGCCGATCCCCCCAGACCTGGTAGATTTTCTTTTTTTCAATCGCTTCTTCGGCTTTGAGGGTTCCCTTCCGGAAAAGCGAGGAGAAAGACTGACAGCTGTGCAGTACCTGCTCCCCCTCGAGCTGGGGTCAAAGCCATACCCATCGTTAGATCGCCGGTTGTGGACAAATGAGGGGGGTGTTAAGCCCGCAATTGCATCTTCACTGGAGAGTGCCTTTGTGAAGCTCTGCCAGTTAATCCGTTTGGGACCAACGAGCAGCGGTGTTCCGTTGGGACGGTTGCGCCAGCAGGTGAGAAGACTGCTCTATCTCTTTGCTGATATGACTGATGATCTCGAGGGCTTTCCTTCGAATTTCTTGGAGTCTCCCATGCTGGTCAAAATGGAGGCATGGCAAAGGGACGGCCGAATCGCGAATGTTGTCGTCAAGAACGATCTGAAAAAAAGAGTTCTGCACGTTCTTCAAGAGCAGTTTACTGGAATGCCTCTTTCGGAGGAGAACGGAGATATGGAGCTCTACATCACCCTAAAGCGTAGCGATGAAGAGCTGCGCCAAACCGTTCAAGTCCTCCTTGCCAGGGTCCCGAAAAGCGTCTTTTCGATCACTATGGACCCAGCAAGCACAGCAACGAGATCAACACGGTACATTCTCAAACTGGCCGATAGGATATCCGGTAGACAGCTGGCCCTGGAATTGCCTTTTCTCGATTTTGTCATGCTGAGATGTATGGGTGAGATAGGGCAGAAGATTGAACCGGGGTATGCAGATAGATTGGAAAGTTTTAAGGCTGAACTCCTCGATTTTGAATCATACCGTCAAATGGACGGTGTGCAACTGCTGGAATTCACAAATAATGGCACCTTTAATGTCCGCAAACTGATCATTGGTGAGAAATTACAGGTGATAGGATGACGATCGAACGCTTTCCACGACTCGGTCACCAGGAAGAAGACAATAACCCGGCCATTCAGATGTTCGGGCGGCGTTTCTATGCAGACCAAACCAGCATAGAATATCTTGCGGAACTCCTTCTTCTTTTCATCTCCAGAAAGCGGGTAGGAGATGGGAATTGGAACTGGGAACGCAGTTTTCCTGATATCGACGTATTGAAATCTTGGCACGATAACGAAACATTGAAGTATGCGCCTCCAGCAAGGCTATCTCTCAAACTATTCGCTTTTTTGGCTACATCTAGGTTAGAGACACGTCATGCATGCCACCGTGACCACTTTGAGATAATAGCCGAGGAGTTACTGAACAGGATAGAGACATCCTCATCCCTTACGAAGGATCAGGTACTCACTTTGCTTGAGCAAGTTCTTACAGGATTCACTGGTATCGCCAAAAGTCGCACATGGTGTACTCATACCTTTCTTCCTATTTGCCCTGAACTTATTGCTCGTGAAACCATTTGGAAACACAAGGATGCTTTTAAAAAACCAAAGCTTACCTGGCATGGTGCAATAGACAGCGGCCTGTTCGTAGTATCAAACCATGATTTCATGGCCCGTGGTGGCGAGGTGCTGTTTCTTCAACTATGCAATCTCTTTCAGAAACTGGACAGCCAGGAGGCGGCATTATTCGAGCAGGAGATCGGCTACTCAGCGGGTAGTCGCCTTCAATTGAGGAGCAGAATTGAGAATGGCATCAACAAACTCTTTGAAACTACGTCATCCATAGACAAGCTGGCAGAGTGGATCAGCAGCGCAGATAGGCAAACGCAGCAGGAACTGGATAAAGATGTATTTAAACCTATGACCTGCGGGTGGTGTCCATCTGAGAGTTGGAAGGAAGGCTATTTATTTGCCTGTGAGATCGCAAATCTCTGTGATGCTGGAATCGATCCTTTAGAGAAAGTTAAAATGTTAAAGCTCGGCTGTGTATTGCAGGTACTGCGGTCCATTTGCGCACAGTCGGCTCGCAAGTGGACAGGTCTTAGTGAAGAAAGCTCAAATCTTGGCGGTGCCAATGGATTTGCGTGGATCGTAACAGATCCACAAAGCGGGGATTCTGTCTTGAAGGATGCAGCCAGCCGGAATCTCGTACGCATCCAGGAAATGGTCCATGGCGCCATTAGGCACCCGGATATTCAACTATTCGGAGATTACGGAAACGATCCAAGGAAATACAAGGATGCCGACGCCCAGGCGCATTTGCTCCTCGTTAAACTCGCCAAGAGTATGGATTTCATCATCCCCTATAAGGGTCCCAATCCAAGATTCGCCATGACCGACCAGGTTTTACGTTTTCTAGTGCTTGCACTCGTTCCGCCCGGACAGCGCATGACGCTCAACTCTTTTCAGAACCAACTGTACCTACACTACGGCATCGCCATGAGTGGCCCGTTGTTGAACCGTGCGGTGCAGTGGACTTTTCCCGATCAGAGATTCACACTCCATTCCGTCGAGCAGAGCTGGGTTGAGGATAAATTGAGAGCCACCGGCTTTTTGATTCCCTTATCCGATGCAGTGTCGTTGGTTCAAAATCCTTTCGGCCAAGGCAGAGATCTCAGAACTAGAAAGGTTGAACGATGAATCGGGGGGTATTTGCACAAACGCTGGCTAATCACCTGGTGACGATCTGCCGCCAAACGCTGACAAGTCAAACGGGCGGTCGAGAGCTTCGCATTTTTCTCTCTTCCTTCCCGCCTGATGTCGTATGGGAATCCATGAGGGAGACAGCAGAATTCCTGTCATCAGGGACACACCAAGTCCAGTATGTCTTTAGAGTCGGAACTGCGCTATGGTCGGAGTGGAATGCATCGCCGACCGATCCTGAAAGAGCTGCTCTTACTTGCATTGCAGACAATGGCTGGGTAGACCTCGAGAATCGGATGACGCACTACCGCAACATGAAATGCGCACGCGATTTTGAGCACCTTGTCGTGGTACTCATCGGCATAGAAAAGGCGACTGACCGAGCAAGCCTGCAGGACTTCTACATCGTCGATACAGCCCGCTTATGGCATGATGAGTTGAAAGGCACTTTTCAGGGCTGGATCAAGGGACTCCTCAATGCTCACCATATCTCCTGGAACAAGGAAGACATCAAGGAGATGGACGATCTCCTGAAAACCCTTTACCGATACGGAACCGGTGACTTGGTTCAGGCATCAAAGTTTCTTGAAGGTATCGCATTCAATGGAGCTCAAGACAGTCGTGATGCCTTGGCCCTCTTGCACGAAGGGCTTCCATTCTGGGGCCTACCTCCTTTGCGCGATATTCCCTTCAAGCGAAAGGGCTCGAGTTACTTAAAGGATGCCGTGGGCTTCTTCAGCTATCGAGACTACCTCAAGGAATCAGAGAGAGCCAAAGCCTTGAGGAAGATCGATCTCTTCGAGGAGAATTTTCAAGCGGGCAGAATCGATGGGCTGCCGGATCCCTTCACGGACCTCGATGATTTTGTCGCTTGCATGCGGAATTACGTCCTGAAGAACGACGTAGATGCCCGTACTCGTCTGATCAAAGTCGACTTTGCTTTTATCAGGGATAAGGTTCTAGGGATCAAAAGCCCTCCATCTAAGGGGGATAAGCTAAAGCCACAGAAGATCGATGCTCCGCCCCTCGAGGCAGTACTGACTGCTGTATGGCGTACACTCAGCGATTTTAAAGCGCGATGTTTTACCAAAGGCATACAGTCAGGCAAGGCATTGAATGAGATCAGGCTCCGGGCTGAATGCTTCCGTCATGATTTCGAGAACAACGAAGACGCACGCGGGCTCATTATCGGATGCCTTGGCGGCATTGATTCGCTCATCCTGGATCACTTGAGAATAGAGACGGTCGTAGAAGGAGAAACAAAACACATTGAAGTCTCCAGTTTTCTTTGCCAGGTCGAAGAGATAGATGATCTGAAGCTGGAGAGACACAAGTCGAGTACGCCAGGTTTTCAGTTTATAGTCGAGTTTGTGGCCGACGATGAGCTGGAAATGGTCCGTTTGTTCCAGTGGCAGCTTCCTGAGACACAGCCATACCGTACTCTTTGGAACTTTGCCGAAGCCGTGCATACTGAGATGCAAAAGAATCCCGGCTACTGTCTGCCTGTATTTACAGTCCCCTACTTCGACGAGCTTTTTCTCGCACCGGATGAGGAAGAGACAAACCGAATCCTGAATCTCAGTCTTAATGGGCTTAAGGTCCGCAACCTCCTCAAGGCTCCCGGTATTGCTGATGGGGATCCGATGATTCCGGTGCTCAAGGACCTTGCCACCGCGTTTGGCGAGTTTCTCGAGGCTGTAGTTGATCGGGGATGGTTTACTGCTCTAGATAAGGTATGGGGAGACACTTTTTTCAAGAAGACCAGGGCTGCGTTTAGCCGATTACTCTCCTATGATGGAACAGAAGAGCTCTCGCCGGTTGCCCCACTGCTCTACAAAGCTTTTATGCTGCTGCGCGAACAGCCGGATGAGATGTTTTCGCATACGGTTTGGGTTCCCCACGTCGAAGCAGCTGCAATCACCGGGTTACATCCATGTTTGATCGAGATGTTGCATCACCGTGAAGCATTCCTCTTCCATGGCTTGGCAACAAGAATGCAAGAGGCTCTAAACGACCTGAGCGGGTTGAAGCTTCGTGAATCCATGTGGCAGGATATCTGCGATATGGCAACCGTTAAATACCCGCTTTTCGGAATTGTCCGAAATAGCAACAGAGACCTGGAGACGGATGTAGCCTCACTGGGGCTAATCCATCGTTTCGGAAAGGCGGGTCCCAAAGGTCAGACGCTGTCGGTCAAAATGTTGCTCCGATACGATGCACCTGACGATGAGGAAATGTCAGACAGTGATTTGTTCCGGCAATCGAGGGAATCCCAAGTTGTCACACGCGTTCTGACCGAGTACACAGACTTATACCCACACGTATGCGATGGTCTCTCTCTATGCGTTCTGAATGTCAAAGATCTTCAGACAGTAATCGCGGGTATCGATACCTTTCTCAAGCAGCGGGCAAAGCTAAAAGACGCAGAAGTTGAAGAGCCTGGACCTCCATACCATTTCTCTTTGACGATCTTTGTCGGGGTGAACGAGACCCAGGGGATATCCCGATGGCTGCAGGAATGGCGAAGACGATGGAGCGTCGCACAGGACAATGGCAAGTCTGCCTATACGGGTTGCAAGCTATCCATCTCACAGCGTGTCGTGAAGGATAGGAACGATTACATCCATCTGCTTGCCAGAGAGGCCTTCGAAGTTGATGTGGCGCTGCTGCCACACTTTATCGACGCGGGATCAGCAGGCAATGATGTTTGCGCGGCGATGCCATATTACAGCTGTTGGGATTATCTCCTGAAATTTCCGATCGTCGAGGTTCCGCATTGTGCCGAGGCTCATCCAGCCATGGCATGTGAACGCAGTCGGATCGTCAGCAACCGGCAATTTGAACTGCCGACACTGCACGCCGAGCTGAGTGCCCGCTTTAAGCATCCGGGCAATCCGGCCTCTCATAAATATCTGGTGATACGTCGCGGTGACTATACCCCTTGGATGCCCATAGTAGATGAATTGCACAAAAGGGCGACTTGGGTTGTCTGCCTCGATAGCAGCATTGATGAGCAACTCATAAGGCAGAATGCCTCGTCAAATGCGTGGAAGCGTGAGATCATCGGTTTTTCATCCGGACTTGGAGCGCACGGAGAGCTCAACTATACCATCTCAACTGAGAGATCCTCACTCGTGGATGTAGAGCGGGCTATTCGTGACCAGGTGAATGGTCTGTTTGGCCCGTGGAGGCATGAAGAGATCGCAAAGGCATCCCACCGGCTCGTTCAGGAGTCTCGAAGGCTTTCCGGGTTGTCTTTGGTGCGAGCAACCGGTCCCAGTCAGTACGTCCGAGACCTTATCGCTTACACTTTGGTGCGAATCAGTCTGCCCGAACTGCCGGCTCGTGGTGTGCTTTTGTGCGATGAGCTCTTGGCTCTCGACACCTTCCGTCATTGGTTCGACACGGCGGAGAGTGGCGAACGCCCAGACCTCTTGAGGCTTGTCGTTTTCCTCCGAGATAATGGCCGAATCGAAGTTGCAGCACAGCTGATCGAATGCAAATTGGCCAAACAGGCCGAAGCTCACTTGCAGAAGGCTCACGAACAGTTGGAGAACGGCCTCAGGCATCTCTCAATGATTTTCCATCCTCGCTGTGGAAAATCAGGGCGCTTCGATCAGCGCTTCTGGTGGGCGCAACTTCAGCGACTTATCGCAAGCAAAAGCGTGGTGAGCCCGGGTATTTCGAAGCAGGCTGTGACAGCCACTCTTGAGACATTGGGGGAAGGACGCTTTGACATAAGCTGGCAGGCCGCTGTCGTTGCCTTTTGGACCGATAGCACGAGCGATCGGTTCACTGTCGAGAAGAAATGGGAATTCGAAAACGATATTGGAAACCTTGGCATTGAAGTAATCTCCGGGGGCACGGGGCTTGTCCACAAGGTTTGTTGTCTTGGTGAAACAGTCTGTCTGCCTCTCCCCGAAACCATGATTTTCTTGAAATCAGAGGATGGCGAGAAAGTTGGAGATGTATCGTCAACATCTTCTCCTGGTGAGGAAGCAGCAGAGGAAACGATCGAGGCACGGTCGGGAACCTCATATTCTCCAGAGGAAGTTGATATAGAAGCTCCTGCCGAGATCGAGACTGTCGAGATGGAGGAGATGGAAGTACAAGAGCCATTGGCGACATCCATTGCTCCATCAGTCTTTTCTGAAGATCCCCGCATTCCCGGGCGCATCCTACTTGGCCGCAGCCTGAAGGGGTCACGTGAGGTCTTTTGGGAATTCGGTCATCCGGAGCTTTCCAATCGGCACATTCTCCTCTTTGGTAGGTCCGGTTCCGGCAAGACGTATGCAATACAGGCCCTGTTATGTGAGTTGGGCATGAAGGGGCAAAACTCAGTCATTGTCGATTATACAGATGGATTTGAGAAGGCCCAGCTCGAACAGGAGACTCTCAATATCCTCAATCCAAAGCAGCACTTCATCTACTCTCAGCCCCTTCCGATAAACCCATTCCGGCGGCAACTCTCGTCCATTGGCGACGAAATACTCCCTGAGAAACCCAACAACACTGCACAACGGGTTATGAGCGTATTCGCTTCCGTTTATAGCCTCGGTGATCAACAAAAGAGCCTGCTCTATGAGTGCATTAAAGATGGCATAGAAGTCCATGGAGCGGAGATGAACCTTGAGCGTCTCATCGATCTCTTCCATGCATATGTTTCGGATGGTGGGCGGAAGGAGACGGCGATCAGTCTGCTCAGCAAGATCAAGCCTTTTGTTGATGGAGACCCCTTCGGCAAGGAAGATCGTGAGAGTTGGCTCAGGTTCTATGACGACCGCGAGAGCCGCGCGCATATTATTCAATTAAAGGGGTGCGGTAGGGAGTTTGGGTGTCTCGTAACGGAATTTGCGCTCATTGATCTTTATTGGTTTGCTCGGGCGAGCGGAGATGTGCGTCATCCGAAAGTAGTTGTTTTGGATGAAATTCAGAACTTGGATCACAGTCAGGAAAGCCCCATCGCAAAATTTCTGACAGAAGGACGTAAGTTCGGTCTCTCCATGATCCTCGCGACTCAGACACTCCGGAACCTCCGTGAGGATGCAAGGCATCGGCTTTTCCAGGCATCTCACAAGCTCTTCTTTAGACCAGCCGAAACCGAAGTGCAAGAATACGCAAAAATCCTCGAGGCGACTGTCGGAGAAAGTGCCGAACTTTGGAGGAGGCGTCTAACGGGCCTAGGAAAGGGTGAGTGCTTCTCCCTCGGTCCGTCCATGAACCATCAGACGGGAAGGCTCGAGGACAAGGCTTTTGCAATAAAGATCTCTGCCTTGAACGAGAGAGTGAGAGGATAGGAAGGGCAAGGAAAGTCATGGAAAAAGGTGAAGAAACGGTTCGCTTACCAGTTAATTTCCACCAAACCTTCATTCCTGAAAGAATCTATCTTTCATCACTTCTTCGTCTAGCTGCACGTGGTGGCGAGGGAACATACAAAGAGATCTCTGCCGAAACGGGGATTCCAGTAGGACAATCCTCGGGAAAAGTCCCCGCCATTCTAAACTACTGCTCGGGCATGGGATTGATCCGAGTTGAAAAAGGTACAGCTCCCGGGCAGAAACGCCCAGTGTTGACACCCTTTGGTCGCTCCGTACTCCTTGAAGATGCCAACCTCAGCGAGCCTTTGTCACAGTGGCTGGCCCATTTGCACTTGTGTCGTGAAAATGGAGGCGCCGAGATATGGCACCTGACATTTGGTCGGAGCAGTGATGTCTTGGGAATGACCTTTTCTGAGAATGATTTGGAAGAGTACCTGGCGAGTATCTGCGGGAGGAAAAATCGCTCGCTGATTGGCCCGCTTATGGGCACTTATGAAGAACCTGCAGCTCTGAAAGGTGCAGGAGCTATAGTCCGCGGTGAACAGGGTTTGGTACGAACACCCGCTCCGTTACTTCGGGGATTTCAAAACGGTTACGGAGTCTTGCTGCTCTCTCTATGGGAATTCTGTTTCCCGAACGCCGGCCAAGTGACTCTTTCGGACTTCGAATCAGGCACCTACTTTCGAAGAATCTGCGGCTGGAACGATGAGCAATGCACAATGGTACTGGCATTGCTGCAAGAGAGAGGCGTAGTTGATATAGATAAGCAAATGCACCCGTGGGTGCTCACTCGCAGGAGTGAATCCAGCTCTCTATGGCGAATGCTCTATGAGGATCTGGCGTGAAAGGATCGACGATGGCACAGGTCAAGGATTTAGTCGGCTTTAGGCGTGACCTTTTTTTCGATGGTGCAGTACAAATCGGATGGTTTGAAAAGAACCCCGAGCGCAGGGACCAGGCTGCTGCCGGGTTCGTTTTTCATGGGCCTGCATACCACGGGATTTCAGAGGACGATCTGAGGGATGCCGGCAGCGCTCCTCTTACAGACACAGCCCGATTTACTGTCGAAGTCACTCAGTGCTTGACAAAAGGACACAGCTCAGATCTGCCCATTGCTTTAGCCATTGCAGGGTATGGGACAGGCAAATCACATCTTGCCTTGACTTTGGCTACCCTTTTCTCAAACCCTCAAAGCACGATTGCCGATGTAATCTTACAGCACATCGAAGAAGCGGATTCCGAGATTGGTGGACGGCTACGCCATCAGTTTAGCGTTTTCCAGCGACCTTATCTCGTCTTGGCCATCAATGGCATGGGCAATTTTGATCTTGCCGCTGAACTGAGCCGCCAGGTGCTGGTTCAGATGCGAGCGCATGGAGTCAGCACACAGGCGATAGAAGAGCTTTCACCCCGCTTCCAGCTTGCAGAAAGGTTTGTTGAAAGAATCTATGAGTTTCGAAACGAAGAGTTCGTTGAGCGGTTCGGAGCTGGAAGTACAAAACAGGATATTCTGCAGCGATTACAGGAGCGGGATGAGGACACGTATATCCGGGTCAATGAGATATACGAAATTACCAATGGCACTTACATCAATGCTACCGGCCAGGAAACACCTCAGCAACTCATCGAGACAGTATGCCATGCCTATTGCGGAGATGATGGCCCATTTCTGGGCTTGCTTATCCTTTTTGATGAGTTCGGCCGTTACCTCGAGTTCGCTGCCGATAGGCCTCACATAGCGGGTGATGCTGCTTTGCAGCAGCTCTTCGAAGGTGTACAGAACAATGCAGACCGCTGTTTTATGTTATGCCTTGTTCAATATGACCTTAAAGTCTATTTGCAGCGAATCTCACGGTTGGGGCAGAGCTCTCTACAACGATATGTGACCCGCTATGATGCCGCCAAGAAGTATTACCTCTCAAGCAACCTTGAAACACTGATCGCTCACCTAATTGAAAAAAAGAACCAGTCTTTTCTTCAGAAGTACCTGTTCTCTTCGGGGGGGCAGAAAGAGTGGCGTGACTATTACGAGCTCAGCCAGAGATTCTTTCCTAGAGCGAACAAGTACGTTGTCTGGCGTGATCTTGATCGCTTCCATAAGGTCATTGTGCAGGGGTGTTGGCCCCTCAGCCCTTTTGCAGCATGGTTCCTTTGCCGAAATGACGACATACTGCAAGACCGTACAACGATCACAATAGTCAAAGACATTCTTGAGCTTGAAGCGAATCGCAGCGTCCCCGAGACGGATAAACCATGGGCAATATCAGCGAGTCAACTCTGCCTTAGCCGCCGAGTCGATGATCTGGTTAGCCCGCTTATCAATGAGTTGGTTGCACGGGAAGAAGATGGCGGCAAAGGGGCAGTCGCTCAGGCATATAAAGCTGTTGAGGAAAGATACCACAATGATCTCTCGGATGATGAACGCCACACCCTGATCTCAATACTAATAGCCGCTAAGATCGGCATCAAAGTGAAGAATCAGGAGGAGGTTCATCAGGCGCTTTCCCTGGTTTGTGATCTGCCCATCGAGCGTTTGAAGCAGGCCATTGAGGAGCTGAGCACAGAATATGGCGTCATCGAATGGAACGACCGCTTCAACCGGTATGAGATCATCGGAGATGCTGTTCCACGCAGCGCATTCCTGACGTTCCTAAGACAGAAGACGCAACAAATCCCAGCCGAGCAGGTCGAAGAGATCTTTGCCGCTCATATGAAGAATTGGGCCGGATTGGGTGATCTGGATCCCGATTTTTCCACGAACAAGCGGATCGATACCACCGAGTGGCGATTTCAAACGTTTTGTTCCCAAACCAAATATTTGCGGCAGGATCTCGAGAATGCTTTCAGGGACTGGAAGTCCGCAATCAAACCTGACAGCTGCCGAGGACAGCTCATTTATGCCTACGTCCCGCGTGATGCTAGATTAGAGCTGGTGCGGAGCTCAATCGAAACCGATTTGCGTGATACTCTTCAGAAGGCTGGATGCACATCTCCAATTCCTCTACTCATCGTCTTGATGCAAGACGAAGATGGAAGGCTTGGACGGGCTCTATCCGAGTTCTTCGTTCTTTCTACATCCCTTGCGGAGGAGGATAAGCAGAGGTTCGGGCACTTTATTGAGAATCATAAGTTGCAGCTCCAAGATGAGCTGCAACGGCTTCAGGAAGAGCTCACCAAGAAACGACTTTACATTCTCCCACCTGGATTCGATGGTGAGTGTACGCGGCTTCAGCTGATGACATTCTCACTCTTTGAGTGGGCATATCCTGAAGCGGTCCCATTCCCCTTCGATGGCCTTAAGACGGCAAGAGGCAATGGGCCAAAGGACTGCCGAGAAATCACAGCAGAGCTATTCAAGGGAACTCTCAATTTCAATTGGATCAGTTCGAGACCTGTCGTTACACAGAACCGTGCCAGATCACTTTTACAAAGTGGCCCGCTTTCTTGGGGGGTTCTGGATCAGAAGGGGGACCCGACACTCTATCCAAGCCACAAGGGTATACGGGAAATTATTGTCTGGCTTGACAGCAAGTTGAAGGAAGAGAAAAGTCTCCGGCTTGGAGATGTTTTTGTATCTCTGACGGCTCCACCTTACGGATTCAACATTGCTTCGGCAGCTATTCTGATGGCGGCTTTTGTCGCTCCTCGTCAAGACAGTGTTGCCTTCATGCTGGGGGGGCAAGAAACTACTCCCGCCTCTTGGGTTGGTAAAGCGCTTTCCGGGAACTTTCTAGATCTGGCCGTTCTGAATGCGAGCGAATTGCGCTATGTCCTGCCCTCTGAGGCCAATGAATGGGAGGATTTGTTATCTCGATGGGATTTAGAGACGGCGCATGAACGTTGCGTGGAATATATGGACGAAGCCGACACGCTTAGAGATCGAATTCCTTTGCCATCGGGAGCACTCTACGAACGATGGAAACGACTTCAGGAAAAGGCTGAGAGCTCTTTGAAAATTCTTGAGGATTACAGAGAGCAGATTGAAAAACAAGAGCGCTCCTTTGAAAGGGCATATGCGCAACAGGATGCGGGAAGCCTGGGCTGGATCGGAAAAACACTGGCTGAACGTTACCAGAATATGCGCCGGGAAAAGGAGTTTTGGACTGGTGAGCAGTTCAGCATGATTCAGGAATTAATCGAAAGGGTGCGAGTAGCCGTTATGCAATTCTTTGAGCCGTGGCTGAGACAACAGAACTGTCTTTCTTCTGCTCAGGTCGGTGATTTCAGGCATCGCATGATTAATACGGCATGTCGTAATTTGAATGCGCTAAACCTGCCGGATCTTGCTGAAAAGCTGGAGCGGCATGTACACAGAGTCATTGGTCGGGTTGAGGAGCAGCAAAGACTCTTGTACATTGTGGAAAGAGCCAATGCATTTCTTACTGGGCGCCGAGTCTCTGATCAATCCAAAGTGGCTGAACTGAAAGAGTGGCGCAAGGAATGCAATTCTCTCACTGAAACACTGCAACAGGCTAGAGCCCAAAACGGGAACGTGCCCGAAATCGATAAGAAGATAGGACAGCTCCAGATCTTTCAAAAGACATGCACAGAGCAAATTCAGAGGCACAAACAACGCTATGAACAGTTGTGGAATTTAGAGATTTGCGATGTTCAAGGGATTCGGAATGCACACTCCGAAGTGAAAGACCTGATGATCATTTATGCCGGTGAGGAGGTTAGCGCAGAAGACCTGAGCACCATGGTCCGTCAGCTCGTCCAATTTGATAGGGATTTTACACTGTGGAGTGATCTCAATATTCCAACGGCGGAGCTTCGTTCAATGATTGAGAAGCGGATATCAGAAAGCGAGATCCTTGGGTCGAATGATGATGATGCCGAACCGGTTTGGCCCCCGGATGAGGTCTATAAGCGCTTTGCCGAGCATGTACTTGCTCAGCGTAAGCAAGCTGCTGAAGACTGGATCAATAAGAATTGTACCGATCCGGCACGAATTACGGGCATGAGAGCGGAAGATTGCCAGATGCTGTTGCAGCGCATTAACCGAGCCCCAGCTTATTTGGAACCTCCACATATGGAAGTAGTGAATAAACTCTGCAAGAGTGCGGAAAAGCGCCTGGATAAACTCCAAGTTGAAGGACTGCTTGCACGCTTTCGCAGTATGCCACCTGCTCTGCAGAAGCAATTTTTGGACATTGCGACCGCCGAACTTATACAGAAGCCTGGCACATGAATCATGAAAACTTCATAAAATGCGTGTCGGAGCTCCCGTTCGGAAAAAGGATCAACAAGTCTCTATATGTTTTTGCCGAGAGCTTACCATCCCGTTCAGAGAAACTGCTCGGCCTTGTGGAGCAGATCAAGCGGCAATTTGAAGTAGGTCCGGAGTTTAACGTCATTAAGTTCTCTCTTTGGGAATTTCGGATCTCCTTTCTTTCTTATCCCAACTTTTTTGAACAGCCTCATCCGGAGCTTCAATCATCAATCACAATCAACTTGGCCACTGGCCGAATCAGAGTGCACCACTACCAATATTCGGATAATCCACCCATACTGCATCGCAAGGAGGCTCTTTTGGGATGCGCTCATCCCTATGCTGATGAGTTTAAGTCTCTTACCGATGAGGAAGAAGCTCAGGGACTCTATCGAGATCCAAAGATCATCGGCTTCAAAAGAAATTGGGAGTCTCTTCTAGAAGAGAAGGGTCTGAGCTACTCAGGGCACAAGCTATTGAAATCAAATGGCCCTTTCACATTACCTCAGACGGAAAAAGTTCCAGTCTTGAGACACAAGACCGCTATCGTGCGATATAAATTCTCCAGGCCAATACAAACACTTCTCGAGTATGGTTTCCTCACCGAAGCTGCAAGCCTGTTGGATTATGGCTGTGGCCAGGGGGATGATGTCAATCGGCTGCAGCAGATGGGGTTCAATGTATCAGCGTGGGATCCGGTTTACTATCCCAATGGCTTTAAAGAGTCTGTGGATATTGTCAACCTTGGTTTCGTACTCAACGTCATTGAAGATCCCGTCGAGCGCATGGAGGTCTTGCACGAGGCTTACAAACTGAGCAGTAAATTGCTCGTCGTTTCCACGCTGATTGCAAGCTCATCGACTGCTCAGTTGGGCCGGCCGTACAAGGATGGAATCCTCACAAGCAGGAATACATTTCAAAAGTATTTTCACCAGGATGAACTCGAACGTTACGTTGAAGATGTCCTTGACACTTCCGCTGTCGCGGTCGGACTTGGCATTTTCTATGTCTTTCGCTCCCCTTCCGACCAACAGCAATTCCTTTCAAATCGTACCAAACGAACAATCAACTGGGTGGAGCTCAGCCAGAGAATTCGTCCAGTAAGGGAGAAAAGCCCACGACTTCGAAGACCGGGTATTTACGAACGGAATCCAGAACTGCTGGACTCCTTCTGGGCAAGAATGCTCGAGCTCGGGCGGGTTCCCACAAAGGACGAATTTGATCGGTATGATGACCTTCGAAAGGAAGTCGGATCGACCAATAAAGCCAAGAATTTGTTCATGCAAAGGTTCGGAGAGGAGACTCTTTCCAAGGCATTCGAGCTCAGGCGGAATGATCTTCAGGTGTACCTTGCGCTTTCGAATTTCAGAAAGCAAGTTCCATTCAAACATCTCCCCGACGAACTCCGCATCGACATCAAAACCTTCCTGGGTGGATACAAAGCGGCGCTCGAAGAAAGCCAGGCTTTGTTGTTTTCTGCCGGGAATCCGGAGGTAATTACAAGACTCTGTGATGACACCTCGTTTGGATTTCTTGATCATCAAGCACTCTTCATCCAGAGAAGCCTCATTCAGGAGCTCCATCCCATCTTGCGCATCTATGTCGGGTGCGCCGAGGTATTGTACGGGGATCTTAAGGACGTTGATATTGTCAAGATCCACAAGCGATCCGGCAAAGTCTCCCTGCTCAAATACGATGATTTTGAAGGTAAAGTCTTTCCCGAACTGCAGGAGAGAATCAAAGTAAATCTAAGACGTCAGGCCATTGAAGTGTTCGATCATCGCTCAACAGAGCGACAGGAAGTGCTTTACTTCAAAGAACGCTACGTATCCAAAGACCATCCTGAACGGCAAAGGTGGGAAGAGTTCAGCAACTGGTTGAAGAACTTGGGGCTAGATCTCGAAACCGGCTACGGCCCCTACAAACAGGAGCTGCTTTCATTCTTGGAGAGCAGAGATCTGGCGGCCTATCAACGGCGGCGAGCATTCAGTCCAAAATGGGCGGTGAGGAAGCCGTCCGCCACGGCTTTCGGCAATAGACCCGTCTCGTCGTTCCCTTTTTCCACCCACTCAAGATTCTTTTAATTCAATCCTT
>NZ_BQXM01000019.1 GCF_022836495.1 Desulforhabdus sp. TSK
GCTCTAGATCCCTCAGTGGCCTTTTTTTGTTCTCAAAAAGAGACAACGTCGCTGAGCTACGCCCTTTCATCGCGATGGACGACTTTCCAACCGGCCATTTTGGCAGGTTTGCTGACCGCCGGTAATAGCGGCCGACCTGGAGCAATGGGAGGAATCACTCCAGGTCAACGAACGAGAATAATGGAACAGATGCTCGCTGGTTTTCCATCACTAGAGAAAAGAGACTCTGGCCAGGGTTTCGGGGGGTATCCCCCAACAAAAGAGAGGTCCGAGGCGAGGTCGTAGGGGGTGGAAAGAGCTTTTCTGGTTTCCGCACAGTATATGCATGGGTTCCCTACTGCCGCAGCTTTCCCGCCTTCATGCTCTGGAAGGTGTATTCGTAGGGGACAATGGGGCGGCTACCGGGGATGATCCCGTAGCTGGCCGAAAAGATGCGTAGGTCGAGACTTGCCTCACCATAGTTCTTGCGGAACTGGCTGACTCCTTTCATCAGTCGAGATGCAGTGTCCTTTGTAAACTCGTACCCATTGTCTTATCCAGGGTCTTGTTACCTCCCTCTACGACGCCGCAGCGACAGCCCTGCGCTTATATTGTGGTCGGTTTTCTCAAATCGAAGGATGGTGTCGATGCTGCCTATGACGATGAAACAAAATTCCATCCTTCGATGTCCTTCAGGTGATACAGTGCAGGAGGTCGGCGCTCGCCGGAGAATATGAAGGTGCAGAGAAGCCTTATGCAGGAAGCATTACTAATTCCTCAAGATCATCACCAATATCCTTCCTGCATAGGTACCTTCACTCGCCTCTATGTCATCGTCTTTCAGGATTCTTCATCCCCGAATTTCTTCTGAAGCTCACAGATCATGTTTTCCATCTGCTTGAGCTTCTTCTTTTCCGACACGAGGGATCGGATATCTCGGATGGCAGCCTGATCCAGTTCGTTCAACATCATGATGATCTCTCCGGCCAGGGCATTTGTCTCCTCGTCTCCCGTACGATACTTCCATTCACTCACCACGTTTGACCTAAAGATCTCTCCTTCACCGAGCATGAGCCAAGTGGGATCGATGTCTTTTAGTTCTTCCAGGAGATGGATGATCTTGTCGGATCCTGGGACCTGCTCCTGCTTTTCGTACTTCCGATAAACCCGCTCGGTCACACCCATTTTTTCAGCCATTTCTCTGGGATGAAGAGACAATCTGGTTCGCAGTCTTGTGAGCCTCTCAGCAAGAGACATGTGTTTCCTCTTTGATTTTTAGATCAAAAAAAGCTTGACTTCTGAACTTTACATCAATACATTGTATTACATTATGCGAAAATGCTATCATGTAATGGCTCGACATTCAAGATCTAAAGGACAATCTGCATAGTACTGCTCCATGCCCTTGATTGCTGGAAAACATATGCTCTCGCAGGGAAATGGAAGATCTCGGCATGGTCGTCCCGGTGAATGATCATGCGAAATCTGTGGGTTGTCCCTAGAAAACTTGTATTAGCGCGAACTTCACCGTGAGCATGCGTACTTTTTGCCATGATGAATCGACTTCTGGAACACCTGGAACAGTTCCATCATTCAGTTCTCAGCGAGAGCGAGCTCCACACACTTTTGACTCCTCAAGAGAGTGAAAACCTGATGCAGCAGCGCATTCTCATGGATTGCGCTGAACCCCATGGATGCGCATTTTCCGCCGGTTGCAGCCATGCCTGTCCCATGTGCTCTTACCCCCACAAAGACTGTATCGAAGCCGGTCCTTTGGCTCATGAAAAAGAAGACGCCCCAGTGCCTCGTGAGAACGGCATGCGCCGTTATGTAGTGTGCCTGCGGCAGTTTCTGTCTGTTCTGCACAGGATCAACGGTCTTCATGGCCGGGTGCACCGGCTGGACAGAGATGGCTTTTACCTGGGGCGCAGGGTTTACGGAAACCGCCGAGTGGGATTTGTATTTCTCCGCCGCATAGACGAAAGAGAATTGTTGAAACTGGCAGGGCTCCGGCATCTGTGTCGGGAGGATGAATTCCTCGTTCTTCTGAATCCATCCTTCACCATTGAAAACCTGTTTATCCGCCACCTCCTGCATCTGGAGCACATGGTCCAAAAGCCCCTGGCCCAGTGCCTCGATCCTGAGACACTGGAAATTCCCCTGGAAGAAATGGTCTCGGAATTCCTGCAACCGGAGCAAAGCGAAATCCTTCGGTCGGCCCCTCTCTCCAAAGCCCAAGCGTTGGATCACCAAAGGTTCGAATTTCTCTGCCATGACCGGTTGCATGTCCCCGGCACCCTTCCGACCAAACGCAGCAATCTCATCCATCTCAATGATAACCCGCTCCGTTTGGGGGATGCGCTTTTCGTGCTGCTCCTGTACCTGGCCGTGGAGCTCAAGAAAGGAGAAGGGGGTTGGGTGGACAAGATCACCCTGTGGGAAAAGGGACTGGTTTCCAGCCCTGATTCCTATCAGGCCTACAGCAACCTGCGCAACACCCTCGCGGGCTCTCTCCTGAAAAAGGACGGGGCCGCCTTCATCCAAAACGACGGCTCCAAACGCTACCGCATTTCCACCCACCCCGATTGCATCACCTATGACAAGGCAAAACTTCTGAATCACCCGGACCAGAGGGTGAAGGCCTTGGCGCGGGAGCTTCCCTGATCAGGGGGAGCAAGGGGTTCTGGGTATGGAGCGCCATTCCGGTTCTTTGCCATGGGTTGCTTCCTCTGCCTGCCGCTTCCTGGCGTCACCATGATGGAAACCGAAACCGAGTTGATGGGGGAGCGCAGAAAAAGCGGAAAAGATGTGCTGCCCTTTTCCTCGGTGGAATCCCGGACGGGGTTCTCACGGGAAGAGTTTTTCATGATCCTCCTGGCGGTATGGCCCGTATCCCGTTTGACTGAAGCAGTGGGCAAATGGGCGAAGAAGGATTGACATGCCTCGTTGGTTTGGATAAAAATGTCATCATTTCTTGATCAAAGAATGCATTTTTATCCAGAGGTGCTCAGTGGGACAAGTGGACCGTGAGACTTTCAGAAAGGCCGGTGTTGTGTTTCGCCGGTACGGAGGGCTTCTGAAAACAACAGATGCCCTGCAAGCCGGGATACATCCACGCACCCTATATGCTATGCGAGATGCCGGATTCCTTGAGCAGCTCTCCCGCGGTCTCTACAGGCTGGCGGAGATGCCCGCTCTTGGAAGTCCTGATCTCGTCTCGGTTGCCCTCAAGGTCCCGGGGGGGGTGATCTGTCTCATTTCCGCACTCTCTTTTCATGAGATCACAACCCAAATTCCCCATGAAGTATACGTGGCGCTGGAGCGTGGGGCCAGAGCACCACGCCTCGACTATCCGCCCCTTCGCGTGTTCCGGTTCACCGGCAAGGCTTTCACGGAGGGAGTGGAAGATCATGAGATAGATGGCGTCTCGGCCAGGATCTATAGCCCCGAAAAGACACTGGCCGACTGTTTCAAATACCGAAACAAGATCGGTTTGGATACGGCTCTTGAAGCTCTCAGGCTTTACAGGCAGCGAAAACCGATAAAGGTGGAAGCTCTAATCGAGTTTGCCCGCATCTGTCGCGTCGAGAAGGTGATGCGCCCTTATCTGGAGGCCGTGCTATGACGCAGAGTCACCTCAAGAACATCGCAGCATCCGTGCGGCAGCGACTCCTCAACAAGGCTCGTGAGACGGCGCGTCCCCTCAATGAGCTTCTCCAGTACTATGCGATGGAGCGATTCCTCTATCGAATGTCACAGTCTCAGTATTCGGAGAGGTTCATCCTCAAGGGTGCGCTGATGTTTGCCGCCTGGCGGGCTCCACTTTCCCGGCCGACCATGGACATAGATCTCCTCGGCAGGACGAGCAACCGGGTGGATGACATCGTTGAGGTGGTGAAGGAGATTTGCATCCAAGAAGTCTCACCGGATGGGGTCGTTTTCGATCCGGACAGTGTGGTAGGCGAGCGCATCGTGGAAGATGCGGATTATGAGGGGGTACGGGTACGCTTTCGGGGGTATGTCGATACGGCACGAATATCCATGCAGTTGGACATCGGTTTTGGTGATGCAGTGATTCCGGCACCGACTGTGGTCGAGTATCCCGTCATTCTCCAAATGCCGTCGCCCAAGATCAGGGGCTATAGCAGGGAAAGCGTGGTCGCAGAAAAGCTCGAAGTCATAGTCAAACTGGGAACCTTGAACAGCCGTATGAAAGATTTCTACGATATCTGGCTTTTGTCGCGTCAGTTTGATTTTGACGGAGAGATACTGGCTGCGGCGATCCGGACGACATTCGCAAATCGGGGGACCGAGTTGACGGCACAACCGGCGGCATTTACAGGTCGCTTTTACGATGATCCAACGAAGAGAACCCAATGGAAGGCATTCCTCCGCAAGTCTCGACTGGAAAATGCTCCTGAAGAGCTTTCAAAGGTGACATCCGCGCTCGCGTTGTTCCTGGCGCCAATGATGGAGGCCCTGCTTGCGGGAGAAGCATTCAGACGATTTTGGAAAGCGCCCGGCTTGTGGCAGGCCAGTGGAGAAATGGAGCAATAAAGCGATAATACAGCCATTGCTCGTCATCCTTCGAAAACGAGACAAGCTTTCACGAGTCTCCAAACAACCTTAGCCTATGCAAAAGAGGACCAGCTCAATCTGAAATTTACCTTCTTGCCTGTGTGAGAATCCGTGTGAGAATTTGTGTGTGAGATGTGCCAAAGCATGGAAAATCTGCCACTGTGAAGAAACTAGAACATCATGTGTTTTCAATAACTTCATTTATATTGAGGATGTTGTGAAGCTTGGGGAAAATGACTTAAAATCCCTCGGTCGCAAGGCTGTACGAGTTCGAGTCTCGTCCCAGGCACCAGTTTTCCCCCGTGTCAGGCATTGTATGCCTTGGATCACGCAGTATAATGCGTGAAACGGTGCGGCAGAGTGCGCATGACCGTGCACATTGATTCTGACCGGAAATCAACTGGAGGCGGATGATGACCCTTCGTGAGATACTATCCGACATTCATGCCCTGGAAGAAGATCTGCTGGATTTTGAACGCAAGTACGGCGTCCGTTCCGAGACTTTCTATGCGGCATATGTCATCGGCGAGGAGCCGGAGGACGATACCTGGATGCTCGATTTTGGCGAATGGGCCAGCATTACCGCACATGGCTCGCCCGGCAGGCCGAATACAGGAATGAAATCCAGCGGATCCAAAGGAAAGGACCGAGCCTTGCAGGATTGATCAAGGTGGCTGCATGAGCGATCCACTGCGTACCGCGGAGGATTATGAGCTGTTTCTTTACACCCTCGTTGATGCCTTTCCATCGGTGCACCATTCCACTCTGACATTCGTAAGGCGTGGGGCATCCCTCACCCACGTCTCCGGTGAACTGCATTTCGACCATGGCCCGCGTTTGGTCATCCGTGAGAGGCTCGTGTTCGATCGGTTGCCGGTAACCATAGACTGGTACGGCTACGAAGTCTGGCGGGGGGGGGAAGAGAAGCTTTACTGGTATGATCCTCAGCACCACCCAACCGACTTGAGCCTCCAGAGCAGTTATCCTCATCACAAGCATCTTCCCCAGGATATCAAACACAAGCGCATTCCTGCTTCCGAAATGCGCTTTATTTCCACTAACCTGCCTGTCCTGGTTCGTAAAATCGAGAAGCTCTGCGTAGGATCTTGACAGACAGCTGCTTTGCTTCGACTATATGTCCTCGATCTCGATGAGAAGGGCGCTGATATCGTCGGCGTACCCGAGCGCCCTGGACCGTTGAACGAGCTTGGTGACTGTCCGGCATCTGTCATCATATCGCTCCACAACGGTGGCTGCCTTGATCGCTCTTCAGCAGGTGAACCATCATCTGGTATTGGCTAAAGTTTGCAATTCCGAGATGCACTCTACTCTCCTTGAGGATCGGAGCACTGCGGTGACGTACAGCAAATGGAGGCCATAGAATGGATGATTTGATTGAGGGATATCTCGATAGTTCTCATGAAATCGTTGGAGACCGAGTTCCAGGAGAAATGGCTTATGACAATGAGATCGTAAAGCAATTGGGAAAGGGCCGAGATATCAAAAAGGCTTTCAAGATGGCAGCTCGGAAGTACCCATCGGAGGCCCTCCAGTGGAATGAAGAAAACATAGGGGACATGGACGCTCATTACGAATACCTGGTGGAGCATGAGGAGATCACAAGGAAGCTCTCTGCTCCGGCGGGCTCTGGATCAAAAAAGCGGATAGGGAGCAATGAAGATGGTATTTACATCCGAAAACGATGAACTTTTCAGAACCTATAAACGATTGAGGGATGTCCTCAACGCAATGAACAAGGAATTGATCCGTCATCTGACAAGGAATTCCATCCAGGAGTCTGCCAGGAAGCTTGGGTTGGCAAGAGGCAAAACTTTGGTCTTTAGCAACCCGCATGAAGCAGCGGTACTCTTTGATTATTGCCTGTACAATTCTCGATCAGGTGGAAAGACTGTGATAGAACGCTACGCAGAGAAAACCCCTCCCGCACCTGAGTCAGATGAGACGACAGTGCTCCATGCCATGCTTGATTCATTCTTCTCGGTTTTTCAAGTTCGTCAGGTCCATAAAGGTAGAGGAGTCTTGCTCATCGAGTTTTTTGGGAAATACGAGCTGTTCTTGATGGACATCGGGCTTGGCGATACCGCTGTTCCGGATATGCCCCTGGCTGGAAGGGTATTGCCATTTGATGATTTTTACATATCTTCAGGTGCCCTTCTGCCTCTTCATGAAGAGCCGGTAAGTGAGGCGGTCATTCCCATAATGGAGAGATGGCTCCTAAATCGCCGAGAGATGACTCATTCGAAGCTCTCTTCCGGGCTCGAAGCCAGCTTCTCAGCACAATTTATCCGAGCTGCTTTAAGGGCAGGGGCTCTCGAAACCGTGCGTTATTCCGACATGAGGGAATAAACCTTCAGTCCTTCACAGGCAGGGAGGACATACAGAGTGAATAAGCAATATCTTTTTGATTTTCTAAAGAAACAAGATGCGCCTACTTTGCTGCGGTTGCTGAATGTGGCTTTTGATACGCTGACCACCAATCAGCGGCATGAGGTATTCGGTCAGTTGAAGCTCGAGGTCAAGCCTTCCCAGGTCGACGAGAAAGAACTGCTGAAGGAGGTCAAGAAATTCTACAATGACTCGCTCCGTGGAGTCTACTACGCCCCATTCAACATCAACTCGAAAAATTTCATGCACATACCGGAGGAAACCGAGGAATGGTTTGAAAAGCTCGCGGATCTCCTGAGTGATGCGGCCAAAGTCAGTGAGAAAGGCAGCCACGAGCTTGCTGTCGAGTGCTTCAAAATCCTTTATGAGCTGATCGACAAAATGCAAGATGGAGATGACATCGTCTTTGCCGATGAGTATGGAACTTGGATGATCCCGGCGGACGAAAAAGTTTTCATCAGGGCCTTTCTGATCTCTCTTTCTGCCGTTTCCAGTCCGGAGGAGTTTGTAGAAGGCGCCATACCGCTTCTGAAACGCGATAGCCGGGAGTCATTGCACAACAAGGTCTACAAAACTGCTGTTGAGGTGGCAAACGGGGAACAAAAGAAAGCACTTGAATCAGCGATAAAGACCTTGAAAATAAAGGTGAAAATAGATCTCCCAGGGGCAAAAAGGAGATGACTTCATCAATGACTATTGACGACGGCGAATAATGTCGAGGGTGCGGCTCTGTGGTTTCCGGCTATGAAGTTTCAGGAGCCGGGGTGAAAAACACAATCACCCAATGGACTGACATGGATCAGCCGTCGTCGGCTGACTGCTTAACAGCAAATGCCCCCGGGAAACTTCCCCGGGGGCATTTGTTGGAGCAGGGGTGTGAAAGTCGATACGCAGGAATCAGCGGCTATCGAACAGTGTAGTCCTTAAAAAATACCGGGCTGCCCTCCACCAGTGGCGCCTTTTGGCTCAGGTCTTTACCCTTGAGGCCTGGATAGTCGTGGCCATAGCGATAGGCGCGGTGCACCATGTTCAGCATTCCATTCTTATGCTTCTCCTGCGGGATTGCATCCTCCTCGGAGATGACACTTTTGGCCTTGCCGGCGACAATCGGGTTCACAAAATCCCAGACGACTTTCTTTTCGGGCGTCACTTCAAAGATGTGTCCCCCATGAGTAGAGGTGATCAGGGTGTTGCCGTTGGGCAGCCGCTGCACGGCGCCCTGCCGATATGAATAAAAACTGGCGGAGTGATTTGAAGTGTACTGCCAGACGATCTCACCGGTCTTCGGGTCCACTTCGACTGCGGCGGACCGGTTGCCCTCGGGACGCTCCGAACCGTTGTCAAACAGCAGAACATTGCCGTTTTCCAGCATCACCGGCGAATGGGTCCCAAACACCTTCTGGTCGCCGTTGTCATACCATGAGGGGGCTTTGCCGGCGCCATAGGCGGAAGGGTTGCCCCAGCGGTACTCGATTTCCCCGGTCTTGTGATTGACCAGGTAGAATTCGGCGAAGTTGCGGGAGTTGAGAAGAACCTGGTTTGTTTTCGGGAGATACCACACCGTGTTGAAATGGCTCCAGTCATAGTTGGGGTAGGTGAGCCCAACGTGCTCGGGCAGCCTGTGGTTGATGTCGAGCTTCTTCGGGCCTCTGCCGATGTGGTCCCATGCATGCCATTCCCAAACCGTCTTGCCCTTCTTATTGACCTCACGGACAAAGTCAACCCAGAATCCGTCATGGGGGATGTCATCCTGAACGATGGGGTCAGTGGGGCATGTGTTGGGATCGCGTCCTTTGGCGATAGCCTCCTCTTTGGTCTTGTACTCCCAGCCCAGGATCAGGGTGTTGCCGTTGGGCATGCGATCGAAGGTGTGGTGCTGGAATTCCTTTCCGGGCGAGTAAAGTTTGCACTCCCACACCTTTTTCCCATTCCAGTCGAATTCCTCTATAATTCCGCCAATTCCCCCAAAGCCGAGATACCCGGCTTCCTTCTTCTGAGGGATAGCCCCTGCCCGCAGCAGATTGCCGTTGGGGAGCAGCACTGCGTGAAGCCCGGGATCATACTCGCTGTCCCACTTGTGGACGACATTGCCCTCCATGTCGATGAGGTAGGTCGTTTTGCATCGTATGGTGGGACTGTACAGGGTGTAGCCCTCAAAGGCTTTCCCCTTGTCGTACTTCAGCACTCCGGTAGGCCCCGTGGTGGATTCGTAGGCGTGTGCGGAGAGCAGACACCCTGATACCAAAAGCAGAGCAAAACACAGACTCAGAATCCTCTTCATATTCTCTCCTTCCCATGACTGATGGACATTAAGTGCAGGTATTCATCCCTTACGATATACCCCCTCGAGCTTTGCGCTTCCTGTTGCCGGCAGTGCCCTTGCCGGCCTAAGAGACTTCCTGCATTTCCCGTATCGGTCAGCCACGCCAACCTTGCCCGATAAGAAACCACAGGAGGGATGTCGATAACACTCGGAGAATTACCAGGTTTTGAAGGTATTTTTTCCAGGGATGCTTTGGGATATGGCTCCGGTATTCCCGGATGAGATCGGAATGGATAAACTCGATGTTCTTATGGAGGGCGGAGTAAAAAGGGTCGGAAACCGGCGCTCAGAAAATCCCCCATGCGAACCAGAGGACAAAGATATAGGTCGTCGCGTCTGCATGAGGGCGAAAAAAGGCGGGGAAACCGGCTGCCTGAACAATGGAACAGTCGGCTTCTCACCGTGGCTGTAAGTTCAATGCTCTGGAATCATTTCCTTTTCTTCGATAACTGGCCTCTCCCATGATCATCCCAAAAGCATAAGATATAGGAATGTTAATATTTTATGCACATGTTAAGGAGCAGCCGGTCTCGTCAAATTTCTCCTCGTAATTCCTGGCTTTCCTTCGAGTGAGGTGTGCTCAGGGGGAGGTCCGGGTACCCCGCCAGAATGGGCGGTTGTATTCGATGCTTCGCCAGTATATTCTGCCTGGGAGACGGGACAGGAGCATACTCATCACTGCGAAGGAGAATCATGCAGGCATCGAGAATAAGGATCGTCACCCACTCTGTTGAAGGACTGCCGTGAGCAGCTTTGTGCCCCCTCCGGCGCTCTCTGAAGCCAGTGTACTTGCCGTCAGCGATCTGTGCAAAAGCTATGGCGAGACAGTTGCCGTGGACGGCGTGACGTTCGAGGTGGGTCGCAGCGAGATTGTCGGGCTCCTGGGTCCCAACGGAGCAGGGAAGACCACGACCATCGACATGATTCTCGGGGTTCTCGAGCCGAGCTCGGGAACTGTCCACATCGAAGGCATAGACGTTGCCAGGCACCGTTCCAGAGCGGTCGAGCACACGAACTTTGCAGCCGTCTACGCTCCGCTGCCCGGCAATTTGACCGTATCCCAGAACCTGCGCATCTTCGGCCTCCTGTATGGCGTGAAGGGCTTATCGGAACGCATCCGAGAGGTGAGCGCGCAATTTGCTCTCGATAGATTCCTCAACGTCAAATGCGGCCTGCTTTCGTCCGGAGAACAGACGCGCCTGGGTCTTGCCAAAGCGATGCTCAACCGCCCCGCCCTGCTGCTCCTCGACGAGCCGACTGCATCCCTCGACCCGGCTGTGGCACAGGACATCCGGGCAAAGATCCGGGAGTTTGCGGCGGAGGGCTCGGGCGGCGTGCTGTGGACCTCGCACAACATGTACGAGGTGGAGGACGTTTGCGACCGAGTGCTGTTCCTCCTGAACGGGAGAATATTGCTCCAGGGAGACCCCAGGGTCCTTCCGCGCGAGTACGGCGCGAAAAGCCTGGAGGACCTCTTCATCTCCCTGGCGCGTGAGCCGCTGCCATGGGGAGGAGTCTGAGGATCGTGCGCCGCCATCGCGTTGGAGCGGTTGTGCTCCGCTACTTTTATCTGCTTCGTGGTAATCCGGCACGTGCAGTGCCGCTGTTTCTGTGGGTCGTGATCGACATGGTGCTGTGGGGGTTCATCACCCTCTATCTCAACACCGTCTCCTCCAGTGGATTCGATTTTGTTCCGGTGCTCCTGGGGGCGGTTCTCCTGTGGGATTTTTTTATCCGTGTCATGCAGGGAGTCACGATCACCTTTTTCGAGGACGTATGGTCGCATAATTTTCTCAATATCTTCGCCACACCGATTTCAATCAGTGAGTATGTCAGCGGTCTGGTCCTCTCGAGCATCGCGACCAGCTCCATCGGATTGCTTGTCATGCTCGCCGTGGCAGGCATGGCTTTCGGGCTGAGCCTCTCCATCTACGGGCTCATGCTGGCCCCATTTCTCCTCATCCTCTTTCTGTTCGGCATTGCTCTCGGTATCTTTGGCAGCGCCGTGGTACTCCGGCTCGGACCGGCATCGGAATGGCTGATATGGCCCATCCCGGCTATCATCTCTCCATTCGCCGGGGTCTTCTACCCGGTTTCGACCCTCCCGCACTGGATGCAGGTTGTCTCATACCTGCTCCCTCCTTCGTATGTGTTCGAGGGCATGAGGACGATCCTCTCGGGCGGCGGGTTTTCCAAGAGCGAGTTGCTGTGGGGCGGGGGCCTTGCCGCTCTGGATGTGGTGTTGGCATGCTGGTTTTTTACGCGCATCTATCGGCATGCAGTGCGCAGCGGACTCATCGCCCGCTACAGCGCTGAAAGTGTAAGCTAGTACATCGCAGCGGAAGTCATCACCCGGTCCGGCGGGAGTGCCCCTTTGAAGGGGGATAAAGGAATTGTCTTGGAGCCATGAGCCATGCAGAAGCGAACGGTGTGGACGCCAGGGCGAACATCCTTCCAAGGGATATCCCATCATGCGACCCGTGCAGGTCTCGGCGGCAACGACAGGGGGGGGTATTGGCAACGAAAATTGAAATGAAGGAGTCCGAACCCGAAAGCAGCGATGCGGTTCACAGGGGCGGTTCCCGTCATGCAGCCGCCGGGCCTGCGGAGAATCGCCTTTTTTCTCTGGACTTCGTTCTGGCGACCCTCGGTAATTTCGTGAATTCCTTGAGCCTGCAGATGCTGGTCGCCACTTTGCCCGTCTACGTTGTCAGCCTGGGGGGGAGCAATGCCGAGGCCGGCTTCGTGAGCGGCGCCATGGCCTTGACGGCCATGCTCTTTCGCCCTTTATCGGGAAAGCTGACGGACGCCTGGGGGCGTCGCCCCCTTGTCCTGATGGGGACATCCCTCTATGGGGTTGCGAGTGTGATTTACTTCCTGGCCGGCTCGATTCCGCTCCTGGTGCTGGGTCGGCTCGTGCAGGGCTGTGGGCTGAGCGGCTACGGCACGGCTTCCAACGCCTACGTGGCCGATATCGCACCCCTCGCGCGACGGGCCGAAGCCGTGGGCCTTTTCTCGGCGGCTCAGGCGGTCGGTTACATCATCGGGCCGGTGATCGGCTTTCTGCTAGCCGACTCGACCGGCTTCCGGCACCTGTTCTACTTCTCGGGGGGGCTGGCCGTCGCGGCCTTCACCATTTCAATCTTCACGCGGGAGCGGCGTCAGCCCTCGAAAGTCAAGCGACAGCTTGCGACACTGCATTCGAGGATCCTGGCGCTTGACGCACTGCCCTTTGCCTGGATGGCCCTCTGCATGAGCATCGGCTTTGGAGCGATCAATGCCTTCATCGCCATCTACGCCCAGTCCCACGGAATCCAAAACCCGGGCTTTTACTTCATGGTGCAGGCTATCGCCCTGCTGGTTTCACGAACCTTTGTCGGGCGTCTGGCCGACCGGCTCAGCCGCGCCGCCGTCATCATTCCTGGCGTCATCCTTATGGCTGCGGCCCTGGCCATGCTTCCGGTGGCGGACGGCTTCCAAATATTCTCGATTTCGGCCGCCCTCTACGGCATTGGGTTCGGCGCAGCACAGCCCGCATCCATGGCGCTGCTCTTCGACCGAATTTGCCAGGAGCATCGAGGACTTGCCACCGGCACCTATTTCATGGGATTCGACCTGGGAGTCATCATCGGCGCTATTGCCCTGGGGCTCGTGACTGAGAAGTGGGGCTTCGGGGTGATGTGGTCGGTTACGGCGGTTTGCGCCATGCTTGCTCTGGCAGGTTTCCTGCCGGATCACCGCACCCGGTAGGGGAAGCCTTCGCAGCCAATCCTAGGGCGTCCAAATCGGCTTTCGGCCGTTGCCCGGTTTTTGGACCCGGCGAAAGCCTCCCAAGTCAAGCTCTGGCGGCCATTTTCCCGGAAAATCCGGGAGACCAAAAACCGGGTAAAGAATCTGGGCGATTCAGATCTTTTTTGGACGCCCTAAGCCAATCCCTTTTTTTCTGAGAACACCATTAATGGTCTCACTTTGTGCCGCGCTATGATAAGGACTGGTTCGATGGATTTGTAAAAAAATGGGGGGAGTCCAAGAACGTCCAGGTCACCGTGGATCACATCAATCTGGCTGAAATCGGCGCTCGAACGGCGGCGGAAATCGCAGCGGGCGAGGGCCATGACCTCATCGAATGGATCGTGCCGCCCGCACAGTTCGAACCGAGCGTCCTGGACTTGACGGACATCAACCAGGAGGCTCAGAAGCGGTTCGGGAAGCAGCATCCTCTCTGCGCCAAGAGCTCCTTCAACCCCAACACCAAGCGCTACTACAGTTTCTGCCACGGATGGGTCATCGATCCGGGGTGCTACCGGAGGACCTTGTGGGACAAGGCCGGCAAGGCTCAGGGCCCCGAAACCTGGGAAGATTTGATCACGTTTGGCGGCAAAATCAAGAAGGAGCAGGGAGTCCAGCTGGGAATCGGCCTGTCTCAGGAGCTCGATTCCAACATGGCTTCCCGCAGCCTGCTGTGGTCCTTCGATTCGGGCGTTCAGGATGAGAAGGAGAATGTGATCCTCAACAATCAGCGCACCGTCGAGGCCCTTCAATTCATGACGAAGCTCTTCAAGGAATCCATGACCCCCGAGGTCTTCGCCTGGGCGGTGGTTTCCAACAATCAGGCCCTCATTGCGGGGAAGGCGTCGTATATCCTCAATTCCATTTCAGCCTACCGCTCCGCGCAGAAAGAAGTGCCTGAAATTGCAAAAGATATCTATTTCGTTCCGGGTTTGAAAGGTCCGAGAGGCACACGCTGGGCCTGTGAGCACGTCATCTACAATTACATTGTGCCGAACTATTCCAAGAACGCAGATATAGCGAAGGAATTCCTCCTGGCCCTCGTCGAAAATTACGACCAGGCCATCTACTTCAGCGAGCTCTATAACTCACCTGCTGGACCCCGGTTTTCACCGGGGTGACGGTGAGTCAACAGCATTGGGACAGGCCTGCGCGTCATTCACGCCGGGAGGAAATGAATGGCTCAAGTAGAAATGAAGAAGCTTACCAAACGGTTTGGAAGTGCCGAAGCCGTGGACGAGGTGGATCTCGCCATCAGCGAAGGGGAATTTCTGGTGCTTCTGGGGCCGTCCGGCTGCGGCAAAACCACGCTGCTGCGCATGATTGCCGGACTGGAGGAGCCCTCCTCGGGGGAGATTCTCATTGGGGGCAGGGTGGTGAACCATCTTCTGCCCAGGGTGCGCAATATCGCCATGGTCTTTCAGAGCTATGCCCTCTATCCCCATATGACCGTATTCAAAAATATCGCTTTTCCCCTGCAGACGCAGGGCATGGAGAAAACTGAAATCCAGGAGAAAGTGGAATGGGCGGCCGGGATGTTCGGGATCGGCAGGCTGCTCCATCGCAAGCCCCGGGAGCTTTCGGGCGGTGAGCGCCAGCGGGTGGCCATCGCCCGGGCCATGGTGCGGAAACCGAGCGTTTTTCTCCTGGACGAGCCTCTTTCCAACCTGGACGCCAAGCTGAGGAGCTCCGCCCGGGAGGAGCTGCAGCAGTTCCAGCGGAGCATCGGCACCACCACCATTTATGTGACTCACGACCAGGTGGAGGCCATGGGGCTTGGCGACCGCATCGTCGTCATGAACAAGGGACGCGTGCGGCAGGTGGGAACGCCCCGCGACGTCTATCATCATCCTGGTCCATACCTGGCGGATGCTCCCGCTGGCCACCGTGATCCTGCTGGCCGGCCTGAGCAGCATCTCCCATGAAATCCTGGAGGCCGCGGAAATCGACGGCGCCGGTTTCTGGCGGAGGCTCTTCCACATCCAGGTCCCCCTGCTTCTCCCCATCATGAGCATCGCGCTCCTGTTCGGGATCGTATTCACCTTCACGGACATGACCGTCGTGTACGTGCTGACGCGCGGGGGACCGGTTCAGAGCACCCAGGTGCTGGCCAGCTGGGCCTTCTTCAAAGGCATCGAAGGGGGAGACCTTGCCCAGGGTGCGGCCATTGCCCTGTTCCTCTTCCCCATGCTGGCCGGCGTGGCCGTTCTCATGTTGAAACTGGCCCGGCGCAGGGAGGTGACGTGATGACCCGTCTGAAAAAACTGGGAGGGCGCAGCGCGCTCTACAGCATTGTGACCTTTTTTTGCATTTTCAGCGTATTCCCGTTTTATTGGATGCTCATCGCCATGTTCAAGCAGGACCATGACTTGTTCAACCCTGCAAACAACCCTTTTCGCTTCAACGAACCGGCAACCCTGGAGCATCTCCGGTTGCTGCTTTTCGATACCTACTTTCTCCAGTACCTGTACAATACCCTCATGGTCGGCCTGGCCGTTGTGTGCATCACGGTGGCCGTCTCCGTCCCGGCGGCCTACAGCCTCGCCCGCTGGTGCAGGCAGTGGGGGGAAAACCTCGGCATCGGCATATTTCTCACTTACCTGGTGCCGCCGACGCTCCTGTTCATTCCCCTGTCGAGAATGACCAGTCTCTTCGGCTTGAACGAATCGCGCATGGCGCTGGTGCTGATTTACCCCACGTTCACCATTCCATTTTGCACCTGGCTGTTGATGGGATTTTTCAAGTCTATCCCCAAGGACATCGAAGAGCAGGCCATGATCGACGGCTGCAGCCGATTGGGCGCCATGATGCGCATCATCATTCCCCTTTCCATCTCGGGGATCCTGACCATCGTTGTCTTCGCTTTTACCCTCACCATGCATGAATTCATTTACGCCCTGGCGTTCATTTCGGTTTCCGCCCAAAAGACCATCAGCATCGGGGTGCCGACGGAGCTCGTGCGGGGCGATGTCTTTCGCTGGGGGCCGCTGATGGCCGGGGCCCTGCTGCCGAGCATCCCCGTCGCCATCCTGTACACGTTCTTCCTGGATCGCTTCATTGCGGGCTTCACCATGGGGGCCGTCAAGTAAGGGCAGGGAGGATTTTTAAATCCTTGACATGAGCTTTGCGGGCGTGTTAGGGGTATTCCACATTTGAATATTGCCATCAGGTGCTATACCGCTTAAAAGGGAATCCCGTGTAATTCGGGAACGGTCCCGCCGCTGTGAACGGGGACGAAATCCGAGAAAGCCACTGTTTTGCCGGTGCAAAACGGGAAGGTTCGGAGAGTAGGGTGATCCGGGAGTCAGAAGACCTGCCTGATGCTTAATGGGTTGTCGGTACGTGGAACTATGCGATGGCCCGCCGCAGGACCAAGTGAATCAGGGTGCAATCCTCAGGACGTTTAGTCGTTCTGGGGATTTTTTTTTGGCCGGAGCCTGGCGCCGTTCGTAACCCTCACGAAGGGCTCCGACCCTCCTCAACACTTTTCAACCCTTCACCTTCCGGGAGCCCTGCCTGGGGCTCCCGGATGCTCAACACACCACGACGGGGAGGTATGCGATGAAGCGAGGCGTTATTTTGTACGTATCGACCGGGAAAGAAGAATTGCCCGACTGGATGGACCTGGGGGAGCAGAGGAAGCTCCTGCAGGCCGATGACCTGTGTGTGGCCACATCGGAGGCCGATATCAATCATCACTGGTGGCGGCTTCTCGTGCGCGGCATGCACCACATTTCCTGCATGCGGGCCGAGTATGACGAGACGCGGCAATCCCTGGAGCCCTGCGGGACTCCCATGAGGCTTTACGGCTGAAAGTGTGAAAGGTGCCGGGCGTCCATCCGGACCCCGGCGTCCACCCCGCCCCTTCAATGAGGAGAGAAATATGAATAGAACGGTTTGGCTGAAAATCTGGGTTTGGGTCCTGGGACTGAGCATGCTGCTCCTGTCCGGGCCCGCTGTGGCGGGGCATGGTGAAAAGCGGGAGGTCAAGAAGGCAATCCTCCTGGCGGCTTTCGGCAGCAGTGTTCCGGAGGCGCGCAAGGCCCTGGAGAGCATCGAGGAACGGGCCAGGAAGGAGTTTCCGGGAACGGAGGTCCGTTGGGCTTACACTTCCAGCATGATCCGGGCGAAGCTGGCCAAGGAGGGTAAGATTTTCGATTCACCCGAAGTGGCGCTGGCCCGTCTCATGAATGAAAACTACACGCATGTGGCCGTTCTCTCCCTGCACACCATTCCCGGTGAGGAATTCCACAGCCTTTACCGAAATGTTCACCTGTTCGGACAGATGGATGGGGGCTTCGAGCAGGTCCTGGTGGCGAGACCCCTCCTCTCGTCCCGTGACGACATGGTGCGGGCGGCCAGGGCGCTTCTGAAGCATTTGCCGGCAGACCGCAAGCCCGGTGATGCCGTGCTGCTCATGGGGCATGGCTCTGAAAAGCACCCGGCGGACGCTCTGTATCTTGCCATGAATCAGGTTTTCCAGGAAATGGATCCCCATGCCTACCTCTGCACGGTGGAAGGCTATCCCACCCTGGAAGATGTGCTGCCCAAACTGAAGGAAGGCAAAATCCAGAAGGTTTACCTGGTGCCCTTCATGGCCGTGGCCGGTGACCATGCCCTCAACGACATGGCCGGGAACGAGCCCGACAGCTGGAAAAGCGTTCTGGCAAAAAATGGCGTGCACTCCGAGCCGAT
This sequence comes from Desulforhabdus sp. TSK, assembly GCF_022836495.1. Classification (GTDB taxonomy): domain Bacteria; phylum Desulfobacterota; class Syntrophobacteria; order Syntrophobacterales; family Syntrophobacteraceae; genus Desulforhabdus. The sequence continues at coordinate 17,771 of NZ_BQXM01000019.1, forward strand.
CCTCAAGGGCACGATTGAGAACCCGGAAATCGTGGACATCTGGATGGATCACCTGAAGGCGGCCTTCGGGCATTTCGAGAAGCCATGAGGATTCAGTGAGATCCATGCAATGATGCGGAGATCTTGAAAGACCTTTCAGTGAGCGTTAGATTGATACGAAATTGGCGGATCCTGTGAGAGGAGGCTGCGTGTCATGCTTTGGGATGCGAGGATTCTTGCACCGGTGGGGGATGGAAACATTGACCACAAGTGTATCGCCATGGCCTGCATGCTGATCTGCCCGGGGAGAGGGGGAAGCCGGTTGCATCAAAAATTCGGCGTGATGCTTCTGCTCCTGGTGCTGACGGCATGTGCTCCGGTCATCTCTCCACAGCTCCGCAATACGGCTTCCCTGGACATCCCCTTTGGCGCAGTCTTGAGAAATCCCGACGGATATACGGGAAAAATCTTCATCTGGAGCGGAACGGTTCTCAACACCCAGAACACTCCCGAAGGCACGATGCTCAAAGTGCTTCAAAAGCCTTCGGATTACTGGGGGAGACCGAGGAACGTGGACTGGTCCGAAGGGAGGTTTCTCGCCCTCGATAGACGCTACCTGGATCCCGCCATCTATGCGGAGGGACGGGCCGTCACCGTGGCCGGCGAGTTGACGGGAAAGCGTGTCCAGCGCCTTGGGGAAATCGAGTACGCTTACCCGCTGCTTTCCGTCAAAGAGCTTTACTTGTGGCCCAAAGAGGTCCCGGCGCCATACTACTACTATTATCCCTATGATCCTTACCCTCCGTGGGGATGGCGTTATTACTGGTGACCTTCGGCTCACGACCGAGCCAGGTACTCTCTCACGGCCGCCACGAATCTGTCCATCTCCAGCGCTCCGGTGCAGGTGCCGCACAGTTGCTCCATCGTGTGCAATCCCAGCATGCGATAGCTTTCGAACTGCGATTCGCTGAAAAACTGGTCGCTCGTCGCTTCCTGGGGAAACGCGTGCACCTCGTTGCCGTAGTGCTTGATGTCGATGGATTCGTCGCCGCAAAAGGTCGGCTTGATGTAAATCAGGATGCCGTCCGTCCCCTCTCCATCCACCGCGGAATAGCGTATCGTGCCCAGTGCGCAGTGTTTTCGGTTCTCTTTCGGTTCCTTGTCATGCCGGGAATAAATAAGGATTTTTTGCTCGAATTCGATGGGAACGCCCAGGTCGATCCGAATTTTGCGGATGGCGTTGCCAAGATCCTCCAGGTGGTACTCAGGGTCACAGCCCGCATCACTCAGCACGATGAAACGGCATCGGCGCAGGACCATTTCATAGAGCCCCAAATTTTCGAAATGGCCTCCATCGGAGAGGTACACATACGGGCTTTCGTCGTCCGTCAAACCGAGGGCTTCGCAGATGAGGGGGCGCGCCGAGACGTTGGGCGCTGAGTAACGATACGTGTTGTTCCCGTATTTTCCGGGGTTCCCCAGCCACCAGCCCAGCCGCACATTGAACAGTGTCATGACAAGGGTCAGCAGGGGGGACGAATGATACCCCATGTTGGGGCTGGCCGCCGCCCCCGAGATCGTCACGGCGGTTCCCAGCGAGATGGCCCGCTTTTCCTCTCTCTCCTGGAATGGTCTGCGCCAATCGCCTGCCCCACCGTATTCTTCCGATCGCCGATAGCCCAGACGATAATTTCCGCAGTGAAGCGGTGAAACCGTGAAGGTCTCGGCTTTCCGCTGCTGCCACGCAAGCTCCTTGCCCTTCACCAGGTTGAGGGCGATGTTCACCACGTGCATGGGGCGCCATCGACTGTCCCTGGGGGCTGTCTGGGGGGCCCTGCATGCCGCGTTGGGCCACAGTTCGCACATCTGCATGTTGTCCATGGGATCGAATCCCGTGAATGGATTCGGATCGCGGAGGCTCCCTTTCCGAGACGCCCCGAGGTAGGCGCGGATCAACCGGTTTCGGTACATTGCATGGAGCGAAAACTTGTTGGAATTGATGAAGCAGGCCATGAAGAGTCCCAACAATGCAGCGGCCACCAGCAATCCCACGACCAGCCACCACGGCGTGTAGTGGATGGTGTCCATGTGGCCGTAGAGGTTGTAGGGTGGGGGACTCTCCGCACCCGGTACGTTTCTTTCGATGTGCATTGCAGTGCAGAGCCAGTCGATGCAGGCGCCGGCTCCCAGGGACAGGACGGCGGCGAAAAGGGATAAAAACAGCGCCGCGGCCAGCACCAGGGCTTTATCGGCAAGGACTCCCAGGGGTCCGGCCGGGCTTGCCTGCTGCGGATTCGGAACGGTCCTGGCACTCCACCCGGCCAGGAGCGAGATGAAGCCCGTGACACCGCCGAGGGGGGCGAGGATTTTCGATGGGATCTGGGAAAAAGCCAGAGGACCGAAGACCGCCAGGCAACTGAAGACGCTCCAGCCTGCGGCGGCGATCAGCAGCCAGGACCCGGCCCGAGCCCACCATTCCCGATCTTCATCATTGGTCCAGCGGCTGATCAAGCCGACGAACACCGATGCAGCCACGAGAAAGACCATCAGGAACAGGGGAGAGGCAAAGCAGGCGTACAGCTCGGTCTGGGGAATGGGTCCGACGGTCGGGAGCGGATGGGGAAAAAGCTTGGAGGCCCCGAGCCATGCCAGCCAGCCGGCCATCAGGCCCGTCAGCAGGGTGATGACGACTTCCCAGAAATTCACGCTCCTCAGGACCCAGGAGTACCCGCAGCAGCTCAGCAGATGGAGCGCCGCCCCGAAGAGCACGAAGATCAGCAGGGGATCCTGTCCCCATATTTTTAGCTCGTCGATGTGGGGGCCGTCCTGCCGGAGCCACGCCCAGAATGTCGTCAGAAGAACAGCAGAGCCCATGAGGGGGAGCCAGCACCAGGACAGAAAATGCCTCTGCTCCCGGCGGACCCACCAGAAAGGGCTTCGTGCCTGGAGCTCACTGCTCGAGCTGGGGAGGGCCAGGCCCATGTAGAAAATGCCGAATGCTCCCAGAAGAAAACCGACCGCCAGGCAACCTTGCATCAACCACTCGGGAGGGTGTGCAACGATCACGGCTACAGAGGCGCGAGGCACCATCAGCAGTGCCGCCAGCAGCGGGATGAGCACCAGCCAGTTGAGGAACAGGTTGCGGAGATAGGTCCCGACGAGAGTCCACGTGTCTGCCGAGAGAATGCCGACCTTTGGGCTCAGGTAGTTGCTGTAGCTGCGCAGGTGCCGCAGGGGCTCCGGTTCGGGGTACGGTTGGGAGGTGGGCGCCTTCCTCAGTTCATCGGCGACGCCGGGCAGTCCGCCGGCATGATGGTGGGACCAGGCGGTGAGCCAGCTCCCGATGTACCCGCCGCCCGAGACCGTGGACAGGTAGTCGAACTTCGTCAGGAGACCATGGCGTGCCAGTCCCTGGATCACACCGAGGGCGAAAGTAGCGCTGCGGATGCCTCCGCCCGAGAGGCACAGAGCCGTTCGTTTGGGCTCCAGTTCGTGGATGCACCTGTAAAGTTTTGAAGCGAGGGCCTTTTTTTCATCTTCATACTCTTTGGCCTCATCACGGCAGGATTCTTCAAACTCCTTCCTGGCCTTCGCATACTCCTGGTACGCCCTGGAGTTTTCGTCGTGAGGGAAGCGGATAAATTCCTCTTCCAGGACCTGGTAAAAAGGGAGTGGCTTGTCCGGGTCGGGCATCTCGATCTCCTTCCTGGTGCATGTCAAAGGGGGGGCATCTGCGATGCAGCTGAGGACGGTTCCATGTCTCCATTTTTGCTAATGTTTTCAATTTAATCAAGGGAGAAATGACAGGCTGGCTTCTTTCCAGGGGATGCTTCGGGAGTCCGTGAGGCAGGCAGGAAAAGGGCGGATGGAAATTTTTTGCCTCTTGTTTGAATTGCAAGCAATTCAAAGGTGTTAATCGGTGTCGGTGCACCGACATCTTCATCTCTCGGAGGCACTGGCGGCCTCCGTTGTGCGCAAAGGCACTTGACAGGGTTGCTGCCGATGTGGTTAGTTCTGCGCCCAGGTGAGGGATGCCTTGATCTTCGGGAAGGTTTCTTCTGAAACAGCACGCTTCAGTTTTCATGTGCTGTCCGGAGCTCAGGGATGTTTTCAGAACCTGGGTATGAGTACAATGTCTGAAACTGCTCTTTTACAGGATTTTGGTGGAAGTGACGGCCGGAAGCATGGGTTTCTCTGGAGCTTCGGGCTGTTCATGGCGCTGCTTCTCTTCGCGCTCATCGCGGGGATCCACTTCTTCCATAACTGCCAACTCTACGGTCCCGCCGCTTCACAGCCTTCAAGCTCCACGTCCGGTGCCGGCGATCCGGCGGGCAAGTTCCGCCAGGCTCCCGGCGAATTGCCCTGCTTGGCGTGTATTTTTCTCCATACCCTTCAAACGGTTCAGATTTCCTTCCTTTTGTTTGCGTTTGCCTGGGATCTACTCCCCGGTGCTGCACAAACGTTCCAGTCCAAGTGTATTCTCTCTCGGTGCCGGGCCTTTCCTTTTTCGGGCCGTGCCCCACCTTCCCTTCATCTCTCAGTATGACCGTCCGTCTCCAGAAAAACTGACAGCACATCCGAAGTTTTTTTGAATAGAGAGACCTGCGCCGGGGCTTGCCCGGGCAAAGATTGATTCTTGCCCGTTCCGCAGTTTTTTGCGGATGCCCGCCAGGCAATGACCTGCCGCCTTGAGTACCCCAAAAGGCGGCTGCGGAGCACTGCATATGACACGAAGAGAAATGTTGAGAGCTCTTTTGGTAGGAACGGCGTCAGTGATGACCCTCACAGCTGAGGATATCGAGGCAAGCTTGAGACCGGATCGCTTTGACGGTACGTCTCAAGACCCTATTCAAGCCTTCCTCGAGCAGAGTGTCCGTGGAAAGAGCGGCAAGGACCTGCTCACCGGTGAGCTTTCCATGGTCAACGCCAACAGCAACGAATCCATCCGGGCTCAGTACCTGGATGGGAATCGGCAGTTAGCGGCCAACGGTTGCCGGCAGCTCAGTTATTTTTTTCGCTGCCAGTATACCGGCCAGGCGATTTCCATCCACCCTGAACTGTTTCTGCTCCTCGATGCCGTACGTCATTCCCTGGGAGTCGCCCATCGTCCTTTTGTCCTGTTTTCCGGCTACCGGTCCCCCTCTTACAACCGGAGGCTGGCCCGGCGCGATGGGCACGTGGCCCGCAACAGCTACCACATCAGGGGCATGGCCGCCGATGTCGCCCTGGAAGGCGTCAGCCTGCGTACGCTCGCAACGACTGCCAAGGCTTTCGGGGTTGGAGGGGTCAGCCGCTACGGGAACTTCGTGCACATGGATGTCGGGCCTGTGCGCACCTGGTGATGTCCGTGATCTTGCCGGACCTGAAGAGGCCACCTCGTTTCGGGGCAGGATATTCGCAGGGCCTCGCAGATTTTTGATGGGGGATGCCGGGGCGTGCCCGGCATGATTGTGGGTATGAGCGCCGCTTTCCTGCGTGGACGCATCCTCAGGACGAAAGGTAGGGCGAGGGCGCCTGCAGGTGGTTCACCACGTAGTCGCGGACAGCATCTTCCAGGGAATGGAAGTGCAGGGGACACCCGGTCTTCTGGAGATGCGCCATGCTCGCCTGGGTGAAATACTGGTATCGGTCGCGCAGGGCGTCGGGCATGGGGATGTATTCGATTTGGGGAGGGCGGCCGAGAGCCGCGAAGATGGCTTTGATGAGATCGTTCCAGGACCTGGCCTTCCCTGTGCCCAGGTTGAACAGCCCGTTCACCTCGTCGTGATTCAGGAGCCACCACATCACATCCACGCAGTCCTTGATATAAACGAAGTCCCGCACCTGCTCCCCGTCGCCGTATTCTTCCCGGTAAGAGCGAAAAAGCTGCACCCGCCCCGTTTCTTGAATCTGATGGAACGCCTTGAAGACCACGCTCGCCATATCCCCCTTGTGATATTCATTGGGGCCGAAAACATTGAAGAACTTCAGGCCCACCATGTGCTGCAGCATTCCGGTGCGCTCCGCCTGGATGTCGAAGAGGAGCTTGGAGTAGCCGTACATATTGAGGGGACGCAGGCGGAAGGATTCCATTTCGTCGGAAAACCCCTGGTCTCCGTCTCCGTAGGTAGCGGCGCTGCTGGCGTACAGGAAGCGAATCCCGCGCGGGACCGCCCACTTGGCAAGGGTGTGGGTAAAGTGCGTGTTGTTTTCCATGAGATAATTGGCATCGCGCTCCGTTGTGGAGGAGCACGCTCCCATGTGGACGACGGCATCGGCGTGGAACGTCAGGGAGCCCTCGGCCACCTGCCGGTGGAACACTTCCTTGTGCAGAAAATCCGTGTAGCGTAATCCCACCAGGTTCTTCCACTTTTCCCCCGACTTCAGATCGTCGACCACCAGAATGTTGTCGATTCCCTCCCGGTTCAATTTCCATACGAAGGCGCTGCCGATGAATCCCGCTCCGCCCGTGACGATCACTCGCTTCATGTGTGGGTCTCCCTCTGTAGAAGTATGCGGTAACACCAAGGATGCAACGTGCAACTTGTAACCCGAAAAGGATACCCTCTGCAATCGCCATCCACCTCATCCAGGATGACAGCGCGTCGTTTTGCAGGGAAAAACGAGAGAAATGATTGCAAGCCTCCTGCTGCAATCTTAAAATTCCTTTATTGTCTCATAAGCGCCGGCGAACGCAGTACAATCTTTCCTCGACCTCACCTCTCATATGGTGGCATGAAGCTACTGTAACAATAGAAATGCATCCACTTCTACCAGGAGGAGACCGTTATGAGAAGATCAGGACTCTGGACCGTTCTTGTCCTCTCTCTTGCCGTCATGCTGTCCCTGAGCAATGCGAATACGGCTTACGGACAGGCGGGCTTTGACGACGACCGTGTCATGCTGCAGGGGTTTTACTGGGAATCCTATCGCCACGGCCATCCCGACAGGTTTCCCGGCTACGGAGCAAAGCCATGGTACGATACTGTCCGGGAGCAGGCCCCCACCCTCCGGGACGGACTTTTTGATCTCCTATGGCTGCCTCCGCCCTCCTATGCCGGGGAGCTCAGTGCCGGGTACAATCCCATGGAATATTTCAATCTGAACAACAGCTACGGCACCTTTCAGCAGCAGCGGTCCATGCTGGTGGCCCTGCTCCAGAACGGCATCGAACCGGTAGCGGATATCGTCATCAACCACCGGAGCGGCGTCCGGCAATGGGGGGATTTCAAGAATCCCGACTGGGGTCCCTGGGCCATCACCCGATACGACGAAGCCTTCACGAACCCGGAATCGGAGCTCTACGGGACGCCGCTGGAGCAGCGGGGGGCCGAGGAAGAGCGCCCCACGGAGTACACTCAGCACCAGGGGACGACGTATCAGTACGCTTCCTTCCGGGACATCGACCACACCAACCTCACGGTGCGTCGGGACATCATCCGTTACCTGCTGCAGTTGAAATCGGCGGGCTACCGCGGATGGCGCTACGACATGGTGCATGGCTACCATGCCCGCTGGGTTGCGGTGTACAATCGGGCGACCCGGCCGACCTTCTCCGTGGGGGAATACGACTGGGATCAGCAGGCCGCTCAGCGGGGGTGGGTCTGGTATACGGCGACGGTCCCGGGCGATCTGACTACAGCCTCCAGCGTGTTCGATTTTGCGAGCTGTTTCACCCTCAAGGACCACAAGGGGGACTACCGTGCCTGGTATGGCTTCGGCAGCGGCATCGGCCTGGTGGGGGACACCACGGACGGTCACCCATGGAAAAACAGGGCCGTCACGTTCCTGGAAAACCACGATACCGGCTACCGGACGAACGAAGACGGGTCACCCCAGGAGCACCACGCATCCGACAGCTTTCAGAATGGGTGGGAGGTAGAACAGGGCTATGCGTACATCCTGACGCATCCCGGAGTCCCCACGGTCTACTGGAAGCATTATTTCGACTGGGGCGGCGATCTTCGTGAAAAGATCCATGCCCTCATCAATGCTCGAAAGGTTGCCGGCGTCCATGGATGCAGCACGGTCCATACCCAGGAGAATGCTCGCGAACAGGGTGTTTACGCGGCTTTTGTGACGGGCCGCAACGGAGACCTGTACGTCCGTATCGGGGGAAGCGATGCCCAATGGCAGCCCTACTATTCGGGTTACAGGGACTACCGGGAATACGCCGGCGGCGCCGGCTGGAAAGTCTGGGTGAAGCTCCCGGGAAACCCCGACGTGCAGCTGGCTCCCCTCAAGGCCCCGCTGCCCGTTCCCCAGGTCATGGAGCCGGGGAGCATCGAGGTCCCGGATGAACTGCTGCAGTGAAGGACGGATCCCAACGCTGTTGACTTCACGTCACCCCGGTGAAAACCGGGGTCCAGAACGTCTTTATTTTCCTGGATTTCGGCTTTCGCCGTGATGACGCAAGTAGGTTAAGTCAACGACATTGAGAACGGATCCCCGGTGCTCCCTACACGACGGTTCCTTATTGATCTTTTTTATCATTATCCGCCCTGCAAGCGGGGCAGATGCCGTAAAACTCCAGGTGATGGCCCTCGATGGCGAACCCCGTTTCGAGGCTCAGCAGCTTTTCCAGGATGGACATTTCACAGGTGCGAAACTGCACGACCCGCCCGCAGCGGCGGCATGCAACGGGGTGGGAGTGCGCGGAGCTGCAGGCCACGAAGCGGTGCTCGCCGTTTCCATCGTGGACCCACTGGAGGCGGCCGATGTCCTGCAGGGCCCGGATGGTGCGGTAGATCGTGACTTCCCCGACGTTTCGGTCTTTCAGCGCCGCAGCCGCCTCTGGGACGGTGAGCCCGCGGGGGCTGCTTTCAAAAAGCTCGTAAATCATGCGCCGCTGAGCGGTGAACCTCATCCCCAGCTGGTTGAATTGGTCCCTGAGATCCTCCACGGCACCGTCTCTCCATTGCTTATTGACGAAATTTTTCGATAAAGATATATTCCTTCTGCATTTGTACCTGTTTTGCAATCCCCTCGTCAAGAAATTCGGATGGCTCGCCGGCTGTGTGAACAGAAGCACGGCCAGGGAAAGGGTTCATATGAGAAGACTGTCGGCAGGGTGTATTCTGACACTGGCATTGCTGCTGGGAAGCGCTTTGCTGCGAGGGCTCCCTGTATACGCCGAGGGGGGCTCAGGCGCTCCCCTGCGTGTGGTCACGACGCTTTTTCCCCTTTACGACTGGGCCCGGGTGATCGGGGGCGACAGGGCCGACGTGAGCCTGCTGCTGCCTCCGGGCGTCGAACCTCACAGTTTCGAGCCCACTCCCAGGGACATCACCGCCATCAACAAGGCCGATCTCTTCATTTACACCGGGGCTTTCATGGAGCCGTGGGTGCAGGACATCCTGCGGGGGCTGGATCATGAGAAGAAGCTCCTTGCCGTCGATACCAGCCAGGGGATCGAGCTCATGACGGACGTCCATGAGCAGGCATCCCATGGCTCGGCTGGGGCAGAGGGGGGCCACCAGGAGGGGAGTTCCCAATCCGCTTCGCATGAAAGCCGTCAGGAGCAGGTCCATGAAGCCGGTAAGGAACATGGCCATGGGAACTGGGATCCCCACATCTGGCTGGACTTGGGCAATGCCCGGAAGATGGTGGACACCATCGCCGGAGCCTTTGCTCGGAAGGATCCCGCCAACCGGCAGCTTTACCTGGATCGTGCCCGGGAATACAACGGACGCTTGAAGGCCCTGGACGAAGACTTTCAAAAATCTCTTGCCGGATGTAAGTCCCACACCATCATCTCCGGCGGCCACTTCGCCTTCGGCTATTTTGCCCGCCGCTACGGGCTCGACCATGTCTCACCCTACAGCGGGGTCAGCCCCGATGCGGAGCCCACTCCCAAAAAGATTGCCGAACTGATCGAAACCATAAAGAAGCTCGGCGCGACCTCCATCTTTTACGAGGAAAACATCGAGCCCCGCGTTGCCCGCATTATCCGGGAAGAGACGGGAGCCCGGCTGGTGCTGCTCCACGGAGCCCACAATGTCACCAGGGATGAGCTGGCCGGGGGAGCCACCTATCTCTCCATCATGGAGGGAAACCTCAAGCGTTTGAAGGAAGGCCTGGAATGCCCATGAAGGTCCTGGAAGTTGTCGATCTATCGGTATTGTACCAGGATGTGGAGGTCCTCTCGAGAGTGAGCTTCGACGTCATGGGGGGGGACTACCTGGGGATTGTGGGCCCCAACGGCTCCGGGAAGACGACGCTCGTGCGCTGCTGCCTGGGCCTGGTGGAGGCCGTGTCGGGTCAAATCCGTCTCTTCGGGACGGAGAGGGGGCAATTCAGCGAATGGTACCGGATCGGGTATGTGCCCCAGGCGTTTGAAGGGGCTCAGCGGGGATTTCCCGCAACGGTGGGGGAGGTGGTCGCTTCGGGGCTCCTCTCGCGCAAGCGTTTTCCCAAGCGGCTGGACCGCCCGGATGCGGAAAAGGTCGATGAGGTCCTGGAAATCCTGGGCATCCAGGACCTCAAGAAAAAGATGATCGAGCGGCTTTCGGGGGGGCAGCGCCAGAGGGTGTTCCTGGCCCGTGCCCTGGCCTCGGACCCGGAGGTCCTGTTTCTCGACGAACCGACCGTGGCCCTCGACCCCACCACGCGCGAGCGTTTTTACGAGACCCTGGATGGCTTCAACCACAAAGAAGGCAAGACCATTGTCATCATCACCCACGACAGTGGGACCATAGGCGAATATGCCTCCAAGCTCCTTTACCTGGACCGCAGCGTGGTGTTTTTCGGGGATTTCGGACAATTTTGCCGGTCGGAAAGGATGACGGACTACTTCGGCGAGCACGCGCAGCACATGATCTGTCATCAGCACAAAGGAAGCTGTATTGTTGGATGAATTGCTAGGGGCCCTTCACTATGGTTTTATTCAGCGTGCGCTCCTGGCGGGGATTTTCATCGCCCTGAGCTGCTCCTCATTGGGAGTCTTCCTGGTGTTGCGCCGGTATTCCCTCATCGGGGACGGCTTGGCGCACGTCGCCTTCGGCACCATAGGCCTCGGCCTCCTGCTCCAGACGCACCCCCTCTACCTTTCAGCGCCCCTGGTCATGCTCGCTTCCCTGTGGATTTCCTACCTGGCCGAACGGGCCAAGATCCATGGGGATGCCGCCATCGGGATGGTTTCGGCGCTGGGGGTCTCCACGGGAGTCATGCTGGCGAGCGTCGGGAGGGGATTCAACGTCGATCTTTTCAGCTACCTTTTCGGGAATATCTTGGCCATCAGCCGGGGGGAAGTTTACCTCAGCGTAGGCCTCTCTCTTGTTGTGCTCTCGGTGGTGGTCCTCTTTCTCCACGATCTCTTCGCCCTCACCTTTGAAGAGGAATATGCCCGCGTCCTCGGCATCAAGACGCGCCGGGTCGTCCAGCTCCTCACCTTGTGCACGGCCCTGACGGTGGTGCTGGGGATCCGCGTGGTGGGGACAATGCTCGTGTCGAGCCTGATCGTCTTCCCCGCCGTGACGGCCCTCCAGGTGGCCCGGGGCTTCAAGGCGGCCCTGGTCGTGGCGGCGCTCGCTTCCGTCGGCTCCGTCATTGCCGGGATTGTGGTATCGTTTCTTTTGAACCTGCCGACGGGGGCAACAGTCGTTTACGTCAATTTCGTATTCTTCGGAGCGGCTTTTGTCTGGGGGCGGTGGCGGAACCGGTGAAGGGTTCTGTTTTCCTGCTATCCAAAAGCGACATTTTTTGCGGGCTGTTTGCGATGACCGAGGATAAAGGTGCGGACGTGCCTGGGCAGAGTGTTGATTTTGCCGTCGCCATTGGGCAGGATGCAGCGCTCCACCAGCTCTTCAATGGAAATCCCTGAAAAACGCAGCAATTTCATGTAATCATCCAGAAAAGGATTCGTCTGGGCGTCCTCGGGCGTATTCCCCGCGAGGTATTCGTACGCCGCGTGGGCGATATAGAGCAGAGCGACATTGTCCTTGTATTCCGTCGGGAGCTGCTCCGGTGGCATGAATTCCGGCAGCTTTTGATATTTGATGGTCTGGCAGATGGCTTCGGGGAGATTCCATGCTTTCAGGAGAATTGCTCCAATTTCGGATGTATCGAGCAGACCAATAAAAAAGGCCAGTTTGGGGTTTTGTTTTTTCAGGAGGAGGACAACGCTTCGGCCAATATCGTGGAGCAGGGCGATGGTGCTGCTTGTGGAAGATTTGCGGCGGTCGTAGTACTGGCAGATCATGAAAACCAGGTGCGAGATGATGACCGAATGATCGTGCAGTTCCTGAAATTCCCGGGTGCGGGGCATGATTTTCCGCATGCCGTTGGAGACGACGATCTGATAGACCTGATTGAATCCGAGGTAAGTGATGGCGTATTGAATGTCCGATATCTGCTGGCTCAAACTGTAATAGGCTGAATTGATGGTTTTGAGGATCTGGCTCACCAGGGAAGGATCTTCCCTGGCCACCTCGGTCACTTCGCGCGGAGAAGCCTCCTCATCCGTGATGAGCTGAACGATGCGGTTGGTATGCATCGGGAGGCTGGGAAGATTGTTGAACATGGTCTGAAGCATCTCAGAATGGTCGTATGCCCTGCTTTTTTCATCGACGTAACGGGCGATATAGTCTTGCAGGTATTGGCTTTGAGCCGATGACGACTCTTGAAGGGCGCTCAGCCTCTGCATTTCAGAGCATGCCAGTTCATGGATTTTTTTCAGTATATAGGTTTCAAGAGAACGGTCCAGGCTGGAAAGCGCCGTTTCATCCAGGGCCAGCACGGCGGAAGATTCCCGGGCAATGACCGAAGACAGCTTCTGCGGTGCCTTGAGGTAAGTCCCTTCGGCGATCCAGTCGCCCTTTCCGAAAATAACGGATTGCCGTGGGTTGTTCCTGCCGTCTCCCGTCACTCGGAAAGAGCCTTTCACCACCAGGAAAGTATTCCGATTCCTGTCTCCTTCCCTGAAGAGGAAGTCTCCCGCCTCGTATTTCTTGATTTTTCCAACGTTGCTGAGGGCCGTGATTTCCCTGGGTCCCAACTCATGAACATGGCTCGTGTTGAGAAGTGTTTGAGCGGGGGAGGAAGTGGTTTTCCTGAAAAACCATCTCATGCCAATGACTCCGTGGATGGGTGGATTGAAAGATCTCATCTCCCTGAAACCGTTTTCGACTTATACTCGTCTCGGTTAAGAAGTTATATTTTCAGGTCGCTCCATGCTCTTTGTAGGAGCGGCTTCCAGCCGCGACGAGAGTTGGTCGCGGCTGGAAGCCGCTCCTACAAAAACGAAGCTTTTCATCCTCAACAGGTATAGATTCAAATTTTCGGTCTTTTCCGTTCCAGTGCAGGGTGCCTGATCATCTCTAATCGGCTGCGCGTGTCCGTCTCATGAGTATTATTTCATCCCGCCAACAGGCATTGTTGTGAGATGGGAAATGAGCCCGCCGACGGCTCTCGATCCATGTTGTTTCTCTCAAAAGTCCACCAGATTGCGGATGTCCATGCGGTCGTTGACACATGCGACACTCAAACCTAAATAGATAATTTCAAAGACTGTATATTCCGCGGTCGTCCTCCATGCGACCGACCCTGTTCTACCGATTATGAAAGAGGTGAAATCATGGCGAATCATGAAGGCGGTTTTTCGGGCGATGAGGGATTTCTCGGTGCTGAGCTGGAAAATCAACTGAAGCGTGTGTTCTCGGGGCTGCCCCACTCCATCCCCATATTTCTTTTCAGTCGCAAAGGGGACAACGATGTACTGAGCCAGGCGGCGCGGGAAGTCATCAAAGCCTTTCAACAGCTCTCCCCCAAGGTGGAGTTGCAGGAACTGAGCCTGGATCATCCCAGGGCGAAGGAATGGCAGGTGGTGAGCTCTCCCACTCTTGTCTTTTCACCGGAGCTGTATTCCATTCGATACCTGGGCGCTCCCTACGGCGAAGAGGGGCGTGCCTTTCTGGGCATGTTGATCCTGCTGGGTCTGCGAGCCAGCACCCTCAATGAGCAGTCCGTGAAGATTTTAAAAAAGATCGACTCTCCGCGGAAGGTCAGGGTATTCGTGAGTCCCACGTGCCCTTACTGTCCCGATCAGACCCTCAATGCCGTCAAAGCGGCCATCGAACGGCCCGACATGGTTTCCGTGGAAATCATCGACATTCAGGCCAATCCCGACCTGGCGAGCCAGTATTCGGCTTTCAGCGTGCCGCAGGTTTTTGCCAACGATGTGCTCATTGCCCAGGGGGTTCAGCCTGAAGAGCTTTTCATGGCCTCCCTGGAAAAAATGGAGCCCCAGACGCTCTTCATCCCGGATATCGAAGGGGATACCATCGAGACGGACCTGGTCATCGTGGGTGGGGGGCCGGCCGGGCTTGCTGCAGGAATTTACGCCGTGCGCAGCGGGTTGAAGACGGCAGTGGTGGAGCGGGGCCCACTGGGCGGTCAGGTGGCCACGACCCCCATCGTGGAGAATTACCCCGGTTTTACGCGCGTGCCGGGCAAGACCCTGGTGGACATCATGGTGAGCCACGCCCTGGAGTACGTACAGATCTTTCAGGGGGAAGAGGTCCTGGAAATTGTGCCGGGAGAGCCCGTGGAGGTCAAGACCAGCCGCCGCCGCTTCCTCACCCGCGCCGTCATGCTCGCCACGGGGGCGACCTACAGGCACCTGGGTGTTCCCGGCGAATCCAGGCTTTCCGGGCGCGGGGTCAGCTATTGCGCCACGTGCGACGGCTCCCTTTTCAAAGGGAAGCGGGTGGTTGTGGTGGGGGGCGGCAACACTGCGGTTACGGAAGCCCTCTACCTGCACAACATCGGCGTGGACGTGACCCTTGTGCATCGAAGAGACGCTTTCAGAGCCCAGGAGCACCTGGCACGGAATATCGAGGCCAACCAGATTCGGGTTCTGTGGAACACTGAAGTGAAGGAAATCGTCGGCCGGGAAAGGGTCACGGAAGTCGTCCTCTACAACAACGTGACGGGGGAGACCTCGCGGATCGAAACAGACGGCGTTTTTGTCGCCATCGGCTACAACCCCACCGTGGACCTGGCCAAGAAAACAGGGATCGAGCTGACGCCCGAAGGGTTCATCCAGCACGATTCCCATCACCGAACGAACATCCGGGGCATCTACTCGGCGGGGGATGTGGAAGGTGGATACAAGCAGATTGTCACGGCCATCGGCCAGGCCACCGAAGCAGCTCTTTCCGTCCATGAAGATCTCAACAATCCTTACTGGCAGGGGGCCGCGGCAGGGCAGCAACCGTGACGGCTCAGCGCGTCGCTACTTTGGCAATCTCGATGGCACCCGGGTGCGCGCAACCGGTCACAATGACCAACCCCTGTTCCCTATCGACGATCACCGGCTGCTCTTTGATGCTTCCACCCAGCTCGCCGGTGCAATGCAGGTTTGCCAAGGGACGCCGTGGCCCCCTTACGGTCTCGATGCGTGCGCCACGTTGCTCTATCATGCGGCGAAACGTTTTTGGAAAGGATACGGGCGCGTAAACAGTCACTTTCGAGTGGCGGGCGAGAAACTGATCGAGACCGCCAGTATGATCGCCGTCGATGCGGGACAGCACCATCGCGTCAATCGAGGTTGGGTCGATGCTGAAGCTTTGAAAATTATATAGTGAAATCGAAACTTTGGTTCAAGTATCGAGGATCACTGTGCCGCTGCCGGTCGTTTCTTCGTGAGGACATCCCCGGGCAGTGTCTGGAAAACTGCCAAATATCTGGCAGACATAAAATCGAATTTCTTTTCAGCCTCTTGCCGTCTCTGACTGAACCATGCTCATGAAACCCACCGAAGCAGGAAAAAATACAGGCAGCCGGCCAGGAGAAGGACGCAGCCCGGGACCCGGAGATAGCGGTAGACGGGGGCAGGTGGGGTTCCAAAATACTCGTTGGAGAGCAGAAGGCACAGGTGCAGGGGGGAAAGGAGAACGCCCACAAAGCCGCTTACGAGAGCGAGCATCATGTAGGGCAGCATGAAGTCCGCCTCCCCGGCCGACTGAATGAGGGATATGAGGATGGGAAAGGTGGTCCCCACGAATCCGATGGTGAGTCCCACGACGCCTCCCACGAAAAAGGGAAGGACGATGCAGATGGGCATGAGGGGAACCTTCCATCGGATCAGATCCCGGCTGATGGCCTCCACAGCATGGCTGTCTTCGAGCATTCCTTTGAAAACCAGAATGGCGCACACCATGTAGAATATGTTGAGGAGCGGTTTCTGCAAGAGGATCTGCCGTCTCTGCCCGGCAGAGAGGTGATTCTCCTGCCACACCCATGCGATCGCCACCAGGAGGGCGAAAATCAGGCCGATCTCCTGGGTGATGGTGAGGGCGTATTTCTTGAGGAGGAACGTCAACACGCACAAGTGCTGGGACTGTATCCAAAAAGGCCATGAATTTTCCCATATCCTATGCAGTGAATAAGAGCCGATGAATTCAAACCTGGAGATGGTGCTCCTTAACAGGCCCACATCGAGAATTCAAGAGCGAACCCTTTCTGGCGCAAGGCGTTGCACCCATGCTTCAAAACGTTCGGCTTTTGACCCTTTACGGTATATTTTATGAGGACACAAACAGTGTCAAAGTAATGGTTGAATTGCTTGACCGATCTGTCACCGCTGGCCCTCCAGACCTGAAAATGGCTGCCGGGGGTTCTTCATTGAAACCAACAGCTTGCTCATAGCTTTTGGGACAGGGGTGGAAAAGGAAGGGTACCCACACGCATTGAAACGGCAGGGCATAAAAGACTTCAGCTTCCTGGCATTTTCAGTGGCCATCGGGGTTCTTGCCGCTCTTGGCGCGCTTGGCTTCCGTGCCCTGATAGAGCTTTTTCAAGGAATTTTCTGGCCTTCAGGCATGACGTTTCTCGACAGGGTCACGAGTGCGCCCTGGTGGCTGAAAATCCTTGTTCCCGCTTGCGGAGGCCTTCTTGCAGGGCCGATCATCACGTTTGTCGTTCCTGAAGCGAGAGGGCCAGGGGTTCCGGAAGTGATCGTTTCCGTAGCGAATCGCCAGAGCACCATGCGCCATCGCGTGACGGTTTTCAAAGCCCTGGTGACCAGCTTGCTCATAGGCAGCGGCGCTTCACTGGGGCGAGAAGGACCCATTGTACAGATTGGATCCTCTATCGGTTCTTCTCTGGCCCAGCTTTTCCGATTGTCACCCGACATGCGCCGCATATGCCTTGCCTCCGGGGCAGCTGCAGGTATTGCCGCTACTTTCAACGCACCCATTGCGGGCACGCTCTTTGCCGTGGAAATCATCCTTCTCGACATCGAAATCGCGCATATCAGCCATATTATTATTTCTGCCGTTGTGTCTTCGGCTCTTGCGAGGATTTTCTGGGGGAATTTCCCAGCCTTCAAGGTGATCGGCTTCGAGTTGGTTCATTATTGGGAGCTATTTTTTTACCTGCTGTTGGGCTTGCTCGCAGGGCTCATGGCCATTGGATTTGTACGCCTGGTTTATGCTATGGATGGCCTGTTTAGAAAGCTGCCCGTTTTCGATTGGATAAAGCCGGCCCTCGGCGGCTTGCTCCTGGGTTGCCTTGCTCTGATCTGCCCCCATGTGATGGGAGTCGGATACGATACCATCAATATGGCCCTTGTCGATGCTTTGCCGCTTCAGTTGGCGCTCTGGATTTTGGCTGCAAAGATGATCGCCACTGCCCTCTGCATCGGTTGTGGAATGAGCGGAGGTATTTTTGCTCCTTCACTTGTGCTGGGATCAGCCATCGGCACGGCTGTCGGCCTTCTGATCTGCCACTTGCTTCCTCATTTGGGATTGAACCCCAGTGATTATGTGCTTGCAGGGATGGCGGCGGTTGTAGCGGGAACCACTCTGGCTCCCATTACAGCGATTCTCACCATTTTTGAGCTCACCAATTCCTACCAGACCATTCTTCCCGTCATGGTTTCCTGTATTGCCAGCACGCTGCTCGTTAAACTGCTGTTCGGCTATTCCGCCTATGAGATGAAGCTGCTCAAACAGGGGATAAGCATTGTTCGGGGTCATGATATAGGCATTCTGAGAAATCTTTCCGTAGGTGACTATATGGAAAAGGATTTCGAGTTTCTGGAGGTGAGAGCCCCCCTCACTGAAATCGTGAGCCGTGTGATACAATCGCCTTTTCCACATTTCGTGGTAATGAACGATCGGGGAGAACTTGCGGGAGTCCTTTCAGCCCGTGACCTGAAAGCCTCCATGGATAACTTTGATGTTTTAAAAGATCTGACCATTGCGGCGGATTTAATGACCAGTCAAGTGGTTACTCTTTCCCTTCAGGACAACCTGGAGAAGGCTCTTGAGCTGTTTGAAAAATTCCGGATTTCCATACTGCCCGTGATGCACTCCAATGATGCAAGGGTAGTCGTGGGAATTTTGAAAAAAGACAATCTCCTCCAGGCATATAGAGAGAAAGTCCTCAAGGACCGCATCCTGTCTTGCTCCATAAAATAGCCGACTTCATTTGATTTTTTGTTCGCCAATAAATTTGTCGTTTCCGCATTCTTTTGGAAGGGGAATGACAAGACACGGTACCAATGAATGCCGATTTCTTTCCTTTGGCCTTATGTCAAGAGTTGGTTCGTGCGATTGCCCTGAGGAAATGCCCTTGACACCAGTTGCGAGAGGTGCTACCCGAAAATCTGATTGATCCTCTTGCTGTCACCACTTCCGCGCCTTCCCCATCCCCGTCTTATGCTGTCCGCTCGTGGCTTGAATGGAGATGAGTCATGCCGAAATTGGATGGAAAAAGGGTCCTCATGCTTGTTGAGGATCTGTATGAAGACCTGGAGCTTTGGTACCCACGGCTGCGTCTCACAGAGGAGGGGGCTCGCGTCGTAGTCGCCGGGCCGGATGCAGCCAGGATTTACACCGGAAAGCACGGGTATCCCTGCAAGCCTGACACTCGCTTGGACGATCTCGCATCGGAGGATTTCGACATCCTCGTCATCTGCGGCGGTTTTGCTCCCGACAAGCTCAGGCGCAATGGAAAAGTCCTCCAGTTGACTCGGGAAATGCACCAGGCAGGCAAAGTGGTGGCTCATATCTGCCATGCGGGTTGGATTCCCATTTCTGCTGGGATCATAAAGGGCTTCCAATGCACATCCACTCCGGGCATAAAGGATGATCTCGTCAATGCAGGAGCCTTCTGGACGGACAAGCCCGTGGTGGTGGACAGAAATATGATCTCCAGCCGCCGCCCGGATGATCTGCCCCTGTTTTGCCGGGCAATCATCGATCTGGCATCGAAAGGGCGTTGACCCGAAAGGCCTCTGCTTGGTAAATGTTGGCGAAAGTTTTCATCCGATGGGACAGAGCGATTTCCCCTTTGAGGGGGGCAGGGGGGTGTTAACGTCTCGGTACATTTCCCTTAAATCCTTCTTCAACGGGGGGCTTCAAAGACTCCCGGACCAGGTGATGACTTTCGCGGCGAAGTATTGGCCTATTAGCCGCACATTCAGGATGAGCGGCGAGGGGTAGCTATGGCGACGACAACCTGCTCGGATGCATCCCAGTCAAAAGCTGAAGGGGTTCCGGAAGTGGCTGCGCACGCTCGCTCATGCCAAAACAGATTCCATGCCCTGTGGGAAAACGTGCGGGACGGCCTGGCGATACTGGACCCGGACCTGACCATCATCATGGCCAACAGGGCATTGCAGGGTCTTTTTCCGAACGTTTCTCTCGTAGGGCAGAAGTGCTTCAATGCCTTTCGATGCCGGGCCGTGCCGTGCCTGACTGCCGCCGCCCTTCAGGGGCAGAGCCCCGGCCGGGATGTCCACGAAAGCTCAACGCTCATGCGGCCATGCCAATCTTCCCGTGAGCTGCAATGGACCCTGTCCCCTGTTTTTTCTTCGTCGAGCCGGCTCGAGGAGGGTGCGGAGGAATTCCACCTGGTCCTGCTCGACATTCGCCTTCCAAGAATGGATGGCATGGAAGTGCTCGTCCACATCAAGGACCGCGTTCCCGCCATGCCCGTGATCATGGTCACCGGTTACGGGGACATCCAGACGGCAGTAGAGTCCATGAAACGGGGGGCTTTCAACTACATCACCAAGCCCTTCAAATTTCAGGAGTTGCTCGCCCTTGCACGGCAAGCCATCGAGTGCGGGCGAAACGCCTCCCATGCGTGCAGTCCGTCGCGCGCAGGGGGGCACCCAAGAGCGAAAGAGCCCAAGGAACAGTTCATCCTCTGCCCCAGCGAGGGGATGCAGCAGGTCTATGCCCTGGTGGAGAGAGTCTGCGCCACGGACAAAACGATAGAAGTTCCTGAGATTTCTGGAAACCGGGAGGCTGCGCCGCCTGGGCGAGACCAGGGAAATACACATCGACACACGGGTGGTCCTGGCGACGAACATGGACCTCCGCGATGCGGTTCAAAAGGGCCTCCTGCGGAAAGACTTGTTCTACCGGATGGACCTCATCAACATCCAAATTCCTCCTCTCAGGAGGCGGCCCGAGGACATTGAGCCCCTGTCCACGCACATCTTGAAAATGGAGCATTTTCCCAGGGGGCCGCGCAGGATCTCACCCGAAGCCATGAAGATCCTGAGAGAGTATTCCTGGCCGGGAAATGTCAGGGAGCTGCGGTCCGTCATCCTGAAGTCGATGATTTTTGCGCGATCGGATGTCGTCACTCCAGAGGATCTTCCGTCGGAATTCTATGCCGACAGGGCGGCCCGCTCCCGTCCGACCAAGACCCTGGAGGATATGGAAAGGGACCACATCATGGCCGTCCTGGAGGAGACGGGGGGCAACCAGAGCAGGGCAGCCGAGGTACTGGGGATCAACAGGAAGACGTTGTACAAGAAGTTGCACAAATATGGGATGGGATCGGCAGCCAGGGACTAATGACAAAGTTGTTTCGCTGAAAAGTCCCTGTGCATGGTGCATAGAATGCACCCTACCCCTGGATTTCGCCTTTCACCGGAATGAGGAAAGTTGGCTTGGCCAACAACATGGGGGCCCAATGACGGGATGGGGTCGAGCCCATGGGGAGGGTGACGGCGATTCGATGACTCGCGGCCTGGCAAAGCTGCGGAACAGTGAGGCCATATACCCCTCAAGACCCCAATGTTTTTCAATATATAATACATCATTTATTTCAATTGCTTATCTCATTGGTCCCTTAAATGCCATCCACTTTTTGCGATTCCGGCGGGACGCCCCCTTTCCCTGGAGCCGCGGCCGGCGGCCTGTACTGCCGTACCCATGTGAAGGCATGGACATTGCTTGAAGCGGCGTGAGCCGTCAATCCGCCCCGACGGGGCGCGGCTGGCGAGAGGACGACATACCAACCTGGTCATCTCCCTGCAGGGGACGATGACGCAAGGACAGGATCTGCAAATGTTCAAGGCGGCCACAGTCTCTTCCGGAGCACCGTTTTCCAGGGAGGCGGGGAGACACCTGGGGGAATCCCTGGTGCAGCAGCTGGGAAGCTCTCCTGCAGGATGCCTCTTGTTTTGTTCACCTGAAGAAAACCTGGGCGAAATGGTCCGGGGCGTATGCGAAGCCGTAGGCACGGGAAATGTCGTGGGGTGTACGAGCGCCGGCGAAATCTCCTGCCAGGGGTACAGCCAGCATTCTGCGGTCCTCGGCGGCTTTGCTTCCGACCAGGTGGATATACACGTTGCCTGGGTCAACGACATCGGTCTCGATTCGGAGCGCGCGGGAGAGAAGCTTGCGGAAGCTCTTCCCCATACGGTGCGCTTCGTTCAGCTCTTTTCGGACGCTCTCGAAGGAAACGGCTGTGCCGTCCTCCGGGGCATGCAGCGTGTTCTGGGGAATTCCATCATCATTGCAGGGGGGGCCGCTGCCGACAACATGCAGTTTTCCCGCACGCTGCAGTTTTGGGGGCCGCATATCCATACGAGGGCGGCTGTCGCCATGGGATTTTCGGGGAGGTTCAGCGTGGGAACGGGGGTGTGCAGCGGCTGGTCTCCCATCGGAATCGCCAAACGGGTGACACGCGCCGAGGGCAATGTCCTTTACGAGCTCAATCACCAGCCAGCCTTGGATGTCTATAAGCGCTTCCTGGGGAAGCACGTGGATAAGCTCCCCGCTGTCGGGGCGGAATACGCCCTGGGCCTGGTGGACCATCATGGCTTCATGGGCAGGGAAGATTATTGCCTCATGCGGGCGAGCCTTGCCGTCAATCATGAGGATGGTTCCATCATGTACGGTGGAGAGGTGCCGGAAGGAGCCATGGTGCGGTTCTCGTGCTGTGACTCCAATTCCCTGCTGGAAGCTGCCGCCGAGGCCGGTCGTGCGGCGTTGACCGACCTGGCTGGAAATACACCCGTCATGGCCTTCCTCTACTCGTGCCTGGCTCGCAAAGTCATGCTCGGCCGCCGGACCGATGAGGAATGCCGCATCGTGCGGCAGGAGTTGGGCCAACACGTTCCACTCCTTGGATTTTACACCTTTGGAGAATACGGAAGGGCCAGGGCGGGCATGCCCAGTGTTTTGCACAACCAGACGGCAGCGGTAGCCATTCTCGGAGTCTAACGCTATGGGGCGGGAGAGAGACAGGGATGAAAGGAACGCCGAGGTGGAGGAGAATATCGAGCTGCTGGAGCGCAAGTCGGATATCCTGACGAACTTGCTGAAGGAAGCCAATGCGGAGTTTGAGCAGGCCCTTGAGAAAGTCACCATCTCGGAAGCGAATTTCAGAGCGATTTTCGAGCACGCTCCCGAGGCAATATTTATCATCGAGCTGTCGTCGGGGAGGATCGTCGATTTCAATCCCCGCACCCTCGATCTTCTGGGATATTCCGCCAACGAGCTCCTGACCATGAGCTTCGAGGACGTCCTCCAGCTGGGACCCGACGGGCAGGGCATCACGATTCCCGGTGTTGTCGGCCAGGACTCCATCAAAGTCCAGGAAAAGCGTCTGGTCAAAAAAAACGGCACAGTCGTGGATGCCGAGCTCACCTGCACCTTGGCGGCCTATCAGGGAAAGGAATGCCTGATTGCGCTGGTTCGCGATGTCACCGAGCGCAGACAGATCGAGGAGCTGGCCCGCTACAAGGAGCTCTTCGAGAGCGTAACGGATCCGGTCTTCATCAGCGACCTCCGGGGACGGTTCCTGGAAGTCAACGACGTGGCCTGCGACCGTTTCGGCTATCCGCGCAGCAGGCTGATCAGCATGACCATCAGGGACCTGGCCAGGCCGGGCCAGCTGGGTGTGCTGTCCCAAATGGCCCAGCTGCTCCTGAGCGGGAAAACGGTGCAGTTTGAGCTGGAGACATCCGCCCATTGCGGTGAGCCCGCCCTCTTTGAATTCCACACGCGCCCCATCACCTACAGGGGGGAGCCTGCCATTCTCAGCGTCGCCCGCGATCTCAGTATACGCAAAAAGCTCGAGCACGCTCTCATTGAAACCGCCCGTCTGACGGCTGTCGGCGAAATGGCGGCAGGTGTGGCCCACAATTTCAACAACCTGCTGCAGATGGTCATGGGTGCTGCAGACGCAGCGCTGGCCAAATTGGATGCAGGGAAAATACGGGAATGCCGGGATGCCATCGAAGGCATTTTACAGGCCTCCCAGAGGGGAACCGAAATCGTCCGGCGCATCAAGGATTTCACTCATGTGCGCGACGACCAGCTCAGGACGATGGAAAGCGCGGACATCTTTGATCTGGCGGAGCTGGCCCAGGAATCCATCGAGTTCACCAAGGGCTGTTGCTTCCCGGATTCTCACCCGTTGAAGGACAGAATTACCTTTCCGAGAACGACACCAACGCCTTCGACCTGGGCTTCGACGCCACCTTCGGAGGGCTGAACCTGGAGGGCGAGTTTGTGTACGAATTCGGTGACGCCGGTGAGTTGGATGGACAGGATGCCGACCGCAGTGCCTTTGGGGGGTTCCTGGGGGCCACCTACACCTTCGATTTTCCCATGAAGCCCTACCTGAAGGTCCGATACACCTATTATTCCGGTGACGACGACCTCAACGACGACGACTTCAATGATTTCGATCCCATGTTCTCGGGGTTTCTCGGCTGGCAAACCTGGGTAATGGGTGAGATCGTCGGTGAGGCCCAATTGCCCAACACCAACAAGAGGGATATCCTCGTGGAAACCGGCTTCTTACCGAAAGAGGGGATAAAGCTCTCTTTGGCCTACCTGCACCACGAACTGGATCAGCCGTACTATTATGGGGCGGCGTTTGTGGGGCGCATCCCCGTCACTGACAGGGACTGGGGCCATGAGCTGAACCTGCTGGCCGACTTCGACCTGCACAAGAACGTGTTCCTGCATTGCGGAGTGGGCTGGGCAACTCCCGAAAAGGCGGCCGAGGAGATCTTCGGGAACGATGACTCGCTCTTCGGGCAGGTCTGGGTGTGGTTCAAGTTTTGATGGTGCGTTCGTAAAGTCTTCAGCTCCTCTGGAAGATTGATTTTTCGGCATTCCGACATATGGGCCAACATTTCGGCATTCAAGCCTTCGGGCGGTGAATGCCGAGCTTCTTCATGCGGGATTCCAGGGTCGTTCGCTTGAGCCCCAGGATCTCCGCCGCCCCATTTTTGCCCGAGATGCGCCATCCGGCTTCCTGGAGAACCTTCAGGATGTGCTTCCGTTCGACATCCTGAAGATTTCCCGCCTCCGAAGCGGCATCGCCCGGAGCGCGGATAGAAGGGAGATGCAGTTCCAGGGTAGACCCCCTGGTCACGATCATGGCGTGCTCGATGATGTTTCTCAGCTCCCGTGCATTGCCCGGCCAGGGATAATGCTGCAGAGCCTCCATGCTTCGCTTCGGGATGCTCCGAATGTGCTTGCCGATCTCTTTTTCGAACTGGTGGATGAAAGCCCATACCAGAATACCGATGTCCTCGGGGCGCTCACGCAGGGGTGGGATACTGATGGGGAATACGCTCAGTCGGTAATAAAGGTCACTGCGGAACCTGCCCTCCCGAACGAGGTGGTCAATGTCCCGGTTGGTTGCTGCCAGGAGCCGTACGTTCACTCGTACAGTCCTTGTCGATCCCAACCGTTCGAAGCAGCCTGATTCCAGGACACGCAGGAGCTTGGCCTGGACCTCCAGGGGAAGCTCCCCTATCTCATCCAGGAAAAGCGTCCCTTCATCCGCGACTTCAAATCTCCCAACCATTCGGGATATGGCCCCCGTGTACGCCCCTTTCTCACGGCCGAACAGCTCGGATTCGATGAGCGTGGGGGGCAGCGAGGCACAGTTGACCGTCACAAACGGCCGGGACCTTCGGGTGCTCAACCGGTGAATGGCCTGGGCGATCAATCCCTTGCCCGTGCCGGTTTCACCCGTGATGAGGACGGTGGAGCCTGTTGGAGCCACCTGCTCCACCTGGAGCAGGATGCGCTGCATGACATCGCTTCGGGCCACGATGTCTTTATGCCGGGAGAGAAGGTTCACCTCCTCGCGGAGGTTGATGTTTTCTTCCTCTAGTTGCTTTTTGAGCTCTTCGATTTCCCGGAGCCTGGCCTGCAGCTGTTCCTCCATCTGCTTGCGCTCGGTAAGATCTACCAACACACCCATGAGTTGGTCCCCCTCACCGGGCGAGCCGCGATAGATGCGGCCGCGGGAGGCCATCCAGCGCACGCTGCCGTCGGGGCGCAAAACACGATACTCTGCGCTGACTTCCGTTCCCGACGCGATGTGCTGTTGGACGATTTCACGAATCCTCCCGCGTTCCTCGGGATGGAGGTACTCGAGAAATTTTTCGAAGGTAAGGACCGCGTCAGGATCGATGCCAAACAGCTCTCGCGCCTTGTCCGTAGCCCATAAACGCCATGTATTGACATCCAGGCTCCACAGCCCCGCGTTCGCGGAAGCTGCGGCGAGACTCAGCCGCTCCGCACTTTCACGCACCACGCCGTCCGCCTGTGCGCGGGCAATGGCATGGGCGAAGATCTGGGCCACAAAGCGCAGCTGCTCCACAAGCGATTCCGGCCAGTCCCGCTCCTCGCGCATTGAATCGAACGACAGGCAGCCCATGACTGCCCCGCCCTCCATCAAGGGGAAGACTGCGGTGGATTTGGTGCCGAAGCGGCGAAGAAATTCCCTGTCCATGGAGGCTTCCACCGGAAGATCCTCCGCCTTCGAAACCAGCGTCACCAATCCCGATTTCAGCCGCTCCGCCACCCAGGGGAAATAAGCCTCCCCCTGGATATACCTGAAAATGGGTGTGGGCTCGGAGCTCTGTAAGGCCCATTCACTGGTCGATAACTGAAACAGATCGACAGGCTCCGCAATCGGTGGACCATCTGCGGGTTGATGGATGTGTGTCAACAACGTCATGCTTGTCCCCGCCCTGGAGGCTTGCCACAGGGTTGATCGATCCAGGCCGAGGAAGCCGCAAATCATCCGTTGGGCCTCTTCGATGACCGTATCCACAAGGTTCGGAGACAAGTTGACAAAGCGGGCGGAGATTTCCGCAAGCACCGTCTGGAACCGCAGCTGCTCCCTCAGCGACTCCTCGGCCTGCCTGCGATGCTCTCTCTCTCTTCGCAACTCCTCGTGTATCAGCTTCCGATCCATGGCATAGCGGATGGATCGCTCGATCGCACTCTCGCTGATCTCATCCTTCCTCAGGGAGTCCGCAGCACCGGCCTGCATCGCCTCACGGAAGGCCCCGTGGTCTCCAATATCCGTGAGAAGGATCACCGGGGTCGTGCACCCGCTTGACCGCGCCTCTTTCAGAAGTTCCACGCCGGTCTGTGAGCGGAGGTGATAGTCCAGGAAGCAGACGTCGAAGGAACCTCCACTGAGCGCCTCCAATCCCGAGGCATAATCGACTGCCCTCCGGATCTCGTATCTCCGGGCAGACATCTCCAAGAGCAATGTGGCTATCCGGCGGAAGTCCTCCTCATCTTCACCGATGAGAAGAACCTTAATGGGGAGCTCATTCGTCTGCATGGATATCTCCAAGGGTGTGTTTTTCGCACCCTTGTTGGCAGAAGCATTTCTGCAGCTTGCAGGGTGCATTGTATGCAGCATTGCTGACAGAAGCATCTGTTCAGTGCGGATGGTGCATACAATGCACCCTACCCGAATGTTGTTTCTCTGAAAAGTCCCTTCGGAAGGGGCACATTTCATCCTTCGTTGCAGGCCAAAGCCCTGGGAGGTTGGCTGTACCAATTTTCGTCATTCGGAAAGTGTTAGCCGGAATGATGAAACAAGGTACATTTTAAGAATGATGGACTCATTTTTCAGACAGCTTCTATAAGAGAAATGGAAGCCGTTCGATGCGGGCGAGATGAGCGAGAGCGCTGCGGGCCTGCTGACAGTTCATATCCGGATCCGAGACCAGGAGCTCAGCTATCCTGGCCGTCACCCGGGCGGCGGCGAAGCTGCTGCCTCGAAAATTGAGCTCCTGGGGTCGCCCCGGTATGGGCCTGGGCAATCCGTGTGCGCCGAATTCCACCGGATTGTCCGGATGATGGATCAAGGTCTCCTCGTCGCAAAGGGCATTCCAATACACGCCGATGACCGTGTCCAGAACGGCGGGCCATATGAGGGCATCGGCAGCCGTCGCAGCGGCCACCAGGATGGTTCCCCGTTCAAACGCACTGCGGCAAAGCGGTTCCAACACTTCCTTGAAACGTTCGTTCCGGGTGCCGAGGCTCAGGTGGATGATCTTGGCGTTCTGTTCCACTGCCCATTCCAGGGCGGCCAGGAGCGCAGCCATGGATGCTCGAAGACTCCCGGCGAATATCTTCGCCGCATGGAAGCGGGCATGGGGCGCCTTTTCCCTGATGATGCCGGCAATGGCCGTTCCGTGGCCGATTTCGTCCCTGAAATCAGGGCTCCGGGCCACGGTGCCGTCTCCGGGGCTCCGCGGCAGGAAAGAGGCTCCGTCCTCTACGTGCCCCACGTGGGAGTGCCCGGGATTCACTCGGCTGTCAATGATGGCGATGGAGATGGGTGGCATGGCTGGGCTTAAAGCCTTTCGAAAGCCTTAGAGGTGTTGTCTGAAAATTCGTTTGATCGTCATTCCGGCAATCTTTTAGCCGGAATCCATTGAAGAAACTGGATGCCGGCTTAAAAACTGCCTGCATGACGAGGGGCGAAATGGACACCTTATTCTGTGGACATGTACTAAGAGTGATGGGCTCATTTTTCGGACAATCTCTTAAATTCCGCACCCTACCCGGCATTGTTCAATTCATACGCTCCGTCATATGGACCTTCATACTCCACTCCGGCCGGTCCCAGCGCGATGATCTTTTTGGCATTGCGGATGCTGGATGCGTGGTGGCTGATGACCAGTATGGTCCGCCCCCCCATGAGCGCTTCCAGGGTGCTCCGCAGCTCCTCTTCCACCGCGGTGTCGAGAAAAGCCGTGGCCTCGTCCAGGAGGAGGATTTTCGGCTTCAACAGGACCGTCCGGGCGATGCTGATCCGTTGTCTTTGTCCACCCGAGAGCCGCACCCCCCGATCTCCCACCACGGTTCCATACCCCTGGGGAAGCGACAGGATGAAATCGTGGATGCAGGCCGCCCTGGCCGCTTCCACCACGTCCTGTTCGGAAGCCTCCGGCCGGGCGTATCGAATGTTTTCGAAGATCGTGGTATGGAAAAGAAAGATATCCTGGGACACGAGAGCGATGCGGCTTCTCAGCCATTGGGTGCTGAAGCGTTTCAGGTCGGTGCCGTCCAGGGTGATGACCCCGGAAGTGGGATCGAAAAGCCTCAAAATCAGGTGGCAGATCGTGGATTTGCCGACCCCGCTGGGACCCACCAGGGCGGTGGTCTGTCCGCCGGGGATTTGGAAAGAGAGCTCTCGCAGCACCTGCTCCCCGCCGTCATAGGAAAAGGAGACATTGTGGAAAGCGATGTCCCCGCGAAAGGTCTCATCGGAGAGGATGAGGTCCCCGTCCTCTCGCACCTGGGGCTCGATGGCAAAAATCTCCCCCACCCGTTCCAGGGAGACCTTCGACTTCTGGATCACCAGGAAACCGTCCATGAGGCTTTGGAGAAGGCCGAAAACACGTCCCTGGTAGATGGAAAAAGCGACCAGTTCGCCGACGCTCAAGGAGCCGCCGAGGACCGAGAATCCTCCATACCCGAACACCACCAGGGTATTGACCAGGATGAAAAAGGTCGGGATGGAACCGGAGAGGGCTCCCACTGCCTGGTAGCGCAGCAGGGTTTGCAGGACATCGGCATGCCTTTCCCTCAGCCGCCTGCATTCCAGGTCCTCCGCCCCAAACGCCCTGATGAGCGAGGTCCCGCTCAGGGACTCGAACAGGGAATGCGCCACATCCGCGTTGCTTTCCGCAATTTTCCTCGACAGCTCCGTCAGCTTCGGCCGTATGCTTCGCAGCATGATCACGCCGACGGGCAGAAAGACGAAGCTCATGAGGGCCATCCGCCAGTTGAGCCACAGGAGGATGGCGATGGTGATGAGGCACGTGAGGACATCGAAAAGGGAATGGGGAAGCGTGACGGTCCAGAGCTGCTGCACGTCGGCCATGTCGGAGGCGATGCGCGAATAGATGTCGCCGATTCTGCTTCGGCTGAAGAAAGTCAGCGGGATCTTGTGGAGATGTGCCAGCAGGTCCTCTCTCATTTTGAAAAGCAGGCGGGCGGAGTAATGGGTGTAAAGATAGCTGTTGCTCACCCGTGTGGCAAAGGCCAGGAGCAGCAGGACGATCAGGACTGCCAGCACGGGCACGAGAAGGTCCGGCCTGTCGCCGAGAAAGACCTTGTCGATGAGGACTTTGGCAAAATAAGGTTGTACCAGGCCCAGTCCCGTGCTGACCACGCTGAGGAGTGTCGAAAGGATGAGCGCTCTCTTATGAGGCCGCAGGTAACGTCCCATGAAGCGCATATGATTCAAAGCCGGAGTGAGTTTTCTTATTATTCCCTGAAATAACACATGAATCCCTTATGACAAAGCTCGGGAGTCTTTCTCAGGGAGCGGGAAAGTCGCGCAATTTCTTCATGTCCGGCCCCCTTTCGAGCTTCATCCATCACGGCCTTGACGAGCTGTATGCTTCCCAGCTTCCGGACAAAGGACGCCTCACGGCCGACGATCTTCACGGCATGGATGCCCCAGTCTCTGAAGTGGCCGAACCGGCAGAGACTGCAGGGCCCGTTGGGCAGACCGTCGGCCTGGAAGGACGAGCCGCAGTTGTTCTGGGTCCAGAGATATTCACGGAGGTCCTTCATTCCCTCGGCCAGAAAGGCGGGGGATATGCCGTCAGGAGGGGACCCGTGGATCGACGGCTCCCCCTGGGCCAGGCAAAAGGGACCGAGGCTGTGTGAGGTGCGGCAGAATCCTTCCTCGAAATAACAGCCGTCATTCAGGGCGAACACTTCGAATTCCATATTCGACCCGGAGGCGGCAACGATCCGCCGGATGTCCGAGAGGCCCAGCTGGCGGGGCAGGATGATGCGGCGGACCCCGAGGGAGCGGTAAAAGTCGGCGGACCGGGCGTTGAAGCAGCTGCCCAGGCTGCTGAGATGGATCCGCACGGGAAGGGCCTCCCCCGCGAGACGCACCAGGAGGTTGATGTCGCTCACGATGATGCTGTCGATCCCGGTCTTCTCGACGGCTTTACGGCAAAGTCCCAGGAGGAAAGCCAGGGCGTCGTCGGTGTAAAAGGGAGCGTTCAAGGCCATATGGACGACTGCGCCCTTCCGGTGGGCGAGGGTGACCACCTCCTCGATGTCCTGCCATGACGAGAAATTGGCCTGGCTGGAGCTCCGCCGGTTCATCCACAGATGATGCCCGAACCGAGTCTCCCACTCGGGGGTGGCCAGGCCAAGGTAGAGCTCGTCAGCGCCGTGGTGCAGGAGCATCTCGACTTCGCTGGTGGAGCTGACGGGAGCGACGATGCGCACGGGATGACACTCCTCAAAGAGAAAGTCCCTGCAGGACGAGCCGAATGGAGCCGTTGGAGGCTCGCTCCAGAAGGTCTCGCATCATGGGCAAGGTGTAAAGGTAAAAAATTGTATTGCCGTTTTGAAAGACGCGGAATTGAAAGCTGTTGCCATGAAGCTCCAGCATGAGCTCTCGGCAGGGCCCCCGGCAGGACTTCAACGGAACGAATTTCCTGGACGCAGGCTGCCCGAAGGAGGCGATCCAGCAGATCCTCCCGCTGGTGATGTACCCGAAGGGGAAGTAGATGGATCGCTGGAAAGGGGGTGCTTCCATCTTCGTGCCGCCGTAGGGGAGCAGGTCGCTTTCCAGCCGTTCGATCCCCATGTGCTGCGCCAACGACTGGAATTCGGGCCGGGTGAACGTGGTTCCTTCGAGCATCTGTTTGAGGGCGTCATCGGCGGCAATGGCCTCATTTCTCAAATCCAGCCGGGGGTCTTTGAACCCCTTGTCCAGGACTCTTCCCGCAGCGAGGCGTAAAGACGGGTACATCGCCCTCAGGAGAGACAAAACCCCCCAGTCGTTGACGACGACTTCGGCCTGGGGCATCCGGTCGGCAAAAGCGTCAAAAAGAGGCGTGCACCGGTCCAGTTCATCGTCCGTCAGCACGGGGGTGAGCAGGGTCAGCGGGACACCCATCATGTCGGAGAGGGCGCAATAGGCCTCCAGTTCTGCGGGCCCCGGCAGTCGGTGAGGGCAGAATTCGTCCCCCATATAGATCCGGTGGAGAGACGGCGGGGGCATCCAATGGAGATCTTTCCCGTAGAACGGCTCCAGGATCTTTGCCACGAGCTGCGCCGGGCGCAGGTTCGCCTCCACACCGATTTCGGGGCTTCTGAGATGTATGGCTAGTTCCATCAAAATCCCCATGCTGCGCTGTAGTTATACTTGTTGAGGGTGAGAAGCGGCATTTTAGGCAACTCCAAAGAAATAACCTCCCAAAGGTTAGCTTGCTTTGTAGGAGCGGCTTCCAGCCGCGACCAAGCGCATGGGGGCTTCTCCGATGTCGCGGCTGGAAGCCGCTCCTACAACAAAGAACCTTCCGATCCTTCATGCGTATAACTGGGATCACTGACTCTTGGAGGATTCTGACGACTTCTCCTCGGGCGTCAGGACTTTTTCATAAAACTTCTGACCATTTTTCATTTCATGGCTGTGGCAATCCTTGCAGGGCTGCTTGGATATGTCTTTCAGCAGCTTGCTGTGTATTTTGGGCTGGTCGATGGGTTTGTGGTTCTTGGCGTCATGGCACTGGAAGCAGCGGTGGTTGGGCACTAGGCTCCAATAGCCGGGCTCTTTGTTGGTGTCCAGAATAACGGGCTCCGACGGGACCTTGATGGGCTCGTCCGGATTGCGCTGAAAGTGCACCAGAGCCTGCTTGACGGCCGATTTGTTCATGGCCATCCAGCCGGAAAATCCCGAATCGTAATGGCAGCCGGCACAATTGTTGTGGTTCTTGGCCGTGCCGGATTCCTTCCATTTTCGAATGGGCTCCCGCATTTCGTGGCAGACGACACAGGTGACATCCTGGAAGTGCCGAACCGAAATCTCGTGGATGCCCAGCAGAAGAGCGAACGCCACAGGAAACAGCATGATCCAAAAGGCTTTCCTGCTTTTCAAAATCTTCCCCTTCTCCAAAGTGATCAACAGCGTGTTGAATAGTTATGCCCATCAAGGGATTGAAGCACTGCTTTGTAGGAGCGGCATCCTGCCGCGACAAGAGTAAGCGGTTGCCGATTCCTGTCACGGCTGGAAGCCTTTCCTGCAAAGAGATGGCCGGGTATTTAAGGTCTTCGGTACTCAGATCACTGCGAAATGCGATGCACGGCAACGCCGTCTGCCTCGAGAGGGATCGTGCCGAGCTGAGTCATCGTCTCCGTATCGAAAACGGTGATGTCCGTCCCTGACGGGCCGACATAAAGCTTCTTGCCGTCGGACGTGATGCTCACGGCGTAGCTGGTGCCTCTCTCCAGGGTCACCGACTTGATGGTTGCCCCTGTCTGGGCGTCGAACTTCACCACATCGTCCATGGCTGCATAAACGTACTTCTTGTCGGGCGACAGCACGCAACTGTAAAGCATGAAGATGTCCGAAGCCTTCACCGACTTGATTTCACCCGTGTTCCTGTCGAGGTTGAGGAAATACATGGCCGATGGCGTATAGTAGGCGTTCACGAAAATGCCCGGATCACCGGGGCTCTGGTTGTACCAGATGATAAAATTGTTGGCCGGTTCGCCTCCCGCGTCAGGATGCAGAAAACCGAATACCTTCTCCAGCTTGCCGTCGCTCAGCTGGATTTTATGGATATCGAGGCCCACCAGCATGAGGTGATTCGGATCGTTTCGCAGGGTGAAGACCCCCGACACGCAATAGGGGATTTCAAAGCTCTGCACCACCTGCTTCGATGGAATGTCGAAGACGAGGAGTTGGGGCGGCAGCACGTTGAGCTTGGGTACATTTTGCTTTTTCTTGGTGATGGAGCAGCTCAAATAGAGCTTGCCGCCGTCTTCCGATACGGCGAAGCCGAGGATCGTGACCCGGTTGAGGTCCGAAGACAGTCTGAAGGTGTCGATCAGCTGGTGTGTAGCGGTGTCGAAGACGTAAACGGAATGTTGGGCATTGAGATAATACCGCTTGCCGTCGGCTGAAGGTGCGGCTGACATGATATAGTCGTTGTAAGCCGGAACGGTCTTGACCACGGTATCCGTATCGCAGTCGACGATCTGAAGGGCGTTGGAGACGGGGACAAAGAGAAAATCCTTCGCCTCCGCTGGGCTAAAAGCTCCCGCCAGGGCGCACAGCACGAAGACCATCGCTAAGATGCCAAGAGACCTGTGTTTCATAACCTCTCCCCCTATCGCTTGATGACGAAGTTGAGATTTCTCCAATCGCGCTCGACGGCACGGCACTGGTTTTGAAAATCGGGAAAATTGGTGATGTTGTCCGGAGTTTGAGCCGGCCACCAGCAGGGGCCCGAACAGCTGGTGAAATCCCGAGCGCTGGATATGCAGTTGCCGACGGGCGAATCGGGCCTGGGGTTCGTCTCCCAACCCGTATCGAAAATGGTCGTGCATCCTATGGGCATGCTCGTGGAAACATTTTCCGACATTCCGAATACTTCCTCCTGGAGCTCTTCCTCGAGCTCCTTCGCGCGCTTGTTGATTCCCTTCATTCCTTCGCCCTTCATACAGGCCTCCTGTCGTTTATGTAGAATTGATTGAAAATCGAAGTCTGTCCTCTCAATAACGCGAGCTTGTCCAGGTATTCCGGGTTGGACAAGTAAATCTTTCCGTATACCTCCAGGCCGAGCTCGGTCCATTGCCTGATCCACCGGCAGTAGTGGGTGTTCGGCTGGAAGGGGCTTCCCTCCCTCACCCACGCTTCGTAGTAGCACCCCCCCGCGCAGAGGGCCCGTGCCCAGCAGGCCATACAGAGGGGCTTTCGGTCCACCACCGCTTCCCGGCGGAAGCCTTCCACTTTGCTCCCGTCCAGGCCGGTGAAAAGGTTTCCCATGCAGAACGCGTCCTCGCCGAGGAATCGCTGGCATGAGTAAAGGCGTCCCTCCGGGTCCGCGGCAAAGAGCCCCAGTCCAGCTCCGCAGGGACGGGTACGGACTTCGCTTTGATGGATGACCGTCAGCAGATCGATGAGATTGGAAAAGCCCAAAAATTCGTTGGTTCGGGCGGCTTCCAGAAACCTGTCGGCAAGCCGGCGGAACTGATCCATGAGACCATCCAGCCTGGAGGCATCGAATTGATAGGCCGGGTGATTGGTTGTGACGGGAGCGAGCCCCACCTCCGCAAATCCCAGTCCCAGCAGATGGTCCAGGATGTCCGGCACCGCCTGGGGGGCGTCCACCAGCGTGACCCGGGCCACGACGGGTTTGCGCACCGATGCTCGCAGGAGCTCTTTCAGTCCCGGCAGAATGGCACCGTAAGACGGCCGTCCATCCCGAAAGCGCCGGTTGCGGTCATGGATTTCCTGTGGCCCGTCCATACTGACGGTCACCCCGATGTCCCGGTCCACGAGGAATTGGATCACCTCCGGTTTGAGGAGCGTTCCGTTGGTGGTCAGGGCGAAATCCATGTGCTTGCCCTTTTCATCCGCTTTCTCGCGGGCGTAATCGACCGCCGAGGAAATCAGGGGGAGGTTCAAAAGGGGCTCTCCACCGAAAAACACCAAAACCAGCTTCTCAGCCGCGGCCGCATGCTCCAGGAGGAAATCGATTCCCTTTTCCGCCACGTCCCGGCTCATCGTCCGATGCCCCCTCCTGCCTCCGCTGGATCCGTCCCCTTCCGAGTAGTAGCAATAGCGGCAGGCCAGGTTGCACGCCTCCGTCACCTGGAGGATCAGGGTCTGCATGGGGACGGGATGTGGAGAGGGCGCAGTCGGCATGGGCTTCCCATCCGCCTTCACAAAGCTCGACGGGACGAGGATATGCCTCTTCACCAGCCCTCTCAGCAGTTCGCCCCTTTCCTCCGAAGGATAGCCGACGAAGTCCTGGAGCAGACGGCTCTCGCTCCGGACTTCCCCTTGCGGCACGCCATCCAGCAAGGCTTTGATGCCTGCATCCAGCTGATAGACGGCATTTTCCTTCACGAGAAAGATGAAATCCCGGCCATCTGCCTGGAACATCCTGTTTTCGGCTATAGAAAATTCCCTCATGGGCTGCCTACTTGATATGGGTGATGAAGTCCGGCACGGTCGTGACCAGGAGCGACCTTCCCTTGAATTCCTGGGCGCCCTCTTTATAGGTGGCCACGATGGCGATGAGCCCCGTGCCTTCCCGGTGCTGAGGCCGCGATTCGATAGGTCCGTAAGTCGTAATCGGTGTATACAGGCCGTTTGGCACCGGCGTATCCAGGTACTTCAGGTCGTCGTCGTTGTCCCGGGTTTTCTCCTCTTCGAGGGTCCACTGGGCATTGACGGGCTCGAGGATCAAATCGTCCGCCGTGTCAGGCTTTCCGTCTTTCCCATAGGATACGGCGCGCGCCACAAACTGCACGCCCTGGGGGGGGTATGCCGGGCCGCAGCTGACCCGGGCGCGTCCCAAAGCCGGGAATATTTTAATGCCGTCCACTTTGTTGTAGATGGAAATCTTCCCGTCAAGGGGCTTTCCCTTCACTTTGAGCTGGACCGGTCCCACGGAAGCATTCGCTCCCACCGCCACTTTGCAGAGGTACCTGGAGGCGCCCTTCTTTTCGATCTTCTTCACCTGTATGTTGGCGTCGGAGAATTGTACGTCCTGCTCCTTGAGGGGTTCAGGCAGGTTGGCCCCTATGATCAGCAGGTCCTGGGTGGCAGAAGGCGAAACCTTCAGGGACTGGGGAAACACGGCGAGAACGCCGGGGCTGCCACCCACCCGGGCGAAGCGTTCATTCCCCTGTGAATTGGCATCCTGGACGACACTCCACCACTTCCCCGTAAATATTCCCGAGCCGCTGTCCAGGTCGAAAACGCCCTCGATCCTGCGCGTCACGGAGGACGTGAGGGCATACCGGAGGTGGTAGCCGCCGTAAAGGGTGCCGGTCCCGCTCATCTTCAGGGATATTCCGTTCAGGTAGCGAGTTTCCTTTTCAATGAGCAGCTCTCCCTCGCCCTTTTTGGGGTCGGGTTTGAAGGTGTAGCTCCCTTCATAATAACCGAGGCCGGGATCGTACCCTGAAATGACCCAGGTGCCGGTCAAGTCCGGTTCCTTGCGGTTCTTCATCCACTCCTGCCATTCGGGGGTGTCGAAGGGGTAGAGCTTGGCGAGCACCGGGACCAGGTCCTTGGATTCTGTGGCCCAGTCCATTTCCCGCATTTGTGGAATGACCGTGGGATAGTAGCCCAGGTGCAGGTTCCTGATGTCTTCCCAATTGGCCGCGGTCATCCGGTGGGAGGCGATCTTCCCGAAGGTGTGGCACCGGACGCAGGCGGTGAAGAGGCGCTTTTGGGTGTCGTCCTGGGGCGTTTCGACGTACTGGCTGTTTTCGTCGCTGTTGATGTAGGCGATCTGGGCCATCTCGCGGGGAGTCAGGCAGAGGTTCCTGCTGAGTTCCTTCACGGCGACGTAGAATTCGGAATCCGTCACGATGGCGCTGTTGAGCCTCACCATCCTGTCGACGACATTCTTCCACTCTTCCGGGGTTTTTCTGGTGAAGTCAATGACATCGATGTAACCTTGAGGGTCGGCCTTGTGGCAGGCTCCGCACTTTTGCCTCACCACCGATGATTCGGGAAATCGAGTCTGACCGTAGGCGACGGTCTGCAGGAAGAGCAAAGGTACCACTAATAATGGTATCAATAATAAAAATAATAGCGGGTTCGTCATACACGATTGAGTAAACTGCTTCATACATGACCTCCGAGTTTTGGGATAATGGATGGAGTGCTTATTCTTGCTGAGGGTGCCGATGGCGGCAGAGTCCTCATGGCACTCTGACTCAGTGCATTAATGGTGCCGCTGGGTGCGGGCGGAAGGATAACTTCTGAATCATCAACTATATACAAGGGATGCAACGGTCCGTTCTTCTGCCTGGATCCAGGAGGATTGAGGCCAATTGCCTCAACGGCGTCGGGGTTGTTGCATGTAACTGTTGAATATGACATTGTTAAAAACATATGAGGCCAATTGTGGCCAAACGGGGAAAGCCCGGCAGCGGCCTCGGGAACATGGAAGGCACTGGTGGCAGTCGTATCCCGTGAGAGACTCAGAGCGTGTTACATGAAGAAGGCTTTCAGATTCACATTAATCAATGCTCAGCACCACCGCCAGAGCCCTTCCGATTGAAGTCATCACAGAGTCTGAGAGCTTTCCCAGTTTGCGAACAAATCGTTCTTGCGCCAGAGAGCGCACTTGAAAAGCATCTGCCGCAGAGACCTTATCCAGCCCATTCTCAGAATTCGCTTCAATCCGGACCATCCAGGGCGCAATGCTGTATCGATCTTTCCATTCCGTGACAGGTACGATCACCTTCAGTGGCAGCAATCCCACTGCATCGTCATTCACGATGACTGCGGGCCTTGTCTTCCTGATTTCAGCTCCAACGGTTGGGTCAAGGTTAATCAGCCACACTTCGCCTCTATGCATGGAAACTCTCGCCATCGAGAATCGAAAATGCCGTCAATTCCTCATCGGATGCGTAGTCCGCAAGCAGAGCTTCGGCTGCGGCGGCGAGCTGCTTCTTCCTATCCTCTTGAGCGGGAGGAGACCCTGTTTGTTGTAGCTCTCGGCGCAGTTCCCCCAGCGCGCCTTCAATGACAACCAACCGCCGTGATGGGGCAAGCCTTTTCAATGCTTCCAGGATTTCTCTCTCAGACATCTTGTTGCCACCTTTCCAGGAACAAAAATATGACCGATGACCAGATGGACCCGTGTCGTGCCAGTAAAATCGATGCAAAATCTCAACTCTTGTCTCTCAACTCGCGTCTTCTCACGATCTCAATATGCCTCGACCTTCATACTGAGTCAAGAAAGCAGGCATGACCCCCATTATCCTTGATGAGGAGGACACGCATGAACGAGCGGCCAGGTCCAGATGGA
This sequence comes from Desulforhabdus sp. TSK, assembly GCF_022836495.1. Taxonomy (GTDB): domain Bacteria; phylum Desulfobacterota; class Syntrophobacteria; order Syntrophobacterales; family Syntrophobacteraceae; genus Desulforhabdus. The sequence goes on from NZ_BQXM01000019.1 coordinate 56,082, forward strand.
GTACAAATGGTCCGGCAGCAGGACCCAGCCCTCGATAGTGAAGGGATGTTCCGCCCGCGTCTCCAGGACGGCGTTGCGCAGGGCATTTCGTTCTTGAACAAATCTGAATTCAGATCTATATTCAGTTCAAAAACAAACCCAAATTCATAAACAGGTGACCAGATGAAGCCGCTGTCTGTTTCCAAGAACATCGTTTCCCTATCGGAATTTAAAGCCAGGGCCTCCCAGATGCTTCATGAGGTCCAGAATTCGCATCACCCCCTTGTCATCACCCAAAACGGCAAGGCAGCCGCAGTCCTTATTTCCCCGACCGATTTTGACGCTCTCACGGAGCAGGCCCGCTTCATCGATGCCGTAGAAAAGGGCCTGGCGGATGTTCAGCAGGGGCGGGTGGTGGCGGATGAAGATCTGGATCTGGAGGCATGAAGCTCCTCTGGACTGAAACCGCCAGGCAGGATCTCCTGGATATCCGACGATATATTGCCGCCGACAACCCAGCCGCCGCCAAACGATGGATCGAACGATTGAGGGCAAGTGCCCGAAGTGCCTGCCATTCGCCGCTCGCAGGTCGAAAAGTCCCGGAATTTTCGCGCGACGATATTTGTGATCGGATCGAGGGGAACTACCGCATCGTATATCAGGTCTCTGCGGATCGGCTCATCGTCTTGACCGTTTTCGAGGGGCACGCGGTTTTCCCCATGAAAAACCCGGGCGAGCTTCCTGTCGAATAATCTACCTTTGCCGGCCCCATTTCATGGACATGATGCATGGAATGCACCCTACGCGGCTTTTGATGCTTTACTCATCTTGTTGCAGAGGCTCGCGCCATGCTTTGGCGCCCTTGTACCGTCAAGCGTTCAGGCGCGACCCTTGTCCCTCTTCCGTATCAATACAACTACTTCGTGCGAATGCTGTGAGAGGACCTTTGCCTGCGGTTCACTTTCTGCAGAATTGTATTATTGTGAGAAGAGTAAGAGGTGACAAAACCTGTTGAATGGTCAATGTCGATGACCTTGGGTCAAGGAGGCTGCCATGAAAAAGCTTGCTTGCATGAATAGCTGTGTGTTCGATAGCTTGCGAGAGCTGATGAGAGAGCATTTCTCTGTTGTTCTCGTGGCGGGTGTGTTCGGCGCGTTTTTCGCGCTTGCAGCCGAAGGGAGTGCATGGGTTCCGCTTGGAGCCGGACTCGGCATACTCCTGGCGATTGTCTACGGATACATTCCACGCATGACAGACTGTGCCGGAGCATGTCCGGTCCATTAGTCAACAAAATCTCCCATGAAGGCATGGAAGCAACTTAGACGGCTCGGGTTTTGGACTTCCGCCCTTTCCAAGGGCACGAAGTCCACTTCCGAGCCGTTCGGATTTTGAGTTTTCGGCAAGCCCCTGATCGTTCATACCATTGCCGCCGAGGGGGAGTAAATACCCTTCCTCGGCGGATCCCCACGCGTGTGGGGAACATAGGGTTGTGTTCCTGGTGGTGGAATTCACGGTCGGTTCATCCCCACGCGTGTGGGGAACATTCCACGAAGGAAAGGCATGCATTTGCAATGTCCGGTTCATCCCCACGCGTGTGGGGAACATTCTGTATCCTTTGGGACTTCGTGCAAAAACAGCGGTTCATCCCCACGCGTGTGGGGAACATTTCAGATCTCGTAACGGCATCGGCTCCACTGACGGTTCATCCCCACGCGTGTGGGGAACATTTCGGACATTTCTAGGGACTGCCAGTGCCGCGCGGTTCATCCCCACGCGTGTGGGGAACATGTCCCGCGATACTGCACCATCCCGTCCTGGACCGGTTCATCCCCACGCGTGTGGGGAACATGCCGTCTCCATCGCCAGCTCGTTCGCCCCGTTCGGTTCATCCCCACGCGTGTGGGGAACATTCAAGTGCCGGGAGAAGTACGCTGAGGAGATTCGGTTCATCCCCACGCGTGTGGGGAACATTGCCAAAGTTGATGGAGCCATCGGGAAGAGTACGGTTCATCCCCACGCGTGTGGGGAACATCACTCCCGGGGAGGAATGACGCAGGGTAGGTACGGTTCATCCCCACGCGTGTGGGGAACATACCACCGGTACCGGATATGCCGCCACCAGTGGCGGTTCATCCCCACGCGTGTGGGGAACATAACGCTGAAGAGCTCAATCCCCTGAGTGCTGGCGGTTCATCCCCACGCGTGTGGGGAACATTCGTGACTCGGTGGCGCACATTCAGGAAGTATCGGTTCATCCCCACGCGTGTGGGGAACATCTCAGAAATTGAAAAATCAGAAGACGAAGCCTCGGTTCATCCCCACGCGTGTGGGGAACATGCATGGATGGGGAGCGGATTTGGGCATTACCTCGGTTCATCCCCACGCGTGTGGGGAACATGTGATTGTCGCCCCTGGGAAATACTTTCGGACCGGTTCATCCCCACGCGTGTGGGGAACATTTGGCAGTGACTATTTCTGGCGTGAAAGATTGCGGTTCATCCCCACGCGTGTGGGGAACATGCATTCCAGGGAAAACGGGGTGTCGGTGTCAACGGTTCATCCCCACGCGTGTGGGGAACATGACTTACGTGTCATGGCGGCAGAAGGTTTTGTCGGTTCATCCCCACGCGTGTGGGGAACATACCATTCTTTATCAATGTCATTGTTCCAATCCCGGTTCATCCCCACGCGTGTGGGGAACATCCACTGAAACGCCTACAAGCGCGGTCAGGGGTCGGTTCATCCCCACGCGTGTGGGGAACATTTGTCGCCAATCACGGCGACGCCAAACACGACCGGTTCATCCCCACGCGTGTGGGGAACATCAATCCAGGCCTCGCTGAACAAGAAGTAATCACGGTTCATCCCCACGCGTGTGGGGAACATTGCAGGAATTGAAGCGCGAGGCCGACCAGGCGCGGTTCATCCCCACGCGTGTGGGGAACATTCCTTCCTCATGTACCATGCCTCTTTTAGCGACGGTTCATCCCCACGCGTGTGGGGAACATAATGCCAGAGCGCGGCAAAGGGCGAATGGGTGCGGTTCATCCCCACGCGTGTGGGGAACATCTTTCCTCATGCAGCTCGGTGGTTCGGCGAAGCGGTTCATCCCCACGCGTGTGGGGAACATCTTCAGACTGGCTGCCTCCTCCCCCAGGTGGACGGTTCATCCCCACGCGTGTGGGGAACATACAGTCCAAGAAAGACTTGTACATGCTTTATACGGTTCATCCCCACGCGTGTGGGGAACATCTGTAACCGTTACCTCGGCGGATTCGAGCATACGGTTCATCCCCACGCGTGTGGGGAACATGCTTTCACAGCATTCCACATAGCTCCGGACCGCGGTTCATCCCCACGCGTGTGGGGAACATAGTCTTTCCCACCACTGAGATTCCAAACATTTCGGTTCATCCCCACGCGTGTGGGGAACATTTAAAGCAATGGCTGAGTTCGGAGTGTGGCGTCGGTTCATCCCCACGCGTGTGGGGAACATTCGCACTTGCAGCCCAGGGCCATGTAGCGGAGCGGTTCATCCCCACGCGTGTGGGGAACATACGTTGGGGACCAGGCCGTTCATCTGCGCTGCCGGTTCATCCCCACGCGTGTGGGGAACATGCTGGAGAGTGAACCGAAAGGTTCTGGAAGTCCGGTTCATCCCCACGCGTGTGGGGAACATACTTCTCGGCCAAACTTGTCAAAGACCTTCACCGGTTCATCCCCACGCGTGTGGGGAACATTGGACCCACTTATGGGTCCTGGTACCGTTCGCCGGTTCATCCCCACGCGTGTGGGGAACATGTCCTTCAGACTGGCTGCCTCCCCCAGGTGGACGGTTCATCCCCACGCGTGTGGGGAACATGACCAGCTTCCTGTCGATCTTGCCATCCCAGCCGGTTCATCCCCACGCGTGTGGGGAACATGTTAGCCTGAGGTTAACTAACAGTTAACTATACGGTTCATCCCCACGCGTGTGGGGAACATGCCTCGTACTCTGCCTCGGTCTCACCCCAAGGCGGTTCATCCCCACGCGTGTGGGGAACATACGATGTTTTGCTGCAGGCCGTTCAGATCGATCGGTTCATCCCCACGCGTGTGGGGAACATCACCTGGAGCTCCTCGCTGGCTTCCTCGGCGTCGGTTCATCCCCACGCGTGTGGGGAACATTCCGGGAAGGTCGTTTTTCCCGACAAGAAGGGCGGTTCATCCCCACGCGTGTGGGGAACATACTCATGACACGGATTTCCTGGCCACCATGGTCGGTTCATCCCCACGCGTGTGGGGAACATGCACTTAACAAAAGGAATATGCCGAATCGCACCGGTTCATCCCCACGCGTGTGGGGAACATACTTCCTCTATCATTATGAAATGAAATGAAAATTCAGACGAGACAATCTTCACCGAAATGGGATGCTCTGACATTAGGGTTCATGAGGCTCTTCCTGTTCCTTTTGTGGCATAAAGCTTACCAGTTTGATACCGTCCATTTCAACCGGGATTCTGCGGTTGGACCCGATGGTCACAAAATCAAATCCCGATTCGGTGTTGTTGCTCCATGCCATGACAGCGTTCCCGTCCTCAATGCCCTTCTCTACTGTATGCCAGAGCATCTCGCGCACACGACGCGAATAAACTCCCACATACACTCCCGCGCGGACCTCCAGAAGCCAAACGGCCAGGCGGCCTCTCAGGCGTGGGGGAGCATTTTCAACCACGATGACCAGCATCTCCGACACCCTCCTTATTGGGTATGGCAGGCGCCACGGATTCCTCGGGAGGCTCGGGCTTCGGGATCTCACCCGCTGCCAGAACTTCCTCTATGGTGGGAATGATGCGATCGAGCAGGCGTGACTGTCGGAATGCATCGCGGCACGCCAGGCGCACTTCTCGTTCAGGCTCAGCGGGCTTCCGCGCCGCAACTCGGAAAGCCTCCGGCACCACGGTTTCAAACTTGAAAATATCCGCGATGTCGTAAACAAAAGACTGTGGCTTTCCGGTGTGAATAAACCCGATGGCCGGCGCATACCCCGCTGCCAGGATGGCTGCCTCACTGATGCCATAGAGGCATGCCGTGGCGGAGGAAAGGCAGCGATTGGGGAGGTCCCCGCTTCCCCACTGAGTATGGTCGTAATTACGATTCTTCCAGGGAACGCCGTATTGTCGCGCCAGGAGTTCATACATCTTCCGGACGCGCACGCCCTCGATGCCGCGCAATTGCTCCACACTGCGCCGCTCCGGTGGGTCTTCCTTAAAGCGCAGGCTGTACATTTTCCTGACGACTTTGAGCCGTGCAGAATCATCTAAAGCCAGCTTTGCCTGATAGAGAAGATGGTCGGCACGAGCACCACCCGGTTGTCCGGAAGCATAAAGTCGAACTCCCGCTTCCCCGACCCATACCAGAAGACATCCCACACGAGAGGCCAGGGTTACCGCAGCATGGGATACTCGGGTCCCCGGCTCCAGCATGAGGCACGCAACACCACCGACAGGAATATGTGTGCGTACGCCGTTTTTATCGATCATTACAAATGCTCCGTCGAGTACATCCAGGTTTCCCTTTTCGGCGAAGAGCACTGAAACACGGTCTTTGATGGGGATGGGTTTTAAGGGAGGAAGAACGGGTCCCTCCATTTGGATGCCTCCTGCTTCGGTTGGTCTATCGTGGAAACCTTTTCATACGAGCGGGTCATGATCTGCGTCCCTGGATGGCTCTGACTCTTCTGGGGGAGAACAGTCTTCCTTCGATGGCAAATGATTCCGGCACGTCGGGAAGAGAATCGCGGCCTTCGGCGAAATTTTCGACTTCTTCCTGGCGTGTAAACAATTCCAATGGAGCATCCCCGATGAGGAGGCGCAATGCGTCGACCCGACTGTCTTTCAAGCCGACAAAGACCGGTACGGATGGAATACAGGATTTTCGTCCGAGCCAGATGCCCCATTTGGGGTCTTCGAGAGCCGCGGCGATTTCAGTCAGCAATTCGGCATCTCCCTGGAGTAAAACTCCGAAGGCTGCGTCCGTCAGGTACTGACGGAAGGTGAGGACGCAATCGTTGTTGACCGCTCCACTCGCCCGTCTTGTTTTCTGGACGGTGTGGTAGTCCTGAAGCCGGCGAACGGGCAATTCCTTCCTCACACCCTGACGGGGGATCGCAATAGCGGTCATCCTCAATGTTCTGAAAGAGGCGAGGAAATTTCGTTCCCCCTCAGTCCCTCTTGCCAGGCCGAGCGCGGCACAGCAGATCCCCGCGATACCGCTCCTTGTAGGCATGAGTCCCGTATGGCGACGATTGTACTGGCTGTCGAAGCCCCAGGACTGAAGAGGGCCTTCCAGACGAAGAACCAGGAATGCGATATCAGACGACATGAGTCTCCACCTCGTCAAGGAATGCCTTCAAGTTGACATCGGGAATGGCCTTATGGAATACGGCTTCGATGCCCCAGGTATCGGTGAGCTTTTGGTACTCGGTTTTGAGCCGCTCAATAGACGTGGTGACATACCCCTGGGAGGACCGCACAGGATTCTCGAATGCGTTGACCAACTGAATGGGATGACCTTTTTCCCTTACTATACCGAAGACATAGACCGGGAGTGTGTTGCCGTTCATGGTGTTTTTTCGGGCGCCGGGAATGGCTTTGATGGTCGCCTCTACAAAAACTCGGACGACGTTCTTGCGTTCTTCCTGTGTCATTGCCGCGAGATGCTCCGTATCGGCCAGCATATCGAGATTAAGCGCGGCAAAGCGATAGTACGTGGCGGAATTGAACTCCAGGGTACTCGTCATGCCCGCCCCTGACTCCTCTCTCGGTTGCAGGTCATCGACTGCGGAAAAGAAGTCGATTTCGTTATCGACTTTATGGGTGGAAAGAGCGTGTGAGAACATGGAAGCCGCTTCTACTGTAAGAGAGTGGTCGTTTGCAACCATGCGGCCAAAGATGGAAATATCCGCAGCATCTTTCAAGGATTTTGCATCGATGGATTTGAGGGCCTTTTTTGCATCTTTTGTCTCGGCATAACCTTTTGCGAGAGTTTGAAGCTCGAGGGGCGACATGAAATATAGAGTCGTCGACTTCACCTTATCGGTTGACTTGCTGTCAAGTTTCACGAGCGCATCGATGATTTTCTTTGCTCCCTCGTCAGCTTCGGGAGTGGAAAGGCCCTCACTTTCCATTTCCTTGACAAGGGGATCAAACATCAGCCGGGTTCGCTCCCCTTTGAAGTGTTGGGGAGCTAACTCCTTGGCCATCTCCCGAATCGCCCGTTTCCAGGACTGGCTGGACACTCTGGCTCTTTGGACGCCGCCGAAGACGGCAGTCTTGGGTGAATTGAGGTCATCACGGTTCAGACAGGCAACGGGAACGGATTGGATGATGTGCAGTTCAAGATGTTTCACGACAATTCTCCTTGTCTCTACTGTATGGATATTTTGACCGGAGCAATCAGCAGCATGCCGAAGCCAAAACCTTTGGCGCTGCCTATTCCGGAATGGTAGGTTTCAACAAATCTTTCTCTATCGGTAACCTCCAGAATGCCTCTGAACTGAACGCCACCGTGGTAACCAGATTGACCATTCCTTCGGAAATGACTTTCTACCATTGGGCTGATTTCCAGGGGTTTTTCTCCGAGAATACGGAAACCACCCGGTATGTCCTGCCCCGTTTCTTGATCACGGCACCGGCCCCGGCCTTTTCGTTCAAGCCACTCGCGCAGTTCATCACGGTCAACCAGTGGGATCCGCTTGCCCTGGCGTTTTCGAGCACCACTGGCGTCGCGTTGCACGAGACATTTCGTGGGGTTGGCCCGCAGATCGAAAGCGTAGAAACGGTGAGAAAAGAAGGCTGGGGCGATTTCTTTGGATGCAAAGCAGTCTGATGGACACCAGCCTGGTCGCATAGGTCTTCTGGGTGAAAGGATCCAGAGTCGGAAGGCCCCTTCCAGTGGATCGATTCGCGTGAGGAAATGGCGCCGTGCATCCGGTGTTCCGGGAAAGCAATCCCAAAGTCTCTTGTGCCAGCCATAGCTGTCAAATATCCCCTCTGATCTTGCGATTTCAGCATCCAATTCCATATGTACAAGCCAGCTCATGCCTCCTCCTCGCCGGGCGGTTCCGTGCCTTGTGCCCAAAAGGCGGTCGCCCATCGTGTCCGGGTATGATCGCTCCAGAACCTCAGATCCCTTTCCAACTGAACATAGTCGATGGGAACGCCTTGAGATTTCGCCATCACAACGAGCCTCAGCACGCGGTCCTTCAGTTCCTGCCCCTTTTCGGCCGTCAGCAAATGCTGGAATCGCCGTTCCGTGGGGGTGAGCCGATTGTCGTCACCTCTTCTGTCCCCGCGTTTTTGCTCAATAGCCTTGCAAGTGGCCCCGAGATTGCCATTCGATGCCTCTTCGGGATGCATGGCGAAGAGGCCGGCCACATAAGCCGAAACGTCGTCATCGATCCTTACGCCCAATCGATTCAGTGCAGGCCATGCACGATGTTTCTTGCTGGCCACATGAATGCACCGGAGGTTGGCCATCATCCCCCGGTCATCCCTGTATTTGCGGAGTCGTTCGAAAAGCCCGTTCATACCGCATCCTCCTTCATTTCATGCGTAACCGGTTCGTGTGAATGTCGACTCCCGGTCAATTTCTGCCATCCCTCGGCAAAGGCTCTCATCTGGCGAGGAGTCCCCTGGCCGCAGGCAATCCGGTACGCTTCACGAGCTGCGGAAGAGAGCATTTTTCTCCAGGCTTCGCGAGTGGGAATGGCAGCATCGGAGCCGATCGCCTCGATGTGCTCCATCAGGAGCGGGAGGTTCTTTTCGACTGTGGTCCAGTAGGATAGCAATGCCGTCTGTGCCACTCTGTCTCTCAAAGTACCCTGGTCTCTCGCCTGCGCTCGTTTGACCCTGGAATTCCAATCGTTGTCTATAGTTTGACGGTAGACCTCGATAGCCATGCGAAGTCGTCGTGCATATCCTTCCGCGCCGGGTGCCCCGCTCGTTCCCACGACTTCAGCATGATAGACGGCAGTACGGATTTGGAATGCCGGAGTGATGTGAAAGACCGACTCTACGGCGATGTCCATGGATGCCTGGTCGCGGGTGATCGCACAGACATGGAAGTCGAAAGGGGAATCCAGCGGGGCGTTCGCCATGGCCAAGGGGCCCCCAAGCCCTTCCGTGGATCGTTTTACAACGAGTGAGGAAAGCTCTCGCCATAAGGCTTTGGTGGATTCCGCCTTCACGACCTTTCGTTCCATGGTCTCCGCCCCCTTCTTGTCTTTCCTGGTGACCACTTGTACGGCGGCTGTCGGCTCTGAAGCAAAACCATCTCTGAATGTTTCATATTTGAATCCGTTACAGCAATACATTTGATCGGAGCCCGGAATCAAGCGTATCCAACGTGCCAGGGGCGTGAGCCGACCGATGTATGTCTTCGTTGCATTCTCAACCCTGTTCGAATGATTGTCAGGCGATTCAGGGAAAAACTCCCAGACCGGTCTGCCCAGCGGTACTGGTGTAAGAGTGACCCCATCCTTCTTATTTGTTGAGAATATTCTGTAATATAATTTCACGGTCTCGTAGGTCGGCAGATTCAAGTGCAGCGTCTCTTGCAGTGTCTTTCCCCGCAACAGGCAATGGGCCATGGATTGCGACAGGCAGGGGGCATCAGGATTTCCAACTTGAGAGGTCTTGACATTTTTCCATTGTGCGACGGGCGATCCTCCACCTGAAGAAAAGTTTTGAAAAGTAAGCAGGTTCAACGCTGTTTGCCCGGGTTCAATGTGGCGGAAGATCCTTTGCCCACCATGGTCGTAAAGTGTTGAATTATTTCCCGTCGCCAGTTCAAAAGCGAGGAGGGACACCGGAGATGTCTTGCCGGGCTTATCTCCTCCTTTTTCCGTTCCTCTCAACCCGGCCACCTGCAGCCATGGCTTTTCCGGATGAAACAGTTCAAAGGAATCCTTCCACTCCAGCAGGTACCTTGCTGCCGCGTCAGGCAAGCGGTGCGGCACCTCACACCATTCGTCGTAATCCTTGGGTCCTTCCAGCGCCGCGTGGGCTACACCTAGAAATAGCCGCATCAAAGAGACCCGTTCATGCGGGCGTACCGACAGATCCGTAAACCGCTCACCCTCCGTGAGGATGGCAAGCAAACTTGCCCGCTGCCGTCTGCCCGAGGCATCGACGACGGGAATCCATGGGTCAAAAGCAACATTCATATCCCCTCCTTATGGGGTGGCCCTTTCGATGACCAGCCCCATTTCATCTGAATAGAAAAGACGGATTCCCCTCTTGAGACCCTTGACCTCGATCACTCCGTTCTCTCCAAGGATTCCTGCGCTCTGATTACCGTAGAGATAATCGGTAAAACCAGAAAATGGATGAATCCGCTCGAAGCAATATTCCGGCACCTTCACCAGGTTCTTCTGAATCGCCTGAGCGGTAGTGAGTCGATACTCCTCGTTGCCCAATCTTGCCCTGTCCTGATCGGCAAAGACCGCTTCATGGCCTGTGACAGACCGGCAAAGGACCAAAGAGATGGTCGGCAATTCGTTCAGGCGGGTCTGAACCCCTTCCTCGTCTTCGAGCTCCACTTGCCAAAGATTGCTGTTTCGATGCGCCATCATCTTTTTCGCGGAGTCTGTTCCGAACCATTCGAAGGAAAGCTGTTGCCACGAATCGGGTTCTTCATCGGCATCCCTGTAGGTCGATGCAATCAAGTCCCGTATTTGCGAGGGTATGGAAACCTGGCGGTGTGCCCGCCAGACCTCGAGAGAGCGCAGAAGCACGTAAGGGGCGTAGACTTTGGCCTTATTCCCCAATGCCTCCATGATGGCTTTCGGCTCCATGGCTCGTAGCTCTTCCAGGCTCCTGGTCTCCTTGAGGATATACATGCGCGCCTTATCATTCGGACGATTTCTCCTCTCATGACGCCATAGTCGCCCGAGGCGCTGGAGGAGCATATCGGTGGGGGCGAGCTCGGTCACCAGCAAATCTGCGTCGAGATCGACACTCTGTTCAACCACCTGGGTGGAAAAGAGGATCGAGCCACAGCGTGTGGCGCCGCTTTTACCGAGCCGCTCCATCCATTCCTGTTCCAGCGCTTCACGTCGCCGGAAAGGGAACCGGGCATGAAGAAGACCCATGGGAAAATCACCATGAGGGAGCTCTTTGAAGTGCCGATACTCTTTTTGTGCCGCATCGACAGTATTGCATATCCATAGGACGGCTCCACCCTTTTGGGCAAGTGAAATTGCCTGTCCGGCAGCATCTTCGGCAGTAACGAAATCGACATCCACTATCCTTGATTTCGGGGGGCTTGCAGCGATGGGCTCAAGGCAACGCCCTTCCTGTCGCCCAGTGATGAGGGGGTAAGGGAGTTGCCCCTCATCGGCCGTCCTGTCGGGAAGGGAGGTTATTTGTGCGCGCCGCTTTTCCGTCAACGTAGCGGAGAGAACAATGACCGTACAGAACAGTCCTTCGAGAACGGTGATCAGTTTGTCGATGAGTGTACCCGTATAGAGATCGTAGGAGTGCACTTCATCGAGGATCACGACTTTGCCGGCAAGGGCGAAGTGGCGTACGAAGAAATGCTTCGCGGCGACAACACTCAAGAGTGCCTGGTCGACTGTACCCACACCGAATGGGGCAAGCAATGCCCGCTTGGTGGAGGCGAACCAGTTCCGACTGATCCTTGCGTCATCGCGAGTTGTGCCCAGCTTTTCTGTGGTGGATGGCCTCAATTCCATGGCAGGCTCCATGAGCCAGGAGTTGCCGTGAATGAGGCGGCTGGTCGGTGCTGCCGGAGCAATCTGGCGCAGGAATTCGTTCATGCGGAGATGAATCCGGTTGCTGGTGGCCTGCGTGGGGAGGGCGAAGTAGATCCCCCTCGCTTTCCCCGCAGCCATCAACTGATAGCCTGCGCCCAGGGCCGCTTCGGTTTTTCCCATGCCCATCGGCGCCTCGATGACATAAACGCCGGGGCCGGTGATGGTTGCGAGTGCTTTTGACTGCATCGAATTGGGTGGAAACCTAAAAATCGTCTCAAAGGAGAGGCCCTTCTCGATGGACGGTGGGAGGAAACCGATGGTCTCGATGGCTTTTTGAGCAAGGGCAGGGGTGTTTTCATCTTCCATCCTGTGAGCTGGGGAGAAGAACCTTTCGTCGGAGCCGATCCAGTCGGCGACGCTGGTGATTCCGGCGACCCACCAAAGGGCGGGCGAATCTTCAGATAAGGTGGGGAGCAGACCCTCCCGCGCAAAATATTCCCAAATTCTGTCAGCGTTGGCCACTCGCTCGGCATCCCAGTCGATTGCGCTTTGATCTTCTGAAATAGGCTTTGGAGGACGATACCCGCGGTCGTTGGGGGGATTGAGTCGGCCATGATGGGCTCCAAGAGCGGTTGAAAGGAACTTGGCTGTTTTTCGCTCAAAACCCTTTCCGGCAAGAAAACTTTGAACTGCAGCGTGAGTCACTTTGCCATGGTCTTTTTCCATGGCGGTGTCCCAACACCCATTGCGCGCAACCTTCGTCAGACCGTTGTCTTCGAGCCATGCCTCACATTTTCTCTGGAATCCCGGGGATATTTTGCCAAGGTCATGGAGTGCGGCAAGAGCCCCGACAATGGATGAAGTCAAGTGGAAACGATCGAGGAGGCCAGGCGAGATTTGGGCGATTGTCTCTGCAACACATCCTACATTGACCATGTGTTCGTAAACGGAAATACCCGGCTTGCCGTCAGCGACGGTTTTTGCCCAGAAATGGAGCATCGTATTCCTCTTTTCTCTTATTGCCTGTGGTTGTGCGACCCCCTCCCCAGGGCAATTGCACGACATAAGTGCATGAGCAAAAGAAATGTGACGTCCTTTGCCCCACAGGTCATCAACTTGATCGACTATGTAGAGGGCAGTTGGACAACATTTCCACGAACAAATCCATGGAGCCACGTATGAGCACAGCCGTACAAAACCTGATCAACTCCTTCGATCGTCTGCCCCCTGGTGAAAAACGTGAAGCCATTGTTCAGATCCTGCGACGCAGCCGGGACCTTGACTTCCCGCCATTGTCGGACGACAAGCTCATAGAATCCGCGGAATCGGTTTTCTTGATGCCGGACGCCAGGGAGGCTTCCAGCGGTGATTAACCCGGCACGCGGTGAAGTCAGGAGGGTGGATCTTGGGGCTTCGGCAACGGTCAGGCCATGCCTGGTGGTGAGCGTCCCGCTCGAAGTCGGTGACAGGGCGCTTGTGGTCCTGGTGCCGGTTCATCCCGACGCCTGTGGGGAACATCTGGGCGGTTCTCGAACCGCCCCTACACGTTTCGGTTCATTCCCACGCATGTGGGGGACATAAGATCGGAAGACCGTTGGGGGCATCCTGCGAAGACATCCGGGCACACCCCAGTTGCGGTTGCCTTTACCATATGCTTAATCTTTCAGCCTTTAATGCATGAAAACGGCAGCCATGTCCCTTCAAAAATGAGTGGCCGGCAAAAAAAGTCGCCACCCCCTGAACATTTACGTACATAAACCTCGGAGACTTGTTTTCATCGTGCAGGGTGGTGTCCTCGGAATGAGAATTTATGTGGATCGGAATGAGAGTTTGTATGGAAATGTAGGCAGGACGGGAAAGAATCCCGCCCCATAACCCCCGCATCGCGTGTTGGTGCATTCCCATGCGATTTTTTGTAAAGCCCCAGAGATCCCTCCATGTCCTCGTCCTTCTCCTATCACCAGACCGTATGCATTCCAGAGAGTTGGATCTTTCGATCCCGGCTTATCAAGGGGAGCTCCATGCACAGGGCTGTCGCGGCAATGATGCGGTCCGACATCAGATATCCTCCCGAGGGAGCTCCGCCCAGACTTCCCGGCGGGCCTCGGAAATCGTGTCTTCGGTGAGATCCAAGCCTCGCCAGAGCCCACGCAGGGACCTCCGTGTCGCAACCTTTGGGGCTTTCAAACCACGTTCAATTTCCGGTGCGATGCGTTCAATCAACCGCACCTTGTCCAAAAGCGAAAGCTGTTTAGCCAATGCAATGACTTTTTCAAAAGTAGCCGTGTTTTCCATGGGGCAACTCCACTCGACGCGGTATCCTGCCAAAACTCTGTTTATGGGGGTCTCAAAGGCTCAAACATCGAATTGCCGGACGTGCTTTACCACCCCCTGCTCCTCACACCAATTCCCCGGTCGATTCCGGGATCCAGCAGCGCTGCCCGTCGGGGAGCTCGATGTGGTACCAGCCGGTGCGTTTTTCCAGGAGGGTGAATTCCGTGCCGGCGTGGAGGGGGGCCTTGAAGGCGGGCTCGAAGGTGGTGCTGTCTCCCTTGCGGGCGGTGACTTCTTCTGCGAGGATGACCCCGGCGGGCCGGCGGGATTCCTGGTATGCATTCACGGCCAGGGAGCCGGCGAAGAGGAGGCTCAACATGGCGAAGGCCGCCATGGCGAGGCGCAGTCCCGCGGCCCGCCTGAACAGGTAGACGCCGGCGCAGACCCAGATCGCGTTGAAAAACAGCAGGAAAAGCAGGGTACGGGTGAAAAAGCCGGTGTCATAGTGCCAGAAAAAGAGGGTTTGAAACAGCCGGGCCTGGGGCTTTGGCTGGATGGTGTCGGTGCACCGACTGCGGGCAAAGGCCAGATTTTGCTGGAGATTCGCGTCGTGTGGAATCCATTTTTCCGCCCTGCGGTAGTTCAAGACGGCTTTGCCCAGGTCCCCGAGCCGGAAATAGGTATTTCCCAAATTATAGAACAACTTGCCGTTTTCGATGCCCCCCTCCCTCACGATGCCCTCAAAGGAGAGCGCCGCCTTGCGGAAAAGCTGCCGGGCTTCCTCCGGCTGGGTTTTCAGGAGCTCGTTTCCCTGGCGGAACGCGTTTTCCCCGTCACGGTACAGGCTCCACAGGAGGCTCTGGTCCGCGCTCATGGCCTCGAGGGGGACGACGAGTGTCAAAAGCCCCAGGAGAAGGGCAAATATACTACGAACGGGTAAAATCCTGACTTTTGTAGGAGCGGCTTCCAGCCGCGATTCTATTGGGAGCCGGCTAGTGCAATCGCGGCTGGAAGCCGCTCCTACGAGGTCATCGATAAGCCAGGATCTCATCCGTTTGGAATATGGGAATGCCTTGATGCTGCTGCCTTTGGATATAGTGTTGATGATCATATGGAAATCTTCCGCTCCAGGGCTTCGATGATCTGCATGGCCTCGCGCTCCAGGTCCTCGAGGGATTCTCCGCTCGCCGATGAGGGCCCGGAAGCTCCCCCGCCGTACCGTCCCTGCTCACACCGGGCGAAGAGCTGCTCCAGGCGGTGGAGGACGGCTTCGTCCACTCCCCGGGCGGCCAGCAGTCCCCGGACATCCTGGAAAGTCAAGGCCGCTCCCTCTTTTTTCAACTTATCACCGAGATACTGCCGGACCGCTTGGAGGATCCGGGCGTACGCCTCGCCGCCCGCCGAGGAGGTGTCGTCTTGCACCCCTTTCATGTTTCGCTTGAAGGCCTGGAGCGCTCTCCTGGCGCGGAACCTGTCCGGGTCGGCCACCCTCTCCCGATGCCTGCGCATGGCCAGGAAAAGCACCACGTAAAGGGAAAAGGGGAGGGTCAGCGCCGCCAGCCACAGGGGGGAGCGCAGCACCGTCGAAACCCCGAACTTCTGGTTCACCAGCAGGTCCGGCCCTTCGTAGTTGTGGGCGATCCCCTGGGACCAGGCTTCCAGCTCGTTCCTGGCGGCCGGGGCCGGCATCCGCCCCTCGGCATCCGAAGCCGTCACCACCCGCGTCGGCTTGACCTGCAGCGGAATGGGCGGGCTTTGAGCCACCTGGTACTTCCCCTGCTCCGGGTCGAAGGTGGCAAACCGCAGGGGGGGAATCGCCGTGACGGAGTCGCTTTTTGCCCGGAGGGTCTGGGTGAAGGTTTTGACTCCGTCTTTCACGACGCCTGCAGCCATTTCTTCGGGAACCTTGAATTCTTTTTCCAGCGTATCGTTATGAAAAAGGGACGCCGGCTGGATGCTCTCGAGATTGCCCGACCCCTTGATGGAGACGGTCAGTGTGATGGGGTCCCCCACATTCACCTGGGTGGGGTGCGCAGCGACCTCCATGTGAAAACGACCGACAGCACCGGAAAAATCCTTCGGCCTGCCCTCAGCGGGGAGAGGCAGCACCGTCAGGGAGAGGGGCTCCGACCGGGCCACGAAGGTCTTGAAAATTTCTCGGCGTCCAGGCCTGAAAAAATCGTCGTTCATGAAATCGTCCATCGGATTGCCGCTTCGCCTGCGCGGATCACGGGCGATCCCGGTCAGGGCCTTGCAGGATACACTGGATGGGGGGACTTCCAGAGTGCCGGGCTGGGAGGCGGACACCACTTTGGTGAATGAAAGGGTCATGTATTCCCTGCCGTTGGTGCTTTCCCGTCCTTTTTCGCCGATGGCCGTTCCCTGGCCCAGGGGGACCTGGTAGTACTGCTTTCCGTTACCCTGGTCCACCTGGGGGTCCGAAAAAACCAGGCCGGGGACTTCCAGGATGGGCAGGTGAAAGGCGAAATCCTTGACATCGCGCGCCAGGTACCACGTCACCGTCATGCGCACGGGTTCTCCCACGTAGAACCGGGTCTTGGAAAAAGAGACCTTCAGGTGAAAATCCTCGGTGGTTTCCGGCGGCTCCACCTGGAGGAGGATCGGCTGTGTCGGGTAGGTTTTTCCATCCACCGGCACGGACAATGAAGGAATCGTGATGCGGCCGGTCTTCTTCGGGGTCAGCTGAAAGGAAAGCACATACCCGTGGGTTTCTACCTTGCTCATCCGGCCGTTGACGATGGTGATGGATGAGCTGCTGTTGCTCCGGCTCCCCAGGGATTCCACTGAAAAATCATGGAGGGCGCTCATATCCGGCGGCTGCGTCGCCGGGGAGACGTCCTGTCCTTCCACCTGGATTTGGAGCAGGAAGGGCTCCCCCAGGGTGACGGTTACCCTTTCCACCAGAGCCCGGACGGAGATGTCCGCAGCGCCCCATGCACCCTGGCCGGCTCCCGCGGCGAAAACCAGGGCGCAGGCCGCCAGCAGCACCATCGCATGGCGTCCCGTCAGCATTTTAAGCCTGTTCATCGCTACCAGTCCTTATCCACCGGCTGGGCTCCCCCCGGACGAGACCGTTGGAGCAGCAGCCGATTTTCTTTTTCCTCCTGAAGGATATCCTGGGCCTGTTCCTGGATTGCCTGCCGGGCCTTTTCGTCTACAAGTGTGTCCTCCCTGCCTTCGCCCATCGATTCCTTGGCGGAGGCAGGATCTTTCTGCTGCCTTCCGGGCTGGTTTTTTCCCTCGGGGGGCTGCTGGGAAGCGGAGGCCGGCGACGGCTTTCCCCGGGAATCCTTTTTCTCCCGGTCCTGCGCCTGGGGAGGAGGGGACGAGCCGTCGTCCTTCTGTTCGTCCTTCCCCCGGGGTCCGGACTCCTCTGGGTTCCCGGCCTTCTGCTCCTGCCGGGAGTCGTTTTCCTCCTGCTGATCCCCCTGCTCCGCCCCCGTTTCCTGGCGCTGCTTTGGGGTTTCCTGCTGCTCCTGCTGCTTCCCGGCGGCTTCTTCTTCCTGCTCCTGGATCCGGTCCATCAGTTCCTTGAGCTTGATGCGCGCGATCTCGATGTTTTCCCCGGCTTCGACCAGGCTGGGGTCCGCTCGCAGGGCGTTTTGAAAGTGGCGGATGCTCCGTTCGTAGAGGGGGAGCGCTTCCCGGGGAGAGGCGGGCACTTTCTTTTCCCCCTCGATGAAATCGACGTGGCCGAGGTTGAATTGGCATTTGGCCTCCAGGGCGGGATTCTTTGCCTGAATGGCCGCAGCCTCGTAAGCCTCACGCGCTTTGGCCGTGTCGCCCTTCTGAAGGGTGGCGTTTCCCTTGTTGAAGAGAATTTCCGGGCTGTCGGGTTGCTCCCGCTCCGCCTGTTCATAAGCCTGCAGCGCTTCATCATATTTCCCCGCCCGGTAGAGGGCGTTTCCCTCCTCCGTCAGGCCACGGGCCGAGTTGGCCTCTATTGCACCCGATGGAAAAATGACAAAGAATAGCACTATACCCCAATATACCCAAAGCAGGCAGGTCACCTGCTTCCAATGCGTCGTGTCTCTCATGGAGCACCCCTGTTTGGCGTTCATCAGCGTCAATCAGCGCTCTGTCAGCGTCTTCAGCGTCCCATTTTTTTCGTCACTTCGCTTCCTTTCCCGTATCCAGGGCTCAAGCAGAAGCAGCATCAGCGCGGCGGCCAAGAAGATCTGGAACTTCTCTTCGTAGCGCTGGATGGAGAGGGATTCCAGCTGAGTCTTTTCCGCCCGGGCCACCAGCTCTTCATAAATGCTCCCGAGGTCGAAGGTTCCCGTGGCGACGTTGAGGTACTGCCCTCCCGGCGTGGCGTCCACCATTTTGCGCAGAGTGTCCGCATCCAGGCGGGTCCAGACCTCCCGGCCCCCGTAGCTCAGGAAGGTGCGCTCTCCCTTTTCATTCACGATGGGGATGCGCTGGCCTTCCTCCTCGTCCCCCAGCCCGACGGCCAGGAGGCGGATGCCGCGCTCTCCGGCCTCCCTGGCGGCTTCCACGGGAAGGCTGTCGTGGTCTTCGCCGTCCGTGATGAGGATGATGTCCTTGAACCGCTTGAGGCGGTCGCTGAAGACCTCGTCCAGGGTCTTGCGGAGGGCATCCCCCATGTGGGTGCCTCCGCGCTCGATACTGTCCACGCCGATGTCTTCCAGCATGAGACGGAAGAAAGCGTAGTCCTGGGTGAGAGGGCATTTGACGACGGCCGTCCCCGCAAAGGCCACCAGGGCCACGCGGTCTCCCCTCAGTCGCTCCAGCAGATCCATGACGGCCAGCTTGGAACGTTCCAGGCGGTTGGGCTTGAGGTCCTCCGCCAGCATGCTGCGCGACACATCCAGCAGGATGACCACGTCCCGCCCTTTGTGCTCCACCTTTTGGGGCCGGGGGCTCCATTGGGGGCGGGTGAGGGCCGCCACGATGAAGAGCGTCGCCAGCAGAACGAGACCTCTTTTGGCCCATTGCCTCGAACGGCTGGCCGAAGCGTTGATATGCCGGAGGAGAGGGACCTCGGCGAAGCTTCGGAGGGCCTGGTCTTTTTTGTGAAATCCGTAAAGGCAGACGCCCGCCAGGAACGGCAGGAGCCAGAGCAGGGTGAGCATTTCAGGGCTTCCCATGTGGAGCGTGCTCATGGAATCCTCCTGAAAAGTGTGCTGGAAAGCCAGAGCTCCCCGCAGAGCAGCAGCAGGGCGGCCAAGACGAACGGCGTGAACTTCTCGGCATAGTCGGTGTAGCGCAGGGCCTGGATTTCGGTCTTTTCCAACCGGTCGATCTCTTGATACACGGCCCGGAGCTGGTCGGCGGATTCCGCCGGCCAGTAGGCGCCGCCCGTTTCCCGGGCGATGGCCCGGAGGGTGGCTTCGTCCACTCCGGGGCCGCCGGGAACTTTGAAGGAGCCGAGAGGCGTCTGGATGGTCATGAAGGATTCCCGGCCGCCGATGCCGATGGCGTAGACCTTCACGCCCCATTCCCTGGCCAGGCGCGCCGCCTCTTCGGGGGAGCGCTTTCCGGCATTGTTCTGTCCGTCGGTGAGGAGAATGATGATCTTGCTCTTGATCTGGTAGTCCTGGTCACGACCGGGGCTCGATGCGTCATCGGCCGCCGGAGCACCCCCCGAAGACGCCGCCCATGCGACGGAATGGGATTTTTTCAGGCGCTCTTCGGCCGTCTCGAGGCGCGCTGCCGCCAGGGCAAGGCCGTCGCCGATGGCCGTCCCGTCCTCATTTTTTCGGGTGACGAGCTGAATGTTTGCCATGAAGGGGTCCAGGGCGCCGTGGCTCAGCGTGAGGGGGCAGACCGTGTCGGCATAGCGGGCGAAAGTCACCAGGCCGATGAGATCATTGGGCCTTCCCTGGAGGTCCTTTCCGTTTCCCTGCACGAATTCCCTGAAAAGCTCCTTCACGACGTCCAGCCGGGTGAGCTGCCGGCCGTGGTACTCGAGCTCCTGTCCCATGCTGCCCGATCGGTCCACCACCATCTGGATGGCGATCCCCTCCCGCACGTCGCGCACCTCCTCCCTGCCCAGCTGGGGGCGGGCGAGACCCACCGTCAGGAGAGCCACCGCCGCCAGGCGCAGTATGAGGGGAAGGTCCCTGAAGCGTGCTTTCCAGGAGAGCGCGCAGGCCCGGGCGTTCCTGACGGACGAGAATTTGAGGGGGGCGGTTTCTCCACGTCGGCGCACCCACCAGAACCAAACGGGCAGGGCGGCGAGGAGAAGCAGTGCCCAAGGGAATTCAAAGCGCATGGCGTTCCTTTGATGCCTGCTTATTTCTTTTCATCGGATCGAGGGGCATAAAATGCACCCTACGTTAAGTCAGCACCATTGCCCCCGGGCTCCGGCCGTGTGGCGTCGATGAAGGCTCTGCATGCCTCGATGTGCCGTTCCGCCTCTTCCCGCGTCACGTGGTCGGCGGCAAATTTCACCAGGTCGCAGCGTTTGAGAAATTCATCCAGCAGGTGCTGCTGTTCGGCAGTAAACGGGCTCCTTCCATGCAGCGTTGCCAGGAACTCCTCGGTGGTGAGCTTCGGAGCGTGCAGGCCGAAGCGGTTTTCCATGTACAGGCGAATCACGTCGGAAATGCGGGAGAAAAAGTCCTTCAGGGCGCCCCGGTCCAGCAGACCCTCGTCGAGGATTTCCTGGAGCTGGCGGTAGGCCAGTTCATGGGGGAGAAGGGGAGGAGGCGCTCCATGGCCATTGCCTCCACGCCGCCGCCGGGTCCACCAGAACCCAGCGGCGCCCAGACCGGCCAGCAGCGCAAGACCGGCTCCAGCGGCCATCCAGGGGACGAGGGAACGGGGAAGCTCCACGGGGCCGAAGATGGGATGGAGCTGCAGCTCCCGCCGTTCTTCTCCCAGCAGAGACCGGACCTGGATCGCCAGCTCCTCCGTCTGGATGCGCCGGCTCTCTCGGTCCGAAGATTTCTCAGAATCTTTTGCCGGCGGGAGGAAAACGATTTCCATGGGCGCAATGGTATATTGCCCCGACAGGAACGGTTCGAGGGTGTACCGCTTCCTGGTGCGCACCAGCCCCTCGGCGGTCAGCTCCGGGCCGTCGGTCCAGTAGTCGGTGATCTTGAGCTCACCCAGCTTTTGGCCCATGGTGGGAAACTCGACCTGGTAGCCTTCAGGGGCGTCGGCTTCGAGGGTGAGCTGCAGGGATTCGGCGACAGTGAGTGCATCCTTGTCGACGTGAAGCCGCACATGGAGAGGGCCATCCTCGTAGGCCCTGCTGATTTTGTGTGCCTGGGGGGGCACTTCAACGGATTTTCCAGGGGGCGCTTCCCTGCAGGCGGCAAAGGCGGGCAGAACGAGCAGCATGGCCAGGAGAAAGCGGAGAGAGCCGGCCGCACTCCGAAGAATTCCCGCAACCGGTCTTGAAACAGCTCCGGCCGGTGTATGTCCGACAATGGGCGTCATGGCGACAAA
The DNA here is from genome assembly GCF_022836495.1 of Desulforhabdus sp. TSK. GTDB lineage: Bacteria > Desulfobacterota > Syntrophobacteria > Syntrophobacterales > Syntrophobacteraceae > Desulforhabdus. The sequence goes on from NZ_BQXM01000019.1 coordinate 77,536, forward strand.
AAACCTATCCTCGATGGGGTGCAAAATGTTCGATTTGATGGCTTCCTGTTTTTTGTAGGAGCGGCATCCTGCCGCGACAGTGAGCCAGTCGCGGCAGGATGCCGCTCCTACAAAAAGAAGCTTTCACTCCCTGATCTGCATACCCTGATGAGTTTACCTTCTGCGTTCTCGATTCTTGAAAAATTTTACCAAATCGAGGATATAGCTCTTTCCGGTCTGGATGTGGATCTCGTCCACGCCCACCGATCGGAAAAGATCCTGGATCCGCAAACGGGCCTGAGCGCTGCGGCGGGCGTATTCTTCCCGCACGCGGCGGCTTCCCGTGTCCAGGAGCACCGTTTCCCCGGTTTCGGCGTCCTCCAGTTGGATGAGCCCGACCGGGGGGAGCTCCATCTCTCTTGGGTCGCTCACGCTGACGGCGATGAGGTCATGACGCCGCCCCACGACCCGGAGGGAACGCTCGAAATCCTCCGCCGCCTGAAAATCGCTGATGAGAAAGACCACCGCCCGCCGGGTCTGGACGCGCCCCAGGTAGTCCAGGGCCCGGGCGATATCCGTCCTTCCCCGCCGGGGACTGAACGAGAGAATGTCCCGGATGACCCGGAGCACATGCCGGGCGCCCTTGCCGGGGGGGATGAACCTTTCCACGTGGTCGGTGAAAACGACGAGCCCGACCTTATCGTTGTTCTTGATGGCGGCAAAAGCGAGCAGGGCGCAGATTTCCGCGGCCACCTCGTTCTTGAGCTGCCGGGTGCTCCCGAAGCTTCCCGAGGCACTCAGGTCCACGAGAAACATCACCGTCAGCTCCCGCTCTTCCCGGAAGTGCTTGATGAAGAGTTTCCCCGTGCGGGCGGTCACATTCCAGTCGATGGCGCGGATGTCGTCACCGGGAGCGTATTCCCGCACCTCTTCGAATTCCATCCCCCGGCCCTTGAAGACGCTTTCGTACTGTCCGGCCAGCACGTCGTTGACGGCTTTGCTGGTGAAGATCTGGAGGTACCGGATTTTTCGAGCGAGCTCTTTGGAGATCATGGGACTTTGACGGTGCTGAAAATCTGCCGGATCAAATCTTCGGAGCTTTTTTCTTCCGCTTCGGCCTCGTAGCTGATGATGACCCGGTGCCGGAGGACATCCATGCCGATGGATTTCACGTCCTGGGGAGTGACATATCCCCGCCCCTGCAGGAGGGCATGGGCCTTGGACGCCATGCACAGCGCAATGCTCGCCCGCGGGGATGCTCCGTAGCGAATCAGGTCTCCGATATTCAGCCCGTAGTCTCCCGGGGACCGGGTGGCCTGGACGACGTGGAGGATGTATTCCTCGATCTTTTCATCCATGTATACTGCGTCGCTGAGGCCCCGAAGGCGCAGGATGTCCGAGGGCGCCAGGACCGGCTCGACAGTCGTGTCGGGGGCTGACCTGGCCATGCGCCGCAGGATTTGATGCTCTTCGGCCATGGTGGGGTACGTGACCTTGATTTTCAGCATGAACCGGTCCACCTGGGCTTCGGGAAGCGGGTAGGTGCCTTCCTGTTCGATGGGATTTTGAGTGGCCAGGACCATGAAGGGCTCTTCCAGGGGAAAGGTTGTTTCGCCGATGGTGACCTGCCGCTCCTGCATGGCTTCCAGCAGGGCGCTTTGCACTTTGGCGGGAGCCCGGTTGATTTCGTCGGCCAGGATGATCTGGTGAAAAATGGGGCCTTTCTTGACGTTGAATTCCCCCGTCTGGGGATGGTAGATGAGGGTCCCGATGAGGTCCGCCGGAAGGAGGTCCGGCGTGAACTGGATGCGCTGGAAGGAGGTCTGCATGGCCCTGGCCGTTGTCGTTACAGCAAGGGTCTTGGCCAGCCCGGGAACTCCTTCGATGAGGATATGCCCATTGCAGAGGATCCCCACGAGCAGACGGTCGATGAGCTCCGTCTGCCCCACGATGACGTTCCCGATTTCCGACCGCAGCCGCTGGAGCGTTCCGCTCTCTTCCTGCACCCTTTCGCCGATTTGCTTCACATCCGCTGACATTTCGGTTGCTTCCTCCGGAAAAAATTCCATCACTGTTCTGCCCACGATCTCGGGCCCTGGAGCAATGTATACTGTAAACGGGTAGTTCTCGGACTCACGCGGAGCGGCAGAGAACGCGGCGATCAGCCAGGTTTTCTCCGCGTTCTCCGCGACTCCGCGTGAGATGAAAAGCCCGGTTCTGAACCGAGCGGAATATACCTCGGGCTCGCAGCAGGCAACACGGCGTGAATTGTAAAAATTTTTCCTCAAAAATCAAGGTCGGATGAGGATCGGCAACCTGGCCTGGGGATTGTGCCCATCATGAATCCATCATTCGTACGTTTCTTGAAGGCGCAAGTGTGATAGGATTCCCCGGAAAAAGTGAAAGAGAATCGTCAGGGCTCACAGGGACCGCAGGAGGGATTTCGGATGTTTTCAGCGGCTGAGGTGTTCGATGTCGCCATTCGCATCGAAGAAAATGGTGAACGTTTTTATCGAGATGCCATCGCGAGCGTCTCAGACCTGTCTTTGAAGGAGCTGCTGCGCTGGAATGCCGACGAAGAGATGCAGCACAGGGAGCATTTCATCCGCATGAAGAAGAAGGTCCGCCTGGCGGAAGACGCGGATCTGGCGGATCAGATGGGGGGCTTCATTCTCCAGAATGCCGTTTCCGACCATGCCTTTTCTCTTGAAGATGCCGATTTCAGCGTCTTGTCCGATGAGGATGCCCTCCTGAGAACGGCCATCGGTTTTGAAGAGGACAGCCTCACCTTTTATGAAATTCTGGAGTCCTTCGTGACGGAGCCCGACGCCCTCCGCGAGGTCCACCGCATCATGGACGAGGAGCGCAAGCACATCGCGCTCCTGGAAGAGCGCCGGAGGAAAATATCGAAGTAAGCACCTGTGCAGTTATCTTCTAACCTTCGCTATCCGTCATTCCGGCATGCTTCAAGCCGGAATCCAGAGAATGTGCCGTGTGCCTGGATTCCGGCTTGAAGCATGCCGGAATGACGGGTGCGGTGATAGCCAAGACAGGGTAGGGTGCATTTCATGCACCATCTCGACTTGGGAAGTGAAACAACACTATCTCGACCTGTGGAGGAAAAGGATCATGGAAAAACCCATAGAACATTACTGGCAGATCCGTCTGGAACGTCTCAAAGAGGCCCTGGAAGAAAACCGGTTTACAGTGTCCCTGGCTCAGGACGCTGCCGAAGTCCGAAAAATTGTCCTGGAAGAAATCCTCCCCAAGTCCGGGGCGAAGAGTGTTTCCTGGGGCGGCTCCATGACTCTCGCGGCGACGGGGCTGATGGAGGCCGTCAAGGCGATTCCCGGCCTGGAAGTCCTGGACACCGCCAACAGGTCCCTGCCGCCTGAAGAGAGCCTGGAGCTGCGGCGCAGGTCGCTCCTGGTGGATCTTTTCATCCTGGGGACGAACGCGGTCACCGAAACGGGAAAGCTGGTCAACCTGGACGGGATGGGAAATCGCGTGGCGGCTCTCACCTTCGGCCCCCGCAATGTCGTCGTTCTCGTGGGGCGCAACAAGATCGTCCCCGACCTGGAAGATGCCATGCTGCGCATCAAGGATTTTGCGGCCCCCGCCAACGCCATGCGCCTGGACAGGAAGACTCCGTGCGCCACGACGTCGTATTGCGAGGAATGCAAGAGTCCCGAGCGTATCTGCAACACATGGGTCATCACCGAGAAGTCGTCTCCCAAGGGACGGGTCCACGTGGTCCTCATCAATGAAGACCTGGGATTCTGATTTTCTCGCCCCGGCCTTGTTACTTGGGGGCTGTCTAAAAAATGAGTCAATCACTCTGAGCATGTACCTTGGCTCGTGATTCCGGCGGTCTTTTAGCCGGAATCCAGATTTTTCGCTGGGGTGGATTCCGGCTAGAAGACTGCCGGAATGACGAAGAAACGAATTTTTAGACAGCCTCTTAAAGGATGCCAGGTATGAGAGAACATGGAGCGCTGCCGCCCTTTTCCGTCCGGGAAAGCACTCGGGCACAGCGGGTCATCCTCAAAATTTTTCCGGGGAAGGGGCTGGAGGTGGTAGTCCCCGCAGGGTTTGATCGTGCGCGCATCCCCTCCATCCTCCACGAAAAGCGGGAGTGGATCGACAGCGTTTTCCGGAAGATCCAGCATCGGGTGGAGCCCCGCAGTGACGCTTCGGTCCTTCCCCGCACGGTGGAGCTGAAGGCGGTGAACCGGCGTTATTCGGTCGCGTATACGCGGAGCCACGGGGGGAAGACGGAGCTGATTCACCTGCCCGATTCCAGGCTGGAGCTGGTTGGAAATGTAACGGATCCCAAAACGTGCCGGGAGCTCCTTCATCTTTGGTTGAAGCACCAGGGCCGGGGGCAGCTCATTCCCTGGCTGCATCGTCTCAGTCAGCAGACCGGGCTCACGTGTGACAGGGTGCAGGTCCGCGAACAGAAAAGCCGGTGGGGAAGCTGTTCCAGCCGGGGAACCATCAGCCTCAACTGCAGGCTTCTTTTCCTTCCCCCCGAGTGGGTCCGCTACGTTCTGATCCACGAGCTCTGCCACACGGTGCATCTGGATCATTCACCCCGCTTCTGGGACCTGGTGGCCCGCCTGGAACCCTCGTACAAGGCCCTGGATGCCGATGTGAATCGTGCGCACCATCATGTTCCCTCATGGGCGCTGGGGTAGATGAGGCCAATGTCAACGCATGCGTCTCGCGGTGCTTTCCGATATCCATGCCAATCTGGAGGCCTTGAAACAGGTCTTGCGGGACCTGGACCGGCAGTCCGTGGACGCGGTCGTCTCCCTGGGGGACAACATCGGCTACGGTCCTGATCCGGAGGCGGTGCTGGAGCTCATTGGGGAGCGCAACATCCCTTCCGTCATGGGCAACCATGAACTGGGGATCGTGAATCCTGTTTTCTTGTCGTATTTCAATCCCGCGGCGCGCCTCTCCCTGGAGATCACGTGGGGGCTCCTGTCTCCACGAAGCATCGATTTTTTAAAGACGTTGAAAACTTCCTGCGTTGTCTTCCGGTGCTGGTGCGTCCATGGATTTCCCCCTCATTCCGTGAATATGTACCTGTACCAGGCGGTAGAGAGCCGTCTGCGCCGCGCCTTTCTGGAGCTGGAGCAGGAGGTGTGCTTTGTGGGGCATACCCATGAGCTGATCGTCATCGGCTCGGGGGAGGTTCGGCCCCGCGAAATCCCCTTGAAACAGGGCAGGAATTATCTGCCGGAGGGATACAAGTACATCGTCAATGCCGGGAGTGTGGGGCAGCCGAGGGATGGAGACAACCGCGCCAAATACGTCATTTGGGATGACGAGACGCGCATTTTGGAAATTCGATATATTCCCTACGATATTGCGGTTACCGCGAGGAAGATCCTGGAGCTGGGGTTTCCGGAGTTCAATGCGCGGCGCCTTTGGTAAATTTATGCGGCGGAAAGTCAGTTGACGACGAAAACAAAAAAGCAGGGCAAATGCCCTGCTTTTTTATTTCATATCTTCGAAGAAACCGTTCGGCCGGGAAAAGCCCCGGAGGTTCCTTTCAGGCTTCGAGGCCGTCCTCCGACTCTTTGCCGTAATCTCTCAACCATTCGGGGTACAGTCGGTCTCTCTGAATGTCGCCGCCACCACCGAGCATTTCAGCGTAGGATTCATGGTTGAAATGGGTCATCCAAAGAGGACGTCCCTGCTTTCTCAGTTCAGAAATATCGATTTCAAACATATCGGGTCTCCTCAATTGCGAGAATGACTGTCATAAGTTTTTCAATTCCTTCAATTACAATAGAATTTAAACATGCCTCCCTGGTTGTCAACTCCACAGGTCGGGATTTTGATTTACTCCCATTCCCAAGGCCGGCAGGAGGGACTATCCCTGGGGGTCTGCCCTGGATGATTGCCTCCTTCCAGGCGACGGACATGTCCCCGAGTCGACCGTCGCAAGAACCTCCGGGCGGGATGTCTTTTCCCTTGACAATGGAAAGCCTCAACGTCTATACATCCAATTTTACAAATAATTTTAATTAAATCGGCTGCTTTGGGCCGAAGGTTTCACCGTTTCTTTCAGTGGTTTGGATTTTTGAGTCCGACCATTTTTTCTCAAATTTGCAGCGGAAGGAGCACCACATGACGTTCCAGGAACTGATCCTTGCACTCAATAAGTTTTGGGCCGAGCGGGGATGCGTCATCCAACAGCCGTACGATCTGGAAGTCGGGGCGGGCACGTTCAATCCCGCCACCTTCCTGCGGGTGTTGGGGCCGGAGCCTTACAAGGTGGCCTATGTGGAGCCGTCCCGCCGGCCTACGGACGGCCGCTACGGGGAGAATCCCAACCGGCTTCAGCACTATTACCAGTACCAGGTCATCATCAAGCCGTCTCCCCCCGATTCCCAGGGGCTCTACCTGGAGAGTCTCAAGAGCTTCGGGATCGATCCTCGGGACCACGACATCCGCTTCGTGGAGGACGACTGGGAATCCCCCACCCTCGGGGCATCCGGCCTGGGATGGGAAGTCTGGCTGGACGGGATGGAAGTCACCCAGTTTACGTACTTCCAGCAGGTGGGCGGCATAGCCCTCAATCCCGTGAGCGTCGAGCTCACCTACGGCCTGGAGCGCATCGCCATGTACCTGCAGGGGGTCGACAACGTGTACGATCTCATCTGGACCGAAGACATCAGGTACGGCGATGTCCATCACCAGGGGGAGGTCGAGGGCTCCCACTACAATTTTGAAGAAGCCGATGTCAACATGCTGCTGCAGCTCTTCAACATGTACGAGGCCGAATCCCTGCGCTTGAACGAAAAGGGCCTGGTGCTTCCCAGCTATGATTACACCCTCAAGTGCTCCCACGTTTTCAACCTGCTGGACGCACGGGGGGCCATCAGCGTCACGGAGCGCACCAACTACATCGCCCGGGTGCGCAACATGGCGCGGCTGGTGGCGCACGCCTACGCGGCGCAGCGGGAAGCGATGGGATATCCAATGCTCCACCGATGGGGCGGGAAATAACCGAATAGAGGGAACCATGGCAGAAGTACTTTATCTTGAAATCGGAAGTGAAGAGATCCCTGCAGGGTACATCCTGCCGGCTTTGGAAGCCATGTCCGCTCAAATGGTGCGCTTCCTGGACGAAAACCGCATCCGCCATGGAGAGCCGTTCACGACGGGCACTCCCCGGCGTCTCGTGCTGAAGGTTCCCGGGGTGGACCCGCACCAGGAAGCCTGCACGACGGAGATCATGGGTCCTCCGAAACAGGTGGCTTTCGATGCGGAGGGCCGTCCCACCAAGGCGGCGGAAGGCTTTGCACGGGGGCAGGGCGTGGCGGTGGAGGAGATCCGCATCAAGCAGACCCCCAAAGGGGAATACCTCTGCATCGTTCGAGAGGAGACGGGAGTGTCCACCCGTGAGCTCCTGGAAAAGATGCTGCCGGATTTTGTCGCTCACATCCCCTTTCCCAAATCCATGCGCTGGGGGAGCCTCAGTGTGACCTTTGCCCGCCCCATCCGTTGGATCGTCGCGCTTTTGGGGGGAGAGGTCCTGAATTTTCAATATGGGGACATTCAGAGCGGCAATCAGTCCCTCGGCCACCGCTTCCTGAGCCCCGAATGGATCACGGTGACGGACACCGAGAGTCACCGAGAAAATCTGCGGAAGCACTTCGTGATTCTGGACCGTGAGGAGCGTCGAAAGCTCATCGAGGACGGCATTCACGAGGCGGCCCGGAGTGTGGGGGGCCGCATCCTGGAAGATGACGAGCTCCTGGATGAGGTGACCCAGATCGTGGAGTACCCTCAGCCCATCGTGGGAGAATACGAAGAGAAATACCTGCAGCTTCCTCCGGAGCTTCTCATCACCGTCATCAAGAAGCACCAGCGCTATTTCGCCGTGATCGACGCCCAGGGAAATCTGCTCCGCTATTTCGTCACCGTGGCCAACACGATCCCCCGGGACGTGAAGGTGGTGGCGGCGGGAAATGCCCGTGTCGTGCGGGCGCGCCTGGAAGACGCCCGGTTCTATTATGAAGAAGACCAGAAAACCCGCCTGGAAGATCGGGTGGAGCAGTTGAAGGGAGTCGTTTTCCACTCGAAGCTGGGAACGAGCTGGGAAAAAGTGGAGCGTTTCACCGCCGTGGCCCGGTGGCTGGGTGAGAAGCTGGCACCCCGGTGCGTCGACGCGCTCCTGCGAGCGGCCTATCTCAGCAAGGCGGATCTTGTCACGGGCATGGTGGGGGAATTTCCCGAGCTCCAGGGAGTCATGGGGCGGGCCTATGCGCGCCTGCAGGGAGAGCCCGAAGCGGTGGCCCAGGCCATTTTCGAGCACTACCTGCCCAACCGGGCCGGTGGACCGGTGCCGCAGAGCCTGGAAGGGTCGCTCCTCAGCATGGCCGACAAGATGGACACCATCGTCTCCTGCTTCGGCGTGGGGCTCATCCCCAGCGGAACGGCCGATCCCTTCGCGCTCCGTCGCCAGACCCTGGGAATCATCCGCATCATCCTGGAAAAGCCCTTTGTGGTTTCCCTGTCGGGCATGATCGACCAGGCCTTGCCCCTGCTCAGCAAGAAGCTCACCGCTCCTCCGGAAAAGGTGAAGGAGGCGGTGCTGGAGTTCTTCCAGGGCCGGCTGCTCCACTACCTGGTGAGCCAGGAAGGCTACAGCGCCGATGTGGTGGAGGCGTCCCTGGCGGTGGGGATCGACGATCTCGTGGACGCCGTGGCCCGCACCAAAGCCCTGGCGGCCTTCAAGTCCCGTCCGGACTTTGAGAGCCTGGCGGCCGCCTTCAAGCGGGTGGTGAACATCATCAAGGAGCCCGAGCCGGCGCCCGTGGATCCTTCTCTCCTGCAGAACGCGGAAGAACAGGCCCTCTTTTCGAGTTTGCGTGATACGGAAGGCGTGGTGGCGGGGTGCCTGGCCGGCGCGGACTACGCGGCTGCCCTGGAGAGCATGTCGCGCCTGAAGGGCTTCATCGACGCGTTCTTCGATTCCGTCCTCGTCATGGACAAGGATGAAGCCGTGCGGCGCAATCGCCTGGCCCTCCTCACCCGCATCCGGAACCTCTTCTCGGGCGTGGCGGATTTCAGGAAGATCCAGACGGTTTAAAGTATCTTCGGCGGATCGCCTTCTCCTTCTTCCCTGGAGGAGGCGGTTTCCCTCTTCTGAAAAAGCTATTGATGTCAGTCATCCACTACGAAGTTGCATAAAGGATTAGCCCTAACAGCCATAGAGTCGGTGTACCTAAACTCATTGCCGGTGGCAAGCACAGGGAACGCCACTCCAGACGGGCCGCTCTCCGGCAGAACAGTCGAGGGCGGTTGGAGTTTATCCTTAACCGCCATTTTCTGCTTTGTTGTGAGCGATGAGTTGATTAAATCCTATCGGGCAAAAGCTGAGCGCCATGGATGACGGCGAGCACATCGATTTGATCGGACTTTATCCTGTAGATGATCCGGTAGGGCTTCTCGATGACCTCACGGATGTCATCGGCCTCATACTCTGGAACCTTGCGGCCCGAGAAGGGGTGCTCTCCAATCTGCTCGGACCTTCGGGTGATCCGATCGACCATCCCCGTGGCATAGGCAGGGGAATTTGTGGCGATGTACTCGAAAATCCCGACCAGGTGGTTTATGGCGTTCCTTGTCCAGTGCACCTTCATGCCGGCAGCCCGAATCGTTTGCGCACCTCTTTGACATCGACCGTACGGCCGTCGTCACTGTCTTTTATGCCCGCCTCGATGGCCTGCCGGACATAGATCCGGTAGATGAGATCCTCCCAGGTTGCAGAGTCCGGCAGGCTGTCCAGCAACCGGTGGGCTTGCTCTTTTATACTTTGTGCGTCCATGGGACGGCCTCCTTTGGCTATGGGCAAGCGCTTCAAGTCTATGCCATTTGACAAATGAGTCCAGAACGGAGATCAATGTCTCCTGATATTCCAGGGATAGATTCTCCACCTCTATGCATTCAATGAGCTTGGCATTTTTGAGCTTTTCGGTCTTGCCGCTTTTTCCGGTTAAAAGATAATTCAGGCTGACATCCAGTGCCGTGGCAATGCGGGCCAGGATCTCCAGTGGCGGACTGGAAAGTGCTCTCTCATACTTTGAAATCCTCTGAATATCGATGCCTGCCTCGTTGGGCAATTTTCTCCCCGACCAGTCTCTTTCCCGCCGCAACGGCCTCAGCCTCTCGGGCAGAGACACAGTTGGCTCGATAACGTTGTTGCTCATAATGAATCGCCTCTCGCCTTTAAGGCTAAAGCAATCTATGTCGGAATCAAACAAAAAAATCGGTCGATATTATCGCACTTTCACCGTAGTCCCGTACCTGTTTAAGCCTGTCTCGTGTTGGCCGGTTTGCCGCTAACGAAAAAATGCAGCGCACGGCGGGGGAAGCCCTCTTCTTTTTCCTTCTTCTCCATTGGCCTGCCGTCGCTGATTTTTGGTGTTAGGGCGCCAGCGCTCGGTGGCAGTCAGTCTGGTTCTGATCAGATCTGAAATTCTTCATAGAAATCTGCATAAACATACATATAATACAAGCATGAATTCCACATGGGATGAAAAGAAGCAAAGAGCCAATATCCGCAATCATGGCTTTGATTTTGTCGATGCAGGGAAAGTTTTTGAGGGCATCACGTTCACCCTTGAAGATGATCGTTTCGACTACGGAGAAGAGTGCTTCATCACCCTTGGTCTTCTGAAAGGCACAATAGTTGTGATTGCCCATACCGAGAAAGGAAGTGAGATCCGTATCATTCCCATGAGAAAGGCAACAAAGCATGAGCAAGAAATTTACTTTAAAGGACTCTCAGACTGACTGGGAACGCATCAATGCTATGAGTGATGAGGATATCGATACCTCGGAAATCCCTGAGATCACAGAAGAGCAGATGAAAAAAGCTACTTTGCGTGTTGGTTGTAAACCCATCTCCAAAGGAAAGGTTCGTATCAACATCCTTCTGGATGCAGAGGTGATTGCCTACTTCAAATCCCAGGCGGGTGGAAGGGGTTACCAGACACTCATAAATGAAGCACTGAAGGCGAGCATACGTGACCGAGATCTGGAATCTGCCATACGTCGGATCATCCGTGAGGAACTACGGGCTGCAGGGTAATTCATGGATGACCGTGCGCTAGCTTTCGCCGAAGCGGACGAGCGACCACGCGGGAAATTTCCTGGCATTATTGGCTACGTGCGAACTGGAGTCCATTCACGGGACGATTTATGGAACCTTTTTGAGATCATCAGTGAAATAAAGGACATCGAGACTATCGCCATCGAAAGTTCGATTGATGAAGTCTCCCGCCTGCGAAGACAGTATGGACAAGGCCGCTGGCGAAAACTCAAAGGGGTTGCTATGATTCGGCTTAGGAACGGTCGTGTGCGCAAGGCCGAGCTTCACTGGTATGAAGCACATGGCATTGGGAGAAAAGAGATCAAACGCAAACGCTATTTGGAATAATGGAAGCAAGGACAAGAAGATGAGTACCCCCCGATTTGCCATTTGCATCGACAACTCACATTACCCGGCCTCTTTGGAGATGCACAAGGTCTATCGTGTCGTTTCCGACGAGGATGCCGAGAAGGACGGAGATTTACGCATTATCGATGAGAGCGGCGAGGATTACCTTTATCCTGCTGATTACTTCCTCCTGGTCGATTTGCCACGCGATGTAATCGCCACTCTCGATCTGTCGTTTGCACGCGAAACGCAACAACCCGGCTAACGAATACCTGAAGCGTACCGGCAACCAGTTGTTCTTACAACGTTTTTCGTGTAAGTTGGCGCTCATTGCCCTTTGGCCGGTCGCTCAGGCCGGCGTTGGGACGCCAGAGGTTACCGATATGCAAAAGAAATTCCTGATGGGGTATGTCATTTTCGTACATCTATTCTTGCTTGTCGTGCTGGTGAAATCTGACTTCATCACTCGGGTCGGATATTGGCTCGGCCTTATCAAACATGTACAATAAAAAATTATACAGCATTTCGAATGGATGGCACGATACTATGAGCGAATCGGGAGTCACGTGCTGGCGTTTTCATCAAGTTCTTGGTCGAGCGCCGGAACAAGGCACTGGAGCGGACACTGCGTCATGCACAAGCAAGCTTGCATCCGCCGCCGTGTCGGTCAACGCCGTGATCTGGAAGGACGGCTTGCTTTGTCTTATCGCGATTCAGTGTAAAATGGAAATATGATGAATGATAACAATAGGGGAGAAGTCACTATGGCGCTGACCGCACAAGAAGTCTTTACAGAAACCGTTCGAACCCTATCACCGAGCGAGCGGCTTCGTCTCGCTGCGCTGATCTTACAGGATCTAGCGCAATCGGATGTGGCGGTTGTGGATCGAAGTGAGACCTGGAGTGAACAAGATCAACGAGACTTAACCGCTGTTTCGTTGAGGTACGCCGCGGAACTTTACCCAGAGGAGCAGGAGCTTGTTTAATCCGGGCGATGTGGTGGCAATTGACTTCCCTGGTGTGACCGGTGTCAAACGCAGGCCTGCAGTTGTAATCTCTTCACCAGTCTATCATGCCTCACGCCCTGATGTGGTCGTCTGTCTCATTACAAGCCAGACCAATACCATTGGTCCCACGGATTACATACTGGAAGATTGGGCTCAGGCAGGTTTGCGACTCCCATCGATCTTTCGGTGTTTTTTCGCTACGCTACCGCCCGCTACCCATCCTGTGCTGGTTGGTCATTTGTCAGATCGAGATTGGCAGGGGGTATGTGCGTGCGTGCGAATTGCTTTGGCTCCATTGTCTATCTCGGAACGACCACCCACATCGCTGTCATAATTCACCATGCTTGCTGCAGTGGGACCGCCGAACAAACCGCAGGCCGGGATGCCGGTTGAAGAGCCTGCGGATGCGGACGAGGGACTTTTCGTGGAGACCCTGCAAAGCGCCCTGGCTTTCGATGGATCGAGACAGGGCTTCGTGAAACGGCCCGATATTTCCCGACTGCTGGCAGAGGAGGAAGAAATCGATGCTGGAGGTCAATCCCTGTACGGCCATTTCTTCCCAGGTGTATCTTCCGGACACGGCGGCCATGTCCATGTCGTCGCTCAAAAGAACCCCCTCGAAGCCGAGCTTCCGTCGGAGCCATTCGCAGTTCACCCGGGGGGAGAGGGTGGCCGGCCACTGGGGGTCCCAGTGGGGATACAGGGCGTGGGAGGTCATCATGCAGTGGACGCCGCCGGCGATGGCTTCCCGGAAGGGGAAGAGATCCTCTTCCATGGCGGCATCGTTTTTCCATCGAATGACAGGTGCAAAATGGTGCGGGTCCGATTCCGCCTGCCCCAGCCCGGGATAATGCTTGGCGGTGGCGGAGACTCCATGGTCCTGGAGCGTGCGGATCCAGATCTGCCCCAGTTGGGCGACCTGTCGAGGGTCGGCGCCGAGGCACCGTTCTTCCATAAAATGTGTCGGGCAGCCGGAAAAGACATCCAGGACGGGAGCCAGGTTGATGTGGATTCCCAGTTCACGGAGCTCGTTGGCAGCCCGCTTAGTCCAGTGGGCGATGGCTTCGGGGCCCTGAAGCATCAATTCCCGGGCGGAAGGCAGCTGCGTGAAAGGTTCCACCACCAGGCGCTGCACGGGTCCTCCTTCCTGATCGACGGAAACCAGGAGGGAGCGTCCCAGCGTATTCAGGGAAAAAGCCTGGGCTTCCTCCAGGAGGGACCGCAATTGCTCCGCGCCTTCGATGTTCCGTCGAAAGAGGACGATGCCGCCGATCTTGAAATCCCGGATGAGGGATTTGAGCTCCTCCTCCACCGTGACACCCTGGAAGCCCACCATGAGGTGCAGGCCGGCGATCTCTTCCCATCCGTGTTTCTTCAAATGCATGCTGGGTGCTTCCTTTCCTCTGTTTCGAGGGCCTGGGTCCGAAGTCTTCTCGGAGAAATGAATAACGGGGGCGACCGCCGGGTGGGTGCGCCGCCTTGAGCTCGCCCGGGCGTGACTCTGTAAAGATAATATATCTAGAGGTAAAGGATCACCGAAGTCAATACGGCATGCTGCATTGCTCTCGGAAAATTCACGGCAAAAAAAGGCCCCATTTCCTCACCATGAAAAAATGGGGTCTGCCTTGGCTGTTGGTCGGCACATCCGTCACACAAGATGCCCAAGTGCACGTCCACAGAATAAGATGTGCGTTGCTCCGCTCGTCATGCCGGCAGTTTTTAAGCCGGCATCCAGTTTTTCCGTGGATTCCGGCTAACCCCCATGACTGGGCGGTCACAACGAAGGATGAAAAGACGTAATGACGGCATTTTCACAGGAAAAGACCGCCGGAATGACAAATAGAGTGGTGGACACTCTAATGTATTGAGCTGTACCAAGTGCAGCCCAATGGAATGGTGATCCACTCAGATACCCGGTGCCGGGATCATGCCCTCCACTGCTGGAGCACGAATATTATAGCCGCTTCCCACGATCAAATTGCCTTTTGTCTTCCTGACGTAGGCAGGTACCCGGAGCCGTGCTTCCGGCCGTTCCCTCATGGCTGCCATGGACCGTGCAGAATGGCCCGGGGATGGAGCCGGGTGCAAATTTCTCTTCCATCGTGGGGCAATGCTCCGTCGCGCGAAGCCCCGTCTCACGGCAGATCTTCACCACGGCCAGGCGCGGGCTCAGGTAAAGAGGGCAGGCCTCCTGGAAGCGGTTGAGCTCTGAAAAAACCGCCCGGAGGATCAGCCCCGGACCCGTGGTGCCCGTGATGCCGCAGGTGGGCTTGCGGTCCAGGTTCCCCATCCAGACTCCCACGGTGTAACGATGGGAAAAGCCCACGGCCCACGCGTCGCGGTGATCGTTGGAGGTCCCGGTTTTTACCGCCGTCTGCACGGGGAATCGGAGGATGTTCCCCGAACCGAACTCGAGGCGCCGTGCCTTGGGGGAATCTCCTCGGCGGCGGGTGGATCGGGCGCGTCATCGGCGGAGCCGGATCCGGCACTGGAGACGTACCGCACAAAATGGCCGGCGTCGACGGGAAGCCGGGATTCCGCCAGGGACCATGGAGCGTGGCGCGCGTCGTCGTAAGCCGCATGGGACATCCGCCCCTTGCGGTGCAGGTGCTCCGCCAGTCGCTGGAGGGGCTTTTCGATTTCCCGGGCGCCGTCCTGGAGGTCCAGGCGGGCCGGGGCCCTCACGAGCACGGCCAGGGCCAGGGTTTCCCTGGAATTCAGGGTGTCCAGATCCCGGTCGAAATACAGGTGGGCGGCCTGGAGGACACCCCGCCGCTGCCGGGCGTAGGGGACCTGGTTGAGGTAAAATTCCAGGATTTCAGGTTTGGAAAACATTTTTTCCAGCCTCCCCGCTTCCCAGCCTTCCATCCACCGGGACCAAAAGGTGCGCGGGCGGGGTTGGAAGAGCCGGACGACCTGCTCCGTGATGGTGCTGGCCCCCCGTACGGCTTTGAACGCTCGGAGGTTCTGGAAGACGGCATGCCCGCGCGCGATCCAGTCGGTGCCCCCGTGCGTGTAAAAGCGGCGGTCTTCGGATTCCAGGAAGGCTTCCCGCAGCAGGGTCGGGATTTCGTGCAGGGGCAGCCAGTCGTGGATGTTCCAGGGCTGCGTGTAGGTGACGGACAGGGGGATGCCGTTGCGGTCCAGGAACTGAGCCTTGTGGAGCGCGGAGCCCTGGGGGCGGAGCGTGGCGGGGAAAGGACGCAGGTCACGCCAGGTGCCCCACGCGAGGATGCCCGCCAGTCCCATGAGCAATGCGAGAGAGCAAAGACCTGTTATTTTGAAAGCTTTCGACAATGGAGCTCTTTTCACAACCCCCCCCATGCCCAAATCAGCGTCAGTCAGCGCGCGAAGCCAGCGTTCTTCAGCGTTCCTCCACCTTCAGCACCGCCGGCGCTCCCTTCCCGAAAACCTCCGGCGCGTACATCTCTTCCGCATGGACGGGAAGCACCTGGAATTCTCCCGGGGAAACCGCCTGGGCGGTGTAGCTCAGGTGGTAGCGGCCCGCCGGCAGCCGTTCGGAATAGAACCGCACGGCATCGTGGCGGAGCTCCCGGTGGTAGAAGCTCCAGCGGCTTGCGGCCTCTTCCAGCCAATCGGGGAAGCGGTTCCGGTACGATCCTGCGGCGTATCCCGGCTCTCCCGCCTGTGCATCCTCCCGGGATGCCGTGGCCAGATCGCGGTTGACGGGCTCGAGTCCCCCTGGGACCGGATCTTCCAGGACCACGAAAAAGCGTTCGTGGAGGAGATCGAAAACCGATTCGTCGAGCACTGCCACGGCGAGCTCGACGGGAGGCGGCGCTTCGCCCGGAGCGAGGTTTCTTGCGCGGGCATCGAGATTCACGCGGACGGTATCGCGGGGTTTGTAAACTTCCTGCTCAGGGCGGATGTCCACCGCGATTTCCTTGTGTGGGTCGTCGACGGGAACCCGCACGTACCCCATGCGATAGGTGGGCTTGCCCAGATCCTCGCCTCCCGGACCCAGAGGTTTCTCCACCTGCGGGGCCGTCACCATGACGGAAAGGTAGAAGCCGGGGAGATGGTCGGGTCGGACAGGGATTTCCACGATTTCCGAATGGGTCTCGAAGGTTTTCACCCAGCGCTGGATGACCCCGAAGCGCTCCACCGTGATGAGAGCTTTCCCTCCGGGGAAGGGGTTTTGAACCAGGAAGCGGGCCGTTTCTCCCACGCGGTAGTCGCTCTTTTCGGGGTAGACATCCAGGAGGTTCCCCGGAATGGATTCCCAGAGGACGGGTCCACGGCCCGTCACCCAGCGCTGGAGGACCGTTTTGTGGGTGCGCCCCTGCGTGTCCTCGATGGATGCCGTGAGGCGGAGGATCCCTGCGTGCCTGGGAGTGAACTGCAGCTCCACGGGCTCCACCGCCGATACCCCCTCCAGGCGCTCTTCATCCTCCCAGGTGTGCTGGAATTCCGCCAGGTAAGCGTCTCCGGCCCCCTTCACCCGCGCGCCCCGGGTCACCTTGTACTGGGTTTGGAACCGGACGGGGACGCCGGCCACGGGGTTCCCGCCCGGGTCCACCACGACGACACGCACGCGGGCGGGCTTGTTTTCCTGCAGGGTCCAATCTTCCTGGAGCAGTCCCACATAGCGGTCCCGCCCGAAGCAGGGGGCGGAGCGATTCGGGGATGTATTCACGGTTGGCCCCTTCCGAAGAAACCTCGAAATCGTAGCGAAGGGGCATCACCGCCATGTCGCCGCCTTTCTGGCAGCGCACGAAGAGGCAGGGAGCTTCCCGGCCGTCGGCCCAGACCATCTGGGGCTCGAGGTCGAAAGTCGACGTTCCCGGAAGCTCCGCCGCGCCGTCGTCCCCCGTCCTGGCTGCAGCGAGGGGCGCCGCCTTCTTCCCCAATTCCTGGAAGGTGTCCTTCAAGAGCTGCACGTCCACGCCGGGCACCGGGTTTCCCGTCCGCAGGTCCGTTACCCAGACGAGGCTGTTGTAATGGCTGAGCTTCACGTGCACCTGGAAGGGAGTGACCTGGGCGAAGAACCAGGAGTCCTCGGGGGATTTCCCGGGCACGGCGGGCTTGGAAGTGAACCGCCCCGTGACGCCGCCCGATTCCGTGCCGATCATCTCGCGGATGCCGAGAGGCACCGGAATGGAGACGTTCCGTGGACCCACGGCCTTCACCGTGCGGGTCGCCGGGGGATTTTTGCCCTGCGCGGTCCAGGTTTCGTAGCTCACCTGCAGCTGGTCCAGGTTGACAGCCCAGAGATGCGCATCGGTGTCGAGGCCCTTTTCCAGGACGGGTGTGCGCTTCATGAGGGCGTAGTCGGGCGCGCGATGGTCGGTGGCGAAAGGCATGTCCACGGCTGACGCCAGGGGGCGGCCGAAGGCGTCCGCGAGGGAGGAAGCCGGGAGCTGCAGTCGGTAATTGGTGTGGGCCTCCAGGACTTCCTCGGGAAGAAACACGGGGTAGGTTTTCTTCCGGGTATGCGGTTCCGAAAGGGGGGCATCGGCAATCACCCGTTCCCAGGGATCGGCTTCCGTGCCTTTGGCCACGAGGGGCGGGGTCAACTGCAGGCCCTTTTGGATCTCGTCCCTGGAGACGGGGGCTGAAAAGAGGAGGGTGACCCCTCCGGAGGGCAGACACCGCTGCTGAGAGGCAAGGGGGGTGCCGGGGGATATGAGGAAGGTCTTCTCCCGCTTGTCCTGGCATTCGATGCCGAGGAAGCGGAAATCGGGAAACGTATGAAACGATGCGATGCTTCGAGCTTCCACGCCCGTTTCCTTCCCGAGAGGGGTGGCGACGCCCGGCTC
Organism: Desulforhabdus sp. TSK; assembly: GCF_022836495.1. Taxonomy (GTDB): domain Bacteria; phylum Desulfobacterota; class Syntrophobacteria; order Syntrophobacterales; family Syntrophobacteraceae; genus Desulforhabdus. The sequence goes on from NZ_BQXM01000019.1 coordinate 95,766, forward strand.
CACGTGGAGGGCGGCGGCGGT
>NZ_BQXM01000020.1 GCF_022836495.1 Desulforhabdus sp. TSK
CATCTTACACTCGATCAGACCCTGCTCGTCACTGTAGGTTGTCGAGCCTCAAACGCTGCGAAACGGTGATCAAGTATGGCATGTCAGACTGTGTGAACCGTTGCCACATAACGGCCTAACTGACATTGGGTTCATAGAGGCGAAGATCAACTCGCGTAGCCACAGGCTTAAGTATTTCCAAAGGGATAATGCGTATCAAATGCTTCGATGGATATCGTCGTGACAAACAGTACAGAGTGTTAGCAGATTTTCTTCCGTGTTTTCTCCGCCATCAACATGAGGTTTCACGTGATGCAGTTCTAAATGACGTGGATCGGATCTGTTCCATTCATCATGAGTCCACCCGCACTTCCGACATTTATAGCCATCTCTTCTTAAGACTCCTCGCTTCACCGTGTCCGGAATATGTCGATCATGTTCGGGGCTCTGCCGATCCGCCTCCAAAACGTATATTCCTATGTTCAGATCGGGACGGCCGGTATTCTTGGTTACGATGGGCCACCCAAATTCCGTGCGCAGTTCTCTGACACGTCTGGCCCATTCTGATCTATCTTTCGCCACATATCGCAGTTCCTCTCCCGATATCTGCTTGCCCACGTTCTTGAGAAAATACTTCAGAATCTTATCTCGGACCGCTAAGTTCTCCTTTCTGATTTCATTCGCCAGAAACCATCGATGAGCAGCGTCCCGATCTTGCACAGTACTCAACAAAAGGTAGTCGGAGGGTCCCATCTTTGAAACATCAACATTCTCAAACGGGAACTCGCCTTCTTCGGTCATCTCCTTGGCCGTTATTCCGTTCACTATGAGCCAACCGTATTGCACTTTGAGTTCCCTGATCCTTCGAGCATATTCCTGAATTCCCGAGACAACAAGAAGTTCGTCGCCGCCGATTACGGTATAAGGGTACTTTTGGAAATAGTGTAATAATCTATCTCTCGCGCTCCGCGCCACATTTCTTGGAATCAGCGACTTCCCAAGGTTTCTCAAAGCATGAAAGCACGGGACGAGTGCCAGGACCTTTTGTCGAAGACTGTCCGACTTCAATTCATTGTCGAAATTGATGATCAGCTTTTCGAGGTCTTTTCTAATGGCCTCTGATTTTGTCATCTTCTGTTGATATCCCGGATTGTTCAGTGTCTTTCCCGATGAAAATCTCTATCCTCTGCTTCAACTTCGGTAAATCCTTCACCTCACATTGCCAGATAACCAGAACAGCCCATCCAAGGGCTACGAGTTTGGTCACGTTTTGCCGGTCCCTTTCGATGTTCTTGTCGAGTTTCTTTTGCCAAAATTCCCGATTTGTCGAAGGCCTCTTGGCTCGTGGGCACTCAACATGACCATGCCAAAAACATCCATGAACGAATATCACTTTTCTGTGTCTCGGCAAGCTAATATCTGGGTTGCCGGGAAGGTCGGTGCGATGAATCCTGAAGCGATAACCCATTCTATGAAGCAAAGATCTGACGATCAACTCCGGCTTGGTATCTTTGCCTCCAACCTTGGACATTATTTGGCTTCTTTTATCCTTGCTGAAGACGTCCATTCGAGTTCTCAGACTGTGTTGAGAGAAGTACACGGACGACGTCGGCTACACGTGCAGCAAGCAAAGGTGGGACAGCATTGCCTATCTGTTTGGCGATCTCGATTTTGGAGCCTGTGAATCTGAAATCGTCCGGGAAGCTCTGAAAGCGTGCTGCTTCCCTATGTGTAATTGGCCGATGTTGCTCTGGATGGAGATACCGCCCCTTCTCAGGTTTGAAGAATTCAGTACGAATCGTGAAAGCCGGTCTATCCCACCAAAGTCGACCAAACAGATCCGTTCCACCCTGTTTCTTCCTGATCCAGCAGTCAGGTGTAAGTTCGGGAACAATCCTCTGCAAATCAAAACGATTCATTCCCTCTTTAGGTATAGCCTTATACCTTTCCAGGCTCTTTTGCGTCGGACTCCTCCCAAAGTGAAGATCCAGGGGAGGGGGAAGGTCCCTAATCTCAGTTCCTTCAGGGGGCGGCAGGTCACCAATAGCATCTCTAACCGTTTTCCAAGGTCTAGGGTTTTGAAGGTAGCTATCTCGTCCAAAGCCTGCAAAACTAAGCTGAACACTGCCCGAATTTCTGCTGAAATGGGATTTCCTGGGAGGGAACAGCGAGGACGGGTTGGCAAATCTACAGCCAATGATGAAAGCACGGAGTCTCAGTTGCGGAACTCCGTAGTCTGCCGCCAAAAGTTTTCCATGCCAGACTTTGAAACCAAGTGACTCAGCAACACCAACGATTTCGCCATGTTCAAACGTGCCGATCAACTGCGGCACGTTCTCCATCACGAAGATTTGGGCATTGCATCTTTCAACAACTTCCAGGAATGGCCGCCACAATTGCTTTCTCGGATCACCGTCTCTTTGCTTATTCAGTAGGCTGAACCCTTGACACGGAGGTCCCCCTATGACGACATCAGCGGATGGTATTTCGAGATTCCCATCTCTGAGGATTTCAACAATATCTCCGGAAACACAATGTGGGCCGAAGTTTCTATTGTATGTTTCAGCACAGAACTGGTTGAAGTCATTAGCCCAGATCGATTCAAAGGGGTGACCGAACTTCTCAGAGAACCCGAGCGTCATGCCGCCGGCCCCACAGAAGAGGTCGATCAATTTGTATCTGTATGGCAAGTCGATTAATTCTCCCTTAGAGCGGGCCTCATATGTTTGCTGATCTTCCTCCAGTAAAAGAGCAGCCTCGGTCGAGAGCATTTCAACCCCTGTCAACAAGTGGTGTAAAATTTCGGAAGGAATCCTCCGATACCGCAAGTCGTATGGCATTATACCACGACTAGACAGAAACGGTGTTACTCAAAGCTTGTACCCTCAAGGCTGAGGCCAAACGAGACGGAGACAGCCGAACGGTTTGCTCGTTAGTCGCCAGCGTTTCGACGTTCGCGAATGACACGCAAGCCAATGCCGGCGGGCTCCACGCGCTAGTTGGCCGCGGCGCGTGAACGAATCACACGGCACTCAACGGCTATCCCATACCTCCCTCAACGCCGACCTGAATACCGAATCGAGCAGGTCAAGATCCGGAGACTCTAGCGGCCCTTGGGAGGTCGCGTGCGTTCTCAAGCGAGCAATCTCTGAATCGAGGAATTCGTTGATCTCGTGGATTCGCGGGCCGATGGAAAGTTCATCACCGGCACGCTTGCGGCTCAGCAGGGACTCAACAGCCTGGAGCAGCGGGGCAGGCAACTGATCCTCCACGAGTGTGGCGAACTCCATTGGCGGCATGGCGCCATGCTCCTCTATCCAGCGGCATGCCAGAACTGGACGCAAGACGTAGAAGTACTTCTTGAGACGCACCTGATCGCCGTCGAGGTACTCCCGGTAGTTGCCCTCAGCCATGTGCAAGTAGTGGTACGTGCAGGCACGCGCCGAGAAGTACCTCGCCGATAGATTGCGTAGCCTCTCCGCCACCGACGAACTCTCCACATATACCAACGGAGAACGAAGCCATTCGAGCAGCGGAGGGTTTGACTTGGCGAACAGGACGAGCGCCTTCTTCAGGTCCCATCCGCTGATATCTAGGTCGCCGTCCAGCGCTAACTCTACGACATCGCGTCGATTCTGAACCGACAGATACCAGTCAGGGCGGCGTAGGTAGATGAAACGCACGTCCCAGTCGGAGTCAGTGGATTCGAAACCCCACGCACGGCTACCCGATTCTACGGCGTACAGAACGCGCAGATCCTCAGTATCCGCGACACGTTGGAGTTCTGCTTGGATCTTGGGCTCCACAAGTTCCCCCATGCTACGCCTCCCATGCCACGCCGAACGATTAAGAGTTTTTGCGGCGCGTAGCCGACGCAAAAAGTCGAGTTGCACTGAACCGCTCGATGAATGAGTGTAGGTTGAGATTATGGAGATTCAATAGGTGAGGTGCATCCCGATGGGTCCAATATGAACGAGGTTGCACATGAATTCAAGGATTGAATGGATAAGATGCGTGCCCTCTGCCGGCGCACAAAGATCTGGATTGGGATGGTAGGAGCGCCGGCACAGGTATATATAGGGCTCTTTGGGGAATGAGGCCGCAGGTATCCTGCGATGCCGGAAAATCTTCTTAGCCTTTTTGTGATGAGTCGATTGCCTGTTTGATTCTCATGGTTTCTCATGGCGGGTCTCTGCCTTTGCGAGGAATTGTTGCGACGAAAATGAGATGGCCAACCTTGCGGAAGGGACAAAGTGTAGGGTCGCAAAGGGGAGTGGGATCTTTGCCGGCATCGGGCAAAGGGTCCGTTGTATTGTCGTCTGCGTCTGCCAGAAGTTGCTTTGCTCGCTTGAGCAGAACGCGGTTGCATGGGGCGAAGATGCCGTAATAGCGCACTTTGTGAAAGCCGGCGGGAAGAACATGCCGCAGGAACCTGCGGATGAATTCCTGAGCAGAAAGGGTCATGGTTTTCCACGCTTTTTGGCGCGAGTCTTTGTAGCGGAACTGAACCTGGCCATTGGCGATGGAAAGGATGCGGCTGTTGGCGATGGCTATCCGATGGACATAGCGAGCAAGGTAGCGCAATACCTTGGCGGCACCCTGGACCGTGGGTTTGCTGTAGACCACCCACTGCTTTTGCCAGACGGAACCGGGAAACCGCACCCGCGGGAGCGCCTTTCTTGCAAGTTGCATGAACTTTGCGCGGAAGATTAAGGATAGAGCGGTCACCGGCACCAGGTAGTTTTTTTTGCAGGGCAACCAAGCAGGGCCATCGGAAGAAAGCCCGCCTCCCGGGATGAGGCAGTGCACATGGGGATGATAAATCATGGCCCTGGTCCAGGTGTGGACTACCATCAGAATCCCTGGTCGTCCGCCGATGTAATGGGGATCGCTTGCCAGTTTCATGAAAGCCCGGGCAGCCGCCTGGCACAGAATGCCAAGCAGCTCTCGTTGGTGGGATCTGACGATGGGCCGCAGTTCCTGTGGCAGCGTGAAGACCAGGTGGAAGTAGGGGACCGGAAGCAAAAACTTCTCACACTCCTCGGTCCATCGGCGCGTGTTCTTGCCGTGGCATTGAGGACAGTGGCGATTGCGGCAGGAGTGATAGGCGTAGTGGACCTGTCCGCACTGGTCGCATTGGAAGACATGGCCTCCAAGGGCCTCGGTGCGGCAATCTGCTATGTCGCACAACGCCCTGATATGACTCGGCAGCATGCAATCACTGAACTGCCCGAGGTAGTCGGGGCCGTAGAGCCTGAAGATCTCGGCAAGCTCCGGCATCAGGTACTACTTTGCAGGTTCAAAGCTTGTTCATCAAGTAATTGACTGTTGCCTGGAGCCGGTCGATCGTCTTTTGTGTCAGGTGCGTATAGATGGAAGTCGTCTGCGGGCTTTTGTGTCCGAGCAGCTCCTGAATGATGCGCAGATCGATACCATTTTCCAAAAGATGGGTTGCATAGGAGTGGCGCAGCGTATGTATGGATGCGTTCTTTTCTATTCCACTCTGGCGCACAACGGCTTTGAAAGTCTTCTGCAGGCTCGTATCGGAGATAGGTCCCGTTCCATTTCTCATCGGAAAAAGCCAGGGCTTGGGCCGACAGACCGCCCAGTATGCCCGCGGGCACTCGAGGGTCTTCTCCGGCAAAGGCACGTATCGATCTGTTCCTCCTTTGCCGTTGCGCACGTGAACCAGCATTCTTTGGCTGTCGATATCGCTGACCTGAAGGTGAATCCCCTCGGACAATCTCTGGCCGCAGCAGTAAATCATGCGCAAGGCCATCGCTGCCACCGGGTTTTTCACCAGGTAGAGCAGACGCCGAACTTCGGGCAGGCTCAGAACCACCGGAAGCTTCTTTCTTTTCTGCGGTCGGATCAGACTAAATACGGGCCACTCTCTGCCCAAGGTCTTTTCATAAAAGAATTTTATCCCGCACAGATAGATGGTGACGGTGCTGCGGGCCGCTCCTCGCTCATTGATCAGATGCAAAAAGAAATTGCGGATCTCTTCTTCCCCGAGCTGATCGGGAGGCCGGTGGTAGTACTTGGCAAGCCCCCTCACGGCATCGATGTACGACTGCTGAGTCTGCGGCGAAAGACCACGAAGCTGCATCTCCTCTGCCATTCTTCTTCTGAGCTCGGTCATGGTATCTCCTTTCTCCCAAGGTGTGTGAAAAGACAGCTCACAGTGATATCTTGAGAGATAGAGATGACTCAGAACTTCACAAGATCATTGGAAAAAATATAAAGGAAGGTGCTATGGTCGTGGGGTTGTACGCAGGCTACCGCGTAGCGGTTTAGTGCAACATTATACTAGACTGCCTAAAGTAAATCGGAAAATGCGGCTCGACGAGCCGTGTATACTTCGAGGTATTCGAGCTGCTTCCGATGGAAGTAATAGGGGGAAGAGGCCCCCTGACAGGAATTGTCTGTCTGTCGGCAGGCGGTATATACTGTTGCCGCAAGCCGCATATCCCCCCTAATCAGAGCCTGTCGGCAGGGCTTTGAACTCCCATTCCGCCTTTATTCAACACATGTGTGTAAATCATGGTCGTCTTCACGTCCTGGTGCCCCAAAAGCTCTTGAACGGTCCGGATGTCATGGCCGGCTTCCAACAGATGGGTGGCAAAAGAGTGGCGCAGCACATGCGGGCCGACCACCTTGTTGATCCTCGCCTTTCTAGCCGATTCTTTGACCGCTCTCTGCAACACCGTTTCATCCATGTGGTGCCGCCGTTCGGTTCCGGTCCGCGGGTCCATCGAGCGTTTCCTGGATGGGAAAACGTATTGCCATAACCAGTCCCGGTCCGCATGCGGGTACTTTCTCGCCAGTGCAAACGGCAGGTACACATGCCCGAATCCTTCTTCAAGGTCCCGTTGATGAAGTGTCAAGCATTATTTACCTGTCCCCTTTTCTTTTTTTTCTGTCCCTTTTTTCCTTTTTTATGAACTGGATGACAAGCCGGTGATTTCCATGCGTGGTGATGGTCCGCCTTGATCCCCTCGTTCGGTCCCACACCTGAAGTTACTGCTTCTCTATGATCTCTTTCAAATCTGGATCAAGCAACTCCCACAGGTGAGGATGGCTCTCGACCAGGCGGGCAATGTCGCCAAGGTCTTTGAGTTTCTTGCTTTGCCTTCTTTCCGGGTCCCGCCATGCTTTGATTTTTCCGCGCAGAGTGTCTTCCAGAGACGCAACCCGCATAAGAATTCCATGTATGTCTGCAGGAACTGACCGGCTTGGGAAGTCTCTGTAGAAGCCTTCCGTGCTCAATTGAATGCTCACTTTGGAACGACCCCGGAAATTGATTGACCATGGAAAACGTTCAAATCTAAATCCCGCCTCTTCGAGAATTTTCGTGACAAGCTCCACGGACTCTGCCGTAACAACAAAATCAAGATCTTGGGTGACCATGGTTTCAGTTGCCCAGTGGTTAACAGCTATGCCTCCGATTGCGCACCATGCAAGATCCGCTCGCTCGAGACAATCAACCAAACGCATAACATCGTCTGTGCCACCCGCCGTCTGCCAGTCATAAAACTGCTTTGGTGTCATATTGTGTCCTCGATCATGCTTTCCTTGCACCCGAACAAGTGATTCTATAGTTTCTGTATATCTCCGGGACGTGGGGCAGGTCGAAGATTTTCAACGTGGAGAGTCGGGACTGATTTGTGGATCTCTGCGGCGAAATGGTTTACCCATCATCCTGATGTTATTTATATTTTATAGATAAAGTTCTTGCAAGAATTTTCCGAAAATATGGCTGCCTCTTTCTGGCTATCACGAAAAATAGGGAGATATACTGAAACTGGAGAACCCCGTATGCTCAACATCCCTTCCCCTTTGCAGGCACAATTCGTGGAGTGGCTGCGGAACAGGGGGACAGCAATGCGACTGCATCCTACCTGAAGTGGCTGCACTATTACTGGGATTTCTGAAAAACGTTTCACTTCCCCAATATGCAGACTGACAGCATTTCCCATTTTCTCAGCAAATTGCAGCGGAAAAAACAAACGGACGCCCAGCAACAGCAGGCATTCCACGCCATCACGCTCTCCTACGAACTTCTTCAGGACAGGGAACCCCAAAACCAGTTCTGTTCTCCTCAAGAATGAATCGCTCACGGGAAAAGATCGGAGAAATTCTGCTGCACAGCCGACACTCCGCTCATGCCGGACAATGGAACCGGCGGATGAACTGTGCCCCTCCAAACCTGCTCATTGCAAAACTCCGCCTTTCGGTTATCTTGAAAAGAGAAATATTCTCGAAAAGGGGGGATCGAATGCTGAATCTTGAAGAATTGAAGGAACGCAGGGACCTCGTCGCCCAGTTGGACTGGGAGATGACGCCCGAGACGGCGGTGGAGACCTACCTCGAATGGGGAACGGGCTGGGCCAGAAAGGACAGTTTTGTGCGCACTGCCGACCAGGAATCGTATTATTTCGTCATCTACGACTGGGAGAAGCCCATCCAGGTGACCCTGGTCCGTCAGGACACCCAGGGACGGGATGAAATCGCAAAGATCCAGGCGCCGGCGGAGTTGATCGATAAGGCCATCCAGGAAGCCGGGCGGAAGCCGGGGGTGGGGGTCTACGCCGTCAACGACGATCTGAAGGCCTGGCTGAAGGAAGCTCTGAACTGCTGAAGGTTTGCCGTGTGCCGCCCCTGCGGGGAGAGAAGTCGATGCATGTGCTGGAAATATTAAAAAAACTGAACCTGTCGGAAGAGAATTCAGGAGCCGGAAGCGGTACGGAGTGGCTGGAGTGCCGTGGGGCCCCCCTGGAATCCGTTTCCCCCGTGGACGGGCGGGTGATGGGCCGTGTGGTGCAGGCGTCCCGTGCAGACTACGATCGCATCATGGAACGGGCTGTGTCGGCCTTCCAGGCATGGCGCCAGGTGCCCGCTCCCCGGCGCGGACAGGTGGTTCGGCGCATGGGGGACGCCATGCGGCGCTACAAGCAGGACCTGGGGACCCTCCTCAGCCTCGAGGTGGGTAAGATCCGTTCCGAGGCGGAGGGCGAGATCCAGGAAATGATCGATATGGCCGATTTCGCCGTGGGGCAGTCCCGCATGCTCTACGGAGTGACCCTGCCCAGTGAGCGCTCCGGCCACCGCATGTACGAGCAATGGCATCCCCTGGGACCCATCGGAGTCATCACGGCTTTCAATTTCCCCGTGGCCGTCTGGTCCTGGAATGCCATGATCGCCCTCGTGGCGGGGGACACGGTGGTCTGGAAGCCTTCCAGCAAGGCGCCTCTCACCAGCCTGGCCACCATGAAGATCATGGGGGGTGTTCTGAAGGAAGAGAATCTCCCCGAAGGGATCCTCAATGTGGTGGCAGGGGGCGGACAGGATGTGGGCGAATGGATGGCGTCCGACAGCCGGCTGCCCCTCGTTTCAGCCACGGGCAGCGTCGCCATGGGGCGTCGGGTCGCCCGGGCCGTCAGCGGGCGGCTGGGGCGATCTCTCCTGGAGCTGGGCGGCAACAACGCCATCATTGTCACTCCCGAAGCGGACCTCTCCCTGGCGGTGCGCGCCATCACCTTCGGAGCCGTGGGTACTGCCGGCCAGCGCTGCACCACGACGCGGCGCGTTATCGTACAGCGCGACATTTTTTCCACCCTGGCGGAGGATCTTACCAGCGCCTACCGAAAGGTGCGCATCGGGAACCCCCTGGACGAGGGAGTTCTGATGGGGCCCCTCATCGATGGCGAGGCGGTGGCCAGGATGCAGGAAGCTCTCGAAGCCCTGAAGGGCCAGGGCGGCCGGGTCCTTTACGGCGGGGAAATCCTGACGGGAGGCATTTTCGATGCCGGAACCTACGTGAAGCCCGCTCTCTGCCAGGCGCCCCCGTCCGCTCCCGTCGTTCGGGAGGAGACCTTTGCCCCCATCCTCTACCTCATCCCCTACGACACGCTGGAAGAGGCCGTCGATATTCACAACCGTGTGCCCCAGGGGCTTTCATCGGCGATATTCACCAACAACCTGCGAGAGGCCGAATATTTCCTCAGTCACCGGGGCAGTGACTGCGGCATAGCCAACGTCAACATCGGCACCTCCGGGGCGGAAATCGGCGGCGCATTCGGGGGCGAAAAGGATACGGGAGGCGGCCGTGAAGCCGGTTCCGACGCCTGGAAGGCATACATGCGCCGTCAGACCACCACCATCAACTGGTCGGGCGACATGCCCCTGGCCCAGGGGGTACGGTTCGAAGTCGAGTGAGCATGCGCGAAAGTCAATTTTTGCCCACCACCCGCGAAGAAATGCTCCAGAGGGGCTGGGACGCTGTCGATGTCATCCTGGTGACGGGAGATGCCTATGTGGACCATCCCTCTTTTGGAGTGGCCCTCATAGGGCGCTGGCTCGAAGCGCACGGATACCGGGTGGCGGTTCTGCCGCAGCCGCGCTGGGATACCCCCGAAGACTTCATGAGCCTGGGGCGTCCGCGCCTGTTTTTCGGGATCACGGCGGGCAACCTGGATTCCATCGTCACCAATTACAGCGGCAACGCCAAAGTGAGGGATCAGGACGACTACTCGCCGGGCGGCAATCCCTATTTCGGGGCGGAAAAGGTCAAAACGGCCAAGCGCAGGCCCGACCGCGCCACCCTCATCTATGCCAACCTGGCGCGGGCGGCCTACGGGAATGTTCCCGTCGTCCTCGGGGGTATCGAAGCGTCCCTCAGGCGCTTCGTGCACTACGACTACCAGCAGGGGAAGCTCCGCGCCTCCATCCTGACGGACGCCAAGGCCGATCTGCTGGTGTACGGCATGGGCGAGCGTGCGGTGCTCGACATTGCGCGCAGGCTGGAGCGCGGTCAGCCGCTTCATGGCATCCCGGGGACCTGCGAGCGCCTGACGGGCAGGGAACGGGACCTGCTGGACACGCAATGCCCCGGGGCTTCTCCCGGGCCGCCTCTCGTGCTGGATTCCTGGGATGACATTCAAAACGACGTGAGCTGTTTCATGGCGGCGGAGCTGGCGGTGGACCGTCATGCACGGGCTCTCTCCAACGTCCCTGTCCTGCAGCGCCAGCAGGCCATGTGGGTCCTCCAGAACCCTCCCGCAGCCCCCTTGACGACGGCCGAGCTGGACGTCGTCTACGCCCTTCCCTTCCTCCGCGCGCCGCACCCTGCCGCCGGAGACGTGCCCGCCTACCGGATGATCCGCCATTCCGTCACGATCGTTCGGGGATGCTCCGGGAATTGCTCCTTCTGCGCCATTGCCCGCCACCAGGGGCCCGTCGTGGTGAGCCGCAGCCGCGAATCCGTCCTGGAGGAAGTGCGCCGGGTGACTCGAATGCCGGACTTCCGGGGGACGGTCAGCGACCTGGGAGGCCCCACGGCCAACCTCTACGGCACCTCCTGTGCCAAGGCTTCGCCCTGCACGCGCCACGACTGTCTCTTCCCGAAGGTCTGCCCCAGCCTGCGCACCAACGAACCGGTCTACCTGGACCTGCTGGAAAAGGCGTCCAAGGTGGAAGGGGTGAAGCATGTGATGGTCTCCTCGGGGCTGCGGATGGAGCTCCTTCTGCGGACGCCGCAGCTGCTGTCGCGCCTCCTGCTCCACCACACGCCGGGGGCCCTGAAGATCGCCCCGGAGCACACGGAACCGGAAATCCTGCGGCTCATGCACAAGAGCGGAGCGGGAGTCCTGCCCCAATTCCTGAAAAAATGCCGGGAACTGATGGAAAAGGAAGGGCGCACCATACGATTCACGCCCTATTTCATTTCGGCGCATCCGGGATGTACCCTCCAGGACATGGAAGCCCTGGCAAAGAAGATCCGCAGCCTGGGGCTGGCCGTCAGGCAGTTCCAGGATTTTACCGCCACCCCCGGGACACTCGCCACGGCCATGTACGTGACGGGCCTTAATCGGGATACCCTGGCTCCCCTCCATGTTCCCCGCGGAGGCCGGGAACGCCGGCTGCAGCGGCTCGTCCTGGAATCCATGCGCCCTCGGGAGCCCGAGGTAACGCCCCGTCCGCAAAGGAAAAAGCCGCCCGACCGTCGCCGTCGTTCTTGAAAATTTCCTCCAGGCGCGTGCTGAGTGCCGAGGTTGGTAGTGATGTAACCGTTTAGCCACCCCCTTTTGTAGGAGCGGCATCCTGCCGCGACAAACTCTGCACCTATCCGTTCCTGTCACGGCTGGAAGCCGTTCCTACAAAGAAATGGCCGCGTATTTCCAATCTTCGGCACCAAGAAGTTTTTTCTGCGCCTCTCAGCGTTTTCAGCGTCCCTTTTCCCCCGAGCGAGGAGCGCCGAAAGCGTCCAACCCCGTGATGTCGTGCCCGATGGCCAGGGTGTGAATGTCCTGGGTACCCTCGTAGGTGTTGACGGTTTCCAGGTTCAGCAGGTGCCGGATGACGGGATAGGCCAGGCTGATGCCGTTGGCGGCGAGAATGTCCCGAGCCGCCCGCGCGATTTTGAGGGCTTCGGACGCGTTGTTCATTTTCGCCATGGAAATATGGGTGTGCCGGGCTTTGCCTTCGTCCTTCAATCGACCCAGGCGGATGCAGAGGAGCTGCGCCTTGGTGATTTCCGTCAGCATCTTCACGAGCTTGCTTTGCACGAGTTGGAAGGAGGCGATGGGAACCTGGAACTGGATGCGGTTTTGGGCGTAGTGGAGCGCGGTTTCATAGCACGCCATGGCCGCTCCCACCGCTCCCCAGGCGATGCCGTACCGTCCTTCGTTCAGGCAGGTGAGGGCCGATTTGAGGCCCGTGGTGCCGGGTAGCAGGTTCTCGGCGGGAATGCGCACGTCATCGAGGACGAGGGCGGACGTCACCGAGGCGCGCATGGACATTTTGCGCTGGATGGGGTGAGCTGTGAAGCCGGGGGTCCCGCGCTCCACGAGAAAGCCGCGGATGCCGGCGTCCGTCCGGGCCCAGATGATGGCCACATCAGCAATGTGGCCGTTGGTGATCCACATCTTCCGACCCGTCAGCACGTAGGCGTCGCCTTCCCGGCGCGCCCGGGTCTCCATGTGCTGGGGATCGGAGCCCGCCTGGGGCTCCGTCATGCCGAAGCAGCCGATCTTTTCTCCCCGCACCATGGCCGGCAGCCACCGTTGCTTCTGGGCGTCGCTCCCGAAGGCCGCGATGGGGAACATGACGAGGGAATTCATAACGGACACGAAGGAGCGGAGGCCGCTGTCTCCCCGCTCCAGCTCCCGGCACACCAGGCCGTACGTGACGTTGTTGACCCCCTTTCCGCCGAAGTCCTTCAGCTTCATGCCGAGGAGCCCCAATTCCGCCATTTCCGGGATGAGATCCGTGGGAAAGACTCCCTCCTCGAAGCAATCCGCGGCTCGCGGCAGGTAGCGTGTCCGGACCCAGTCATGCACCCTGTCGCGCGCGTCCCGCTCTTCCTGCGTGAGCAGGTCCTCCACCTGGTAGTAGTCGACTCCTTCGAACGGTTTCATCATGGCTCCTTTCCTGATGGCGCAAGCTGCCGGAATTGCCTATAGTGCTCAAGACTCGAGACAATGCCCTCGTACAGGTCGGGTTGAGGTCCAAAGTCATTTTCCTGAACATTATAGAACCATGAGGCCATGCTTTGACAAGACTTCCCAAAGACGCTCTTTTCCAGGTCCACCTGATTCGGGTCCTGGCCATGCTGGGCATTTTCCTGCACCATGCATGGAATGGACCGCATCCGGACCACCTGGACGGCATTGCGGAGCGGCTTTTCGGCGCCCTGTTCCGGTGGGGGGGGCTGGGTGTCGTTTTTTTCAATATCCTTTCGGGGTTTCTGCTCGCCCTGCCCCACCTGGGAGCCTCTCGGCGCCCTCTCCCCTCCTGCGGGCCGTTCATGAGGTACAGGATGCTCCGCATCCTGCCGCCGTATTACCTGGCGCTCCTCCTCTTTTGCGCCGGAAATATCGTTCTGTTCCGCACGGAGTGGAGCGCCGCCGTTTTCACATTCCTCAAGCACGCCGTTTTCCTGCAAAGCTTCCAGTATTCCACTCTCCTATCGAACATGGCGGCCTACTGGTACATGGGACTGCTCGTGCAGTTCTACCTGCTCTTCCCATGGCTCTTGAAGCTGTTCGTGAGGCTGGGGGCGGCACAGACCTGCCTCCTCATTTGCGCCTTGTCCTGGGGCGGGTGCGAAATCCTGGCCCGCTACCTGGAATCGCATCCGGATTCAGCGTTGGGGATGGCGGGCTATCTCGTTTACTTCAACCTGCCCGGCCGCCTGCCCGAATTTGCCGTGGGCATGTGGATGGCCGGAGCGTGGCAGCCCGCCGGCCGCTCCCTCCCGGGCATCCCCTTCGACCCGGGCTTCACCGCTTTCGTCGGAGGTTCCCTGTTGTTTGTTTTGCTGGGCATGCCCTTCGCTTGGGAGATGCGGCTCCCGCTCCTCGGAGTTTACAAAGCTGCCTGCTCCTTCGTGGTTTTGATGGCGTTGTTCCTGCTGCCCATGACGGCGCAATGGGGGAGCTCCCCCATCGTCACGCGCCTGGCGGCAACATCTTACAGCATTTACCTGGTCCATCAGCCTTTGCTGAGCTACAGTGCTCTCTGGGCTATCAAGGGTTTGGGGCCGTTTCTCGCCCTGGCCTTCCTGACCTTCACCGTGGGCCCGGCGTGCTATGTCCTGGCACGATGGATCGATAAGGCCGTAGAGAAAATGGTGTAATTTTATTTTGAGCGCCAGAACATATTCTCTACCCGGGAACAGCAAAACCGGCGGTTTTCGCTTTTTGCCGGAGATCCGGCCTTGCGCTGTATGGCGCGGGGCGGTACAAAGGGTTTATATGCTGCATCGTGATAGATCTCGACACGACTGGCTCTTCAGCCGGGGGTGTGAGCACCTGCCTTTTCCAGGAAGGAGTGGCCATGAAAAAAATGGGGTTGATGGGACTGGTGATGATGATTTTTCTTGCAGGCTGTGGGAGCTCCCGGTCGGCTCCGGCGGTGGCACCCATGGTGACTTCCCCGGAGAAGCAACAGTCAGCTTCCTCTACCGGCGGGGCGGATCTGCTTCCGGGTGTCTGGATGCGCCCCATCCGGGACGGCGTCAGTGGGACGGAGGGCTTGAGTCTCCAGCCCAATGGTGAACTGGCCCTGGTGAACATCTACAGTCTGAAAGGAATGAATTGGCGCCGGAGCGGCGACACGCTCGTCCTTACGACCCGGACGGAGAAATATCCCGAACCCTATGAGAGCCGGCTCAAAATCGAAAGTCTCACGGATACGTCCCTCTCGTTGAGCGCCCGGGAGGATTATCTTGCAGGAACCTACACCCGGGAAGGCGGCCCTCTGCGTCAGGGGGCGCGTGGAAAAGTGAAGGGTACGGTCATCTACCTGCAGCGGATCGCCCTTCCCCCTGATGCGGTACTCCAGGTACGCCTGGTGGATGTTTCCCCACAGGGCGGGACGCCGGTACCCGTGGCGACACAGACCGTCTCCCGGACGAGCCAGGTGCCCATCGCCTTTGAAGTGGGCTATGACACAGCGGCTATCCGGCCGGATCACCGTTACGAAATCGAGGCCCGCATCATTGCCGCCGGGAAGACCCTCTTTGTCAATGCCTCCCCCTGCCCGGTCCTGACCGGGGGAAACCCCGAAACCGTTGAAGTCGTGGTGTCACCACCCGCCCGGTAAGGGAGCGGTTCTCATGTATCTGACTTCGTTTGTACACCGTGAAGATCTTTTCCACATTGCCGAACGCTGGTTCTGCGGGCAGCCCGAGTCCAACGACGCCCTGCGGCTGACGGAAATCCTCATCAGCGACGGCTTTGTCCTGGGAGAAACCCTGGGAGCCCTGGCCGATTCCATGCTCGGGGCCATCCATGATCAGCTCCCCCGCAAGAAGCACATTTACCTCAAAGGGGAGCTGCGGGACGCCCTTTGTGCTGGAAACGAGGAGATGACCCCGCGGGTGGAAGAGCTCATCCGCATGTATCGCAAGAATCCCGATTACTACTACCGGGAAGCTCCCATCAACGGGGTCCTGTGCTTCGGAGGGGACGACCGGTTGCTCGGGGTGTACCGCATCAAGCGTCCACGCCGGATTGCTGAAAAAGCCAACCGGAAGATTGCCACCTGGATTTTTCACCTGGTCCAGGGCCAGGCGAGGGAAATGGCCCTGCAGCGGGCTGCCGAGGCCGGGGTTCCCCTGGAATATCTCCTGAGCCCCGAAGATGTCATGACGCGCGAGTTTGTGGAAGCGGAAGAATATGTGGCTCGCAGCTTCAGCGAGGGGCACATCCAGTTCGACAGGGACTCCCTGGCCATCCATGACGTGGGGGGCATGAAGGTCATTGCGGGGCAGGGAAAATTGGCTCAGCTGGAAAAGCTCCTGTCGGCCGACCCTCGCATCCGCATCATCGAAAAGGAAACCTACCTTGGCCCGTACCAGGCCACCAATCTCATCCTCGATGTGCTCTGGGATGCGGACCAGGTCTGCCGAAGATACGAAGCAACCCGGGGGTGGGAAAGATATCGGAACCGGGGCATTCCCGAGGAGCGCTTGAGAAGGGAATTTGATTCCCTGCTGGCAGGAGGCCATCCCAGCATATTTGTGGAGGTCATTCTCTCCACTTATCCGGAGACGGTGGAATCCGAGCTGGGCAACTGCATTCACGAGAAGCGCATCGTAGCCCAGAGAGAAAACCGCCTCTACAAGGGCAACATTTCCATGAATGTGGAGTTCCTGCTGGAGTATCTTTTTGCCGTGGGCTTCAGCCCCTGCGTGAAGGTGGACAGGCTCCCCATCAAGCTCTGGGGGCGCTATCTTCCGGATACCCTGTCCCACCAGATTCGCACCCTTTACGATCGGGGCGGGTACGAGCTTTTCTATTGACCCTTCGTAAGAGCTCTCGTTGCAGTACTATTGCAGTGCTTTGGATATGGACAGATAGAAGGTGCTGCCGCCTTTCCGCCCCGGCTCCACCCATATTTTTCCCTCGTGCCGTTCGGCGATTTCCTTCACGATGGCCAAACCCAATCCCGTCCCGGGGGTGCCCCTGGATGAGGCGTTGCGGTGGAAAAGCTCGAAGATCGACTCTGAATCCTCCCTTTTGATTCCCACCCCATCGTCCGTCACGGAAAAAATGTGGAGCTCCGGGGTCTCGTCGTACCCGATTTGAATGTGCGTGAGACCGTCTCCTCCGTATTTCAAAGCATTGTCAATGAGGTTCCTGAAAACCCTGAGGAGCGACAGCCGGTCGGCTTTGATTTCCGGCAGTGTCTCGGGCTCGTGCCATTGGATGCTTCGGATGCTCAACTGGGTGGAAAACTCTTCCCGCAGCATCTGAAAGATTTCCCGCATCTGGACGTTCTCGATGCTGAGGGGCGTTTCTTTCGTCGCGGCGTAAATGTTGATTTTTTCCACCAGGGCGACGACCAGCTCCGACGCCTTCAGGATTTGGCCGCACAGGTGCCTGCCCTTGTCATCCAGGAGGTCATGGTACTGCTTGCGGAGAAGGTTCGTGAGGCCGTAAATCCCGACGCTGGGGCTTTTGAGGTCGTGGGCGACGGAATAGGCGAAAAGCTTCAGTTTTTCCGCGCTGATTCGGACCGCTTCCTCGGCTTTTTGCCGCTCGGCGATTTCGAGGCGCAGCTCCTCGTTGGCCCTGGCCAGTTCGGCCGTGCGCCGGGCCACCCGCAGCTCCAGTTCGTCATGAGCCTTCTGCAGTGCCTCCTGGGCTTTCTTGCGCTCCGTAATGTCCACCGTGACTCCCACCAGTCCCGCCAGATTTCCCTCTGCGTTGGTGAATGTGCCCTTGTTCAGAATGATGTCGTGGTGCGCGCCGTCGGGGTAGACAATGGAGCTCTCATAGATCTGGATCCCCGGGTGATGCAGGAGGGCCAGGTCCATTTCGTCATATTTCGCCGCAAGCCCCTGTGGGAAAAGGTCCTCTGCGGACTTGCCGACGATCTCCCCGCGCGTCATGCCGATGCGCTCTTCAAAAGCCTTGTTGCAGCCAAGGTAGCGCCCCCGGGTATCCTTGTAGAAAATGGGGTTGGGGATGGTGTCGATGAGGGTTTGCAGGAAATGCAGCTGGTCCTGGAGGGCTTCCTTGGCCCGCCGCGCCTCGATGGCACACCCTTCCTGGGTGGCACACATGCGACGCAGCTCCTCGATTTCCGCCAGAAGCGCTTCTCGAGTCTTTTCAGTGTCTTTCATCTTCAGGTTTCCCGTCTTTCGGGTGTGGAACTTTATGGATTCAGGGTTCTCCGGGTTTAAGGGCTTTCCCCTTCCCCGGTGCGACAATCATAATACGTGCCAACCAATGCGATGGCTTACCCATGGAGCATGCAAGGGGATCGTTTCAGCGATGGAGCATCAGATGCCGTACATTATTGTTACCTCATTCAAAGCGTTCGAATCCTCCCGGGGGTCACCTGGAATCCATTTGAGGTGATTGCCTTCGGGGCCTGGCCGTCGTTCCAGGAGTGCCTCCCCGCGCTTCTCTGTGAGGCGATCCGGGATCATCTCCTACCGAACAATTTTGTAACCTGTCGGGCGCGAGAATTCCAGGAGCTTTCCCGTGGATGATGCTCTGAGGTTGGGGATCCCTGCGCCGGATGATTATATTTGTTGCAGAAACGACGGGTTGGATCTTCCCCTCCTTAGCCTGCCGGTATCGACGAGTGGTGAAGAATCCTGCCTGCCTTCATGCTGAGCCGTAAAAACATCTCCATCGCGGAGAGGGGGATGGACTTAGCCTCCGCCGATGGTCACATGGGGAGACGGAAAATGGACATCAAGAAACTGGAACGTCTGCATCCGGAACTGGGAATCACGTACCTCAAACCCCAAAGGAGGGTCGGGCTCATTGTCGTCCTCACGGGCTATGGCAAGGGGAAAACCTCGTCGGCCGTGGGCATGGTGGTGCGAGCCTGCGGGCACGGCATGAAGGTTTCCATGATCCAGTTCATGAAGGGTGACATTTACACGGGCGAATGGGACGGCATCCGAAATCTGGACTGCGACGTGGAGCTTATTCCGTCGGGCATGGGGTTTTGCGGCATCCAGGGAAATCCGTATCCCCATGCCGTGCATCGGGAAGCTGCCCAGCAGGCCATACGGCTGGCCAGGGAAAAGGTGGAGTCAGGACGCTATGATCTTATCGTCCTGGATGAAATCAACAATGCCCTGAAACTGAACCTCGTGAACCTGGAACAGGTGCTGGAGCTGATCCGGCTCAAGCCGCCCCTCATGCACCTCGTTTTGACGGGCCGTGACGCGCATCCCGACATCGTTGCCCTGACCGATACGGTGAGCGAGGTCCAGGAAATCAAGCATGCTTACCGGAAGGACATCGAGCCTCAGCCCGGGATCGATTATTAGAAAAAACAACGGATCACGGGATCTGGTTCAGGGCCTGGTCCAGGTCTTCCCTGAGATCCTCGAAATCCTCGCACCCCACGGAGAGCCTCACCAGTTCGTCCAGGATCCCTGCTTCCTCCCGTTCTTTTCGGGGGATGGACGCATGGGTCATGGATGCGGGGTGCTCGATGAGGGATTCCACGCCTCCCAGGGAAACGGCGAGGGTGATGATCTTCACGTGGTTCATGACGGTAACGCCGCCCTGGAGGCCGTTTTTGACTCCGAAGGAGATCATGGCGCCGAAGCCGTCCATCTGCTTTTGGGCGATGGCGTACTGAGGGTGTTCGGGGAGTCCGGGATACCTCACCCAGGTGACTTTGGGGTGAGTGCTCAGAAAGGCGGCGATGTGTCGGGCATTTTCCTGGGCCCTTTCCAGGCGGAGGGGGAGCGTCCTCACTCCCCGCAGGATGAGCCAGGCCTGATGGGGGTCCATGGTGCCGCCGAAAAGGCTGAGAACGCGCCGGATTTTCTTGAAATTTTCTTCATCTCCGGCGACGATCATTCCTCCCACCACATCGCTGTGGCCGTTGAGGAACTTGGTGAGGCTGTGGACCACGAGGTCGGCTCCATGCTGGAGAGGCCGCTGCAGGTAGGGGCTGGCGAAGGTGTTGTCCACCACGAGGATGGCTCCTGCCTGGTGGGCGATTTGAGCCGCCGCTTCGATGTCCGTCAGGATCATGGTGGGGTTGGTGGGGGTTTCTATGAAGACCATGCGGGTTTCCGGGCGCAAGGCCTTGCGCATCTTTTCGGGGTCGGAAGTGTCCACGAAGGTGGCCTGGGCTCCGAATCGCGGCAATTCCATTTCCAGGAGGACCCGCGTCGAGCCGTACACCGAATCCGTCGAAACGACGTGGGCGCCTTGGTGCAGGTAAGTCATGAAAACCGTGCTGATGGCCGCCATTCCCGTGGCAGTGGCCATTCCGCCGAAGCCCTGTTCCAGGGAGGCCACGCTGTCCTCGAGGGCGTTGACCGTGGGATTGTTGAGACGTGTGTAAATGAATCCGGGGCTCTCCCCGGAAAAACGGGCGGCGCCCTCTTCCGCGCTGGGGAAGGCAAAGGTGGAGCTCTGGAATATGGGGACGGAGACCTCGCCAAAGAGTGAATCCGCCAGTTTTCCCGAGTGGATGGCCCGGGTGGATTTGCCCATGGAGGAAAAATGCTTTTCTTTATTCATGTGTCGGCTCCTGGTTGGTGGGGGAACGACGCTTGGCCGTCGTAATTCTTTTATGCTCGAGAGGTATAGGACTTCCGTCTCGATGGTTCCTTGTTTTTTGTAGGAGCGGCATCCTGCCGCGACTCGATCACTGTCGCGGCAGGATGCCGCTCCTACAAAAAACAGTTTTGCAATCCTTCAAGTGTATATAAGGATCTGGAGGGGGGCTTGGCAACGAAAACCCCGAGGAAAAAAGGGAAGGACGGCAGGAGCGTTTCGCCGGCCGCTTCAAGCCGTGATTCTTGACAAACCGATTTTCAACCAATAAGTATTAACCTTGCCGATGTGTGCAAATGTGGTATGGATCATCAACTTTATGGAGGGATGTCGGTCCAATGCTCCTTCAATTCACTCCCGCCGGTCGCTGTCTGGCTATCTGCCTGGGAATAATGGTCGTGTCCGTTGCAGGTTGCCTCCCCATGAAACAGGCTCGGGTGGGCGCTGTGGCCCTCACGGTGCAGGATGTGGGACGGGCTGCGGCCCGCCAAACGAGTCCCACCATCGTGCAGCAGGGAATGCCCGCCTACCTCATGCTCCTGGACGGACTCATCGAGGCTGCTCCCGACAACAAAGAGCTTCTCATTGCGGGCTGCCAGGGATATGCTACCTATGCTTCTTCCTTTCTGACGGACGAGCAGAGCAAGGAAGCCGAAATCCTCTACAAAAAGGCTAAAGACTATGGATTTCGTGCCCTATCATCCCGCGGGGATTTCGGACGGTCGGTGGCGGGAAATGTGCAGGAATTCGACCAGTTCCTGGAGCAGTACACCCGGAAGGATATGCCGGCTCTTTTCTGGACGGCCAATGCCTGGGCCGGCTGGATCAGCACCAATATCAGCAGTGTGGAAGCCGTTGCGGACCTTCCCGCCCTGGAGGTGCTCATGAAGCGGCTCCTGGAACTGGATGACACGTACAACCACGGGGGGCCTCACCTGCTCATGGGGGTCTACCTGGCCGCCAAGCCTCCCTCCCTGGGGGGAGATCTGGCCAGGTCGAACGAGCATTTTCAGAAGGCCTTCGCCCTGGGGAGCGACAAGACCCTGGCGGCGAAAGTCCTTTATGCTCAATATTATGCGAGGGGGGCGGGGAATCGCGATCTTTTCGTGAAGACTCTGAAGGAAGTCCAGGCGGCCTCTCCCGATGAAGTTCCCGACCTCACCCTGAGCAACGTGATGGCCCAGGAAAAAGCCGGAAGGCTCCTTTCCAAGACGGAGGAATATTTTGAAAAGACTCCTTGAAACCATTGGCAAATCCATCAACAGCAGGCTGACCCGCAGGGCATGCTGCCTTTTTTGCTTCCTGGCAGTGGCGGCGATGCTGCCGGCGGCTTCGGCATTTGCCGAAAACAAGCCCGAGTTTGAAATCAAGCTGGCCACCCTGGCCCCTGAAAACAGCTCCCTCATGCAGGTTTGCAACGAAATGAACGCCGAAGTACTGCGGGAGACGGGGGGCAAAGTGGGGTTCAAGATGTTCGCGGGGTTTGTCATGGGGGACGAAGAGGATGTCCTCAGAAAGCTCCGGGTGGGCCTCGTCCATGCCGCGGTCTTCACGGCCACCGCTCTCACCGATATGGATCCGGCGCTTCGATCGCTCCAGATCCCCTTCCTGTTCAGCAATTATGGGGAGGTGGATTACGTCATGGAAAAAATGGAGCCGGACTTCAAGGCTGCGCTCCTGAAGGAGGGTTACGAAGTCCTGGGCTGGCCGGAGCTGGGATTTCTCTATTTCATGTCCACCTCCCCCATCGCCGGTCTGGAGGATTTGAAGGGCAAAAAGGTCTGGGCCAAAGCCAATATGCCCATGTCCCAGGCCATGATCGACCGGGCCGGGGTTTCGACCGTGGCCATTGGGCTCCCGGACGTCCTCGTGGCTCTGCAGACGCATCTCCTGGATGTTGTGTACAATTCACCCTACTACGCCCTCGTCACCCAGTGGAACACCCAGGTCAAATACTTCACGGACCTTCCCCTCTCCTACATCGGCGGGGCGCTCCTGGTGGACAGGAAGATCATGGCAAAGATGCCGCCTTCCCTTCAGGAAACCGTCAGGAAGGTTTGCGCCGCCCACCTGCAGCGCCTCAATGAAAAAACCCGCAAAGACAATGACGAAGCCATTCAGATCATTCTGAAGCGGGGAGTGCAAAAGGTGACGCCCGATGCGGCTCATGTCAAGGGATTCAATGACCTGAGCGATGAAGCCATGGCCGGACTGGATGCCAAGTTTCTGCCTCCGGCGGCGGTGAGCAAAGTCAGGGCTGCACTGGCGGAATACCGGGCCCAGCACCCTTCAAAACCATGAGCAGCGGCTTCCGCTATGCTGGGTAAATGGACGGCTTTGAGCCGGTGGTACGGGACCCTCGAGAAGTGGGTCCTGGTGGGGCTCGTTTTGTTCCTCACGGGGTTTTCCCTGCTCCAGATCGTGCTCCGGAATTTTTTCTCCATGGGCATTGTCTGGGGCGACACACTCCTGCGGCATATCGTGCTCTGGGTGAGCCTCCTGGGGACTGCACGCGCGACGGCCGAAAACAAGCACATCGCCATCGATATCCTCCCCAGGCTGCTCCCCGGAGCGGGAAAGACCGTGCTGGGCCTGGTGACCGATTTGTTTTCCTTCCTGGTGAGCCTCCTTCTCTGCTACGAATCCTGGGTCTTCGTCATCAATGAGAAGGGAGCGGGGAATTTCGCTTTTTCCTCTGTTCCCTACTGGTGGCTCGAGGCCATCTTTCCCTTCGGTTTTGCCGTCATGTCCCTTCGTTATGCGCATCGGCTCATCTTCTGCCTCTCTTCGGGGCGAAACGGCGGACAAACATGCAAGCTCTCCTGAGTCTTCTGTTGGGGGTTCTGGCTTTATCGGGAGTCCCGCTGTTCATTGTCATCGCCGGGGCAGCTTTTCTCAGCTTCTATTTCCTGGATGTGGACCTTTCCATCGTCATCATCGAGATGTATCGGCTGGCAGCCAATCCCATGCTCATTGCGCTGCTGCTTTTCGCCTTCGCGGGGTATGTGCTGGCCGAAAGCGGTGCCAGCAGGAGGCTCGTGCGATTTTCCGCCGCTCTCCTGGGGCGGACACCCGGTGGACTGGCCATCGTCTCTCTCCTCTGCTGCGCGTTTTTCACGGCCCTCACGGGAGCGTCCGGAGTGACCATCGTGGCGCTGGGGGGACTGCTCTACCCTGCCTTGCTCGAAGACGGGTACAAGGACAAATTTTCCCTCGGACTCATCACCACGGCAGGAAGCCTGGGGCTCCTTTTCCCGCCAAGCCTCCCGCTGATCATCTACGGTGTGGTTTCAGATACGAAAATATCGGACCTTTTCCTGGCCGGCATCGCCCCGGGAATTCTGATGGTGGTCCTCCTTTCCCTCTACAGCATGTATGCCGCCCTGCGATTCGGTACGACAGGAAGCAAAGCCAGTTTCAACTTCCGGGAACTGGCGTCGGCAACGCGGGAAGCCATGTGGGAGATTTTCCTGCCCGTCGTGCTCTTTGGGGGAATCTTCAGCGGGTTCCTGGCCGTCAGTGAAGCGGCCGCCGTGACGGCCTTCTATGTCCTCGTGGTGGAGATGATCATTCACCGGGAAGTGAAGCTGAATGACATCCCGACGGTGATCGTCAAAACGTCGATGATGGTGGGGGGCATCATCATCATTTTGGGCGCGTCGCTCGCTTTCAATGCGTTTCTCATCGATCAGCAGGTGCCCAACAAGATCCTCGGGCTCATGCAGGCTTATGTCAGCAACAAGTACCTTTTCCTGCTGATCCTCAATCTCTTCCTGCTGGTGGTGGGCTGCCTGCTGGACGTTTTTTCCGCCCTCGTCATCGTGGTGCCCCTCATCATTCCCCTGGCTCTCAGCTACGATGTCAACCTCATCCACCTGGGGATCATTTTTCTCGCCAACCTCCAGATCGGGTATTCCACGCCTCCCATCGGCATGAGTCTTTTCATCGCCAGCCTGCGCTTCGAGAAATCCATCGTGCATCTTTACAAGGCCTCTCTGCCCTTCCTCATCATCCTGCTGCTGAGCCTGGCCGTCATCACCTATCTCCCTGCCTTGAGCCTGCTCTGGGTCCGGTAGACTCCCGCGCCGTGCCTTGGCGAGATCGGCCGAGAGATCCGTTTTGAAATCCTCCCTCGCTTCTCGGTGCGATGGGCGTTAACTTATACCCATTGAGGTTTCAGAGTTTCGTCTTTGCAGGAGCGGCATCCCGCCGCGACGGTGACCCGCCGGGACAGGATGCCGCTCCTGCACGAGCAGGGAGCCGCCAAAAAGGAGGACCACCATGGATTTTCTACTTCCTGATGAAATCATTGAAGATCGCAGGCGCTTTACAGATTTTCTGAACGTCCATCTCGTGCCGAATGTTGGGGCATGGTATGGGGAAGGGGCTGTCCCGCGAGGCTTTTTCCAGGAGATGGGAAAGGAGGGATGGCTGGCCTACGACCGTGGGGCGAAAGGAACCGTGGAACAGTCGGTCCTGAAGCAGTCCGTTCTCATGGAAGATCTGGCGAAGATTTCCCCCGGCGTGGCTGTCGCCGTCCTGGTGCAGATATCCCTCGGGACCAAAGGGCTGACCCTGTTCGGCTCCGAGGCCCAAAAGGAGCAATATTTCCCCTCCGCCATCCGGGGGGAGACCCTCCTGTGCCTGGGCAATACGGAGCCCACCGCCGGCAGCGATGTGGCCAATATTTCCCTCCAGGCCGAGAAGGTCGATGGCGGCTGGGTGCTGAACGGCACCAAGGGATACGTCACCAACGGCAGCCTCGGCGATGTGGCACTCATTACGGCTGTTTCGGATCCTGACGCCGAGCGGAACCGGCGAATGTCCATGTTCCTGGTGGACCTCGCGTCCGATGGGATCACGCGGAAAAAGCTGAACAAGCAGGTCTGGATTCCATCGGACCTCACCCGCCTCCAGTTGAAGGACGTGTTCGTGCCCGATGCGAACCTGCTGGGAGCCTGCGGCCGAGGCCTCCAGCAGGTCCTGGAAATTTTCACCAACAGCCGGGTGACCATCAGCGCTCTCACCCTGGGGACGGCGGTGGGGGCTTTCGAACTGGGTGTGGGGCACGCCGCGAAGCGGGAAGTCTTCGGGCGGAAGATCGCCTCGTATCAGGCCAAGTCCTTTGAAATTGCAGACTTTTACAGCCGCATCGAGGCGGCCCGCCTGGTGTTGTACAAGGCGTGCTGGAAGAAGGACCGGGGAGACGATTTTCGGCTGGAATCCTCCATGGCCAAGTATCTCACGGTGGAGATCGCCCGGGAGGTGGGGTTGTGGGCCGCCGATCTCTTTGGCGCGGCGTCCGTTGTTTTCGAGCACCCCGTTCACAAGTTCCCCATGGACGCCTGGGCTGCTTCCCTGGGGGAGGGGACTCAGGATATCCAGAAATTGGTCATATTCCGGGAGGTCATGGCTCGGTTGGGGTAAGGGCTGCGGAATGGGACGCAGGGACGGGAACGCTGAAGACGCTGACAGAGATTTCGGTTCATTGCGGATTAGCGTGACGGGGACAATTGGATTTCCGTAGGGGGGAATCGTTTTTGTGGCATTTTCACGTTAATCCGCGAAGACCCTAAATTCCAAGGTGAGCAATTCTGAAGCACTCGATCGAAGCTTTCTCCTCCAGGTTTGGTTCAAGAGCAATCGACTCCAGGCACGCCCTCGGGCAGGGCCACCTCGTACAACCCCAGCCGCCCCTTCACGGGAAAAGGGGCGATGGTCCGCACCGACTCCAGTTCCCACGCGTAGGCCCCGGGATAAAGGCTGCAGCAGGCGGCAGCCTCATCCTCCCGTGTCATGGGACGGCAATTCACCAGCCTCACAATGGCCAAAGCGCAACCTGCCGGTTCGATCTTCGGGCGCTTTGAAGAGACAATCACCAAATCCCCCCGGTAGTCCGTCTTCCATTTGCGGGTTTCGATGGTTTTTCGCCCGGAGGCGATCAGGCTCGCCCAGGGTTGCTGGATGGAAAGGGCTTTCATGAGCGGGTGCGTTTCCGATTTTGCCTTCGTGTATTAAGCGGGGCGGGCGGCCATCCACAGGGTATGCCTGGGGCCTCTGCGGCCGCTAATAGCCCGCACGCGCACCTCCTCCACCGTGAAGCCTGCCTTGTACATCCGCTGTGTAAATGCCTGGTCCGGACCTGCCGACCATACGGCCAGCACGCCTCCCGGCCGAAGGGCCATGAAGGCCGCACTCAGTCCGTTCAGACCATAGAGCCAGTCGTTGCCTTTCCGGGTCAGTCCCTCGGGACCATTGTCGACGTCGAGGAGGATGGCGTCATAGGCGCGCTGTTCCTCCCGCAGGAGCTGCGCGACATCGACCTCGCGAACCGTGACCCGTCGGTCTTCCAATGGCCGGCCCGCCAGTTCCCCCAGGGGACCGCGGTTCCATGCAACCACTGCCGGCACCAGTTCCGCCACCACGACCCGGCTTTCCGCGCTGAGTTCCCGCAGTGTTGCGGCCAGGGTATATCCCATGCCCAGTCCGCCGATGAGGACTTGCGGGCTGGGCCGATCCTGTATCCTTGCGCAGGCGAGCGCGCCCAGCGCGTCTTCCGACCCATGTACCCGGCTGTTCATGAGCTCACAATGGTCCACACGGATGGAAAATTCAGTCCCACGCTGGTAGAGCCGGAGCTCTCCGCCGTTTTTGGGCGCCCGCGCACTGTCGAGCAATATCCAAGGATTCATGAGAACCTCACGAAACGCTCCGCCCTTTTCGTGCGGGGCTCTTGCCGGCACCCTCCAGGGAAGCTCTCCCGCCTTCGGCGTGTCTCTTCCGCCTGTCCGAACGGCCGGGGGTGGTCGTATCCCTCTTGGACCAAGCGGAATTCTCTTCTGTGCGAAGCCATGGCAAGCTAAAGAATGCGGCGGGGAGGAAACGGAGTATGAGGCGGTGCTCAGAGGAAAATTTTGACGGACGCCGCCCCACCATCAAAATTTGCCTGCCGTCACGACAGCTCCATCTTTCTCTCGGCTTCAGTCCTGGCCGTGGCTGCGGATCGGGAGGTAAATCGTGCCCTGGCGAACCATGCCGCGCCCGCCAGAATGAGGAGGACGACCACGATGTCCACCTGGTGGGAATAGGTCTGCACCAGGCTCCAATGTTCCCGGAGCTTCATTCCGCAGACGAGGAGGAAGGAATTCCAGAGGGTGGCGCCGATGAGGGTGGCCAGTAGGAAAGGCCCCAGGGGCATGCGGCCCGTCCCTGCGGGAATGGAGATGAGGTGGCGGATGACCGGGATGAAGCGGCTGAGGAAGAGGGTCAGAGTGCCGCTCCGCCGCTGAAAGAATCTTTCGGTCAGTGTCAGGTCGTGCTCGTCCAGCAGGAGGTATTTCCCCACGCGCAGGACCAGCGGTCTTCCACCGTAATAACCCATGAAGTACGAAATGAGGGACCCGACGAGGGACCCGAAGCTCGTCATGCTTATGGCAAGCCACAGATTCCATTTTCCGTCCGCCACCAGAAACCCCACGAATGGCATGACCGCTTCGCTGGGAACCGGTGCGATCATGCTTTCGAGCGCCATGAGGGCTGCTGCTCCCAGGTAGCCGGTGGCGTCGAGGCATCGGATGGCGAGATTGGAAATCAGGTCGGTGATCATGAAAACTCCTATTTCTTAACCTTGGCACATTGGGAAGTGGATAAAGTCGGGGACGGCAGCTTGGAAAGAGTGCCGGCCGGAAGATGCTCCTTCCTTTTATGCAGTGAGCTCAAAACGTTTTCCAACCGGGTCCTGAACATCCATGCCGTGAGCATGACGGCGACGGCGACTCCCGCCAGGACATAGAGCTGAGCATATTGCTGGTAGCGGATGAAGCCGCCCCCCAGGGTGAGGAGGACCGTTCCGAAGAGGCGTCCGACGCTGCTGATGACAAGGAATTCACAGGTGGTGAGATGCCCCAGCCCGAGGATGAAGCAGAGGTAGTCCTTGGGAAAGCCGGGCAGGAGAAAGAGCATGAAAATCAGAAAGACCCCCTTGTGGTGGAGGAGGTAGTCGAAGCGGTCCATGACGGCTTTGTCCACGAACCGTTCTACAAAGGGGCGACCGAACTTCCTGGAAATGGAGAAAGCTATGAAAGATCCCAAAATCAGTCCGATGGTGGAGAGGACCGTTCCTCCAACCACCCCGAAAAGGTACCCTCCGATGATTCCCGTGAGCTCCCCCGGAATGGGGGCCAAAACCACCTGGGCGGTCTGCAGCAAAATGAACCCCAGAAAGCCGAAGGGGCCAAGGGACTGGATGAACTCGACAACGCGCTCTCTATCCAGAAACAGCTGAAAGAAGCCCTGCTGATACAACCATATTCCGCCGCCGACAATATAGAGGCACACCAAAACCTTGGTCAGCCTCCAGAAGCGACCACCACCGCCAGGGGTATTCGTCGAATCGTTCATCGGTCCCTTGTCTTCAATGTCTCTAACTGGTGCGGTTGATCATACGGTCATCCCTTGTCCCGGGGCCGATGTTCCAGACCATTTCGTCACACTTTAACGGATTTGAGCTCCCGAGTCTACCGGCTTGAGCGATTTTGCACTTGTTTTTCCATGCCGACAGGATCCTCTGTCCCGAATGGACCTCTAACCTTTCGCGTCGTCTTCCTCATAGCCGTAAGCGCTGAAAATGTTCAGAATCGTATCGCTGGAATACGATTCTTCCTTGTAGAGAAAAGCCTTGTTGAATGCCTTCGTCACTTCTGAGATCTTTTGATAGGCATCGGCAATGTTTTCATGAGAAAAAAGAAAGGATTCAACGACCTCTTTCATCTCCTCTGCGATGGCCCCCGGTTCCTCCTCATTCCGGTCCAACTTCTCCAGGAGTGCCTTCAGAGATTTGATGTCTCCCGCCATGAGCTCCAGGGAGGTGTCCAGTTGCATGAGGTGGGTATTGAGGTAATGGCACATACCTCCCGCAGCGTTGCGAAGCACCCGGTTCCGCTGATTTTCGAGGGTTTGAGTGATGTTGTGTACAATACCTTCGTGATAGAGATGCCGGCCTGAGTCGCCAATCTTGGCCCGTGCCGTGACGGCCACTTCGATGATGTCTCCCGCCCTGTTCTTGAAGCGCACCTGCATGCCTTCCACGTGCCCTTTGCCGTAGATTTCCTTGATGAGCTCGTCCCGCTCCGCGCCATCCACGTAAAAATTGCGCACGTTGCTCTCGTAGGCTTCCTCCAGGCTCTCGATGCCCAGGAGCTTCAACCCCGCCTCGTTGATGTCGATGAAATCGCCTTCCGGCGTGATGGTGAAGGCCATATCGCTGGTGGATTCAAAAAAATCCCTGTATTTTTCTTCACTCAGCTTCAGTGCGTCGAGGGCCTTTTTCTCTTCGGTGATGTCCCGGATGACGTGATCGATCCTTCGAATGTGCCCACTACCCGTGTAAACGACGTGCCCTTCATCCTCAACCCATTTGATGCTCTTGTTTCTGTGGATGATCCTGTATTCCAGTTGATCGAACTCCGCTTCGGGCAGGTTCCTGTAGAATCGATCCACTTTCTCCAGGTCATCGGGGTGAACAAAATTCAGAATGTGATTCTCGCCGCTGACGAAGTCCCGCACCGGAATGCCGTAGAGCGCTTCGGCCGAGGGGTTGATGGCCCGGATGGAAAAATCGTCCGGTGAAAGGGACACCACAACCTCCGTCATGGACTGGATGATGCTTTCGAGCCGTTCCTTGATGCGCTGCAGTTCGAACCGCGTCTTGCGCCTCTCGGTGATATCCGTCAAGGCGCCCAGTATGGCGGGGGTTCCACCGCAGTCCACGACGCTTACCTTCATCTCGATGATGGCCTCACCCTCTCTCACGGGCATGAGGAATTCGATGGTATCGGCGAGATCTTCTGCAAACAGAAGCCCCCTGCAGTATTCTCGGACTTTTTCGCGGTCGACGGGGGAGACGAATTTGGAAAAATCTGATTGAAGGACTTCGTCCGGCCCGCTTTGGGAAATTTCGTAGAAGGCATTGTTGGCAAAAATAATTTGCTCTTCCCGGATGATCACGACGCCGTCGTTGATGTGCTCCACAATGCCCTGGTAGTCGATGTCTCCCTGGCATATCTTGATGATTCCGGCGTGTTCGGGTGATGTGCGGTGAGTCATGGGTATTCCCCTACGACAATGCTGTTAACTTTTCCAACTTCCGTCATTCCGGCGAAAGCCGGAATCCAGGTAAATAAAGACGCTCTGGCGGGGTGACGTTAGGCCAACAACATTGCTCCCCTGCGATGGGGGTCAAATAGGTTTCGGCCGTAAATACATCGTCATTTTTGCCAGTTTGCTGGATCTTGAACGAGTTGGCAAGAGTACAATGGTCGACTCAGCCTGAATGGTTGGTGGGCGAGACCTCTTAGGGGTTCAATGCCTTGTTTTGTAGGAGCGGCATCCTGCCGCGACGGCTCACTGTCGCGGCAGGATGCCGCTCCTACAAAACAAGGCCGTCACATCGAAAGGTTCGATCTTGATCGCCGGGGACCGCGAAAAGTACAGCGGTTACAGCGACAACCTACAAAACAAGGCCGTCACATCGAAAGGTTCGATCCGCATCGAGTATTTACACATAGCGTATTTTCGGGCTTTGGGGGGAGTATCTACGATGCTTCGCCCGAGAGGGGGCAGGAGGGTAAATCGGTCGTGGAGAGCAGGAAAATTGAGATGGAGCGCATCCAGCGGCTCAATGAGAAGGATACTGTTGCGGGAGAGTATGTCCTCTACTGGATGCAGCAGTCCCAGAGGGCTCAGTACAACCATGCGTTGGAGCTCGCCATCGAGCAGGCCAACGCCCTGGGGCAGCCCTGTGTCGTGGCGTTTGGGCTCATGCCCGACTACCCGGAAGCCAACGCCAGGCACTATGCCTTCATGCTGGAAGGCCTGGAAGAAACCCGGGACGTCCTGGCGGAAAGGGGCATCCCGTGGATCG
Source organism: Desulforhabdus sp. TSK (assembly GCF_022836495.1). GTDB lineage: Bacteria > Desulfobacterota > Syntrophobacteria > Syntrophobacterales > Syntrophobacteraceae > Desulforhabdus. The sequence continues at coordinate 31,450 of NZ_BQXM01000020.1, forward strand.
CCCGGCACGGGAGTCCGCCTCGAGTCGCCCTGGAATTGGGCGGCAGGGCATCCCTCATCGTGTGCGACCGGGGGTACTTGCGGCACCAGGTGGCCTGGCGGCAGGAGGTCGCCCGGGAGGCTCCCTGCCGGGTGGTGCAGGTGGAATCGGATGTAGTCGTGCCCGTGGAAACGGCGTCGGACAAAGCCGAATATGCCGCCCGTACTCTCCGCCCCAAGCTGTGGCGACACCTGGAAGCTTTCCTGAAGGACCTGCCGCCCACCCCCCTCCTCCGGGAATCCCTGAACCTGCCCCTGGGAGGGATGGACCGTGCGGAGCTTCGCGGAGCGGCGACCAGGCTGCAGCAAGGGCCTGACGTGGCTCCCGTCGGGTCACGCTTTCGCGGGGGCGCCCGGGCCGCCGAGGACCGACTGCGCGAGCTCCTGCAGGACAAGCTCTCCCGCTATGCCGACCACCGCAACCAGCCGCAGACGGACGATGTGTCCTACATGGGCATGTACCTGCATTTCGGACAGATTTCCCCCGTCTACCTGGCGCTCCAGGTGATGGGCGCAACCCATCAGCCGGCAAAAGACCGGGACGCCTTCCTGGAAGAGCTGCTGGTGCGGCGGGAGCTGGCGATGAATTTCGTGCATTACCGGCCCGACTACGATTCCTATGCCTGCCTGCCGGCTTGGGCACAGGCAACCCTGGCCGACCATGAAGACGACCCGAGAAGCCCGCTGTATACACCGCAGGAGCTGGAGAGCGGGCAAACTCACGATATCTATTGGAATGCGGCGATGAACGAGATGAAAGCCCGCGGCTACATGCACAACAGCATGCGCATGTACTGGGGGAAGAAGATCCTGGAGTGGAGCCGCACTCCCCGGGAGGCGTTCCAGACGGCCCTCACCCTCAACAACAAATATTTCCTGGACGGCCGTGACCCCTCTTCCTACGCCAATGTGGCGTGGGTCTTCGGGTTGCACGACCGGCCATGGAAGGAGCGTCCCGTGTACGGCAAAGTCCGCTGCATGATGGCGTCAGGCCTGGAAAGGAAGTGCGATATCCGGGCCTACGTGCGGAAGGTGCAGGAGTTGGTGCAGCAGGCAGGGAGGTGAAATGTTCACCATGAGAACAGATAATGGTAATGGCCTTGGGGGCTTGCCTCAACCCTGTCGTCATCGCTGCCAACCGCTTGTAGGAGCGGCATCCTGCCGCGACCGGCTCACCGTCGCGGCAGGATGCCGCTCCTACAACGAACAGGGGGCATCAACTCAAAAAATCTGAACCTGACCGAGCATAAATCCAGGGGAATCCTGCTCCCCCCCGGCAAGCCGGGCGGCCTACACGTGATTCCTCAATTGCAGTTCGATGGGGTGCGGGTGCAGGTAGTGCTGCAGCTTGAGATAGGCTTCATCGTATTTGCGCACATAGTGGTTCATGAGAGTAATGGGAACGATGAGGGGCATATGTCCCTTCCTGTAAAGGGCCAGGATTTCCAGGATCTCTTCCTTCTCGTCCTGTGAGAGCTGCTTTTTAAAGTAGCCCATCATGTGCTGCAGGACATTGGTGTTCTTGGGGACGCTGGCCTTGAGGCGCAGTCCTTCCAGGAGCAGGGTCTGATACTGCCGGTACAGCTCGCCCGGCGGCAGTTCCCTGGCGCGGGCCACCAGCTTCCCCATGGCGCGGTAGTGGGCGGGGCTGTGAGCGAGCATCAGCAGCTTGTGGCGCGTGTGGTATTCCACCAGGCGGCCGATGCTTTCCCCCTGGCTCAGCAGTTCACGCCAGCGCTTCATGGCAAAGATGCGCTCGATAAAATTCTCCCGCAGGGGCGGATCGTGCAGGCGTCCTTCCTCCTCCACGGGCAGCAGGGGGAAATGCTCCATGAAGACCCGTGCGAAGAGCCCGACTCCCTTGTGGGACGGCATTCCCTGGTCGCTGTACACCTTCACCCGTTCCATGCCGCTGCTGGGGGAACGGCTCTTGAAGATGAATCCGCACAGGTCTTCCTTTTCCAGTTCCTCCACACGCTTTCGGGCCCACTGAAGCATCCCGTCCGTATGGTCGACCCCGGAACGCTGGGTCATGAGCCTCGGTGCATCAACATCCCCCACCAGCCTGAGGGCTTCTCGGGGAATTCCCAAACCGTATTCCACTTCCGGACAGACGGGCACATATTCCACGTACTTTCCCAGGGTATCCCGCAGGAACCTGTCCAGTTTGTGCCCGCCGTCGTAACGCACCTCGTTCCCCAGCAAACAGGAGCTGATGCCCAACCTTATGGGAGCTTCCATGACCGTTTTATCCTTCCGTCATCTTTGAGCATCAGCCGTCCACCAGGCAGAGTATGGTTCCCGTCACATTCTGAAGCACCTTGTTGGCATGGCTGCCCATGAGGAAAGGCTTGCGCTCCCGGAAGCTCTTCTTCCCCATGAGGACCATCTGAAAGGAATGGGCATCGATCTCGTTCAGCAGATCCCGCGCGACCCCCTGCTTGGTGGGGAGGATCAGGGATTCGATATTCTTGTCGGAAACTCCCCGGCTGACGAGGTGTTTACGGGCCTCCGTCATGTAGCCTTCTACACGTTCCACCCATTCGGAGCGCCATTTTTCGATGCGGGACTGGCGGTCTTTTTCCTCGGCCGACCCTAGAATATGGCCGTCATCCCAGAAAGTGGGAGGAACAGGGGGCATGAGGTGCAGGAAAGTGAACTGGAGCTGAGGGTTCGAGGCCAGAAATTCGCCCGCATAGTGGATCAATTCATTGGAATCAGAGCCGCCTTCCAGGGCCAGCAGCACTTTCCTCGATTCATGAATGGGAGTGTCCACCACCCAGACGGTGCGATGCTGAGCATATTGGGCCACTTTGGCGGAGACGCTTCCGATGAGGAGGGTTTCCAACTGGCTCCTTCCCCGTCGACCGACAACAATGGTCTGAATTTTTTCTTCCTCCGCCGTTTGGAGGATATCCCGGGCGGGGTCGGTGCTGTTGAGGGCCAGCTTGGCCTGCATACGCTCCGGGGGAAAACCCGTGGCTAAGAGATGGCGTTTGGCTTCCTCCAGCACGGCGTTGCCCACTTTTTCCTGGGCGGCGTGGGGAACTTTGTAGGATTGTTCCACTTCCCTGCCGATCTCCCCGGGCGCAAGCCCGGCCAGTTGCTGAACGCAATGGAAAAGAAGTAAATGGACATCGGACTGCTCTTTTACAAGATCACCCACGATGGACAAAGCGTTGAAGCCCTTTTCCGAACCGTCTACCGCAAAGAGAATCTGTTTTTCCATAGGTCTCCTCCCATTGATGGATTAATGATCGGTCAGTACCAAGACTCTGTATCCTTATGGTCTTTCGATATTCATCGAATTCGATGTTCTCATAATATACTACTTTTTTCTGCTTTTGCCCTATGCAAGAGTGCTGCGTATCAGCAATTCTCAAGGAGAGCGATAAAGTCGCCGGGGATGTCGTCCAGGTGATGCACACGCCGGCAGGGGGGGAGACTCTTCAGGAAAAGCCGTCCGTAGTTCTTTGTCAGGAGGCGGACATCGAAAATGGCGATGACACCCCGGTCTCCGGGAGACCGGATGAGGCGTCCCACGCCCTGCTTCAGCTGGATAACGGCCCGGGGTACCTGGTAATGGACAAATGGGCTTTTCCCCTGTGCTCCGAGGTGCTCCATGCGGGCGGAAATGAGGGGATCGTCGGGCACTTCGAAGGGGAGCTTGTCGATGATCAGGCAGCTCAGGGACTCTCCGGGCACATCGATCCCCTGCCAGAAAGAGCTCGTGGCGAAAAGGATGGAATGGATTTCCTGCTTGAATTGCGCGAGGAGCGTGCGTTTGGGCTTCGCTCCCTGCACGAAGAGGGGATAGGGCAGTCTGTCCTTGAGGAGCCCATGGGTCTCCTTCATGTTCCGGTAGCTCGTGAAGAGGAAGAGGGCCCTTCCCTGGGTTTTGGTCAGAATCTGCAAGGCCTCCTCTGCAAGGCGTTCGCAAAACCCCGGTTCGTGGGGTGCGGGGAAGGTCGACGGGATATACAGCAGAGCCTGTTTCTCGTAATCGAAGGGTGAGGCCAGCAGGAGCTCACGGGTTTCAGGAGGCATCCCGAGGGATCTCCGGATGAAATCAAAGGACCCTGCGATGGAGAGGGTAGCGGAGGTCATCACCACGGCAGACTTGCGGGAGAGGAGTTTTTCCCGGAGAACCGGCGCCACATCGACGGGCGTTCCATAAATGAAAACCGCCTTGGCGGAAAGCTCGTACCAGTAGACGAGGGACGGATTGTCCTGCTCCAGGATCTTCCGGACCTCCCCGGCCATTTCCAGGCTGTGGCGGTGTAAAAGATCCAGGGTTTCTGGGCTGTCGCTTTTGGGGGTCAGCAGCGCGCTCAGCTGTTCCAGAGCGTGCAGGAGCTGCCGGCATGTGTCGACGAACGATTTTCCCACCTTCTGGAGATTCAGGGGAAAGCGTCCCTGGGCCCCCGGCGTCGGGCACAGGCCCTGGTACAGCAGGCGGCTGAGGGCTTCAAGCTGCACGGCGATGGAATGGATTTCCTGGAAGCGCTGTGTCTTCCCGGCGTCCTTTTTAGTCTCCCTATGAAGGTCCTGTAACAGGTCGTTGATCTTCAAATTGCTGAACTGCAGGCCGAAATAGAGGCCGATGGTGTCTTCCAGCTGATGGGCTTCATCGAAGATCACCGCGTCGTAATCGGGGAGGATTTCTCCCAGCCCCTTTCCCCGCAGGGCCAGGTCTGCGAAAAAAAGATGGTGATTGACCACCAGGAGATGAGCACGCGATGCTTCCAAGCGCAGGCGGGTGATGAAGCAGCGGGAATAGTCGTCGCACTGCTGCCCCAGGCAGTCTTCACTGCCGGAGCTCACTTCGTTCCAGGTCTGGAAGCCGTCGGGGAGCCAGTCCAGGTCCGCACGGTCCCCGGTGGGAGTCCGCGCAGCCCACTGCTGAAATCGTCTGAAGAGCCTGGCTTCCTCTTTGTTCCAGAGGGTGGGCTGATAGGAGAAGTCCCGGAAGCGCCGGAGGCAGAGGTAGTTGCGCCGCCCTTTGAGACAGACGGCTTGAAGATGGGGAGCGATGAGGCGCTTCAGGAACGGGATGTCGTGGTCGAGGATCTGGTCCTGGAGGGTTTTGGTGCCGGTGGAAACCACGACTCTTTTCCCGCTCAGAATGGCGGGAATAAGGTAGGCCCAGGTTTTTCCCGTTCCTGTTCCGGCTTCCACCAGGAGCGGGGTTTCACTGGTCAGGCATTGGTAGACCTCCTCGGCCATCTCCAGCTGGGAAGCGCGAAAATCGAAGGATGTGACCTTTTGGGCCAGAAGCCCCTGGGGGCCGAAATAACGCTGCATGCTACCGTTCCTGCACAGTATTGCTCAACCGGCTCAAGGTCAAAGAGGGGCTTCATGAAAGGAGTACCGGCCGTGAAAATATCTGGTGTGCCCCTCAAAACAGATCGGACTTGAAAAAGGATTCCGACGTGGCAGGGCGACCAGACTCGCCCGCCGAATCCTTAGGTTCTGAACGCCTGGGCCGTGCCTGGAGTTTAGGAACTTCCCCTGCAAAGGCAACGGAAATGGCGGAGGGATCTTGTGAGCCGGCCAGTCCTCCGGAGTTGGGGTTGATTTTTGCAAAGACGACTCCGGGCGGGATGGGAAAGGCCTCCACGGGGGCGTCCTTCAGCCACTCCTTCATGAAGGAGACCCAGATGGGGCAGGCCGCGTGGCCTCCCGTTTCCCCCTTTCCCAGGGAGACATTGTGGTCGTCGTAGCCCACCCACACGCCCGCCAGCACGTCGGGTGTGTAGCCGACAAACCAGGCATCCTTCAGCTCATTGGTGGTTCCCGTTTTTCCGGCAGCAGGCCGCTCCAGTTCCTTGGCTTTTTTCCCGGTGCCTTCCTGCACCACCCCCTGCAGCATGTCCGTCATGACATAAGCGTTCTCAGGAGTCATGACACCCGTGGACTCGGTTTGATGCTGATGCAGGACATTGCCGTCCCGGTCCACTATTTTTTCGATGAGGTACGGCTCGACCCGCTCCCCCGCGTTTGCAAAAGGGGTGTAGGCGGTGAGCAGCTCCGAAAGAGTGACTCCCGAGGCTCCCAGCGCCAGCGCCAGGGTGGGGGTGAGGGGCGAGGTGATCCCGAGGTTCCGCGCATATTCGATGGCATACGGTACGCCGATGTCGCTCAGCAGCTTGACCGTCACGACGTTTCGCGAATGGACCAGAGCCCTTCTCATGAGGATGGGGCCCCAAAACTTGCGATCGTAATTTTCCGGTCTCCACTTTCCCCTGAGGCTGTGATCGTCCAGGATGAGGGGAGAATCGATCAAAATGGACGCCTGTGTGTACCCCTTTTCCAGGGCTGCGGCATAAATCATGGGCTTGAAAGCCGATCCCGGCTGGCGAACGGCCTGGGTCGCCCGGTTGAACTGGCTCTGAGCGAAATTGCGTCCCCCCACGAGACAGAGCACCCGGCCCGTCTGGGGAACCATAGCCATGAACGCCCCCTCCATGCCGGGGTCCTGTTCCAGAGCGGTCAGCCAGGTCTTGTCGCTCTCCGACTTTTCCAGCCGCACCCGGATCACGTCGCCCACGCGAAACCGCTTCTCCGCCCGCCTGCTGGAAATTTTCGCCCATTCCCAGCCCGTGGAAGGCAGCACTCCCCGGGTATCCCCGATGAGCAACTGGCAGGTCTTGTTGGGGATATCGTATTCCGTCACCAGTGCTGCTACGACCTTGCCCGCGCTCAGTTCGCCGTTGTTGCTGCTCAGGACCCTGAGGGCCGATGGCCAGTCCTCGCGCGGCACATTGAGATGGACCCCCCGGTAGCGGCTGTGGCGTTTGTCGAGCCTCCGCAGTCCCTGGTCCAGGGCTTTTTCCGCCAGTTGCTGAGCGCGCCGGTCCAGGGTGGTGTAGATATTGAGCCCTTCCTTGTAAAGGCCGTCGCGGCCGTAAGTCGCCTCCAGCTGCCTGCGGACTTCCTCGGTGAAATGATCGAATTCCGTGAGGCTCCATCGCTTGGGCTTGCTCAGATTCAGGGGCTCCGCAAAGACCCTTTCGGCCTCCTGGGCCGGGATGAATCCCACCTCCACCATGCGGTCGAGAACATACTTCTGTCGCTCTCTGGCGGCGGCCTGGTTCTGGAAAGGCGAAGAGCGGCTGGGAGCCTTGGGCAGACCGGCCAGAAGAGCCGATTCGGAAAGAGTCAGCTCCTCGACGTGCTTGTCGAAATACGTCCTTGCGGCGGCTTCGACCCCGTAAGCGCCGGATCCGAGATAGATCTGGTTGACGTAGAGATAGAGGATTTCATCCTTGCTCAGGGTGCGATCGATGCGATAGGCGAGGATGGCCTCCTTCAGCTTGCGCGTTACGGTGCGCTCCGGGGTGAGGAGGAGGGATTTCACCACCTGCTGAGTGATGGTGCTGGCTCCCTGAACGATTTCACCCGCCTGCAGGTTCTTGAAGAAGGCCCGGACGATTCCGGGGAAGTCCACGCCGCCGTGCTCATAAAAGCGTGCGTCTTCCGCGGCCAGAAGTGCCTTGATGAGATGGGACGGCACCCGCTCCAGGGGTACGAGATAGCGGCGCTCCGTGTAGAGCTCCCCCAAAATCGTGCCGTCCGCGGCGTACAGGGTGGAGACCAGGGGGGGATGGTAGTTTTTGAGGGCATGAGCACTGGGAAGCGACTGGTTCAACTGGAGGTAGAAGGCAAAAGCCGCGATGCCCCCGATGAGAACGACAGTGGCCAGGAGCCCGAAAAAAGTGAAGAAGAGCCACTTGAACATGCCCCTGCCCGAATTCCGGGCGGCGCGATCCGTGCGTTTCATGAAATATACCTCGCAAGTGACAGAAAATTAAAACTTAATATTGTAGATGAAAAGCGTGAAAATCCAATCCCTATTTGAAATGATCCGAATGAATCGAGCATAAGCTCTAAAAGTATCAATGAATTAACATCTTCAAGCCTTGAATTCCCCGGAAGCGGTCTTTACTTTGCAGTCATCGTGACAGTTTCTGCATCATGCCGGTTTTGAACCGAGCGTTTGTTTTTTCATCGCACTCTCGAAAAAGGAAATCAAGATCATGAAAGCACTTTGTTTTCACGAGCACGGAGCTCCCGATGTCCTCAAGTTCTGTGAAGTTCCGGATCCTCAGCCGGGGCCGGGGGAAGTTCTCATCCGCGTCAAGGCCTGTGCCCTCAACCATCTGGACATCTGGGTACGGCGGGGCTGGCCGGGGCTGAAGCTGGAAATGCCCCACTGGGGAGGTTCGGATGTTGCCGGGGTTGTGGCCGACGTGGGACCGGACGTCACGGGCTGGAAGGTGGGAGATCGGGTCGTGTCGGACCCCGGGATCAGCACCCTGGAGGATGAATTCACGCGGCGGGGAGAGCACAGCCTGAGCCCGGGCTACCGGATTCCGGGAGAGCACGTGCGCGGCGGACTGGCCGAATACGTGGCGGTTCCCGCGGAAGGGCTCATGCGCATGCCCGAGCTCCTCGACTTTCCCACGGCGGCCGCCCCGCTCCTGGTGACTCTCACCGCCTGGCGGATGCTCATTCACCGGGCCAGGCTGCGCGCCGGAGAATCAGTCCTGGTGGTGGGGGCCGGCGGGGGAGTCAACAGCATGGCCACTCAGATCGCCAAGCTGGCAGGCGCCAGGGTCTATGTGGTGGCGGGCAATGCGGATAAGGCGGCTCGGGCGCGGGAATTGGGCGCCGATGTCGTCCTGGACCGTTCCCGCGGCGACTGGGTGAAGGAGCTGGCAGCTCTTACGGACAAGCGCGGCGTGGACGTCGTGGTGGACAACGTGGGAGCGGCGACCCTGAACAAAAGCATGCGGGCGGTGGCGCGAGGCGGCCGCATTGTCATTGTGGGAAACACGAGTGGGCCCCTGGCGGAAATAGATATCCGCTTCATCTTCAGCAAGCAGATCAGCCTGGTTGGCAGCACCATGGGCACCCATCAGGACTTCCGGGACGTGACGGCCCTCCTGTGGGAAGGGAAGCTCAAACCCGTCATCGACCGGGTCCTGCCCCTCCAGGCCGGACGTGAGGCTTTCGAAGCCATGGAGAAGAGCGACCAGTTCGGGAAAATCGTGCTGGAGCCGTGACGGGAAGGAGATGGGGTAAAGTTTATGCCGAACTTGACAGCAAATGCCCACTCTGCTACCCATTTCATTCCACATACATCATCCATAACCACACAAGGAGGGAACGATGCGTTTGTTCAAACCGGTTGCAGCCATTTTGTTTGTGTTCGCTCTCATTGGCCTTTTCAGCGGGAACGTGACCCACGCCCAGGACAGCAAGGACGTGATCCTGGCGACGACGACGTCCACAGTGGATTCGGGGCTCCTGGATGTTCTCATCCCTGCCTTTGAAAAGCAGTCGGGCTACCGGGTGAAAACCATTGCCGTCGGAACCGGGCAGGCGTTGGCCATGGGAGAGAAGGGTGAAGCGGACGTGCTGCTGGTGCATGCGCCGGAAGCCGAGAAAAAACTGGTGGACGCCGGTGTGGGGACCAACTATCAACTGGTCATGCACAATGACTTTGTTATCGCCGGCCCCCCTGACGATCCCGCCAAGATAAAGGGGATGTCCAGTATGGAGGCCTTCAAGGCCATCAGCGCCAAACAGGCGATTTTCATATCTCGCGGGGACGATTCAGGGACGCACAAAAAGGAGCTTTCCATCTGGAAGAAGGCCGAAGTGACTCCTGCCGGTCAGAAATGGTACCAGGAAACCGGCCAGGGCATGGGAGCGACCCTTCAGATGGCTTCTGAAAAGCAGGGCTACACCCTCACCGATCGTGCCACTTACCTGGCTCAAAAATCCAACCTGAAACTGGAAATCCTTTCGGAAGGCGACAAGGGGCTCCTCAATATCTACCACGTCATGCAGGTGAATCCGGAAAAGTTCACCAAGGTCAACGCCAAAGGCGCCGAGGCCTTCGTAGCCTTCATGATAGCCCCCGAAACTCAGAAGATGATCGGGGAGTTCGGGAAGGAAAAATTCGGCCAGTCCCTTTTCTTCCCTGATGCGGGCAAGCAGATGTAAACGGATAGTTTTTTGACTCACGCGGAGTCGCGGAGGACGCGGAGAAAACCTGGATGATCTCCGCGTTCTCCGCGACTCCGCGTGAGATGAAAAGCTCGGTTCTGAACCGTGCGGAGTATACTACGGTGCCGTTCCCGCCTCCCTCGTCTCCCACCCTCCCCCCAGTGCCTTGTAGAGAGAGATCCCATCGACAGCCAGGTTGCGGATGCTTTGCACGTGAGCCTCTTCTGCAAGGAAGAGGGCCCGTTGAGCCGACAGGACATTCAGGAAGTCCGTCTGCCCTGACGTGTAGAGCTCCATCGACAGGTCCACGGCTTTGCGGTTGTTGACCACCGATTCTTCCAGAAACATGAGGTGCTCCTGCTCCCTGGCGTAGGCCGTCAGAGCCGTTTCCACGTCCTTCAGAGCCGTCAGGACCGTCTGTTCGTAGGAGAGAAGGGTCTCTTCCTGCACCGCCTTCTGCACTTCGATATTCCACCGTATGCGGCCCGCAGTGAAAATGGGCCATTGGATGGTGGGGCCTACGGACCAGGACCGGTTGTTCCAATTTGCCAGGGAGCCCAGTTTATCGGATGAAAAGTCCAGGAACCCCGTCAGGGAGAATTTTGGGTATAGATCGGCCGTGGCGGCCCCGATGCGGGCGGTGGCCGCGTGAATCTGGGTTTCCATGCGGCGGATGTCCGGGCGGCGTCGAATGAGGTCCGACGGCAGTCCCACCGGGATTCGGGGCGGGACGGCAGGCAGGGGCGCAGGGGGTTGAAGCTCTTCAGCCAGGGCCGTCGGTGCTTCCCCCAGCAGGACGCCAATGTTGTAGATAGTGGCCTGGATTTCGGACTCCAACAGGGGAATCTGGGACGCCGTGGTGGCCGTCTGGGCCTGGGCGTTGGCCACGTCGAGGCCGTTCACGAAACCGGCTTCGAAACGCCTTCGGGTAATATCCGACGTCTTCTGCTGGGCCAGAAGATTTTCCTCGGCGATGGTCTTCTGCTCCTGGAGCCTCCGCAGGTCCATGTAGTTGATGCCCACTTCGGCCAGGAGGGTCACCAGAACATCGCGGCGATCCTCCACCGCAGCCTGGACGTCGGCGTCCAGCGCTTCGATGTTCCGGCGCGTGCCGCCGAAGACATCCAATTCCCAGGCCGCGTCCAGGCCGGCGGTGAAAAGGTCCCGGCCCCCTCCCCCGCCTCCCGGCGAGGAATCGCCGCTCCCGCTGCGGCGGTACAGGGCGGAGGCATCCAGTGTCGGCCACAGGGCGGAAGCCCCCACGCCCCGGGTCGCCCTCGCCTGCCGGATGCGGGCGGTTGCCTGCCGCAGGTCGAGGTTAGACCGAATGGCACGTTCGATGAGGGAAGAGAGTGTCCTGTCATCGAAGCTCTTCCACCATTCCACCAGGGTCACGGGCTCGGGAACGGTCGTGCTGATGCGTGCGGATTCGGACACGGTGGCGCCTTTCCATGCGGTCGGGAGGCTGGGGTTCGGCGGTTCGAACCGGGGGCCCACGGTGCAGCCCACCAGCCAGCAAAGTCCGAAGGCCAGAAAAAAGGTGTTGATGCGTACGCCTGCGTTTCGAGTGGGAGCGGTCTGTTCAGCGGTTCTTCTCAGCATGAGAAATCTTTCATCGTTTATCAGCGTCAGTCAGCGCCTGTCAGCGTTCTTCAGCGTCCTGTCCTTCTCTTCATCCGTTTGGGTCATTCATAGCGCAGGGCGTTGATGGGATCCAGCCGCGATGCTTTCCACGCGGGATAATAGCCGAAGAGGATGCCCACGCTCGTGGAGACGGCAAAGGCGGCCAGGATGGCTTCCATGGAGAGGGCTGTCGGCCAGCGCAGGAGCGTGGCCACCAGGGTGGAAGCCCCGCGTCCCACGAGAATGCCGACGGCGCCCCCGAGAAAGCACAACACAACGGATTCCGTCAGGAACTGCTGCAGGATATTCCTCCGCCATGCGCCGACGGCCATGCGCAGGCCGATTTCCCGGGTGCGCTCCGTTACGGAAACCAGCATGATGTTCATGATGCCCACGCCGCCCACGAGGAGGGAAATGAGGGCCACGGCCAGGAGAAGCCGGGTCATCATAGTCGCCGTGGAAGACATGGCCTTCGTCATTTCCGTCATGTCCCGGATGTTGAAGTCTTCGGGCTCTCCCGGCCGGATGCGGTGTCGTTCCCTCAAGATGGCGGTGATCTGCTCGATGGCGCTCTCCACATGCGCGCTCGATGCTGCCGCGGCGAGGATCCGGTCGACATTGGTGAACCTCACGGGCAAAGGCGTGTTGGCCGCCTGAGTCGCCGACTGTTCGGGGTAGAGGCTGGTCTGCCCGGCAGGATAGAGATCGCTGGTGGTCTTGGTGGTAGATTCGGTGCTGGAGGTCGACGCGCTCTGGTTGGTGCTGGCGAGTGACTTGGCCGTCACGCGGTACTTGATGGTCGTCCAGGGTGCTACGACGACGTCGTCCTGGTCCATTCCCATCATGTTGGCGCCCTTGGGATTCAGGATTCCCACCACGGTGAAGGGGACATTGTTGATGCGCACTTCCTTTCCCAGGGGAGATCCCCCCTGGAAAAGCTCCCGCGCCACCGTCTGCCCCAGGAGGCATACCTTGGCGCCGCGGCGCACGTCCTGGAGGCTGAAAACTTCCCCTTCGGCAACGCCCCATTCCCGCACCTCGAGATAGTCGGGGGTGGTTCCGGAAATGTCCGAAGGGACCCAGTTGCGGTTGCCGTAGATGACCTGGGTGCGTGCTCGAACAATGGGGGCGACGGCACGCAGGGCGGACGCTTCGTTCTGGAGGGCCACGGCATCGTCGGGGGTGAGTGTCATACTGGTCCCCACTCCGAAGGAAACCCCGCCGGTTGCCGCGGTCCCCGGCAGGATCAAAATGTTGTTGGCTCCCATGCTGGCAATGGCCTGCTGAATGGATTTGGACGACCCCTGCCCGATTTCCATCATGGCAATGACCGCCGAAACGCCGATGATGATTCCCAGGGTCGTGAGGGCCGCCCGCAGGATATTCCGACGCAGTCCCGTCATGGCCGTGTGCAGGATATGCCATGCGCCGGCGAAAGCCCTGAGGGTGGTGCCCTTGCCCTCACCGGCGCCGCCATCGTTCATGTGCTCTTGCCTGCGGCCCTCTGCCGGGTCCGGCGGGTCCGAAACCTGCTCCGATTCCAGAACCCCGTCCCGAATGCGGATGATACGCCTGGCGCACCGCGCGACGGCCTCGTCGTGGGTGACCATGATGATGGTCACGCCCTCCCGGTTCAGCTCCTGAAAAAGCTGCATGACCTCTTCACTGGTGCGGGAATCCAGGTTGCCGGTAGGCTCGTCGGCGAAAAGAATTGGAGGCCGGTTGATGAGGGCGCGGGCAATGGCCACCCGCTGCTGCTGGCCGCCCGAAAGCTGGGAAGGCTCATGGTGGATCCGTTCCCCCAGTCCCACCCGCTGCAGCATGGCCTCCGCCCGCTTTCGCCCCTCGCGCTCCGACGGGGGATGGGGGGAATAGGCGAGCGGCATCCGGACATTTTCCAGGGCGCTGGTGCGCGGGAGCAGGTTGAAGCTTTGGAAGACGAATCCCATGGTCTGGTTGCGAAGCACGGCCCGTTCATCCGCGGAAAGCGCCCCGGCGTCCCGACCGTTGAGCAGGTATTCTCCCGAAGAAGCCCGGTCCAGGCAGCCGAGGATGTTCATGAGGGTGGTCTTACCCGATCCCGACGAGCCCATGAGGGCCACGTACTCACCGCCGGAGATCTTGAGAGAGACTCCCCGCAGGACGGGCATGGCGATTTCTCCCACCTGGTAGACTTTATGAATGTTTCTCAGTTCCACAAGTTCCACTGGATATGACCTCGTATGTTTCCTGGGCTACCGCCTCTGTCCTCTCCCCGGCATCTGAGGCGTGAAGGGATTGACGGTCTTGGCAGGCTCGGCCGCTCCCTTGACCTGCTCCCCGATGACCACCTGCATTCCCTCGGTCAGTCCCTCTCCCTCGATTTCCGTCTGGATGCCGTCGTTCAGTCCGGTGCGAACGGGCACCGGCCGCACAAGGTCTCCTTCGGGAACCCACAGAGTCCCACGCCCTTCCTCTGTCTTCCCTTTCAAGGAGGCCTTGTTTTCGCGTGAGTCCTTGCCGGCCGGCTTAGACGCTTCGGAAGCCTCCAGGCTTTCAGGGACGATTTTCTGGGGATCGGGGGTCCAGCGCAGGGCCGCATTGGGCACGGCCAGAACGTTGTGGCGCTCCTTCACGATGAATTTCACATTGGCCGTGAGATAGGGCAGCAGCCTCCCACTGGAGTTGTCCGTGTTGACCTCCACGGTGTAGGTGACAACGTTTTGCGTCATGGTGGCGTTGAGGCGGACCTTGCCCACCTTCCCTTCAAATACTTCGCCGGGAAAGGCATCCACAGTAAAAACCACCGGCTGGTCGGGCCGGATGCTGCCGATATCCGCCTCGTTCACCGCCACCCACACCTGGAGACGCTTCAGGTCCTTGGCGATGAGAAAGAGACTGGGCGCATTGAGACTGGCCACCACCGTCTGGCCGATGTTCACCCGTCGGTCCACGATCACCCCTTTCACCGGGGATTTGATGGTGCAGTAGTCCAGGTTTTGACGAGCGCGCCGCAGGACCGCTTCGGCCTGGTGCACCGTCTTTTGAGCCTGTTCAATGGCTGCTTTCCCCACGGCCACGTTGGCTTTGGCCACTTCATGGGCCGAGAGGGCGGCATCGTAGGCGCTCTGGGAAAGAGCGTCCGAAGGTCCCAGTTTACGCGCCCGGTTCCATTCGCGCTCTGCCTGGACGCTTTTGGCCTGCAACTGCAGCAGGTCGGCCTGCGCCCGTTCCAGGGCCGCCGTGGCCTGGCCCAGCTGCGCTTCCGCCTGGGCCACATCCGCGGCAATCAGGGCGTCGTCGATTTTGGCCAGAACCGTTCCCTGCTCCACGGGAGAGCCATAATCGACAATCTTGCCCGTCGCGTCCGTTCCGAAGCTGAGGATTTTTCCCGCCACCTGGGCGCCCACATCCACCAGTTCCTCCGGCTCTACAGTGCCCGTGGCGCTGATGACGGATTGCAGGTCTCCCCGGGTGATAGAGGCCAGCCGGAAGGCGGGCGAGGATTGGCTGTTGGCGGTTGTGAGGAAGAAGACCAGAGCGCCGCCGGCTATTAGGAGCAAGCCTGCCGCGACCATTCGCTTGTGGGTTCGATTCACTTGGAATTCTCACTTTCCTGTTTCTGAGGTATGGATTGGCAGGGAACGGTTGTGCCCCCCGGCATGCGTTCCCAGTTGGCCCGCCGCTCTTCCCTCTTCCGGTGGAGAGCATCCAGCTTTTTCTGCTGCTCGGGGGACAACTCCGCCCTCATTTCCAGGATGCTCTGCTCGATGATCCGTTTTTTCTCGGGCTGCGTGCGCCGGCGGAGATCCATGAGCTCCCCATGGGCGCGGCAGACGATTTCCGTCACGCGGACCTTTTGCGCCTGGCTCAAATCCAGCTCGCGGGTGAGCTCGTCGATGACGATTTTGGGCAAATCCCCTTTGCCGCGATGGAGCACATCCATGATGCGGTGCTCACCGGCCATCCAGACACCCATGGCGCCAATGAGAGCCCCCGAAAGGAACAGGGTCAGGAGTCCCGTCCACAGCCTGAGCTTTTTCACAGGGTGATCCTCCTTAGGCAGCACCAAAGAAATAACCTCCCAAAGGGTAGCTTGCTTTGTAGGAGCGGCTTCCAGCCGCGACCGGGCGCATGGCGGCTTCTCCGATGTCGCGGCTGGAAGCCGCTCCTACAGTTACGGTACCCTATTACTTATGAGCTCCCTTACAGGTTCATGAACGATCCGGCCAGATCCATGCCGACGGAATCGTCCAGGATCAGCTCGGCCACCTGGTATTGAAGATCCTGGGTGGCAAACAGGAGCGTCCCCGCCAGAAGAATCGTCGTGATGGAGGCTGCCAGGGCGAAGCGCCAGACGGTGCGCCCCATCCCGTTGCCGTTGAGAGTCGGAGCTTCGCATGGTCCAGCTTCCTTGGCGATGCGCGACATGAGCCGTGCCTGCCAGGATCGGTCGATGGATGAGTGGAGCCGATGCCGGTGAAAGTGAATGAGGGCTTCTTCAATCTTTCGCACCTCATGGCTCTGCTTGTTCATGGACTGCCTCCCCTCTCAATGCTGGTGACTTGACCAACTTTCGTCATTCCGGCGAAAGCCGGAATCCAGGAAAATAAGGACTTTCTGGACCCCGGTTTTCACCGGGGTGACGCTAAGTCAACACCATTAGCCTCCCCTCTCCTGCAGCAAATCCCCGATGATTTTACGGAGCTTCCGCCTGGACCGGTGCGCACGCACCTTGACGGACACAGTGCTCCAGCCCAGCAGGTCCGCCGTCTCCTGGACGGAATAGCCGTCGAGATGCACCAGAGCCAGGACCATCCGGTCTGCCGCCGAAAGCTTCTCCAGGGCATGGGTCAAAACCTCCGCCGCTTCCTGTTTTGCAGCTTCCTTCAAAAAAGACTCCTGAGATCCGGCGGAAAGCACCCGGTCCATCCACTCCTCCGCATTGTCGGAAAGGCTGCTGACAGAGACGGTTGGGCTCCCGCGTCGCTCCCGCCAGAAATGGTAACAGCAGCGTGTGGCGATCCTGGAAAGCCACTGTCCGAAAGAGCTTCTCCCAGAAAAAGACCCCAGGGAGCGATAGGCTTCGAGGAAGGTCTCCTGGGCTACATCCTCCGTGCCATCGGCCGGGACATGTTTCATGACGATGCCGAAGACGCGGGACCGGTAGCGATTCACCAATCCTTCGAAAGCATTGACGTCTCCGCCGAGGACGCGTCCAATGATCTCGGTGTCGGTCTCTTCTTCCGGCGAGGGCGCTTCCCCCGAAAGGGTCCGTTCCCTCGACACCCTAAAGCTCCTCCGGAAGAGGGTGCAATTCTCTCAGCTCCATTGCCTTTCCCTTCTTTAGTGGCTCCCAATGACCAAAAGGTTACATGAAAATTCATTTTCCTGCTGGAATATGTCCGTTGTTAAGGGGATAATTTGTTGTTGCATTTCCAGAAATTTTGGTTTTAATCATTTTATCCGGTACAGCTTGAAACGCTTCTATAACCTTCATTTTCTCGTGCAGATATCATATTCACTGCGACTCGGTGTTTGCGTGTAAGAAACTTCAATCAGCCTGGTTGTCTTGACGGCGAGCTCGTCTAAGAGCCTGATCCGCCTTCTCCTTTTGATATATTTATCCACACGCGATTGCAGTCTGGAGTCACTCGGATTGCCCCTTCTCGACTGAGCGGGCTAAGGTGGCGACCGTGGCAAGACGGGGCAACACCCATGAGCGGCGAGGCCTGAAAAGTGAAAAATTTTGGCGATGATGGGGGCTCCCCGGGAAAAGACAGGACGGGCACGGAGGGTGGTGCTTTTCAGCAACCCCACGCGTTCCTTCGGCGATTGGGCCGGCGTATACTGCGAACGGTTCAAATCTTGACTTTCGTAGGAGCGGCTTCCAGCCGCGATTCTATTGGGAGCCGGCTATTTCTGTCGCGGCTGGAAGCCGCTCCTACAGGTTCATCCATAACTCAACATCTCAGCCGTTTGAAGTATAGCAGGTTGTGGGGCTGGCACTGCATCGGTATGTTTCTCGTTGTGCCTGTTCTATTGATGGCCGCTATGCTCGCTCCGGGCACCGCCGACGGAGCGAGCTTCGACTGCTCCAGGGCCAGGACCCAGGTGGAGAAGATAATCTGCGCCGATGCGGCCCTGTCCCGCCTGGATGAACAGCTCGCGGAAGGGTATGCGGCCGTTCTCCAAAAGAGCGGTGGTTCGGGCCGCGTCAAAGCGGAGCAAAGAGATTGGCTGAAAAACAAGAGGGACAGGTGCGGTGATGATCAGTGCCTGAGAAATGCCTACGCGTCCAGGCTGGCTCATCTGGCCGGGGCCGGAGAGGCGGAATGGAAGACGTTCCGTGATACGCAATTGGGCGTTGAGTTTTCCTACCCGGGCCATCGAAAGGTAAAGCTCGGCTGTCGCGGCAGCAAAGCCTGTGTCGCCTTGGTGGGCGATACCCTGCCGGGCAGTGAGTACCTCATCGCCTTCGAGGTCTTTGACGGTGGTCTGGAGCAGGTGGCCGCCGAAAAGGCCGTTTTCGAGAAAAACGAGAAGGGCTGGATTGCCCGGGGGCGCTCGGGAGTGCACCCGGTGGAGGCGATAGAAGGATCCGGCTGGCAGGGCATCGAGGCGGTGGTGGATTGTGGCGTTTCGGATTCACAGGGCTTTCATGCTGCCGCCGGTGAGTGCCTGTGGGCCGTGTTGAGTGACGGCAAGCGTTCCGTGGTGGTCGATACTCAAGGCCTTGCCGGAAACGACGAAGCCTCCATGCGCTCTATTCAGTCGTTCCGGTTCCGCCGATAGCGAGATAAAACACTATCCCACGGAAGGAAGGGAGGGAGTCTCATGACGATCCAGGTTATCGATGTGGTCAAAAAGGTTGCTCCCCAGGCTCGCGGGAATTACCTGGAGGCGTTCCGCCAGGGAGGGCCGCTCTTCGAGGAGCATGGGATCACGACACCCCTGCGCATGGCGCATTTCCTGGCTCAGGCCCTGCACGAGACCGGAGGCTTCACGGTCTTGCGTGAGAGCATGAACTACAGGGCGGACCGCCTGGTGGAGATATTCGGCGTGCATCACCACAGTGCGGCGGTGACGGCGGCGGAGGCAGCCAGGCTCGAGGGGCATCCGGAACAGATCGCCGAGCGCGTCTACGGCCTGGGCAATCCGCGCAAAGCGCGTGAGCTCGGAAATACGCAGCCCGGTGACGGATTTCGCTACCGCGGAAACGGGGTGCTGCAGACGACGGGTCGAGGCAGTCACCGCATCATGGGCGCTGCCTGCGGAGTCGATTTCGAAGGTGACCCCGATTTGGTGACCGCCCCGGAGCATGCGCTCAAACCGGCGTTGCACGAATGGACGCGGAGCGGTCTCAACGCCTTCGCGGACCGAAACGATCTCCGGACCATTACCCTCCGCATCAACGGGGGATTCAACGGTCTGCCGGATCGAGAAGGGTGGTTCAGCAAACTGTGGCCACTCCTCAGGACCGGCAGTCAGCCTGACGAGCCCTGGAAGGCGGGCAACGAGGATGATTCGGTGAAGTGGCTTCAGGAAGCCCTCAATGATCTTGGTGCGGACCCCAGGCTGGTCGTTGACGGACGCTACGGCCCGGCCACGCGGAGGGCGGTGAAAGAGTTCCAGGCGGCGGTGGGCATTGTTGCCGACGGCATCGCCGGTCCGGTCACCGAGGCCAGAATCAAGCTGAGCCTCAATACCACCCGGGGAGAGTAGCTCCCCTTGCTGAAGTCGCCTCCGGGCGGCTTCACCGGCAGATCCGCCGCAGCGGAAAAACAGCCAAAATGAGGAGATTTCTATGTATGCGTTGGCCATCAACGGCAGCCCGAGAAAAGGCGGAAATACCAGAACCCTGCTGAAGCACGTATTGGAGCCTTTGGAAAAGGCCGGTTGGGAGACGGAGTATGTTCAGGTGGGAGGAAAGCACATCCGCGGCTGCATCGCATGTGGAAAATGTTTTGAGAACAAGGACCTGAAGTGCACCCAGAAAAAGGACATGTTCAATGAAGTCATGGAGAAAATGGTCAGGGCCGATGCCCTGATTCTGGGATCTCCAACCTATTTCACGGATGTCAGTGCCGATATGAAAGCCGTCCTGGATCGCTCCGGATTGGTTGCATTGGCCAACAATCGCGCGTTCAGCGGGAAGATCGGCGCTGCGGTGGTTGCGGTTCGTCGGGGCGGTGGCACTCACGTTTTCGATACCATCAACCATATGTTTCTCATGTCTCAGATGATCGTTCCGGGCTCGATCTATTGGAACATAGGATTCGGACTGGAGGAGGGGGCAGTCCTGAAGGACGAGGAGGCCCTCGCCAATATGCGGAATTTAGGTGAGACCATTGCCTGGCTTGGAAAAGCCATCGAGCCGCACAGGAAAACGTTTCCGGTCTGTCACGAGTCTTTCGGCTAGTGCTCTGTCAGCTTTGTTCCGCAGGGTACCCCCTTACACCCATTACCTGGTCGGCCGTCCCCACCCATGGTCATGCTGATGATCGGGTTGATCGTGTCCATGACACTGGTCGTCCTGCCCCTTGTAACGCTTTGCTCGGAAGGAGATTTGGGCGTGGCTGAGGCAGCAAAGAGAGAAGCCACTTATGAAGACCTTTATGGCATCCCTGAAGACGTCGTGGGGGAGATCATCAACGGTGAGCTGATTGTCACGCCCCGGCCATCAAGGATACATGGCTTTTCGGCCTATGCTCTTGGGGGCGAACTGCTGCCTCCTTACCAGTTTGGTCGCGGAGGAGGGCCGGGTGGGTGGATCATCAT
Source organism: Desulforhabdus sp. TSK (assembly GCF_022836495.1). GTDB lineage: Bacteria > Desulfobacterota > Syntrophobacteria > Syntrophobacterales > Syntrophobacteraceae > Desulforhabdus. The sequence continues at coordinate 51,888 of NZ_BQXM01000020.1, forward strand.
CGGAGAACCGGAAATCAAGTTCGGAGAAAATTACCTGGTGCCGGACATAGCGGGCTGGAGGAGAGAAAGATTTCCCCGAGCGGAAGACACCAATTGGATTTCTGTATCTCCTGATTGGATTACCGAGATTCTCTCCCCCAGCACTGTTCGGGTGGATAGAATAAAAAAAATGGCCATCTACGGGGAACATGGCGTTTCTTACTTGTGGCTCATCGATCCCATAGCCAAGACGCTCGAAGTCTTTAGACTTGAAGCCGGCGGGTGGCTCCTGCGATCCGTCTTCGGTGAAAGTGATCGGGTACGGGTGGAACCCTTTGTCGACATTGAAATAGACCTTAAGAACCTCTGGATTGAGTAGAACCACTACTGTCACGGTTATACTGCGAACGGTTCAAATCTTGACTTTCGTAGGAGCGGCTTCCAGCCGCGATTCTATGCGGAGCCGTCTATTTTTGTCGCGGCTGGAAGCCGCTCCTACAAGATCATCGATAAGTCAAGATCTCACCTGTTTGGAGTATAATAAAAGCATAATAGACCTGACGCCTCATGGACTGCCTTTATAAAACATGCATGACAGGGCCGGGGAGAAGTCGTTTCCCTTCGTGGATCCGCTGTTTTGGAGCAGATTTTTGGCCTGCTGGAGCTGCGCGGCGGTCATCCTGGCTGCCAGATGGCCCCGCAGTCTCGCCGCCTCTTCATTTCCATTGCGTGCCGCCAATTCCAGCCAGAAAAGGGCGTGCGCGGGATTTTGCGGCACGATGTCCCCGTCCATGCAGATTTTTCCCATTCTATGCTGAGACTCGGCAATGTTCCCTTTCGCCGCTTTGAGGTGCCATTTCAAGGCTTCCCGCCTGTCCATTGGGACGCCGCGCCCATACTCATACATGAGGGCAAGGTTGTATTGGGCGTAACCATGCCCTCTTTCCGCGGCAGTCTTGTACCATTTTGCCGCTTCCACGTAGTCGACCGGGCCCCCTTTACCTTCATAATACATCTGGGCCACCATGAACTGAGCGGTAAGATCTCCCTTCTCCGCTGCAAAATGATACCATTTGAAGGCTTCCCGGTAGTCTCTCTGAATCCCCAGCCCCCCCTCGTACATGCCCGCCAGCAGTCGTTGGGCCGTCGGGTTCCCTTTCCCGGCCAGTTTTTGAAATTCCGGCAACGCCGAGGCGTAGTCGCCTCGCTGAAAAGCTTTGACTGCCGACTGCATGTCGGCAAAGACGGGGCGGCATGCGACGAGCACGATGATCAAAGCAAATGCAATTCTTAGCATTTCCCTCTACCGTGTATGCTGCGAACAATTGAAAACTTGATGTTTGTCATCCCGAACGCATGTGAGGGATCTATGAAGATTTCTCCGTTTGGTCGAAATGACGGAAAGTACGATTCTCAGCCCTGCACAGGATCACCCCCATGACTGGGGGGCACGACGAAGGATGAAAAGCCTTGGCGACGGCATCTTCATCTAAAACGTATAAACTTTTGATTTTACGGCTCCCTGTTTCTGTAGGAGCGGCAGCCTGCCGCGACAGTCAGCCGGTGCCGCTCCTGCATAAATGAAATTTTCAATCCTTAACCCGCATATTTTGGCCCACTCCGTCTTTCCCCAATATCATTCCCCAAAGATGTTGCTGGACCGTTCCCTTTGATTGTTCGGAAAATCAGGAGATTCACTGAACAATAATCGTTGATCAAAGGGCTTCCGATTCCATGGCTTCCTGTTCTTTGTAGGAGCGGCTTCCAGCCGCGACCGGTTCACTGTCGCGGCTGGAAGCCGCTCCTACTCGGTATCGAAAAATTGCGATCTTTTCCATTCACCCTGGCGCTTGCTCCTGTTCAGGATCTGCTGCCACCCTGCCGTGCGAGCATGAACCGACTAACGGCCATGAACATGGTGGTGTTCACCCCCACCAATAAAATCCCCCCCTGCCCCCTTTGGTAAAGGGGGGAAACAGTTACTGCCCTTTGGTAAAGAAGGAAACGCAACACTTCCCCTTTTATGAAAGGAAGGAAACTCAATTCCTCCCCCTTTATGAAAGGGGGAAAGAGGGGGATTTGCATGGCAAAAAATCTAATCCGATCCCCCCGAAATGCCGAATAAAACGAGAACTCCGTTTTTCATGAAGCGGCGATTGATTTACCGGTGTGTATTACTAATAGTTATCGATAGATTACATAATCGTTACTTTTCATCAGGATACTCCATGAAAGAAAACCTGGCAGAACCCCCGAAATTTCGTCTCCGCCTGGTGGTGGCGCTGCCGACGCTCCTGCCGCTGGTCATGATCGCCTGCGGCATGGTCGTCATGAGCTTCACAGGGCCATCCTTTCACGGCGCTTCCGGAGACTGCGCCGAAGCCGCTAAAACCACGGCAACAGCCTGGATGATGCTCATGGCGGCGATCGCCTGTCTCGGGAACCTGTGTGCAGCCCTTTTCATCAGCCATTCCATGAGAGACCTCATCGATAAAATGGGCAGCCTGATCCGCCAGTCTTCCATGGAGGCAGGTCCCGCCGTTCTTGTGGCGGATAACGAAATCAATGCCCTGCAGCTCCTGTTCGAAAAAGTCGGCCTGTCCCTCGACCGGTTCAGGAGCGAAAGCTCCATCGTCCAGAACCTGCCCCAGGCCATGATCACCATCGATGAAGCCGGAAAGGTGAAAAGCGCCAACAAAACCGCTCTCAGCCTGCTCTCTCTCAGCGAGGAGCCCCCTGCGGATTGGTCGCTGAAAGACATTATTCCCGGCGATTTCTTGAACCAAACATTCTACGGCTTGATCGAGGAAGGATTCCAGGGGGAAGCCCATCCGTCGCCTCAGCTCATGAATCTTTCCCTGAACAAGGGAGAGCCCAGGGATTACCTGGTGGAGACCAGCCCCGCCTGGGACATTTCCCTTCACGAAAAGCGCCTCACCCTCATCCTCCGCGATCCGTCGAGCCTCTCCGCCCTGAAGGAGCAGATCCTCCGGCTGGAGCGGCTTGCGGCCCTCGGGCAGATGGCGGCGCGCATCGCCCACGAAGTTCGAAACCCCCTGGGGGCCATCCGCGCCCTCAGCGAGCTGGTTCAGGAGGATCTCAGCCGGGAGGATCCCCATCACAAGTACGTGGAGGATATCCTGGTACAGATCGAACGCTTGAATCACCTGGTGGAAGAGGTGCTGAGCTTTTCCAGAAACCCCGTGAACGAGAAAAAAGCGGTGGACCTCAATGGACTCATGGCCGAAGCCGTCCGTACGGCGCAGCTTTGCTTCCCACAAAAGAACATCTCTGTTGCGGAATGCTACCCGCCGGAGCTTCCGTCTCCCCTGGGAGACAAGGCGAAGCTCTCCCAGGTCTTCCTCAACATTTTGCGCAACGCCTTTGAAGCCTGCGGCAAGGAGGGTGCGATCCGGATCGCCACAGACTGCCGGCACGGCCGCAACGGGGACCCCGGCCATGTCCTGGTGAAAATATCCGATGACGGCCCAGGGGTCGGCGTCGATCCGCCTGAAAGAATCTTCGAGCCCTTTTACAGCACCAAGCCTTCAGGAACCGGGCTGGGGATGGCCACCGCCCATAACATCGTCACCGCCCATGGGGGCCGCCTGGAGGTGCAGAGCGGCGCCTCGGGGGGGACAACGATTTCGGTCCTTCTCCCCATGGAGACTTCGGAAACATATACGCCTTAAGGATTGAAAACTTCTTTTTTGTAGGAGCGGCATCCTGCCGCGACCGGCTCACTGTCGCGGCTGGAAGCCGCTCCTACAAAAAACAGGGAGCCATCAAATCAAAAGTTTTGTACACCAAATCAAAAACTTTTTACCCCTTCTCAAAAGCTTTGTACCGCATCGAGTACAAAAGCGGAAACGCAATGCCTTTAATGAAGGGAGAAATGTGATGTCGCCCTCCCCCTTTGTCAAAGGGGGATCGAGGGGGATTTTTCATGCAGGGAAAAGAAAGGTAGGCCTATGTCCTGGAATATCCTTATTGTGGACGACGATCCCGGTATGCAGTCGGCTCTGAATGAAGTGCTGAAAAAGCGGGGGTATGAGGGGGAACTGGCGGGGTCCGCCGAAGAAGCCCTGGAAAAGATGGAGGAAAAATCCTTCGATCTGCTCCTCCTCGACATCATGCTGCCGGGAATGTCCGGCTTGGAGGCCATTCCAAAAATCAAACAGCTGGCCAACCAGGGGGAAATCATCCTCATGACGGCCCACGGGTCCAAGGATGTCACCCTGGAAGCCATCAGCATGGGCGCCTACGACTATTTCACCAAGCCGTTCAGCTTGAAAGAGATGGACGTGGTGATCAAAAGGGCCTTGGAAAAGCGGCGGCTTGAAAAGGAGCTGAGTCAGCTAAAATGCCGCTTCCAGAGCAACGGCCCCCTCAGCCGCATCATCGGGGAAAGCGAGTGCATGAAAGGGGTCAAGGCGGTCCTCGAAAAGATCGCCCCTCTCGATACCACCGTCCTCATCACGGGCGAGAGCGGAACCGGCAAGGAGCTCATTGCGGATGTGATCCATGCCCTGAGCAAACGCGCGTCGGGCCCTTTTGTCAAAATCAACTGTGCGTCCATCCCTGAAAATCTCCTGGAAAGCGAGCTCTGCGGCCACGAAAAGGGAGCGTTCACCGGGGCCGCCCTGGCCAAGCCGGGGAAGTTCGAGCTGGCCGACGGCGGAAGCATCCTCATGGATGAAATCGGGGACATGCCTTTTTCGCTTCAGGCCAAGCTGCTGAGGCTGGTGGAGCAGAAGGGCTTCGAAAGGCTCGGGGGAAGCAAAACCCTCTCCGTGGATGTGCGGATCATCGCCGCCACGAACCAGGACCTCAAGTCCCTCATCAAGGAAAAGAACTTCCGCGAGGACCTCTACTACCGCCTGAACGTCGGCACCGTGCATCTTCCTCCCCTGCGGGAAAGGAAGGAAGACCTGCCCCTTCTCGCCCAGTATTTCATCCACCAAATCAACCGGAAGCTCGGCACCCGGGTGAGCGGCATTTCCCGCGAGGGACTGGATATCGTCACGGAGCATGACTGGCCGGGAAACATCCGCGAGTTCGCCAATACCCTCGAACGGGCGGTCATCATGAGCAGTGGAGCCATCCTGAGCGCCCAGGACATGCGCATGACCCTCAGCAACCGGCCCTACCCTCCCCATGGAGATGACAAGGCCGCCCCCATCTCCCTGGGGGAAACCCTCGACAACGTGGAGCGCAACCTGATCCTCAACGCCCTGCGCAAGTGCGGCGGAAAGCAATGCGGAGCCGCGAAGCTCCTGGGCCTCAACCCCAAAAACCTGTGGAAAAAGATCCAGAAGCACGGACTCCAGGAATCCAACGAGGGGATGTCCCAGGGCGTTTCGTAGCGCCGACCTTTTCATCAAGGCGTCCTCGGCAGTCCGTTGCAGGCAGCTCCAAAGCAGGAAATGCACAAAGAGAGCAAGCGCATCAAATCCTGACTACACCGCAAGGCTGAGATCTGGACTACCCGAGCTCCTTGTAGGAGCGGCTTCCAGCCGCGACAAAAATGAACGATTGAAAAAGTCGCGGCTGGAAGCCGCTCCTACAAAATCCAGGTATTACCCGTTAACAGCACAGTGAAGGCGGAAGCATGAAATGCACCTTCCCCATCGCCTGATAGCGCTTTAGGCAATACCAAAGAAATAACCTCCCAAAGGGTAGCTTGTTTTGTAGGAGCGGCTTCCAGCCGTGACCAGGGGGCATGGCGGCTTCTCCGATGTCGTGGCTGGAAGCCGCTCCTACAGTTCTGGTACCCTATTACTCGTGAGCTGCCTTATTGCCTTTTCCCTCACGTCAACGGCTACTTCGTGCGATTGCCCTGAATGCACAAAGCCTCTAAATTGACGACACCGAACCCAACTGTTATCATGTTCAAAAAGGTGTAATCATTTGGAGGCATCCATGATCAGGACCCAGATACAGTTGACAGAGAGCCAGGTGCAGGCCCTCAGGAAAATGGCCGTATCCCGGCGCGTATCCATTGCCAGGTTGATCAGGCAGGCAGTTGACAGCATGATCGAATCGAGCCCGCAGCCTGACCCCGAAGAAAGGCGTAAGAGGGCGTTGGAAATCGTGGGTAAGTTCGGCTCCGGTCAACACGATATTTCCACAAAGCATGACGACTACCTTCCGGACGCGTACGGCGAATGAGAATCTTCATCGATACTTCGGCCTTCTACGCTCTGCTGGACCGGGATGATGCCAATCACCCGCGGGCACGGGTGGCGTGGACGTCCATGCTTGAAGGGACAAATTCCTTTTTTACCAGCAACTACGTTTTGGTGGAAAGCCATGCCCTCCTGCAGCATCGCCTCGGGATCGATGCCGTCCGCGGATATCACGAAGACATTGTGCCCCTGATCCATATTGAATTTGTTGCCCCTGAGGTCCATCGGTCCGGAATGGGGGCACTTCTTTCCGCGTCCAGGCGGAATCTCAGTTTTGTCGACTGCGTGAGCTTCGAGGTCATGCGCAGCCTGGGGATAAAAACGGTTTTTGCTTTCGATCCCCATTTCGAGGAGCAGGGCTTTACTCTCATCCCCTGAGGGGGCGTTCGGCTGTTATACTGCGAACGGTTCAAACCTTGGCTTTTGTAGGAGCGGCTTCCAGCCGCGACGTGAATCGGTCGCGGCTGGAAGCCGCTCCTACAAAAACGAAGCTTTTCATCCTCAACACGTATAGTGAGAGTCGGCTTTCCCCCCTTTGCAAAGGGGGCAGGGGGGATTTTATTGATGGGGGTGAACACCGCCGTGCTCATGACCGTTAACGGCAGTTGAGATCACCTTGGAATCAGGCCGGAATAAAAGGAGTCTGTGTCATGTCGGACCCGGCGAAAAAGAAAGCGACCTACCAGGACCTCTACAGTGTCCCCGAAAACATGATCGGAGAAATCATCAACGGGGAGCTGATCGCCACTCCGAGGCCGTCACCGAAGCACATGCTCGCAACATCCGCGTTGGGGGGCAAAATATTGCCACCTTATCAATTCGGAGAAGGGGGTGCTCCCGGAGGATGGATTATTCTCGTCGAGGTTGAAATCATATTGAGCCAGCAATTGATCGTCCCGGATCTTGCCGGCTGGGGAAAAGAGAGATTTCCGAAAAAGTTGGAGTACAATTGGATCGAGGTCACTCCCGACTGGGTGTGCGAAGTACTCTCTCCGAGCACCGCTCTTCGCGACCGCACGGTGAAGAAGGCCATTTATGAAGCGCATGGGGTGGGGCACCTTTGGCTGGTCGACCCACTTCACAGGACCGTGGAGGTCTTCCGGCTCGAATCCAGTCGATGGGTCCCCGCGGGCGTCTTCGGCGGCGACGAAAAGGCACGCCTGGAACCGTTTCAAGACATCGAATTCCACCTGGGCGACTTGTGGTTGGAGGCTTGATATACTCCAAACGGGTGAGATCTTGACTTATTGATGATCCTGTAGGAGCGGCTTCCAGCCGCGACAAAAATATTTAGCCACGTCACGCTAATCCGCGAAAACCCTCAAAATTCTATCGAAGGACGTGCGCCATGTCCCAACCGGCGAAGAATAAAGCGACCTATGAAGATCTTTACCGTGTACCGGACAACGTGATCGGCGAGATCATCGACGGGGAATTGATCGTCACTCCCCGGCCATCGAGAAAGCATACCTACGCGACTTCCACCCTGGGGAGCAGGGTATTGCCGGCCTACCACTTTGGGGAGGGAGGCGGCCCAGGTGGATGGGTCATTCTCATCGAACCGGAAATGAAACTGGGGGAGCACATCCTGGTTCCGGACCTGGCAGGGTGGAAGGCCGAAAGATTCCTATGGGAAGAGGGACAGAATCCGATCTCGGTGACGCCCGATTGGGTATGCGAGGTTCTCTCCCCGAGCACGTTTCGCCTGGACCGCATCAAAAAGATGGCCCGGTATGCCGAGTACGGTGTAAGGCATCTATGGTTGATCGACCCGGATCAGACGACCCTGGAGGTCTACCGGCTCGAGTCCGGCCGATGGTTGTTGCTGGATGCGTTTGACGGTGCGGAAAAAATCCACATTGAACCGTTTCAATACATCGAAATCAACCTCGGCGATTTGTGGCCGAAGGTAGAAGATGCTCCGCATAGCTGAGATCCCGACTCCTTCATGGCCCTGTATGCTGTATAACGCTCCGCGGGAACCGGCCGGCAATGGAGCGCAGCGGAATTGCCCAGCCGAGTTGATGCGTTAGGCGCACCACTTCTCCACCTGCAGCCCAGCTATCTCCTGAAAGTGGTCATCTCGAGTGACCAGGGTAAGATCATATTGTAGAGCGATGGCTGCGATCCAGATGTCATTTTCTGGAATGGGACGGCCTTTCTTGCGAAGACCATCTTTGATCTGACCGTACCATTGAGCAGTGGCTGCATCACAGGAGAGCACCACGTTCTGAGAAGCAAATTCGTTGATTCGAGAGACATTTTCCTTTCCCCGAGAAGACTTGTAGGCACCGTAGTAGAGCTCACCAAGAACCGTAGCTGGGGTAAAGACTTCGATAGCATTGCTCAGATGCTGTTGCACAGTGGAGTCATTGGCAAACAGAGCAATGACAATGTTCGTATCGATCAGAAATCTACCAGTCATTTAGGTCCACCTGTTCACAGCCCTCAGCTATTGCCTTTTCCATTTCATTAAGATCTTCAAGAGCAATGGTACCTGCAAACCTCAATAACTCACTTCCCGGTACGCCGAAAGGCTTCTCTTCTGCCAAGGTGCGAACAAAAGCTAAAACTCGCATCTGCTGCTCAGGACTCAGCTTGTGAAGATGCGAAGTGATCTGTTGCTCAAACGATGGCCCTGCCATATAAAACACCTCCTTCAATTCTTCAGACCAATGACATCCTGCCGGTTTATTTTAGTTTACATCAGCACAGGGCTTCAGGAAGAGCACCCTAACGTGAAGCTAGGTGAGCGCGGCGGACTTTTGCCGCGTCCTCCTTGAGCGGTTCGTTGGTAAAATGCTATGTTTTTGCTAGGTATTTTACGTTCTCAATGTCTTTGAAGTGAGCATCTTGAGTCCAAACGAGAGCCCCGTAGGTCTGAGCGCTTGCCAGGATGACGCTGTCGGCGAGGGGCAGCTTCAGCTCACTGCCTACCTTGGCTGCCCTGAGGGCAATGCTTTCAGTCAAAGTGACAAGCTGTCCCTGATGCATTACGGCAACAATCTGGAGTGCTGCATCTTCACCTCTTTGTTGAAGTACCCGTTTGAATACCTCAAGGATGCAGATGGTTGGGACAATGAGATTGGCGGTATCCTCAATGGCAGGTGCAAAGAAGTCAGCGTATGGGGTATCTGCGAAGTATTCGAGCCAGCCACAGGAATCGACAAGATTCATACTCGATCCAGCTCCCGGTCTATACTTGTATCTATTCCTTTTAGAAACCCTCGTAGACTCTTGGGGCTCCTGAGGGGGATGAGCTCAATTCGGTTTTCATACTGGAGGATCTGGACCTTGGTACCAGGCTGAATATCCATTGACTTTCTCAGATCACGAGGGATCACGACCTGGAATTTAGGAGAAACAGTGACTGCTTTCATGAATGCCTCCATCGATATGGATTTTATGATACGATATCACAATCGATCCCATGATTCAACGAGGGGACAAGAAACAAGAACCGGGTATGCCGGGAGCGTCTCGCCCCCTTTTCCCCTTTGGAACCGTGCATGAGACTTTCACCTCTCCAACGGCTGACCCATATTGCTTGAGCCGCCTTGCGCGGATTCTTGTGGATGCCGTCGGCGCACCATCCTCAACAGTTGTCCGAAGACATAGTTGCCAGTGGACTGGAATGACCCTGTAGGAGCGGCTTCCAGCCGCGACCGGCTTGCTGTCGCGGCTGGAAGCCGCTCCTACAAACCCCACAAACTCCAGCTTATCACCCGTTAACAGCGCAGTTCCGTCAACTGCATGAAATGCAACTACTCCCTTGTCCAAACCGATTTATCGCCTTTTACCTCATGTCAACGGCTATTTCGTGCGATTGCTTTACCAAAGCCAAAGCAACGGATCTCCCTTGATTCTTCCCAAGTCAGTCATGAAGCGGGTTTCAGCCGCTCTGAACGGGCTATTCTACTTTTGGTAGATTTCGACAACTTTTAACCTATTTTGCACTACAAAAAGTTACATTAGAAACCGCCACTTAACGCCCCCCGGCAAAATCGATCTACCAACAGTCGATGAAATACGCCTCCCGGTCCCATGCACTCCCCCTCACCAAACGACTGCACGATTTTTGGGTGCCCGCCGATGCGCTTCCTGTCACGCATTCTCGAATCTTCGAAAGCCCAATTTGCTGGAAAAGAAAATGTTGGCACAGTCCTCGCAAATAAGAGAGTCAACATCGCGGAACAGAACGAACTGCCGGAGATTACGGATGCTTGGATGGGACAACAGGGTGAGCTTCCGAAAGGGCTGAAAGTGAAGCAACCGGATGGAAGCATGGGGTTGGACGCATCGCAACCGGGAATTTCCCGGCAGTAGAGAAAGCAGCGGTCCTGTCGGTGGACTTGAGAAGTCTTGAACGATGGGGTTTTTGAGTGAAAGGCGAGTAGGAAAAACATCAACTGTAACGATTCATCAAAGAAGGAGAATGCCATGTTGAAGAAAGTACAGAATTTCTTGAAGGAAGAAGAAGGCGCCACGATGGTTGAATATGCACTCATGGTCGCACTTATTGCAGTAGTATGTATCGCAACTGTTAAAACTCTGGGTGGCAACGTAAACACGATGTTTGGAGATGTTGCAAAAAAGATTGCGGCGGAGTAAATAAAATTTTTATATCGTTCATCTTCAAGGCGTTTTCCCTCCTTATGGGAAACGTCTTGAAGACTAAAATTAAGCGATTCAAACCACTTCCTTCAGTTTCTCAGCAAAATGTCAATTGATGTGTCTCTATCGTTAATGCCACAAGTGAATGTCAATAGAAAGTTAAGTCTCAACGGAGACAAGGTGCTTCCTCATTTAAATCATTTTCTCTCATGTCCGTGACAATTTTAGATGCGGTAGCTTTTCTTGATTCGCTTTTCTCCACAAATGATTGCGAAGTTTGGCTGTGGAGCCTGACTTCAGCCCTCTTCAAATTTTCACTCGCCTCGGTATAGTATGCTGACCGAAGCCGAACAGCCCTCTCGAAGGACCGCACAGCCTTTTCATACTCCCCCTCCTGAAAAAAATAGCTCCCCAAATTGTTCAATGCCTGAGCCTCATCCCCGCAGCGTTTGAAGGCCTCGACCGCTTCAGGATAGCGACCCGCTTTGCAGAGCACCATTCCCAGATTGTTGTTCAATTTTTCATCCCTCGGGCTGATCTGCAGGCCCTTCCCAAAGGTTTCAATGGATTTATCCAACTGGCCGGCGAGAGAGTAAGCCACCCCCAGATTGTTGTACAGGCTGGCCTCGTCGGGCTTCAAGCCGACGGCCGTCTCGTAGTGGGCAATGGCCTCCTGCCCCCGGCCCTGGTAATCGTAAATGATTCCCAGCAGGTTGTGAGGGACCCATAGCTTTGGGTTGGCCTGCACGGCTTCACGAAGGTATTTTTCCGCCTCCGGGTAGTTCTTCTGTTGAAACAGTGCCTGCCCCATGGCTTGCAGGGCCAGGGCGTTGGACGGTTCCTTTTTGAGAACGACAAGGAATTCTTTCTTGCCCTCTTCCGGGAGGTCCCGGTAAAGAAATACCAGGCCTCTTTTCAGGACAACCCCCAGGTTGTCGGGGGATTTGCGCAGGACTTTCGTGTACTGAACGTAGGCCAGCTCGAACTTTCCCTGCTGGAGGTAGATGTCCCCGAGTTTTTCATGATCCGAGTCCTTCATTTTGGGGAGTTTTTTTGCTGCGGTCCCATCGTCGGACGACAAGGCATTCTGTCGTTCCACGAGCTTTTGATAGCCTGTTTCTTCGAAGACATTGGATGCGGTGTTCTTGGTGGTGGCGCAAGCGGTGAGGGGCGCCAGCAAAAGAATGGCAAGCGCCTTGCGGCATAGGTTTCTGCGCAAATTTTCTGAAAAATCTTTGAGCTTCATGTGGTGTTTATCCTCCGTGCTTCGTTGGAAACAATCCTTCAACCTCGGTCAATTTCTGGATTTGACAATATCTTGTGGGCGATCCTTTGTAGGAGCGGCATCCTGCCGCGACAAAGATTGCGGTGATCCATTTCTGTCGCGGCTGGAAGCCGCTCCTACAAAGCAAAAGCCGCCGATCCTGTCACGTCTGGAGACCGTTCCTACAAAGAAATGGTGGTGTATGTACGATCCTCGTTACATACCAAAATTTGTTACCTGCCCTTGGTTTGCGACAATTTCCCGGCCTGGTTTTGGAAACACCGTTCCGACCTCATCACACGTCATAGGCACAATACCAATGCGGCCATTCTCTGAAATGGCCGACAAGCCCTTTCCTCACAGGGTTCTGGAGGCAATAGAGGATGCGTTCCCTCAGTTCATCGTCGGTTCTGATGGCATGATCGTAATATTGGGCCTCCCACAGGCGGTCCTCCCTGTTTGGCAGGTCATGGATCTTGTTGGATGTAAAGCTCTTCAAGGAGTGCATCAGGGATGGAAGGGTCGTGCTCCGAAGCCGTGCCACGAAATGGACGTGGTCAGGCATGACCATGGCGGCGAGCAGTTCGATCTTGCCCTGGTCGTTCAGCCATCTGAGGGAATCGAGGACGATTTTCGACGCGGCAGGATTGGAAAACACCGGCAGCCGGTCTTTTGTGCCTGTTGTAATGAAATACACATTGCCCAGTTGGGAAAACCGGCCTTTTCGCAGATTTCTTTGATGGGCTTCTCTGTTTGACATCATGGCTGGTCTATCTGGTCGCGGCTGGAAGCCGCTCCTACAAAAAAACACAAAATTTTATGAGCGGTTGTTGCTACGAAAAAACATAACAAGGCAAGGGGCTGATGCTGTCGCATCGCCGTTTCGAAAAAGACGTGCCAATTCAATAACCCCCATGACCGGGTCGGTCACAACGAAGGATGAAAAGACTTGATGACGGCATTTTCATATAAAAGGTGCACCGATGGCGGATGGTGGAGCTTCATTTTTTAATCAATACCCTGAATATGTTGATGGCCGCCGGTCCCAGGAGCACCACGAAAATTGACGGAAAGATGAAAAGCACCAGGGGAAGCAAGAGCTTCACGGGCAGTTTTGCGGCGATCTCTTCGGCCCTCTGCATTCTCTTGGTCCTGAAGGTGTCGGAATAGACGCGCAGGGCCTGGGAGATGCTGGTGCCGAACTGTTCCGTCTGGATGAGCAGGGTGACCAGGCTGTTCACATCCTCCAGGCCGGTGCGCACCGCCAGGTTCTTCAGGGCATCGCGCCTCGATTTGCCCGCCCTGATCTCCAGGTTCATGAGAAAGAGCTCGTCGCTGAGTTCCCTGCACTGCAGCCTCATTTCCTGCCCCACGCGCTGGAGGCTGGCATCGAGGCTCATGCCGGCTTCCACGCACACCACCAGCAGGTCCAGGGCATCGGGCAGGGCGTTCTGGATGTTTCGCTTTCGGGTGGAGGTCCTCACTCTGAGCCATATGTTGGGCAGATAGTAGGCTGCGGCCGAAAAGGATGCAGCCACGAGAAACCTGTGAGATGGAAGGAGGTGCCTCAAAAACATCTGCCCCAGTAGAAAGAGGCCCGCAGCCGACAGGCTTGCCAGCAGGACCTTCGTTCCCATGAAGATGGTGGGGGCATCCCCATTTCTTATGCCCGCCTGGAGGAAAGGGACGTTTCTCCCCTTGGGGAGGTCTTTTTCCCCGGCTTCCATTGCCTGTCCTATTTTCTTCGCGGTCTTCAAAAGCGGGCGCGGGGATCGGCTTCCCATGACGTCGGCCGACCCGTTCAGAGGGAGGGCGGAGGGTCCCTCTGATGCCCCGGCGCCCGAGAAGAGCCTCGATCGGCTTTTCATGCGGGAGCGGTATGCGAAGGCACCCAAAAACAGCAGCAGGATGGAAATGAAGATCATCAGACTGGCGATGATGGGAAAATTTTCCGCTGTGAGCATGTCAGGCCTTTCAATGGATTGGAGCCTGCCTGAGGAGCGCCCCCTCAAGTCCTGAAGAGGGGAGCTTCAGGGTCAGGCCCTGGGTGTGGATCTTTGCAATGGCGCGGGCCGCCCCGCGCTTTGTAGGAGTGGCATCCTGCCGCGACAATGTGCGGGGAATTTTTATCGTGCCGGAACCTCTCCTGCCGCGGCCGGTAAGTCTTTTGTCGCGGCTGGAAGCCGCTCCTACAAAGCGCTTGCCTTTCCTGCGAGCAGGATTCCGAGGATGCCGCTCCTACGGGACAATGACCACGTCATTGTCATCACCTGAGATGGTTAGAAGCAAAAACGTCAAACGCGAATCTTGATCATCTTGCGGATCACGAGAATTCCGAAGGCCATCAAGCCCAAAGCCGTGTAAGACATGATCCGGCCGGCCGGGTCTTCCGTCAGGACATTGAAGAGCTTTGGGTTCGTGGAGAATCCGAAAAGGGCTATCAGGAAAGGCAATGCACAAAGGACGATGGCGGAAACCTTTCCTTCGGCTGCAAGCACCCTCACTTTTCCCATCAGCTTGATCCGCTCCCGAATGATGAAAGCGATGGCCTCGACGATTTCGGCCAAGTTGCCTCCCGTCTCCCTCTGGATGATGACGGCGATGACGAAATAACTGAGATCGTCGCTGCCCACCCGTTTCGCCATGGCCTTGAGGGCGTCGGCGACCCCGACGCCGAAATTGATTTCACTCAGAGTGCGGGCAAATTCGGAGCCGATGGGGTCGTCGAATTCCTCCGCCACCATTTTCATTCCGCCGGAAAAGGCATGGCCCGCTCGCATGGTGCGGCCGATGAGCTCGAGAGCATCGGGAAGCTGGTCTGCAAATTTTTTGATGCGCTCGTTCTTCTTCTGAAGGACATATAGAAAGGGAATGGTCAGGAACAGCAGGGCGAAGACCGGTCCGAGCTCAGGGCGTTTCAGGGCAGCGGCGGGAAGCAGGTACCCGCAGGCCGCAGACCCTGCCATGAGGAGGAGGAACGTGGAGAGGGCCATGCCGACATTGGCCTGCTGGAGGAGGCGGTCGATGTTCTTCATGCCGGGAAGGATGGAAAGGATTGCATGCAGCCAGCCCGATGGGCTCAGGCGCCGATCCCTCAGGATGTGGATGTCGATGTGCTCTGGGCGATCCTTCTGCAGTGCCTGCAGCCTTGCCTGGACGCTCTTGGAGCCTCCGCTCCGCAGGTTTTTGATCCCCGAGAAAATCAGCTCGATGACGACCAGGCAAAAAATGAACAGACCGAGGGGCAGCAACGAATCCATTTGTAATCCCATCACATGGGTCAGTTTTTTTTAAGCACCTATCCGAAAACTTCCCTTGCCATTTTGGTGAGAATGCCGTGGTGAGGGGGCTTGGGATAGGCTTTAAGTGCCAAAGGTCGTAAACATGCGGCCATTTTTTTGTAGGAGCGGCTTCCAGCCGCGACAGCTTTCATCCGCGACAGAAACGGGCGGTTCCCGGGAGGGTCGCGGCTGGAAGCCGCTCCTACAAAAGGCGAGATTAGGAGAAGCCGCTCCTACAAACGTCAAGATTTCAAGCGTTGGCAGTGTATGAGCTTCTCAAGAATGTCTCGGCTCAAAGATCCCAGGCGGCAGTTTTATGCCCATGGTTTCCAACTTCTTGGAGAACATGGGCCTCAGGCCGGTGGCCTTGAAATGTCCCTTGATTTTTCCGTTGGCCTCGACCCCCACCTGTTCAAACCGGAAGATCTCCTGGAGGCTGATGACGTTGCCCTCCATCCCCGTGATTTCCTGGATGCTCATCACCTTTCTGGTGCCGTCCGCCAGGCGCGCGGCCTGGATGACGACATCCAGGGCGGAGCTGATGTATTTCCGCATGAACTCCGTGGGAATGTCCATGCCCGTCATGGCCACCATGGTCTCCACCCGCATGAGGGCATCGCGGGGGGAGTTGGCGTGGACAGTGGTGAGGGATCCTTCATGGCCCGTATTCATGGCCTGGAGCATGTCGAAGGCTTCGTGCCCGCGGACTTCGCCCAGGATGATGCGGTCGGGCCGCATGCGCAGGCAGTTCTTGACCAGGTCCCGTTGGGTGATCTCCCCCTTGCCCTCGACGTTGGCCGGCCGGGTTTCCATGCGCACCACGTGGGTCTGTTTGAGCTGCAGCTCGGCAGCGTCCTCGATGGTGACAATGCGCTCCTCCTCGGGGATGAAGCGCGAGAGCACGTTCAAGAGCGTCGTTTTCCCGCTGCCCGTGCCCCCCGAGATGAGAACGTTGAGGCGTGCTTTCACGATGGCTTTCAGGAGCTCTCCGAATTCGGACGTCAGGGAGTTGAAGGCGATGAGATCGTGGAGCTCGAGGGGCTCCCTTGAAAAGCGCCGGATGGAGAGCACGGAGCCATCCAGGGCCAGCGGGGGAATGACGGCGTTGACGCGCGAGCCGTCCTGCAGTCGCGCATCCACCATGGGCGACGATTCATCGATGCGCCGCCCCACGGCGGAGACGATCTTGTCGATGATTTTCCGCAGGTGGACCTCGTCCTTGAACCTGGCTTCCGTATATTCGAGCTTCCCGAAGCGCTCCACGTAGACCTGGCGGTAGTTGTTGACCAGGATGTCGGATACGGTAGGGTCCTGCAGCAAAGGCTCCAGGGGGCCCAGGCCGAAGACTTCGTGCTCGATTTCTTCGAAAAGCTTCTGGCGCTCGCCCAGGTTGAGAGGGATTTTCCCGTGCTCCTCGTCCAGGATTTGCTGCACCAGGCTTCGGATTTGGGGAGTCAGGACATGCTGGTCGAAGGTGTCCAGGACGGACAGATCGATCATTTCAATGAGCCGGTCGTGGATCCTGGTCTTGAGCTCATAATACTCGTTGGGGACGATGGCACGGGCCCTGGCCCTGGAGGCCATCACATCCTCGACCTTCAAGAGCTCGTTCGCCCCCCCGGCTGGAGCGAGAGAAGAATTCTTGGCCGCCTGTTTCCACATATTGAACATTTCGAAATCCCTCCTCTCAAGAATCCGAGTATATATTTCCGAACATCCTCGCTCCGTCATGCCCGGGGCCATCGCATCAAATCCTGGCTACTTCGCAATGCAGAGATCCGGACTACTGGTTTTCTTTCGGACTATTCGTTTTCCTTGTAGGAGCGGCTTCCAGCCGCGACAAAAATGATCGATTGAGAAAGTCGCGGCTGGAAGCCGCTCCTACAAACGGTCATGAGCTCGTCTGTGTTCACCCCCGTCAATAAAATCCCCCCTGCCCCCCTTTGATAAAGGGGGGAAAACGCGCCTCTTCATCAAATTGGGGAAACGCCATGCCTCCCCCTTTATCAAAGGGGGATTGAGGGGGATTTTCACGGTAACAGCACAGTGTCGTTAGATGCATGAAATACATGCACATCAATTCCTGGAAAACCACCTTGCAAAAAATGACCTGGAGGTCGAGCTCTCCCCGGTGTTTGTCACGAATTTTCCTGCCAGGTCTTTGACACTTCGACTCACGGGGGACCTGGGCGCGATTTCAAAGAGCGTTTTGCCCTGGTTGATGGCGGCCACGGTCACCTTGAAGTCGTTGGGCACTGTCCAGAAGATTTGCCGCTCCACGACTTTCTCGGCGTCCTTCAGGGAAATGTCCGACCCGGAGAGGTAGCGGTTGATGACGATTTTTATGGATTCCTGGGAGGCGATTCCCAAGTCGCTCAGGTAGCGAAGCAATCGTTTCACATTGGTCAGGCATGGGAGGCTCAGGATGGCCGTGAGCAGGGCCTCGTCGGAGATTTCCAGAATCCGGAGGGAGAGCTCGTCGGCCAAATGGCCCGAATCGATGACGACGTAATCGAAAACGTTTTTCATGACCTGGAGGAGCTTCTTGATGACGTCCGGGGTCGCCTCGAAGTTGCCGTTCAAATGGTGGGGGGAGGGTACCACGTGCACGCCCGAAGCATGCCGGTGCGTGACACTCATGAGGAAGGTGGCGTCCAGGCGTGAAATATTGCGGGCCAGCTCCCCCCAATCGAAAGACGGCTTGAAATCGAGGAATGTGGGGACCTCCCCGAACAGCAGGTTCATGTCCATGAGGGCGACGAGCTGATTGGGTGACTGCAGGGCCAGATTGGCTGCCAGGTTGACGGCAAGCGTCGTGTTTCCGACACCTCCCTTGGCCCCGACCACATCGATGATTTTGCCGTTTTTCGTCGGTGAAGCGGCTTTGCTCTTCCTGCGGTTCAATCGATCGAACGCCTGCAGCAGTTCCGCTTCCTGTATGGGCTCCTTCAGGAATTCCCGCACTCCGGCCCGCAATGCCTTGACGAGAATTTCCGGGTCCGGGTTGGAGGAAACGAGGAACACCTCCTTCACCATGTGCGAATCGAGGACGGACTGGACCTTCTTGAGGTCGGATTCGACGTCTTCTCCCATTTGATAGATGAGCAGTTCCGAGGGGTCTGAATCGCCATTGCGGCGGATGCGGTGCTCGGCCTTCGACAGGATGATTTTTTCCAAAACCCGCCGGGTCTCTTCCGTTTTGGTTTCAATCCATATGGGGTTGAGGTCGGTTGCCACTTCGGTGCCTTTCCGGTGATCCTCAAGTTGGAAATGATGGGCTTGGAATCAAGCGCATATCATGTATGGGTGCGGCTCATTGATGGTTATGCATGGAGCGTGCCCAGACAGAGCCTTGTTTGGTGAAGACTTTTCGCAGAACACTCATTTCACCAGCACAGGGATCTTTGCCAGAATCCCGAAATTCTGCCCGCCTGTCCTGCCTGAAAGCTCATGGGCTTTGCAGTCGGGCAAATAATAGATGGTTTTGTCTTCGTAGGTGGCGGCCGTGTTGTTGAGGACGTCCTGTAGATTGAACGTATCGACGAAACTTTGCCAGCAAGCCTGCGCTGCGACGGTATCGTTTTTGGTATAGGAACAGGTCCAGTAGGACCCGTCCGGCTTCAGCATTTTCTGGGGAACCTCCCGCCATTGATTCTTGTCGTTTTGAGTGATCCAGATAAGATTCAATTCTACTGCGCCTACAACGGTTGAACAGTTGCTGACACTGTTGCCCGCACAATCAATGACCGGGAGTGTCATGTTCCAGGGCTTGTCAGGGACCTTGTCGTTATCGGTATCCAATGCACTGTTTTTTCTCCAGCAACTTTCAAGATCATTGAAAACCGCATCTTCTTGACCGTTCGTGGTTCCCATGCCCTGTCCCAAGCTGACAGCCTCTGGATTCCCTTTAGCACAGACCAACGGCTTGACAGAGCTGGTATTCGCGGTCGTGCAGGGCTGGCTGAAGTTCGTCCAGCCTCCCGTTTCATGCCCGGGGTTTGCCCCGCTGTTGATCATGCGGCCGACGCCACAACTATAATTTCCTGTACCATCAACGAGCGCCTGC
The DNA here is from genome assembly GCF_022836495.1 of Desulforhabdus sp. TSK. Lineage (GTDB taxonomy): Bacteria > Desulfobacterota > Syntrophobacteria > Syntrophobacterales > Syntrophobacteraceae > Desulforhabdus. The sequence goes on from NZ_BQXM01000020.1 coordinate 71,280, forward strand.
TTGCATACCGCCATGGGCTGGTCTGCGTCCCCAGGCGCCAGTTGTCCCGCAAAACCGATATAGGCCACAGCTTCAGCACTCAGGGCATAGCTGTCATAACCGAAGATCTTGGAGAAAAAAGAGGGTGCTGCCGGTCTGCGGGTAAAGACTCTGACTGCGTTGACGAAATTGAGGTTGGCATCCAATGTTGCTTCGGAGACCCCGTTTAGAGGCACCATATTCAGATTGTCACTGGGAAAAAATTGGCCATCTTCGAAACGGTAGTGTCCTCTCTGAACATCCCCCGTATTACCTGAGGTCCAGTTGACCGTCACAGCCGCCGCCCCGCTCTTGTTGGCTGTGGCAGCCTCGAAGGCCCGCTGGTTCGCCCCTTCGTCCACATGACCGGTAGAATCGTATAGCCCCCATGCTCCCGCGAGTGCTCCGGCATCCGCGGCATTTTGCAGCTCGTTGCGAACGACGTAGAGATAGCCTAAGTACCTGAGCGTATATTTCTTAACATTTTGTCTTGCTGTCCGTTCGCCCTGAGCCTGTCGAAGGGCACAACCAGACATGCCCTTCGACAGGCTCAGGGCGAACGGTTCGTTTTGTTAGAAAACTTTTGCTTGGGTACTTAAGTCCACTGCCAGGGCGGAAAAACCAACGAGGGAAAAGAGCGTTAAAGCGACAAAAACCAGGGTCACACCGCTTTGGTCCTTTAACTTTTTGCGGAGACGAGAGTGCTTCTGTTGCATTGTCTCAACCCTTTAGTTAAGAAATCCTTGTGCTAACGGTCATGAGCATAGCGATGTTCACCCCCACCGATAAAAATCCCCCCTGGCCCCCCTTTGGCAAAGGGGGGAAACGCCCTTCACCTTCATCAAAGGTGCGGAGCGCCATGCCTCCCCCTTTATCAAAGGGGGATTGAGGGGGATTTTCACGATAAGGCAGCTCACAAATAATAGGGTCGTAGGAGCGGCTTCCAGCCGCGACATCAGAGAAGCCGCCATTGCGCCTGGTCGCGGCTGGAAGCCGCTCCTACAAAGCAAGCTACCTTTTGGGAGGTTATTTCTTTGGTGTTGCCTAATCAGTACAAGCTTCATTGGTGTTCATCCCGCATCACCGTGACCGCTGACAACGTGAGGCTATTGGCCGTTCCATCGCCAAAGAGCTTGCTCAGGTTGGGAAAGACCAGAAAGGTGTACGGATAGTTTACGGTTACTTGACGAACATAATCTCCGGCGACCAGGGTGCGTGGGGACACCACAATATTTGCATCTCCGAAAGTGCCGGCGTCAAAAGAGATGAGGTGGGCTTGTGCGTAATTTTTGATCACTGTTTTGATTTCAGCTTCCGTCTTGCCCATCGTCCCGTCGGGGTTTCTGTCGTAAAGAACGGCAAAACGGGCTCCTTCGCGGCTGGCATTGGTGATCATGGCCTTGTCATACATCAAAATGGAAAACTCTATCATTCCAAAGACCAGCAGCAGCAGGAGGGGCAGGACAATGGCGAACTCCACCATGGCGCCCCCGTGTTCCTTGGAGCGTTCCAGGTTTTGGCTGCTTCGAGCAGACTGTCTGCAAAACATTTTCAAAGCCTCCACAACAATTCTCCCGACAGGCTGCAATCCACAGCGGTGCTGCCCCTGCCATCCATCCTCAATTTCCACCCCCGGGGGGGGCGAGGACGGGTAAAAATCCCAGGGGGGAGCCCGAAGAGCCCTTGGACCCACACGACTTGAACCCATCGACATACTTGTCGTAAACTTTTTCAGCCGCTGGGCCGTCCATGCCTTCCACCGGCTCCAGGTCATACGCGGCATCCGGATTGAGGATTTGGAGGTCCCTGGCCGTATGGAAAGCCTCACCCCAGGTATCCGCCCTGTAATCACATGCAGAGTAAGGGCTTGCGCAGCCGCACAGGCTGAGAAGCACCCAGAAGAGCCCGATCGTATAAAAAACCTTTTCTTTCATTGCCTACTCCTCACCAGGACACGCGTTGAATGTTCGACGGACTATCTGGGGATCGAATGCCCGAATTCTCCCTGCAATCCGGAACGGCCTCCAGGAGGGGGAACCGGGGAGGAAGGCGGGGTGCCTCCTCTACCCTCCATCAGCCCGTAGATGAAAAACTCCGTGTCGCTGGGCTGTACATAGTGATCTGTCGGCAGGGTCACCCTGGCCTTGTCGATGGGCTTCACCAGGTGGGGCGTCACGACGACCAGGAGCTCAGTCTGATTCCGCTGGAACTCGTTGCTTCTAAAGAGCATGCCGAGAATGGGGATCTGCCCCAGCAAAGGAAATTTCTTGATGCTCTCCCGAACGCTGTCCCGCAGGAGGCCGGCGATGGCGAAGCTTTGCCCGTCGGCCAACTCGATGACCGTGGAAACGCGTCGGGTGCTCAGGCCTGGAATCGTATACCCCTGAATGTTGACGGCGGTGGTGAAATCCAGCTCCGACACTTCGGGCATGACCTTGAGGTTGATGCGCTGGTCGCTCAGCACGGTGGGTGTGAATGTGAGGCCCACGCCGAAGGACTTGTATTCGATGGCCACGGTGCCCAGCCCCTGGGGAACGGGAACGGGAAATTCCCCGCCGGCCAGAAAGTTGGCGGTCTGACCGCTCTGGGTGATGAGGGTCGGCTCCGCCAGGATCTTGATGATGCCATCCTCTTTGAGGGCATCCATGAACTGGGTCCAGGTGAAATCGCCCGCCGCGATGTGAAAGAGGGAGTTCACCGTCTGGGAAATATCCAGCTCCAGGGAGCCGGCTTCTCCACTTCCCACAAATTCCTTGATGGTGGCAAGATTTCCGAGGAGGCTGGTGCCGATGCTTCCCTCGTTGCCCACGACGAAATTGATTCCCAGGCGATTGATGAGGCTTTTGGACATCTCCGCCACCCGCACTTCGAGCATCACCTGGTGGATTCCGCCGGCATCCAGAAGATTGATGATTTTGGTGTCCTTGGAAGCGTAGGCTTCGGCGATGGCCTTGGCCTGGGCCACAGCCGCCGTGTTGCTGGCCTTGCCGGAAAGAGTGATGGAATCGTCGGTGGTCTTCACCTGAATTCCGTTTTCTTCGGGAAGGATCTGGCGCAGCTTGGATTTGAGCCGCGTGATGTCCGGGGCCACTTCAACGTCGTAAACCGCCAGGATTTCATCCTTTGCCGTCCACAGGGTTACGTTGGTGATTCCAACCCCTTTGGCCGTGACATAGATCTGGGAGGGGGAAAGCAGCACATAGTCTGCGATCTTGTCATCGGCGACGGAGACGCGGGTGACAGGCTGACGGGTGCGGATGACGGTGGATTTCCCCTCCGCGAGGTTGACTTTCCGGCTGTCCGGATCGACGGCGCTCGAGTCCCCCCGGCCGGCTCCCGCCCACGCCGCTTGAAAAAGAAGCATCAGACAAATCCAGGCAAGGAGCACAATTCGCTTCATTTCATTCCTTCCGTTTGTCACCACTCCGTCCATATGTTCTCCCTTCCCGTACCCAAACTCCGCCAAATGCTGCTTTTTACGAAAGGGGACTTTGGATCCCTTCTTTGCTCACTAAAAATTTCGGGCGTCCATCGACTGTTGCCGTCATATAAGAACAGGGCATTTGCATCGAATCCCGGCTACCCCGCACGGCTGAGATCTGGATGACTCGTGTTCCTTGTAGGAGCGGCTTCCAGCCGCGACAAAAATGATCGATGGCCAATGAAATGATCGAACGCGAATGTCGCGGCTGGAAGCCGCTCCTACAAGACCAGCAAGAAGTCGGGAACCCATCCGTTTCATTTGTTTCATCCGTTTGGAGTGTCTATTCGCCTGATGAACCTCAAAAAGTCTCTTTTCCCACCTTGCTGCCCTTGATCGTCTGCACCTCGTAGGCCTGTCGCGGCTTCTCCCTGGGCGCTGACTTGGATGCCGACCGGGGCTCGCCGGAAACGGTCCTTGTCTGGAGGTCCTCCTGGACGGGCTTCATGCGGGGTCGGTAGGCGTCCAGGGCGTCGGAAATCGTAGTCCCGAGCGTATAGACCGTTTCTCGGTCGGTCGTATTGCGCAGGGCAAAGTGGAGCTTCCCGTTGGTTGCGGCCAACGAAAGTCGTTCGGCTTCCTCGGGGCTCACCTGGACGGTGAAAACATCGACGGGTGCGGGCTTTCCATCGGCGGAATTCTGCATTTGCGTTCCGGTCGCCAGCACCAGGACATCTTCCAGTACGACTTTCGTGACGTACTCTCGGTCCGACTCCGGGAGCTTGAGTGTCGCCAGGATGTCCACGAAGTTGCCGGGCTGAATGAAGCCCGAAAGGCCGATGACCTTGTCGCCGGCCACGGCGATGGCCCGTTTGCCCGGGGCAATCACCGCGCAAACGCCTCCCGTGGTCACGCTGACCGGGGCAAGCTTGGATTCCGTGATGGCTTCATTCTGCTTGACCGGATAGACCAGGACCCGACCCACCAGTGCGGCGCTGTCGGTAAAATGACCACTGGGGGCGACATTCTTGGGTATGGCGACGATCTTGATCATTTCGGGGGTCAACTTGGTTCCCCAGGCAAGATCCAGGCCGGCATAGGCCAGATTGATCCGATCTTCGCTGGGGGCGGTGACCACGGGTTGAGACACCTTGGTCTGCAGCCAGCGGTAAATGAACACCGTGGCGCCGAGAGCGACCAGTACCGCCAGCAGGAATGGAGCCAGAGCCCTGAATCTACCCATACCGTACCTTTCTTCTCCAAGATTGGACGACAGATGAAAAAACCTCGAAAAAAAACTTTATGCCGGCAAGCTCTGCCGGGAGTCTCCGTGCCTGTGAGGTCAAAAAATCGACGACATCAAATCCGGAAGCGATGCATAGCCCAAATGGCTGAAAGCAATATGGCAGATGGCGCCCAGGGATATGGCGACGCCATAGCACAGTTTGACTTTTCGTTCTTCCTGACTGGGGGAAAAGTACGAAAACTGTTTGGTGTAGAGGAACGTTTTGATGATCAGCCAGTATCGCTTCAAAAATTGCCTGGAGGGACTGCCGGGTGACAGGATCACCAGCAGGGCGTAAACACCTCCGATCAATCCAATGTACAGGAATGAATCCAGCGTGTCCCCGGGGCCCAGCACGGAGCCCAAAGCCCCCATGAGCTTCACATCCCCCGCGCCCATGAACCCCAGTGCATAGAAAAGCAGCAGGAGCGCCAGCCCCAGGCCCAGTCCCTGGAGGGAGATTACCAGCCCGTTGAGCCCCAAAAGGACGGTGTTGGCGATCAGCCCATAGAGCATGGTTGAGTAGTTGAGGACGTTGGGGATTTTTTGGGTGCGGAGATCCACGATGGCCGCTGCTACAAGGATCAGTATCAAAACCCCGCGTACAATCATGAGTTCCATAGAGCTCACCTGCATTGAGTGAAAGAACGACGTGAATCCCTGAATTGACGTATTTCGTGCGGATGAGATCTTGACCTTCCTGTGGCACCTCTAGGAGCGGCTTCCAGCCGCGATGCTTGTGGGGTGCAGTTTTTGTCGCGGCTGGAAGCCGCTCCTACAGGTGCCAAGCTCCTACAGATGTCAAGTTTTCAACCGCTTACAGCGTAATTTTTCCGTGACTGACACCGCGAATCGCGATGCCAGATCCATCGGCAGAGTCGAGGGGATTCTTTAACCCTTAAAAAGGGGAGAGCATGAAATTCTGAAAAATTTCCAGCAGCAGGGAGGGAGTGGCAACCTGCATGAGAATCACCATATTCATGGGCTTAGAAATTGCATTGTATTCGTTTCGGTTAAGAAATTTTATTTTCAGGTCGCTCCATGCTCGTTGTAGGAGCGGCTTCCAGCCGCGACCGACTCACGTCGCGGCTGGAAGCCGCTCCTACAAAAACGAAGCTTTTCATCCTCAACAGGTATGATTTTCCAGGAATCATCTCTTTTTTTCTTCAGGCGGGTTTGCTCATGGAAGGAGAGGAACAGTGCAGCAGGACATGTTCATGGATTACTATGAAACCCTTCAGGTCAGCCCGGGCGCGGACCGGGAAACCATCGAAAAGGTCTTCCGGATGCTGGCCAAGCGTTGCCACCCGGACAATCCACAAACCGGGGATGTGGAACGGTTCAATGCGCTGGTGGAAGCCTACAGGGTGCTCAGCAATCCTGAGAAGCGGGCGGCCTACGACGTCGGGTACGACCGCATCCAGGCCTCCAAGTGGCACCTGCGCCGTGCCGTTCCTTTGCCGGAAGGTGGAGGAGGCGACAACCGTTCCGTGCGGCACAGCATTCTGTCGGTGCTTTATGCCGCGCGCAGACGCAGTATTCTAGATCCGGGCGTGGGAATCGTGTCCCTGGAGCAGGTCATCGAATGCCCGCAGGCTCAAATGGAATTTCACCTCTGGTATTTGAAGGAAAAGGGCTGGATACAGCGCACTGAGAACGGAACCTTCGCCATCACGGCCGGCGGCGTGGATGCAGTGGAAGAGAGGGGGGATTCCCTGAGAAACGACAGACTGCTGACGGATGGGCTGCCGGAAAATGGCAATGGAGAAGCACACGATATGGACGACGATCTGCGGTCCTCAGAGCACACGTATTCTGTGAATAGTTGAAATGCTGGTTACCGTGAAAATCCCCCTCAATCCCCCTTTGATAAACGGGGAGGCGTGGCGTTTCCCCCCTTTGGTAAAGGGGGGCCAAGGGGGATTTTTATCGGTGGGGGTGGACATCACCATGTTCATGAGGGTTATGTGAAAAAGGCTTGCAGCAATCGTCACCTTGTGTAACAGCTTCCAATAATATTCACCTTATGTAGGAGCGGCTTCCAGCCGCGACCGGACTAGCCGGCTCCGGAGGGAGCCGTTGTCGCGGCTGGAAGCCGCTCCTACAGGGGTGTCATGAAGTCGAAATTTTGCCCGTCAAATGTACATTCATCGCATGAATTCTTCTTACCAGGCCAATGCATCTTAATGCATCTCCCCAAACGAATGGAAATGACTGCATCTCCCCACGCGAATGGAAATGAATACTTCGTCCAGAGCGGCTGGAAACGTGAAACCCCAAGGTTTCACCTCCCCTTCCCGCATCATTCCACGAAAAGCTCCGTACTCAGGTACCGTTCTCCCGTGCTGGGCAGGAGCGTGACGATGTGCCGGCCCCTGTTTTCAGGGCGTCGGGCGATTTCCATGGCGGCAAAGGCCGCGGCGCCGGAGGAAATCCCGCAGAGAATCCCTTCCTTTTTGGCCAGGTCCCGTGCCGTTTCGAAGGCCTGCTCGTTGGTCACCTGAACGATGCTGTCCAGGATCTTCACGTTGAGGACTTCCGGTATGAAGCCGGCGCCGATGCCCTGAATCTTGTGCGGACCCGCAGGGCCTCCTGAGAGTACCGGGGAAGCAGCCGGTTCCACGGCGATGATTTGAACGGACGGCTTGTGGTGCTTGAGCACCTCCCCTACCCCCGTGATCGTTCCTCCGGTTCCCACTCCCGCCACAAAAATATCCACGCTGCCCCCCGTGTCCTGCCAGATTTCCCGGGCGGTGGTCTGTCGGTGGATTTCGGGGTTGGCCGGGTTGGCGAACTGGTTGGGCATATAGGCGCCGGGCGTCTGCTCCACGATCTCCTGAGCCTTTCGGATGGCTCCCTTCATCCCTTCGGCCCCTGGAGTCAGGACCAGTTCGGCCCCGAGATGCTTGAGGAGCTTGCGCCTCTCGACACTCATGGTTTCGGGCATGGTCAGGATGAGGCGGTATCCCTTGGCTGCGCAGACGAAGGCCAGGGCGATTCCCGTGTTGCCGCTGGTGGGCTCCACGATGAGAGTATCAGGGCCGATGAGTCCCCCGGCTTCCGCCGCCTGGATCATGGACGCTCCGATGCGGTCCTTGACGCTGCCGAGGGGGTTTCTGTATTCGAGCTTCACGGAAATGGACGCATCCAGGCCGCGCGTCATGCGCTGCAGCCGGACCAGCGGTGTCGAGCCTATCGTTTCGATGAGATCAGAGAATATGTGCGGCATGTTTTGCGCTCCCTCTTGAAGTCCTCCGCCAAAGAGCTGTCGATATACTCCAAATGGGTGAGGTCTTGATTTATCACGGGTGAGGTCTTGACTTATTGTTGATCCTGTAGGAGCGGCTTCCAGCCGCGACAGAAATAGCCGGCTCAAACAGAATCGCGGCTGGAAGCCGCTCCTGCGAAAGTCAAGATTTGAACCGTTCGCAGTATATCTCAATCGGACTTCGCCTTGTAAATCAGTTCCGGACGCTTCATGAAAACCCTCGTGTCGGGAGGAACGGATTCCGTGATCCAGACATTGCCGCCGATGTGGGAGCGGGCTCCGATGACGGTATTTCCCCCAAGGATCGTCGCCCCGGCATAAATGATGACATCGTCTTCGATGGTGGGGTGCCGCTTCTTGTGGCGCAACTGGGCGCCGGCATCCTTGGGCAGGGATAGCGCGCCGAGAGTCACCCCCTGGTAGAGCCGCACGCGCTCCCCGATTTCCGTCGTTTCACCGATGACAACTCCTGTGCCGTGGTCGATGAAAAAGCTCGGGCCGATATGCGCTCCCGGATGGATGTCGATGCCCGTGGTGCTGTGGGCGTACTCCGTCATGATGCGCGGGATGAGTGGGACGCCTCCCTCCCACAGGATGTGGGCCACCCGGGAAATCGTAATGGCCAGAAGGCCCGGATAGCTGAAAATGATTTCATCGTAGCTCCCAGCGGCCGGATCTCCTTCGTATGCCGCTTTCACATCAGTTGCCAGGATTGCCCGCAGGCGGGGGAGCTCGCGCATGAACTGGATAGCGGCTTCCTGCCCTCTTTCTTCGCACTGTACGCAGGCGAGGTTGTGGCGGATGCAATCATGCCTGAAGGCGTGGGTGATCTGCTCCGAAAGCAGTTCGAAGAGGGTGATGGCTTCCTGGCCGAAATAGTAGCTCAGATTGAATTCGTCCACCCGTGTGCGTAGGAAATAGCCCGGGTAGAGGATTCGGTTGATGCGGTGGATGATATCGACGACCGTATCGCGCGAAGGGATGGGCTCCGGCCCCACATGATCGAAGCATTCCTCACGGTTGCACGTCTGCACCAGTTGTTCCACGATTTTCGGGACTTCTTCGCGAAACTTCCGGGATTCTTCCCGCTCGACTTTACATTGATCCGTCATGGATTTTTCTGCCATCCCCGTTCTTCCCTTCCTGTTATATTCTGCACGGATGCGAGCGTGACTCTTGGGTGACCCTGTAGGAGCGGCTTCCAGCCGCGACAAAGATGGCCCATTTTCAAAAGAGTCACGGCTGGAAGCCGTTCCTACAAAAGAAATCGGATTCAAACCAGCTTCATTTCCCCCCTTGAGGGGGGCAGGGGGGTGTTTTTGGGGTTTGCCAAATCTTGCCACCTCCCTGGCCCCCCTGAAGGGGGGAATTTTTAGACAGCCTCTAAGCGGTTCCGCAGGCTCTCTCCCCCGTCCGCCAGTAGGGAGACATGCTCCGCAGGGTTTCGATGATGGGGGGAAGCTTGTCGATGACAAAGTCGACCTCTTCGTCCGTGTTGTAAATGCTCAGGCTGAAACGGATGGAACCGTGAGCCATTGTGAAGGGCACGCCCATGGCGCGGAGCACGTGGGACGGCTGCAGGGAGCCCGAGGTGCAGGCCGATCCGGACGAGGCGCAAATGCCGTATTCATCCATCATGAGGAGGATCCCTTCCCCCTCTACAAATTCAAAGCTGATGTTGCTCGTGTTGGGAAGCCGGTTCACCCGGTCCCCGTTGACGCGGCTGTTCGGCACGCGGGTGAGCAGTTCATTTTCCAGCCTGTCGCGCAGGGCTTTGACCTTCGTGTTTTCGGTCTCCATATGCTGAGCAGCCAGCTCGCAGGCCTTGCCGAGCCCGATGATGCCGGGTGTGTTTTCCGTTCCCCCACGGCGGCTCCGCTCCTGGTGTCCTCCGATGAGGAACGGGGAAAAGCGGGTTCCCTTGCGCACATACAGCACACCGACACCCTTGGGGGCGTGGAGCTTGTGGCCCGAAATGGAGAGCATGCTCACGGCGCTCTTGCTCATATCAATGGGGATCTTTCCCACTGCCTGCACGGCATCCGTGTGGAAGAGGATGCCGCGTGCACGGGCCAGCTGGGCCGCTGCCTCGATGGGAAAGATCACCCCCGTTTCATTGTTGGCCCACATGAGGCTGACAATAGCCGTGTCGGGTGTGAGGCTTCGTTTGTACTGCTCCATGTCCAGGCGCCCTTCCCCGTCCACGGGGAGCTCCGTCACCCGGTAGCCCTGTTCGGCCAGGTGCGCGCACAAGGCCTTGATGGCAGGGTGCTCCACCCGACTGGTGACGATGTGACGTTTTTCGGGTTGAGTCAGGAGCGCCGACCGAATGGCTGCGTTGTCGCTTTCGGTGCCGCAACTGGTGAAAATGACTTCATCCGGTGCCGCTCCGATGAGGGCTGCGGCACTTTCGCGGGCTTCACGGATTTTACGACCCACCTGCCCTCCAAAGCTGTGCATGCTGGACGGGTTTCCGTAAAGGTCATGAAAATAGGGCAGCATGGCCTCCAAAACTTCCAGGGCGACCTGTGTCGTCGCATTGTTGTCGAGATAGATCGTTTTCACTGGGAGACCTCCTCTACCGTCAGTTCAGGCCAGACCAGCTCCTTCAGCTTGGCCTCGACGAAATGCTTCAGGGTTTGGTTGGAAGCCTGGCACGACGCGCACGCTCCTCGCGTGGCCACCAGAACGCGGTTCCCCACCACATCGATGAGCTCGATATTCCCTCCGTCGTGTTTCAGGGCCGGCCTGATTTCTCGTTCGATGGTCTCTTCGATCATCCGAATCTTCTGGATGTTGGAAAGCTTCGGTTTGGCGGCGGGCTTGCCGGAAAGCTCCGCCCGGACCCGGTCGATGATCTCTTGAATGGCGCCGTGGCAATTCCCGCAGCCTCCACCCGCTTTGGTGAAGTTGGTGACGTCTTCCAGGGTGGCGAGATTGTTTTCCCGGATGGCACGTTCAATTTCGATGTCCGTCACTCCAAAGCAGTCGCAGACGATATTTCCTTCCACCGTTTTGGGCGCCCTGCCCTTGTAGACGTCGATGGCCTTCTCCAGCGCCTCGCGCCCCATCACCGAACAGTGCATCTTTTCCTGGGGAAGGCCCCCCAGGTAATTGGCGATGTCCTGGTTGGTGATCTTTTCGGCTTCTTCCAGAGTCATCCCTTTCACCATTTCCGTGAGGGCCGACGACGTTGCGATGGCGCTGGCACACCCGAAAGTCTGGAATTTGACTTCCTTGATGCGCTTGTTTTCGTCCAGTTTGAAACTGAGCTTCAAAGCGTCTCCGCATGCGATGGAGCCTACCTCCGCCACTGCATCGGCGTCTTCCACTTCTCCGACGTTCCGAGGATGAAGAAAGTGATCCTTTACCTTATCTGTGTATTCCCACATGATTGCACTCCTGAAGTTTATCCGAGGCAGTCGAAGCTTACGGCTTCCGCCCGATGGACAATCGTTGTGACTGCTGCCCAACGCAGTCTACCAGCTGCATTCCTGATGCGCGATTCACCAAGAAGTTAATTACAGGCGACGTTTCTGGCCAGAGGGCGCGTCCCATGTTCCAATGCCCCCTCCCCGCTTTGTTTTTTTCACGGAATGTCCCCTGTCCTTCAATTTATTCTTGACAGCATTCTGCCCTTGGGTTACGCATAATACCAGTTTATTCAGTTTGTAGTATGGATGAATCGTTGAACCATGGAGACATTGATGACTCGGTCAGGCAGAAGCTTTTATTATTACTTTTATTTTTATTATTCCAAAGCGTCTGCCTGGAAGGTGCATTGATGTATCGTTGATCGTTTAAAGCATTGAGAGCCGCAGGTGGACGCAACCTGCGGCTCTTTTGTTTTTCGGGGGCTGCAAGTCAAAAGACATCAGCCCCCTTTTTTATTTTCAGTCCAGAAGAAGGAGAAGGATCATGCAGCGTATCGACGACATTCGCATCAAGGAATTCACGCCTCTTGTATCCCCCGTGACTTTGAAACAGGAGTTTCCCATGACCGACAAGGCCCGGGAAACCGTGGTGACGAGTCGTGAGATCATTTCCAGCATCCTGGAGCGGAAAGATCCGAGAATGCTAGCCATTATCGGGCCATGCTCCATCCACGATGAGGCAGCCGCACTGGAGTATGCTCAGCAGGTCAGGGACTTGAGTGAAAAGGTCGGCGATACGCTCTATCTCGTCATGAGGGTCTACTTCGAGAAGCCGCGGACGACGGTGGGCTGGAAGGGGCTCATCAACGACCCCTGGCTGGATGGATCCAACGATATCGTTTCCGGGCTCCGAAAGGCCAGAAGCCTTCTTCTGAAAATCACCGGCATGGGCGTGCCCACCGCCACCGAAATGCTGGATCCCATCACGCCACAGTACATTGCGGACCTGGTCAGCTGGAGCGCCATCGGAGCGCGCACCACCGAATCCCAAACCCACCGCGAAATGGCCAGTGGACTCTCCATGCCCGTAGGGTTCAAGAACTGCACCGACGGAGGGCTCGATACGGCCATCAATGCCATCATCGCTTCCGGGGCCCCCCAGAATTTCCTGGGAATCGATTCTCATGGGCAGACGTGCATCGTCCAGACCTCGGGCAACCCCTATGCCCATCTCGTACTGCGAGGCGGTACCCGTCCCAATTATGATTCCGTCAGTGTCATGGAAGCCCTGGAGCTCCTGAAAAAGAAGAAGCTGCCGGAAGCCATCATGATCGACTGCTCCCACGGCAATTCCCGCAAGAACCATCGCTTCCAGTCCGTTGTGTGGCAGGATGCCGTCAACCAGAGGATGGATGGGAACACCGCCATTGTCGGGTTGATGCTCGAAAGCAACCTGTGTGAGGGAAACCAGGAGAATACCTGCGATCTCTCCAGTATGAAATACGGCGTCTCCATCACCGACGCCTGTATTTCCTGGGAAGCGACGGAAAAGCTCATCCTTTCGGCCCATGAGCATCTGAATGGGCTGTCTGCTCCTGCCGGAGGGGAGGTCATGTTCAGAACAGAGCGCTACCAGGTGGGATGAGCAGTCCAGGCGATATGCCGGGCCGGTTGGAGTGAATGTTGTTGACTCAACGTCACCCCGGTGGAAACCGGAAGTCCATCAGGTCTTTATTTCCCTGGATTCCGGCTTTCACCGGAATGACGAAAGTTGGTTATACGCGATAAAGTATAAAACTTTCGATTTGATGATTCCCTGTTTTTTGTAGGAGCGGCTTCCAGCCGCGACTGGCTGACTGTCGCGGCTGGAAGCCGCTCCTACAATAAAAAACGTTCAATCCTTAATGCGTATCATTCAACAACATTACCGGCCCGGGTAGGGTGCATTTCATGCACCATACGTACTGAAGAAATGCTTGTATGAACAATACGCTTGACTTCATCGAGAATGACGATCGTCTTTTCTCGAAGGCTTTCGCCCTCCACTGACACCATCGCTTCCGTGACCTTCTCGGTCATCCGTTGCTTTTCCCCGTCGGAGAGAACGCCTTCAATCCCCTTCGATGATGGATCGGGTGCCGGCTCCAAAGAGATCATTTGTAGCTTTCAGCAGCTCTTCGCGTCTGAGCGGACCGGTTGATCACCTTGATGGAAATGTACGGTCGCCGGCACTGAAAAGTGCAGAATACTTTACGTGAGAGCAACGTTCATTTAATTTGGCAGCGCCATGGGGTTTTTGAGATACTCGTTTGCCTGTTCCGTCCGGAATATGGAAAAGGAGAATGACGGCGAGGATCGTCTTCGGTCGAGTGGACGGGAAGGTCCGGACTGCCCCGCAATAGAACTCAACCGAATGCATGCCTCGACAGTGGACAGTGGAGCATATGCCTGTGGAAAGCTCATCCCTCATCGTGAAAAAGGCCTTCGTACTCCTCCTCTGGATTGTCGCCGTCGGATGCGTGGTGGGTCCTGATTATCGCCCTCCTCCCGCCCCTGGTGTCCAAACTTACACCGAAAAGCCGATACCTGAGGAAACGGTATCGGCTCCCGGCGTGGGCGGTGCGGCGCAGCGCTTTGTCGATGGCGGGGATATCCCCGCACAGTGGTGGACATTATTTCATTCAGAAGCCCTGGACCGACTCATCCGCCGTGCCCTTGCGGACAGCCCGACACTGGCGGCGGCTGAAGCCGCGCTGCGCGAGGCTCGGGAGAACCTGCGCGCCAGGGCGGGTACGGTCATTTATCCAAGCGTCGATGGGAGCCTTTCGGCTGCACGCCGGAAAAGCTCGGGCGCTTCCAGCGGCCTGCCGGACGAGTTCAGCAGTACCTTCAGTCTGTAAAACGCGTCGGTGGGCGTTTCCTGTGTACTCGATGTCTTTGGAGGGGGGAGGCGGGAGCTGGAAGCGCTGCAGGCGCAGGTGGACTACCAGCGCTTCCAGCTTGCAGGCGCGCATCTGACCCTCGCCTCCAACATCGTGACCGCCGCAATTCGAGAGGCCTCTCTGCGCGCTCAGATCAAGGCCAATGAGGAGATCGTGGCGGCGGAGATCAAACAGCTGGAAATGGTAGAGCGCCAATCGGCCCTCGGCGGTGCCGCCCAATCGGATGTCCTTGCCCATCAGGCGCAATTGGCCCAAACCAAGGCGGCCTTGCCGCTTCTGGAGAGGGAGTTGGCTCAGACTCGCAACCTGCTGGCGGCCCTGAGCGGCAGGTTTCCGGGGGACGCCGAGCTTCCGGAATTCCGGCTCGAGGAATTCCATCTCCCCCATGAGCTGCCCGTGAGCCTTCCGTCCTCACTGGTGCGGCAGCGCCCCGATATCCGCGCCTCGTAAGAGCTGCTGCATGCGGCTGGCGCCAATGTGGGCGTGGCCACGGCGAATCTGTTTCCGCAGATCACGCTCACCGCCAATCTGGGATCCAGCTCCCTGCGCCTCGAGGACCTTTTTGGGCCGGGCACATCCTTTTGGGGCATCGGAGGCGGGCTGGTGCAGCCACTTTTCCGCGGGGGGGAGCTCATGGCAAAGCGCCGCGCCGCAATCGCCGCCTATGATCAATCTCTCGCCTTGTATCGGGAAACGGTCCCGCAGGCATTCCAGAATGTGGCGGATGTGCTTCATGCCCTGGAAACCGATGCACGCTCGCTGCGCGCCCAGGCTGAAGCCGAGGCGACCGCCCGTGATTCCCTTGACCTCACTGAAAAGCAGTTCCACTACGGCGCAGCGAGCTACCTGACCCTGCTTAATGCGCAGCGCCAGCACCAACGGGCGCTCATCATCCTGGTGCAAGCCCAGACGGTGCGCTTTGCCGACACAGCCGCTCTTTTCCAGGCCCTGGGAGGCGGATGGTGGGAGAAGCCGGTGAATCCGTCAACGCGTGAGCGGGCAGAACGGACAGGTGGGCAGCCCGGTGATGTCCATGCCGGGAGCGATTCAAGGCAGTCAGTCGATTTCGGCCTGGATGCCAACGTCACCGATTCACCGACTCGGCCACTTACCGATTCATCCTACTTTCAGGAGCAATGATGACATGAAGAAGCGCTTGATTGTGACTCTGCTGGGGTTGGTTCTCCTGGTAGCCGCCCTCGCCGGGGTCAAAATGATGCAGATCGGAGCCATGGTCGATCAGGGGAAGAAGCTCGTTCCGCCTCCCGAAACCGTTACCTCTGCCGTTGTGACTTCGGATTTGTGGAAGAGCGAGTTGAGTGCCATCGGCACGCTGACTGCGGTCCAGGGGGGCACCGTGGCCGCAGAGCTTCCCGGAAAGGTCGTGAAGATCCTCTTCGAACCGGGGAGAGCCGTGAAGAAGGGGGATTTGCTCGTCAGCCAGGATACAGCCGCGGAAGAGGCTGAGCTGATGGGAGCCGAAGCGCAGGTCAAGGTGGCGAAGGCAGACCTCGATCGTGCAGGGATGATGATACGGGACAGGATCATCTCACAGGCCGACTATGACAAGGCCCAGGCTGCCCACGAGGGGGCACTCTCGAAAGCGAGCAGCATCCGTGTTGCCATTGACAAGAAGAATATCCGTGCCCCGTTCAGCGGCCGCCTCGGTATCCGCCAGATCAACCTGGGTCAGATCCTTAAGGATGGAGACCCCATTGTCACTTTGCAAACCCTCGATCCCATCTTCGTCGACTTCACCCTTCCTCAGCAACAGGTGATGCAGCTGCGGGTGGATCTACCCGTGAAGGTCATCTGCGACGCCCTGCCCGGTGTGGCGGTCGAGGGACGCATCACGGCCATCAACCCGCTGGTGGAGAGCGAGACCCGCAACGCCCAGATCCAGGCGACGGTGTTCAACAGGGAGGAGCGACTCCGCCCCGCATGTTTTGTTTGTCAACGTGTCGGTTGGCCTGTCCATGCAGAACAAGGTGATGATCATCCCCGCGACGGCAGTGCTTTACGCACCCTACGGCGATTCGGTTTTCATCATCGAAAAGGATAAGGAGCGGGACGGCGAGGTGCTGCGGCAGCAGTTCGTTCGCCTGGGAGAGAAGCGCGGCGACTTCGTCGCCGTATCCAGCGGGCTTGCCGAGGGGCAGAAGATCGTGAGCACCGGGGTTTTCAGACTGCGTAACGGCCAGGCCGTGACCGTGGGTGGATAACAGCCTTGCTCCCAACTTCAGGCAGGCGCCCGCACCGGTCAAGGGGTGCAGCGGGCCGACATTCTCGGCGCGCGCACCTTCGCCATGCGCGTCTGGCTCGATCCGGACCGGATGGCTGCCCTCAACATCAGCCCGACTCAGGTCCGGCAGGCGCTGGCTGCCAACAACTTTCTGGCTGCCCTCGGCAGGAGCAAGGGGGCCTATATTCAGGTCAACCTGACGGCGGACACCAACCTGAGCCGTGTCGAGGAATTCAATCGCCTGGTGGTACGCCACCGGGAGGGAACCATCATTCGTTTGGGCGACATTGCAGACGTGGTGCTGGGGGCCGAGGATTATGACACCGAGGTTCGTTTCACCGGCCAGACCGCCGTCTTCATGGGAATCTGGCCCCTGCCCAATGCAAACTCCCTGGACGTCATCAAGGGAGTGCGGGCTGAGATGGCCTCCATCGAGCGGGACCTTCCGACCGGTCTTCAAGCCCGCGTTGCCTATGACGCCACCGATTACATCGCGAGCTCCATCTGCGAAGTCCTCAAGACCCTCGGCGACACCCTGCTGATCGTCGTGGTGGTCATCTTCCTCTTCCTCGGTTCCTTCCGATCGGTCTTGATCCCGGTCGTGGCCATACCGGTTTCACTGGTCGGCGCTGTCTTCCTGATGCAGGCCTTTGGTTTCACGGTGAACATTCTCACCCTTCTGGCCATCGTCCTTTCCGTCGGCCTCGTGGTGGACGACGCCATCGTTGTGGTTGAGAACGTCGAACGGCACCTGGGCGAGGGGAAATCCCCCCTGGATGCGGCGCTGATGGGGGCCCGCGAGCTGGTCGGCCCCGTCATCGCCATGACCATCACGCTTGCCGCCGTCTATCTGCCCATTGGGCTGCAGGGGGGGCTGACGGGCTCGCTCTTCCGTGAGTTTGTCTTCACCCTGGCGGGGGCTGTCACCATTTCCGGGGTGGTCGCCCTCACCCTTTCTCCGGCTATGTGCGCGAAGCTCCTCAAGCCGGGCAGCGGGGAGCGCGGGCTTGCCGGCAGGATATCACGGGACTTCAAGCGGCTGAGGAATGCCTACGGCCGGCTGCTCGCTTCCACTCTTTCAGCCCGTCCCGCGGTCTACTCCGTCTGGCTGGTCATCAGCCTTGTCACGATCCCCATGTTCATCATGTCCGCCAAGGAACTGGCGCCCACGGAGGATCAGGGGGTCATCTTCGGGATTCTGGATGCTGCCGCCAATTCGACCCTTGACCAGAACAGTCACTTTGCGTCTGCGGTGAACGAGGTTTACCGGAGCATTCCCGAGACCGACTTCACCTTCCAGGTCACCTTTCCCAGCTCCGGCTTTGCCGGCATGAAGGCCATATGAGATGTGCCTCGGACTGCCATGGAACATCAGGGGGGCAATCATCTCTCTGGATTCCGGGTCAAGTCTGGAATGACGTTGTGCGTATGGGCCACTTTGTTCGGTGGAGCTGTGCGGAGGCGTCAGAGAAGAAATAGACATCCGCCCTACCCATTCATCCGTGCTTTGTAATAGAATTGTACCGTGCATTCTACGCACTATTGTCGACACAGGCATTTCTTCAGTACGGGCGGTGCGTAAACTCCACCCTGCCGGACTGATGGATGCCGATTCATTGCCTCTTGCCTTGGAGCGTGTCCATCATGACTGAAGCGGAAATCACTGTTTATGGCGCTCCCTCGTGCCCGGCCTGTCGGAACAGCAAGATGTTTCTGGGGGAGCATCAGATCCCTTACCGATGGGTGAACATCGACGATGATGCCGAGGCCGAGCGCTTCGTCATGGAGAAGAATGGCGGGAGGCGCATCATCCCGACCATCGTCTTTGGGGATGGATCGTTCCTGGTTCAGCCCGCCGTGGCGGAGCTTGCCGCTAAATTGGGTCTGAAAACAGAGGCTTCGCGGTCTCAGTATGATCTGATCGTTGTCGGGGGTGGTCCTGCAGGCCTGACGGCGGCGCTCTACACGGCTCGAGAAGGTATCGACACGCTGGTCATCGAGCGAGCGGCCTTCGGCGGTCAGGCAGCCGGAACGGAGCGACTGGACAACATGCCCGGCTTTCCGGACGGAGTGACGGGAAGCGAGTTCTCTCAGCGGCTGCGTCGCCAGGCAGAGCGATTTGGCGTCGAGCTCCTACAGGTTCATGAGGTCACAGGAATCTCACGAAACGCTGATCTGCACGCCGTAAAGACCGAAAACGGCAAGCAATACACCGCCCGCTCGATACTCATCGCCACCGGCAGCCACTACAAACGTCTGGGGGTTCCGGGTGAGACGGACTACCTGGGAGCCGGCGTCCACTTTTGCGCCACCTGCGACGGTCCCCTTTACAAGGGGAAGCGCGTCGCCGTCATCGGCGGCGGAAACAGCGCCACCGAGGAGAGCCTGTTCCTGGCCAAATTTGCCGACCACGTGACGATCCTGGTGCGAGGAGAGGAGTTTCGTGCCACACGATTGATCCAGGATGAAGTTTTTAAGCACCCGAAAATCGAAATTCGCTTTCAGACTCAGGTGAAGGCATTCCTCGGCTCCAATTCCAAGCTGACTCACCTGAAGATCCTGGACGCTCGGACGGGCCGGGAGGAAAATCTGGAGGTCGACGGCGTTTTCGTCTTTATCGGCCTCATTCCCAATACCCGTTTTCTGGAGGGCAGAGGCGTGCTCCTGGATCGTTGGGGCTTCATTCTGACGGGTTACGATCTGCCGGAGCAGGGCCGGCATATCACAGGGTACAAAATGCGCGCGCCCTATATGCTGGAAACCAGTCTGCCCGGCGTGTTCGCGGCAGGAGATGTCCGTATGGGCAGCACCAAGCAGGTGGTCAGTGCGGCGGGGGAAGGCGCCGCCGCGGCACTGGCCATTCGAGAATACCTGAAACGATTGTGAGGATTCGGCGAATGCCCTGGAGCATAACAGCGCCTGAGAAAAGCGAGAATAAAGGCAAAATGAATCAAGAAAAAATGGATGTAACCTGCATCGTCGGAAAGACTCCCATGCTGAGGATCGAGGGCATTCACGCAAAGCTCGAGACCTACAGTCCCAGCGGAAGCGTCAAGGACAGGATGGCGTGTTATATGCTAAAGAAGGCCGAGGAGCGTGGCCGGTTGAAGGCCGGCTCCAGGATCCTCGAAGTCACTTCTGGAAATACAGGCATAGCATTCGCCATGCTGGCCGCTGCCAGAGGATATAGGTTTACTGCCGTCATGCCCGAAAATATGAGCGCTGAAAGAAGGAGGATGATGACAGTTTTTGGAGCTCATCTGGTCCTGACACCCGCTGAAGAGGATATGACCGGCGCTTTGAACAGGTACCTGGAGCTCAAACAGGAATATCCTGATGCATGGCTTCCGGACCAGTTCGCCAACCCCGACAACATCGAAGCGCACGAGTTGGGACTTGGAAAGGAAATTGTGGACGCGCTCGGCTCCTCTGTGGACGCTCTTGTGGCAGGAACGGGAACAGGCGGGACCCTTATCGGTGTCGCCAGGGCCTTGAAGAAATCCAATCCTCAGGTAAAAATCATTGCTGTGGAGCCGGCTGAATCGCCGGTCATCGGAGGCGGAAAGGCTGGACCTCATGGCATACAGGGCATCGGTGAGGGGTTCATCCCGAAGATCCTCCAAGACAACATAAAAATGATCGACGAAGTGATGACCGTCAGCACGGACGAGGCCATCGCGGAAGCAAAGCGGCTTTGCTGCAATCACGGGTTATTTGTCGGAATAAGCTCAGGAGCCAATTTTCTTGCTGCAAAACGGGCTGCCGGCAGGTATCGGACCGTGGTCACCGTCCTGCCGGACAGGGGCGAGAGATATCTGAGCTGCGAAGCAATGTGCAAGCCGGATTGAGAACGGTCGACAAAGGCACGCGACCAGGGTGGGATCGACCCGTTGAGGCTTTCACGACTCGTCGCAATCCTTATGGAAAGGCCATTCATGAACAAAGGGCGGAATGATTTGATGGCAATGCAGGAGTTTCAGGAATCAAACGAGCAGCCGGGCGGTCAGCCCTTCAACGCGGTACCCTCGGCTTCGTGTTGACCTCAGCCGGAAAAGGTCCAGGTGGGCCTTCCACGCTCTGACCAGCCTTTCGTTTCAGGCTCGCTTTTCACCGATGTCGGCGCTGTACCGTGCATCCGTTCATCCCTGACCTGGAAAGATTTTTGGGGAACGCTCAAGGTACGTTGCGGCATCGGGCGCATGCATTATACCGTCGATCCCGGTCTTTATGCCCTGGGCCGACCGGACAGGGGGTCCCCGGTTCTGGTGACCGCCAATTACAAGCTGAGCTTTGACCATTTGAGGAAATCCCTTCCCGGCCGCAGCGCATGGGTCCTGGTCCTCGACACCAAGGGGATAAATGTCTGGTGTGCAGCCGGAAAAGGAACCTTCGGCACGAGTGAGCTGGTCCATCGTATCAAAGACGCGCAGCTGGAGCGACTCGTGGATCACCGAAACATCATCGTTCCACAGTTGGGCGCCCCCGGGATTGCCGCCCATGAGGCCAAAAGATTGTCCGGGTTCAGAGTGCACTACGGACCCGTCCAGGCAAAGGACCTGCCGGAATTCCTCGATGCAGGCATGCGGGCAACATCAGAGATGCGTCTCAAGAGCTTCAGCATCGGTGAGCGTGCTGTTCTGATACCCGTCGAGTTGATCGGGGCTCTCAAGCCGGCCCTGTTCATTCTTCCCGTGCTTTTAATCCTGGGCGGGCTCTCGCGGGGACCCAATGGGTTTTGGCTCGACATGCTGCATCATGGCCTGTTTGCGGCGCTTTCTTTCTTGACGGGTATCGTTGCCGGCACCGTTCTCACCCCGTTGCTGCTTCCGTGGATTCCCGGCCGCGCCTTTTCCCTCAAGGGGGCGATTGTCGGCTTCCTTACGGGATTGATGTTTTTGGGCAGTTTCGGATGCCTGTCGGACCAAACCCTCGGGAAACTGGAGATGATGGCGGGTCTTCTGCTCATCACGACAGGGTCAGCCTACCTGGGGATGAATTTTACGGGTGCATCCACTTACACCTCCCTCTCGGGGGTCAGGAAGGAGATGCGGTGGGCGCTGCCTCTTGAAGTGGGTGGGGCAACGCTCGCCTTGGTGCTCTGGGGCATATCGCTGGTAACCAGTTGATGGGGACGAAAAGCATGAATTCATTGAGATACCTCAAGAATGTTTCAACTTTGGAATTGGATGGGCAGAAATGCATCGGCTGCGGGATGTGTTTCCAGGTTTGCCCCCACGCTGTCCTGGTTATGGCGAATGGCCGGGCCCATATCCGAGATCGAGACGCCTGCATGGAGTGCGGCGCATGCGCCATGAACTGCCCGTTACAGGCCATTTCCGTTCAGGTTGGCGTAGGCTGCGCGGCAGCGGTCATCAATTCCATTCTTGGCCGCACGGATGCATGCTGCTGTGTGATAGACGACGGGAAATCCCATGGATTGGCGGGTAAGATCGGGCAGGGGACAGGCAGAGGCAGCTGCTGCTGATGCCGTAGACCGCGTATCTAAAGGTCTGAGCCCTCCACGTCTGTGGGCTCAGGTCTTGCTCATATCGGCCGGTATAATGTTGCTCCATGGCTAGACCATTGCGAATCGAGTATCCAGGGGCCGTTTATCATGTGACGGCACGAGGAAACGACCGGGCGCCGACATTTGAAGACGATGCGGACCAGGCGGCTTTCCTCGTCTTGCTTGAAGAGGTGGTAGAGCGTTTCAAGTGGCTTTGCCATGCCTATGTTCTCATGGGAAATCACTATCACCTGCTCGTTGAAACTATTGAGGGCAATCTTTCCGCCGGCATGCGCCACGTTAACGGAGTCTACACCCAGCAGTTCAACAGAAGGCATCACCGGGTAGGGCACCTCTTTCAGGGGAGGTTCAAGTCGATCCTGGTTGAGCGACAGGCATATCTGCTGGAGCTGTGCCGGTATGTTGTGCTCAACCCTGTCAGGGCGGGCATGGTGGAAAATCCGGAAGATTATGAGTGGAGTAGCTATCGTGCAACCGCGGGGATAACGAGGGGAGCTCGATTCGTCTGTTCGGATTGGATTTTGTCTCAGTTTTCTTCTGATGCCTCTCAGGCCCGCAGACTCTACATGGATTTTGTGAAATCGGGGATCGACGGCGCTCGGGTCTGGGACGATCTAAAGTCCCGGCGTATCCTTGGCGGGGAGAAGTTTCTTGAAGCTATAGAACCCGCACTCAGGGAAAAGAGGTTCGTAAAGGAGATTCCCCGCTGTGAGCGGCTGGCCTCCCGTCCTTCACTCAAGGACCTGTTTGAGGGATCTTTCGGGAAGGAGGAGCGCAACCTCCTCATAAGGAGGGCGCACCTGGATTACAGCTATTCCTTCACGGATATCGCGAAGCACATCGGGCTGCACTACGCTACCGTGAGCCGCATTGCCAGGGGGAAGGGATCGATATCGTCATAATACAAGACCTGACCCCATGTGTACAGTGCCAAGAAAGAAGCTTCGGATGGATTGGGAGGATGCCTGCAGGACCTGGGCGCGCACTTCGGCGAGAAAGCTCCGGAGCTGGGGCAAAGTGACCGGGGTGAACTCGACGCATGTGCCGTCTGAAAGGGTGACGGCCTCCTTCCGGGATCCGGTCGCAAGAGCGATGGCTGCCCGCTCGAGGTTTTGCTGGTCTTCGGTTGTGCAGGCCATGATTTGGGGTTCCCGTGTGTGATGGTTATGGCACACGAGGATTCTGGTGAGATTTTGCTTGGAGATCAACGAGGTGATTTACAGGGCAGTAAAGGCTTATGCATTTCTTTACAGGAGAATAAAACAAGAGGGCTGGAAAGAACAAAAACAGAAGAAAGACACTGTGAATGTTTCAAAAGCAACAAACCGTTAATACGAGCAGAAGGTACGAATCCCCCCTTCGTCGTCCGGATGCCTTTATTGGATCATCAACTTCTCCTCGAAGACATCGGCGATATGGTCTACTTGCGCGGGACCGGTAAAGGCCGTCATATGGACGCGAAGCAACTCGCCCCGCTCTGTAGCACCGCACATATTCAGCGAATCGTAGAAATCGAGTACCCACACAGTAAAGAACGGGTCGTCTCGATTCCTGGTAAACACGTACTTGAAGGCCCCGTCGGCAAGCGCTTCTCGCTGTAAATTCTCCGGGCTTAGGCTGAGAAAGCATTTCTTGAAGCGCTCAAGCCCTTGATCAGTAAGCGGGAAAAGCCTAATCACATAGTCGCGGGGAAAAGGACTCCGGAGATGATGCCACAGCAGTCCCTTAATGATCATTAAGAAAAGGCCAGAGGCCTTATCGTAATCGAAGGGAAGTGCACTTGTGGTGACAGCACTTCCGTCTGAAGTCATGCCGACGGCATTTTTCCGGCCATTACGGAGATCGTGGCGCAAGCTCTGGTCACCCTTCATTCGCCTCTCCACTTGCGTCTGAAGCATCTCTTGTGCTGCATGGTGCAAAGAACCGAAGGGGAAGACTGTCATTGCATATCTCTCATACTCCGATTTCCGGTTGTTACACTCGGGGCAAGCAGGCACTTGAGGCAGGTCATCGCGCAAGCTCTCGGGGAAGAATTTGCGCCCGATAACGTGGTCACCGGTGGATGCTGGATTGGTGCTACAATAAGCACACATTCTGCCACGGAAGGCTTTCTTCATTTCTTACTTCTTCTTCAATCAGTCAATAAATAAGAAAGAGTTCTTAGGTCCAACCGAGGTCAATGCTCTTGTCATTACATTTCGAGCATTCTCACTGGTCGCCCGGTGTGGTGTGGGGGCAGGGAGAGAAAACCCCCAGCTAACCGATTAGAGGCGTACCAACTCACTCTAGGGCGTCCAAAAATGGCCTCTGAGGGCCGGTTTTAGTGCTCGGGATTTGGCCCCAGAAGTAGTGGACAGGTTGTGTCCACAGTAGTACGATAACCTGGATTCTATCATCCATAATCCAGGGGGTA
>NZ_BQXM01000021.1 GCF_022836495.1 Desulforhabdus sp. TSK
GCCCACAACGCTGTCTATGCCGCACTGCAAAGGGGCAAGGCCCTCGAAAAAATGCTTTATCTCGAAGAAGGTTACCTCATGCCCATGGACGGTACGGGCTATTTCTCCTCGGATAAGCTTTTCTCTGATGCCTGCATGATGAAAGTGAGCTCTACCGGTAAAGTCACATACTACCTGCAAATGCTGGGGGCCGCCATCGTTCATCCGGAGCGGCGGGAAGTCATTCCCATGATTCCCGAGATCATATCGCGCCAGGACGGCACCGAAAAAAACGATTGCGAGATGAATGCCAGCAGGCGACTCATTGAACAATTGCGCCGGGAACACCCCCATCTCAAGATTGTCGTGACCCAGGACGCCATCAGCCCCAACGGTCCTTACATCCGTTTTCTCGGGGAAATGAACTGCCGTTTCATTCTCAATGTCAAAGAGACCGACCACGTCCACCTTTTCTCTCGCTTTGATGAGGCGATCAAGAAGGGCGAGGTGGCTGAGCTCATCTTGAATGAACCGGAAAAAGAGGACAGTTTCCACTACTTTCGGTGGGCGAACGGACTGCCCATTAACGCCTCCCATCAGGATGTTCTGGTAAATTTGCTCGAGTATTACGAGGTGAATGGCAACGAAGCGAAACGGTTCTGTTGGGTTACGGACATTCCCCTGCAAAAAGAGAATGTCTACCGAATCATGAGAGCCGGCCGTGCCCGGTGGAAAATCGAAAATGAGACCTTCAACACCCTCAAAAACCAGGGTTACAATTTCGAGCACAACTATGGGCTGGGCAAAGAGTACCTGAGCATGAACTTCGTAAAAATCATGATGCTCGCTTTCCTTGTGGATCAGGCCCAGCAACTGTGTTGCGCCCTGTTCCAGTCGGTGCTTAAGAAGCTTCGCACGAAGAAGCTCCTCTGGGACCGGATGCGGGCTCTTTTTTGCTGCTTTCAGCTTGATTCCATGGAAATGCTCTATCGGGCTCTCCTCTGTGGATTTGTGAAGAACGAGCCCATCATCATTTCCGATAGCTCCTGACAGGGCAGAAAATGTGCGACAAATTTACGATCAGTTCGGATTCCATGGCTTTCTCCCAGTGGCAGAGGGGAGACCTATTGCCATTTTTAAGCCCGATCTCAAGATTTCAGGGTATTTGACGACCCCATAGCATCAAATCGCCGTAACGACCTGCTTGCCGAGGGACCTACCGCGACAGATTTTGCCTCTTGCCACTGGGTAAGGTGCATTTTCGGTCAGAGCCGGGAATTGCTGGAGGATGGGTAGGCTTCCAGGTTCGACAAGGGCACTTTGAATTTCGAAATGGAATAAGTGCTGATGATATAGTCAAAATGCTTTTGATCAGGTTCTTCGGAGATCCACCCGAGTCCCGTCGCAGCCATGATTCTGCCGAAATCTCCGCTGTCCGCCATTCCGATGATCGGTTTCACATAGAGTATGCTCGCCATCATCGCAAACGCTAAGCACGCCGTAATGAATTCTATTTTCAAATATTTGATTGTACCCATGGAGCACCTCGGTAAAATTCAAGAACCCTTTCTGGGATGCGTGTTGACATGGCCGGAAAGAAAAGTGACTCATTGGACCGTGTGAGAGGAACACCTGCAAATGGGCAGATCCTTTATTACTCTTCATGAGGCTGAAAGGAATTGGGAGTCGACGGATTTGCCGAATTGAGACTGCAGATGCCTTTAGCTGCAATGATCAAAAGAAATATAAACATGACATAACTATAACGACCCTGGGTTTCTAAAATACTATGGAGACCTGTGCCGGAAAGCACTAAGAGCAGAATTGGAGAGTATTTGAAAATATCCCGGTCGTAAAATAGCTTTAAGCATCCGACAGCACTTAATAAAATTATCAGCAAATGAAAATATTGAGCTACGCCGCCAAGGAATCCCTCATGTGATACAATCCGAGATGTCAAACGATTATCGGCCAATTTCAGTGTACTACAGTAATAGCCAAATGTGCCATCCGCCCAGGTCAGCACAGATTTGTACGCCATTAATTTAAGCGCTTCCTTAGGGTTTGAAGTGATCCTTTGAAAGACTTCTTGCCGTGCATACTCGTTGGCTTGAACAAAAGTGGGGTACGAGAAATATTTTTCGGCATCTTCTTTGTTCCAATGGCCGGCTGCGGACACGTTTGTGCCAACCAACAGGTTGAACATACCCTGGCTCAATGGGGTGATGTGATAGACCATTGTCATTGCCAAAAGGTAAAGAGCATAAACAGCCAGAAAACTGGCCGTCAATCCTGACACAATTTTCAATTTCAGAATTTTCGAAGTGTTGCCTGAGAGCACGAGGAAGAAAATGGAGGCTGCGAGTGCAGAGATTAAGGCATAACGGACAATGAATGCGAGACCCAGAAAAACGGCACAAAAAACAACATTCCGTAAACGATGTTTTGCCGCCTCTTTCAAAAGAAAATAAAACGCAACCAAAGCCAGGAAAACCGCCAGGTGCTCCGAGGCAAGGACACCAGACATCATGATTTGGGTTGGCCATAATACAAAGAGTATTGTTGTAATCCTTGCCACCAATGGGGTAGAAATTTGATCGGCGAGTTTGTAAATCAGAGGCACGCAAGCCGCACCTAATAATAAATTGAAGAGTTTTCCAGTAAACAGACTATGTCCGACTAGAGAATACCATACTCCCAGGAAGAGAGGATACCCTCCTGCAGGGACCAGAACTTGTCTTGGTAGTGGTTGATTGATAGGTTCATATTTTGATAGCGAAGATGCAAGGGAGTCAAATGTTGCAAAGTCTGCGTGTGGTATGGAACGGACAGAGATAAGCCAGACGATGCGTGTCATGATGAATGCTGTGATGCACAAGACAAGAAATCGCTTCTCGTCCAGGCCTTCTATGAAAAATATTATGCTTCTTCCTGTCCACAACCATGCTACGACCAAAAAAGGAATTCCTGTAGTGAAATACCAAATATATGAATAGGTATTCCTTTGAATAGCAAAGAAAAAAACTACCAGAAAGAACCATCCCAAAAATAGAGAAAGAACACATATCAACGAATGGACATGGTTCCCCTGAATTCCTGTTGCTGATATAGTGTTTCCTTGCAACTCGTCGTGTTGTTCTCTATCTTCCAAAAGATCTCCAATCTAAAAATATTTTATATGCTACCTTTTCCAAGAATAAAATATAAACCTACAATTATAAATAGTATTCCTAATATGCCATATAAATTTAAAGGCTCTTTTAATATAAAAAATGATAATATATATACGAATACAAATGTTAAGGTGGTAAAGCCATAAACCATATTGAGCCTGGCGAATGATAAAGCATAAATCCACATAATAGTACTCAGTCCATAAAAACACAGCCCCGTGAATATGCTTACATTTATGAATTTGCTGATTGAATCTGCACGCTCCGCTCCTATTTTAAGCAATATTTGACCAAAACTGGCCAGTAATGAAGATGACAACAGCATCAGAAGTAATTTAATCTTCAAAGTTGAATTTTTCCTTTATGATAAAAAGGGGTCTTTTTTTGACTTCCATATATATCTTACCGATATACTCTCCCAATATGCCAAAAAAGATCAACTGGATCCCACCCAGGAAATAAACCGGCAGGACTGTAGAAGCCCATCCGGGGACTGATGCATGGCCCAGTGTCACAATCAAGACCCAGATGGATAGCAGGAGTGTGCCGATGAAGATCATGAATCCCAGTAAGGATGCGATGCGAAGGGGCACGGAACTGAAAGACGTGATCCCTTCGATGGCGAGGGAAATCATTTTCCTGAGAGGATATTTCGTTTCGCCCGCATAGCGTTTTTCCCGGTCGTACTCGACGATGGAGTAATTGAAGCCCATCAGAGGGATTATGCCTCGAATGAACCGATTGATTTCTTCATATTTTTTGAATTCCCGCAAGACCCTTTGGGATAGAAGCCTGCAGTCTCCATGGTTGTAGAAGCAGTTGACCCCCATGAACAGCATCAGTTTGTAAAAGGCGAGAGCCGTGGCTCGCTTGAAGAACGTGTCTGTTTTTCTCTCTTTGCGGACCCCATAGACGATCTCTGAGCCGGACCGGTAAGCCTGAATCATTTCTTCAATGACTTCCGGCGGGTCTTGTAAGTCGGCGTCCAGGGAAACCGCCGCATCCCCTGTTGCATGATAGAGACCCGCTGTGAGTGCTGCCTGGTGACCAAAGTTGTTGCTGAAGGATATGATTTTTATATTCTGATTTCGATTGGCCAATTCCTTCAATTTTTTTAGGGTAGAGTCTCTTGATCCGTCATTGACATAGATGATTTCGTAATGCGTGATGAGCGCAGTACGGATCCAGCCTTCCAGAAGCTGCTGCAGCCTCCTGTTTGTCTCCTCGATAACCTGCTCTTCATTATAACAGGGGATCACAATACTCAATTTCAATGATGTGTCCATGGGATAACGACCTCCAAAATGAATAAGCGCTTTCTGTCCTCTTCAGCCTTAAAAATCAAGTGGAATCCGATCGACGGATGGAACATTCCAAAATAGCCGTTCTTTTGTAATGGTGCATCTGGACTTGTTGTCCTGCAGAAGGATTCTCGTAAAATGAAATCACCGGCTCGTAAATCGGTGGAGCTCTCACTGCCGCAGATATTGATCGATACCGTTCACGCACCAGGAAAGTTGGTTCCTGACGGTATTCTCTAGAAGCTGATCGTTGACGGACAGGGAAGACAACGAGCAACGGGGATGGTACAAATGAAAGGCAAGTGCCGAAAATTTGATGTCCTGCCTCAGGACCCCGTTGTTCAACATTCGTGCGGCGAATTCACTGTCCTCCCGGCCCCACCCTTCGAAATCTTCGTTGAATCCATTCACCGAGAGGGCGTCCGACATCCAGAAGGAAAAATTGCAGGTCCGTATGCCCCGCAATCCCTTCCTCCGGCCGGAAAAGCATCGGGTCATAAACGGAGACCGCAAGGCGTTCTTCCTGTTCATGAGCCCGGGTTCAAAGGGGGAAAAATCCATTTGCCGCGTGCGGAGCACCTGGACTGTCTTCTCCTCCGTGATGAGTACACGGGAGCCTTGGGAAAAATGGCCGGGCTTGGCGGCAGCTTTGTGGTCTTGGACGAAATCCTTATGGAGGATCATGTCTCCATCCACCAGAAGAATGTAGTCTCCCTGCGCCCGGGCCATGGCCTTATTGCGGATCATGGCCGCGCGGAACCCCCGGTGGGATTGCCGGATGTGATGGATGGGGACGGGGGAGTCCTCCGCCAGGCGGTCCACACACCGCTTTGTTTCTTCCCCCGAGCCGTCGTCGGCGATGAGAATCTCCTCCGGGGGCCGCGTCTGCCGCAATGCGCTCAGGATGGAGAGCTCCAGGGCGTCAGGCCGGTCATAGGTGGTGATGATCAGGGAAATCTTCACTTCAGATCTTCTTCGTAAAGCATCATGTATTTATAGAACACCCCATTGGCATTGGATACGGAGATCAAAAGGCCTACGTAGCCATACAGAAAACCCTTCTGAAGGAAGTAGTTTTTCAGAAAACTGAAGCAGGCGTGTGAAACCGCCTTCAGCGGTGAGCTTTTCCTCCTGCCTCTGTTTTCAACGGCGAAAAGTTTTGCATAGCTTTGAGTCTTATCCAAGAAGTCCGAAGCACTGTGAAATGAAAAATGCTCGATGGCGTGGTTCAAGGGGATGATTTGGGATGTCCCGGCACTCACGATGCTGGCATGCACCAGGCAATCATTGTAGGAAGCATGGCGCCTGTTGTAGAGGCGCAGGACCCTGTCGGGATACCAGCCGCAGCATTTGATGTGCTTTTCGCGGTAAAAGTTTTTTCTTGGCAGGGAATAGATGCAATTTTCCTTCAGGGTCAATCGCTGGATCTCTTCCACTGCCTCCCGGGTCAGGACCTCGTCGCAGTCGATATTGAAAATCCAGTCGTGGGTTGCATGCCGCGCGGCAAGATTTTTCAGCTTCCCGATGCCCAGGAACTCCGATGTAAAAATCTTTACATTGGGAAATGCTGCCGCCATTTCCACCGTACGGTCGGTGGATTCGTTGTCCAGGACGATGACTTCATCGAATTCCCTGAGAGACGTCAAACACCGCTCAATATGCTTCTGACCGTTCTTGACGAGGATTGTCACGCTGATGGGGTGGGCCATCTTTCGACCTCCAATGAATGACATTGCCCGGCCTCACTGCAACCAGGACGGAATGCCCGATGAAACGGTTCGCCGGCGCACACGGCTTACGTGAAGGCTCCCGCGCGGCCGCAGTCTTTGTACAGAAAAGCGCTCAAGTAGACGAACACAATACAGGTGGAATGCCCCAGGAGGTAAGAATCGGTCATCATGGCCGTCATGAAAATGATGGGCAAAGCCAGTTTTGCATGTCTCGAAGGCCCTGAAGTGGACAGAGCGCACTTGATTTGAAAATAAAAGATGGACAGGAGTATCCATAACCCTGGAATGCCAAACTGGGCAAGCACCAGGAGATAATTGTTGTGGGGATTCACGGTGGTGACGACATCCGGTGTCTGGGACTGATTGATTTTATTATATTCACGAGGAAAATCGCCTGTTCCAACCCCAATGAGGAGGTTGTTTCTAATAATGTTCATTGTATTGACATAAAAAGTGATTCTGTCGTTCACATATTTGGAAGGTCTGTTCATTCTAAAAGTGGTAACTTCATCCACAACGGCATCCACCCGCGCCTTGAAAACAGAGCTCGTGTGGTAGATAGCGATGAACAATAAAGGTATCAATAATGCAGATATCAGTACCGATTTTAGTCTATTGGATTCGAAATACTGGAACAAAATGATCACTATAACGAGAAAGTAAAGCACCTGTCCTGTGCGTCCAATTGTTACAAACATATTAATGCTCATGCTTATGAAAAGAATGAGATACAATATAGAGTACAGTCTGGATTGATTTCCAAAAATCAGCCTGTTCAAAATAAAATAGATGCAGATCGCCAGCAATACATTATAGAAGACATGGCTCATTAGAGTGAATTGAATGACCTTCATTATATTGAGATACGAAATCAAATGCGCTAGCGTCATCGCAGCAATGAAGCCACTGATGTAATATTCCGAATCTTCTTCCTTCATGGCCGTCATCAGGATCGGGAGCATGAGAATTTTCCATTCCTTCCCGAGCATACGAAGCCCCCATTTCAAATCTTCCGTCCAGATGAGTCCCAGGGCATTCAAGAGGAAGAACGCAATAAATGCCAGGGCGACTTTGTTGTTTTTGATCTCTTCAAAGTGCTCTGTGAAATTTCCGCTGCAGCACCAGAGAAGGATGACGAGCAGGGCGACAAGGGTTCCACCCGACACCGAGAGAACCATCGCCAGACTGAGTGCGATCAAAAGGTATCGGTTGATGGTGGGGGCCTTAGACCAAACGGGCATGGCTGTCATCTGCATTTAAAGGTCCGCCTCCTTCTTCGCCTGGATGATGCCGAGGACACGTTCCACCGAAAGGTTCTCCATGCATCGCACCTTTCCACACGTTTTTCTCCGGTAGCAGGGGGAGCAGGGGATTTCCTCCCGGATGATGGTGTGCATCGGTCCGTATGGGCCGGTCCGGTGGGGATTGGTAGGGCCGAAAATGGCGAAAACCGGAACCTGCAGGGCCGCTGCGATGTGCATGGGACCCGTATCATTGGATACCACGAATCTTGCGTTGCGGATGACGGCAAAGAGCTCTTTCATGGATGTCTTGCCCGCCAGGGAAAGGGCTTTCCCCCGTGAGGCGGCTGCCACCCCCTCCGCCAGTGGAATGTCGCCTTTCGCTGCCACAACAACCGATGGGAGGGGCAGACGCGAGGCCAGTTCGCCGAAGCGGTCGGGAGGCCATCGTTTGACTTCCGTTCCCGCGGACGGGGCCAGAACCGCATATTCTGCCGGCAGGGATTCTACAAGGGGAGTTCGGGTTGGAAAGGGGGGCAGGGGGAAAACCAGAGGAGAGGACTCGCAGCCTAAAAAGGCGGCCACTTTCATGTACCTCTCGACGGCGTGGATCTCCTTTCCGCCCCGGACACGATGCGTGTAAAAAAAAGGACTGCCCTCCCGGGCTTCCCGAAAACCTATGCGGCAAGGCGCTCCTGTCGCCCACGCCATGAGGCCGCTCCGCAAAAGACCCTGCAGATCGATCACCAGGTCGAACCGCTCCCGCCGGAGCCCCCCTTGGAAATGCCTCAACTGAGCAAAGGTTTCCGGGAGCTTCGACAGCACCTTCCAGCGCTCCTTGTCGATGATCCACAGGCGCTGGATCATGGGGTGATCCTCGATCAGCCCCTGGAGCCCCCTCGCCACCACCCAGTGAATTTCAGCCTCCGGATAGCGCTGCCTGAGGGAATAGAGGAAGGGGAGACTGTGGACGATATCCCCAAGCGCGCTGGGCTTGATGACGAGAATTTTGGTGTGGGGAACATCCATGTGGAGCACCTTTTCATCCGCAGCTTGCGCAGATTGGATCGTGATTGAGGTAATGATTGGCCTAAGGTAGCTCACAAATAACAGGCGACCAGCACCGTAGGAGCGGCTTCCAGCCGCGACATCGGAGAATCCGCCGTGCGCGTGGTCGGGGCTGGAAGCCGCTCCTACAAAGCAAGCTACCCTTTAGGAGGTTTTTTGTATGGTGTTGTCTAAGATACTGCTTTCGTTGAGTTTATCCCTTTCGTGTCATCTGTGGGCCTGGATCTGCCTCGGCCATGGCTGATAGGGTCGCGTTTTCCACCTTCTGTGGACCCAGAACCATTGTTCGGGGTTTCTCCGCACGTACGCTTCAATCACCCGGTTGAACCTGGCCGTGTTTTCTTCGATATCCATGGTGGTGTCGCCCGTCCTGACAATGGGGATTTCAGGCTCGATGATCAGTTCGTACCGCCCGTCCGGTCGGCGGACATTGTAAGCGGGGAGAACGGGAGCACCCGTGCGCAGGGCCAGCACGGCCAGGGCCTTGTTGGTTCCCGCCAGTTCGTTGAAAAACGGCACAAAGACCGCGTCGTACCAGTCCGTGTTCTGATCGATGAGGAGGGCGACAATCTCTCCCTTCCGGAGCAGCCGCAGCACCTGCCGCACCGATCCCCGTTTCTGGATGGTCTTGTTGCCGGCCTGGCAGCGCATCTGGCCCACCATGCGATCGAAAAACGGGTTGTCGAGAGGGCGCACCACGATATTGAAGGGCAAATAGCGCATGGAAAATCCCACCGCCATGAGCTCCCAGTTGCCGAAATGCGATGTCACGACAAGCAGGCCCTGTTTCTTTTCCAAAGCGGCCTGCAGATGCTCTCCTCCCCGAAAGGTGGCGAACTGATCCAGGTTGTCGTGGTTCAGGGCCCGGACGTAGGGGATTTCCATCACGACCCGGGCCAGGTGGTCAAACACCTCCCGACAGATTTCTTGACGCCTCCCTTCGTCCAACTCGTCCCCAAAAGCCATTTTCAGATTTTCCAGGGCAATCTTACGATGGCGCTTGTCCATGCGGTACCAGAGCCGTCCCAGCGCGGCTGCTATCCTGCGGTTCGTCTCGCGGGGCATGCGGGCCATTCGGTCCAGGATGCGCTCCAAAATGCGCTCGGCGATGCTTTTCTTTGAATTCACATTAGATCCTGACTTTTCGCCATTATTTCCAGAACCATCACCTCGCGAAAGCGGCATGACTTCAATCTGCCCGCCCTCGCATCTTTGAAATGTCGGCGAAGGGCTCGCCCGAAGCTTCCATGTGGGAAAACTGCAGGTGGTAAAGGCGATGATATTCCCCATTCCTTTGGAGCAAATCCTCGTGACAGCCCTGTTCCACAATCTTGCCATCGACCAGGGCGACGATGAGATCGGCGTGCATGATGGTGGAAAGGCGATGGGCGATGACCAGCGTCGTGCGCCCTGCCATGAGGTTCTCCAGTGCTTTTTGTACTTCCAGTTCCGATTCGCTGTCAAGGGACGAGGTGGCCTCGTCCAGAATGAGAATGGGCGCATTCTTGAGCAGGGCGCGCGCGATGCAGAGCCTTTGCCGTTCACCGCCCGAAAGAAGTGTTCCCTGTTCTCCCACAGAGGTGTCGAACCCCTGGGGCATCTTCATGATGAAATCGTAGGCGTTGGCGGCCTTGGCCGCGGCGGTGATCTCCTCTTCGCTCTTGTGAATGCTTCCGTAGGCGATGTTGCTGCGCACCGAGTCATTGAAGAGGATGGATTGCTGCGTCACGATCCCGATTTGCGAGCGCAGGGAAGCGAGGGTGACATCCCGGATATCGATACCGTCGATGAGAATCGCTCCCTCCGTGACTTCGTAGAAACGGGGGATGAGATTGACCAGGGTCGTCTTGCCCGATCCGCTCACCCCCACAAGGGCGACGATCTTGCCTGCCGGGACTTCCAGGGAAATGTCCTGCAGGACGGGTTCCTCTCCGTAGCGGAAGTGAACATGCTGCAATTGAATGCCCTGCCGAATGGGAGGCAGGATACGAGCGTCGGGTTTGTCCTGGATCTCCGGCTCCGTATCGA
The DNA here is from genome assembly GCF_022836495.1 of Desulforhabdus sp. TSK. Taxonomy (GTDB): domain Bacteria; phylum Desulfobacterota; class Syntrophobacteria; order Syntrophobacterales; family Syntrophobacteraceae; genus Desulforhabdus. Next base: position 10,521 of record NZ_BQXM01000021.1, read on the forward strand.
GAATGTCGAAAACCCGGTATGCCGCGGCGACTCCCTGTTGCAGCGTGTTGTTCATATTGCTGAGGCGTTTCACCGGTTCGTAAAGCATCAGGAGGGCCGCCATGAAAGAGAAGAAGCTTCCTGGTGTGGAAACCCCCATGATGACGTTGTAGCCTCCGTACCAGATGATGAAAACGATGCCCAGGCCTCCCAGGAGCTCCATCACAGGGGAGGAGAGGGCCCTGACGGAAACGGACTTCATCATGTAGTCCAGGAACTTCTGGTTCTCCCTCCCAAAGCGTGCTCTCTCGTAATCCTCCATGCCGAAGGCCTTCACGATGCGTGCGCCTCCCAGGGTTTCGTGGAGGATGACCGAGAGGTCGCCGATGGACTGCTGGCTCTTGCGGCTGAAGCGGCGCAGCATGCGTCCGAATTTGATGATGGGGTAAAATGCGAAGGGCAGAATGATGACGGCCATGGAGGCCAGCTTCCAGTCGCGGTAGAAAATGACGCCCACAAGGCCCACGATGCTGAAGGAGTCCTTCAGGAGTCCTGTGACGGCGTCGGAAACAGCCCCCTGAATCTGCGCCACGTCATTGGTGATGCGCGACATGAGGGTGCCTGTGGGGGTCCGGTCGAAGAAGGAAAGGGAGAGCGACTGAATGTGATCGTAGATCTGCTGGCGCAGCCTGGCGATGATGTGCTGGCCCACCGCATTCATGAGATAGGAATTTCCCCAGGCGCAAACTCCCTTCAGGATGAACATGAACAGTACCACCGCGGAGAGGATTTTCAGCATGTCCATCTGCTTGTTCATGAAAATATCGTCCAGCACCGGTTTGATGAGATAGGCGGATGCCGCTGTGCAGGCCGCGATGCCCATCATGCAGACCATGGCCAGAGCCAGCCGGTTCCGGTGGGGTTTGACATATTGAAACATGCGTCTATAGATGTTCATGAATCTTGTTGCCTTTTCAAAAGCCGGCGCACCGCATCCAGAACATCGTCCACCTGGATGGCCTCCATGCAGCGGTGATCCGAGGGGCATTGTCGTTTGAGGCAGGGAGCGCACTCAACAGGCTTGCGCACCAGCTGGAAGTGCGAACAGAGCGGAGATGTCGTCGTGGAATCCGTTGGCCCGAACAGGGCCACGATGGGAACGGAATAGGCGGCCGCCACATGCATGGGACCGGAGTCATTGGTCACCAGGCACGCGCATTGGGAGAGGAGTGCCATCATCTCACGCACGGACGTTTTTCCGATGAGGTTGAGGGCCCTGGATTGCATGGCCGCCTCGATGTCCCGCCCCAGTTCCCGCTCTGCAGGCCCTCCCGTGAGAAGGATGCGGGCTCCGTATTCCCGGGCGAGAGCATCCCCCACGGCGGCAAAGCGCCCGGGGAGCCAGCGTTTGGCGGAGCCATAGGCTGCACCTGGATTGATGGCCATCCAGCGCCCGTCTTCCAACCAGGTTCGAGCCCGCTCTAGTTCTTCCTCCGTGGAAAAAAGCTTCAGGTGCCCATCTCCTCCGGAAATATTGAGTTTTTTTAATAAATTCAGGTAATACTCCGTATGGTGCAGTGCACGTTCCCTTCTCCCCAGGGGAATGCCGTGTGTGAGCAGAAAGCCGCGGCCGTCCGTCCGGTATCCCGCCCGGCGGGGGATCCCGGAGAGAAATGCAATGACCGCTGCTTCCAGTGCATTTTGAAAGAGAAGAGCCAGATCGAAGCGTTCATGACGCAGCGTGGAGGCAAGCCGCCATAACCCCTTTGCTCCGCGGTGGATTCCTTTCTTGTCGTAAATCACCACACGGTCGCAGGAGGGATGCGGAGAAAAGAGCTCCGAAACAAGGGGGGAGGCCAAAACGACCAGCTCGGACCGGGGAAAAGCCGCCCGGACGGCTCCCATGGCGGGAGTCGTCATGACGGCGTCCCCGATCCAGTTGGTGGAACGGATCAAAATCTTATGGATATTATTTGTGTCTAGGGCTGCAGCAGAAGCCATTTACCCTTTTCAACCTTTACCATGACCATGGAATCCGTTCCCAGCCCGTTGTGATCCTCCGCAGACAGGTTGTAAATGCCGCTGATGCCCACGTAACCCCGAGTCTGCTCGATGGCCGCGCGCAGGGCTTCAGGATCGGTTCCCACCTGTCGCATGGCGCCGGCCAGGAGATAGATGGCATCCCAGGCATACCCTGAGTGTGTATTGATGGGGTACTGCTGATCGTAGTGATAGGTGTTCGTATAAAGAGCGACGAATTCTTTGATGACGGCTTTTTGAGGATCGGTCTCCGGGAGCTGGTCCACCACCATGAGCTTCGTGGAGGGCATGATGCTTCCCTCGGCGGCTACACCCGCAAGCTCAATATACTTGGGATCGGGCTGCCCATGGCACTGATAGAGGGGAATGGTAAGCCCCAATTGCTTGACGTTCTTGGCCACGCGGGCTCCCGCCGGGCCGATGGTCCAGCAGATGACGGCCTGGGCGCCGCTGGCTTTGATCTTGACCAGCTGCGGGGTCATGTCCGTATCCGTCACCCCAAACGCTTCTTCAGCGACAATTTCCAGGCTAAACTGAGGGGCCAGGTCCTTCAGAGCATTGAGCCCGTCTTTGCCGAACCCGTCTGTAGCAGTCAGCAGAGCGATCTTAGTGATCTTTTGAGCCTGAAGCGTTTCATATGTCTTTTTCACTGCCACGGCCGTGCGTTGAGGCGTCTTGAATGTCCAGCGGAACGGGCCGAATTTTCCACCGGCGATCACGGGGTCTCCCCCGATGGTCATGACAATGGGAATATGGGCGGTGTCTTCAATGTAGGATTTGACCGCCATCCCTTCATCCGTTCGCGTGGGGCCGATGAGGGCGATGACCTTTTCCTTCTCCACAAGGCGCTTGGCTTCCATGAGCGCTTTGGTGGGATCGCTTTCCGTGTCGCCCACTACCAGTTCGATGGGGCGTTTATGGATTCCGCCCTCTTTGTTGATCTTGTCCACAACCATCTGAGCGACGAGCTTGGTGGGAGTTCCAATGGTGGCGGCGGGACCGGAGAGGGCGAAAAACGCTCCGATTTTGATGGGCTCCTCGGCCGCCGACGGAGGCGGCAGGCACCAGGGGAGCAGCACCAACAATCCCACGAGACTGATCCAACGCGCCCTCAGTAGAAGTCTGTTCATCATTGCTTTCCTCCTCATTTTGGGTTTAGCTCTCCAGCGTTCGATGGTCAAAGACTCTCTTGCTCTTGCGATCCGTGCGCGGAAGCGTTCCGTATTCCAGGACTTCCACGCGTGTGCGCACGAGGATCTGCTCACGGACTTCCGATGCCACAAGGTCTGCCAGGCGCCGATCCGCGTCGGGGGAATTTTCGTCGGTCCGCTCGACCTTGAGATGCATTTCATCCCGGCCGTCTTCCCGGCGGTAGAGATGCACCTGGTATTCGCTTCCCAAACCGTGGATCTGCGACAGCACGTGATCGATCTGGCCCGGATAGATGTTGACCGCACGGAAAATGAACATATCGTCGGAACGGCCCATGAGATGATCATGGCGGGGAAGAGGGTTGCCGCAGGGGCAGGGCTCCGGGATGAGGCGCGTCAGGTCTCGAGTGCGGTAGCGGATGAGGGGCGCGGCCTCCTTGCGGAGACTGGTCACGACCATCTCTCCCATTTCGCCCGGGCGCACCGGCTCCAGAGTCTCAGGATCCAGGATTTCCAGGATGTAGTAATCCGCCCAGTAATGAACCCCCTGGTGGGCCATGCATTCAAGGCCAATGCCGGGCCCGTAGAGCTCCGTCAAACCGGGGATGTCGAAGAGGTGCTCCGCTCCCGTGATTTCCTGAATCCTCTGGCGCATCTTCTTGCTGTGGCGTTCCGCGCCGAAAATGAACTTCTTGAGGGCAATGCGGTCCCTCAACCCACGCTGCTCGATCTCTTCGGCGATGAGCAGGGCCATGGAGGCCGTGGCGCAAAACACGCTGCTCTGCATGTCCTCGAGCATCTGGCAGTGAATCTCGGTATTGGCAGGCCCGACGGGAACCGACAGAGCGCCGAAGCGCTCGGCACCCAGCTGAAATCCCACTCCGGCGGTCCACAGCCCGTACCCGACGGCAATCTGGACTCTGTCCTCGCGGCTCAGGCCGGCCATCTCGTAGCAGCGTGCGAACATGCTCGCCCAGTCGTTCAGATCCTTTTGAGTGTAGCAGAGCACCTTTCGTTTTCCCGTGGTGCCCGAGGATGCATGGATGCGAACGATTTTTTCGAAGGGAACGGACCGCAGGGGGAAAGGGTAACCTGATTGCAGATCATGGGCCGTGACAAAGGGCAGACGGCGCAGGTCATCCAGCGTACGGATGCTGTCGGGCGAAACCCCTGCCTCATCGAGGCTTTTTCGATAATGAGGTGAGTTGTGGTATGCGTGTGCCACGGTCCATTTCAGCCCCTCCAGCTGCAGGGCTTCCAATTCCTCGTGAGAGGTGAAGGCTGGCATGAAAGAAACACTCATTGAGCAGATCTCCTTTGCGTGAAGCACCTCGATTTTGTTCCCCGTTTCCATATCACAAATGAGTCTGAATTTTGACAAAAACTGCAAAAAAATCCTGCAGACAACCGATCCTCCCCTGGATGGGAAAAAAACAGGCGAAAAAGGAGGGGATCGCTGAGAATAGCTTTGACAAATGTTCCCGGGAAAGACTATGAATCTGAGGCGCTTCATGTGGATGAATCTTAGTTTTTGTTACAATTACACTCATTTGGTTGCACCGATATGCACACAGTCCCCAAAGTCTCCATCATCGTCCCCATTCGGAACGAGGCGGAAAACATTGCCTCGCTGGCAAGCGAAGTGACGTCGGCCATGAGCGGAACCGTCTGGTCCTGGGAATGCCTTTGGGTGGACGACGGCTCGGACGACGCGAGTCTTTCCATCCTGAAGGACCTCTGCCGAAACGATTCGCGTCACCGGTACCTGTCCTTCGAGAGGAACGCCGGCCAGTCCGCGGCGCTATGCGCCGGGTTTCAGATGGCCCGTGGGGAAATTCTGGCCACCATCGATGGGGATGGACAAAACGATCCATCCGATCTTCCCAGGGTGGTGGCAATGGTAGCCGATGGCGGAACGGATATGGCCAACGGGTACCGAGCCCGACGTCGGGATACCCTCATGCGCAAGCTGTCGTCCCGCATCGGCAATGGCTTCAGAAATTTCATGACGGGGAAGACTGTCAGGGATGTGGGATGTTCCACGCGCGCCTTCCGGAGGGAATATGTGCAGTCCCTGCCTCGATTCGCGGGAATGCACCGCTTCCTTCCGACCTTGGTGGCCATGCAGGGGGGGCGTTTGGCGGAAACTCCCGTCAATCATCGCCCCCGCCTGAGGGGGCAGAGCAAATACGGTCTTCACAACCGACTCTGGGTGGGCCTGGCGGACACGTTCGGCGTCCTGTGGCTGCGGAAGAGGGCCTTCCGTTATAGAATCGCTTCTTCCAGTGAAATGGAAGAGTGAACCGTCACGGCAGGCTCTTAGCCGTTAGCCATTAGTTATTAGCTCAATAGTATTGATAGATTACGCGAGAGCACTACAACAGCTGACAGCTAATTTCAAGCCTCACGGAGCTGTAGCCTTCTGTGCGGAATACACCTTCAAGGTTACCCATCGGCCTTTGGAATAGTGGAAGCCTTTCATCGTGCGGGCGACCTGCAACGCGAGACCCAATTCCTGTGCCTTTGCCAGAAAGGCGGGCTCCACTTTTTGGGTCAGGACGGCCAGGGTATCCGGCCGTGCCGACAGAGCCTCGGCCGCCTCTTCCGGAGAAAGCAGGCCGGTTTGGGTCCCTGCCAGAAAAACCAGGCTGGGCTCATGGTATCCCGCGGCAACGAGGGGAGGCAGCGCGGTGCCCGGGGGCTTGTCCAGTGCGGCAATCTCTCGCACGATGGTGTTGCTCAGCCAGAAAGTGCCGACCTGCGGCAAAATGGTCTGAAGAGCCGGCCCGAGGATGAGAACGGCTCCCAGAATCGCAGCTGCCAGGCCTGCTGCTACCTGCCGGCGTCGAAGATACCACACCATGCTTCCCAGGGTGACCGGAGCGACGAGGATGGGCCAAAGACTCCAGGGATCGAACCTGCCGTCCGGAAGCCACGGCATCAGCGCGGTGCCTGCGGCCAGGACGCCTCCCACGAAGAGCCCCAAGGCCATGGAAAGCCAGGCGGGCCAGAAGCGGGGCCATTGAAAATCCGCCTTCTGTGCGGCAAAGGCCGCCTGTGCCGTCAGCAGGGCCAACGCAGGGTAGGCGGGCAGAATATAGTGGGGGAGCTTGGTGGGGACCAGTTCAAAAAGTACCCACGCGGGGAGGATCCATGCCAGCAAAAAGCGGACTTCAGGCCGCTGCCGTTGCTTCCACGCCCATAGAAGGGTTGGACCGAGGAACAGCGAGCCGGGCCAGAATGTTAGAGGGAGCAGCAGCAGGTAATACCCCGGCATGAATCCATGGGATTCCTGACCCGAGACCAGTTTGGGGAGGAGATCCTTCCCGATGGCGTCGGTAAAAAACGCTCCACCTGTGGCCTTGGTGATGGCGATGCCCCAGGGAAGCACCATGAGCGCCACTCCCAGGAGACCAAGCAGGGGATGGAGCCCCTTCAACCGATCCAGTGCTCTGCGGTCCATGGCGATCAGGGCTGCGAGAGTCAGGAGGGTCACGGTGGGGACGATGGGGCCTTTGATGAGGATGCCGGCCCCCTGGGCAAACCAGAAGATGACAGCCGGCCCCAGGGTGCTTCGGGAGACATCTTCCGGCTGCCTCAGATACAGGGCGGCCAGAGCTCCCTGAGATGCCACAACGGCAGCGAGCAGTACTGCGTCCGTCGTGGCTTGGTGGGCTTCAAAAATCAGGAGGAGCGAGCCTGCCAGGAGCCCCGCGCCGAGGAAGGCGCCCTGGGGGTCCGTCATCCTTCTTCCCCACATGAATGTGAGCAGGACGGCCAGCGTGGCTCCCAGGAAGGAGGGAATACGGTACGGCCAGATGTGGCGGGACGCATTGCCTCCCAGTGTCTTCACGACCCCCGCCTGGAGCCAGTGAATGCCGATGGGCTTCTTGTGGCGCGGCTCCTCCTGGAAGCGGATGCGCACGTAATCCCCGCTTTCGACCATCTGCCGAGAGGCCTGAGCAAACCGTGCTTCGTCGCGATCGATGGGGGGTAGTGTCACCAGTCCTGGAAGGTACAGGGCGGCACAGAGAAGTGCCAGCCATGCATATGCTCCGGCTCCTTTGAAATAAAGCTGCACGGTTTCTCCTGTTTGAAAGCTTGAACCTGCCATGAAAGGGTTGCCATCGATTGTTCAATGCCTGCGTTTATAAAGAAAACTTCAGGCAGAACGACGGATAGGCAGCATAGGAGAGACCGTGCCAAATGGCAAGGATGTTTCAAAAGCAGCAACACCAACTTCTTTGAGAGGTCGTACCCTGGGCCATGAATAGTCTAACGAACAGCTGCAGTTGGAGATGGATATGGGTGACGCTGGGGGCCGTGCCGGTTTTTTGTGTCCTGTCATATTTTTATATAGACAAACCTCTCGCTGTTCATTTAAGATCAGCCAACTATAACGTTTTGCAGGTTTTCAGTCTGATCACCCGTCTGGGTGTATCAACGGGGTATCTGGTTGCGTCATTTCTGTTTTTTTTATGTTTCAGGTATCTGAATAAAAAAGAAGCTTACGCCCACCAGGCCTTGTTTGTCTTTTCTTCCATTGCGGTTTCCGGCCTCCTCGCTGATTTATTGAAGTTTCTGTTCGGACGATACCGGCCCAAAATGCTTTTCGAGCAGGGGCTATACGGTTTCACCCTCTTCCACGGGGGGTATGCCTTCAATTCGTTCCCATCAGGCCATGCGAATACGATTACGGCAGCGGCTGTTGCTTTGTATTTTATTTATCCGAGATTCAGGCATTTTTATGCCGTTGTGGCCATCCTGGTCATCGTGAGCAGACTCGTTCTCGGCTCTCATTATCTGGGGGATGTGGTTGCCGGCTCTTACCTGGGAATTCTGACGACCCTTTATCTCAAAAGTATTTTTGATCGCAAAGGAATATCTCTGCAGCAGCCGATGCTCCAGGGGGATGGGTCGTCTGGGTAGAATGAACGAGTTTTCCAAAGTCACCGCTTGCTCAGCGACCACCGCGAGGGCGTGCTTCCCATGAACCTTTTGCTGAAAGGGGGTGAATCTCTGCTGTCAGTCTCTGTTCTCTATTCAATCATGCTGTCGAATGCTTTCAGCGTCTTTCATTCATAAAATTCGAGAAACCATCTTAGCGAGTCCTTATTTCATAATTTTTAGAGATTACATACTGCATTGAATTATCAATGTTTTTGTCATCAATTGGTTTGACTGAACCGGGCACGCCCGGGGATTTCTGGACCAACTGTCCATTTTTTTCTCTTTCGCCAACCTTTTCCAAACCTATTGAAGCGAGTGGAATTATGAACCAGGACAGCCAAGATAAAAGCGCCATGGATTCCTTGATGGCTGCATGGATGAAATCGGCCACCGACTTCTGGACGTCTGCCCCCAAAATGTGGTCCTTTTCTTCCGATGCGTCAACCGCCGGATCAGGAGATTCGCAGGGTTTTGAGGCTCAGGGGAGTGGACGGTGGCAGAATGCCTTCAAGATCTGGCAATCTTTGTTTTCGACCTTGAGCAATCCCGAGGCGATGGAAGCCTTTTTCAAGGGTGCCGGCGCCACGCCCGAAATCTTCATGAAAATATCGCGGACTGGCATGCAGGGCTATGCAGCTTTCTACCAGCAGTGGCTGAAGAAAGCGGGAAAGCTTGCTCAGCCGGAGAAAGCCTATCATTTCGAGAACCTGGATGAAAACGTGTTCAATGCGTGGAAGGATCTCTATGAAAAAGAGATTCAGCCTTTTCTGAATGTGCCGCAACTGGGGCTGGCACGTTCCTACCAGGAAAGAGTGAATGAAACGCTGGATCGGTTCAACCTGTACCAGGTCCAGTTGGCCGGGCTTCTCCGGATGCTCTATCTGCCCCTGGAAAAATCCGCGCGCGTGATGGAGGAAAAACTCGAGGAGCATTCCAGGGACGGCAAACTTTCCGAAAACTTCAAAGAATACTATGAGACATGGGTCAAGGTATTGGAAGGCCATTACATGACTCTGTTCAAGTCATCGGAATACCTCGAGGCCTTCTCGAATACTCTCAGTGCCAACGAGAACTTTAAGTTGGCGCAGCACAGCATGCTGGCCGATATGCTGCAATCCCTGCCTATCCCCACCAACAAAGAGATGGACGATCTGTACAAGGAAATCTACCTGTTGAAAAAAACGGTCAAGGAGATGGCGAAGAAGTTGGCCCAACAGGAGACTTCAAGCCGATCATCACGAGATGCCGCTGTTTAGATAAAGGGAGAACTTTACCATGAGCCCTACCAAAATTCCCGTCGATCTGATTCTGAACAAACTGACGGAGGATGTGGGAAAATCCCAGGAACGCATCCTCAAGTCCCAGGATGTTCTGTTGAGTCCTCTCGACACCAGTATCGCCACGACCCCGTACGAAGTGGTCTACCAAGAGGACCGTGTCAAGCTCAAATATTATCGCCCTGCCAGGAAGGGCCCCATCAAGACCCCTTTGCTCCTGGTCTACGCCCTGATCAATCGGGAGACCATGCTTGATCTCCAACCGGGAAGGAGTGTGGTCCAGAACTTCCTCAACGACGGGGTTGAGCTCTACATGATCGACTGGGGTTATCCCAGCCGCAAAGATCGCTATGTCACCATCGATGACCATGTGAACGGCTATATGGATAATGTCATTGACTTTATCCTGCGCCGTCATAAACTGCCCAAGCTCAATCTCATGGGCATCTGCATGGGGGGCGCCTTTTCCGTCATGTATTCAGCCCTTCACCCGGAAAAGGTGAAAAACCTGATCACTACGGTGACTCCGAGCAACTTCGATACGGACAAAGGGCTGCTTCACGTCTGGATGAAGGAGGTCGATGCCGACCTGATGGTGGACACCTATGGAAACATGCCCGGTGACTTTTTGAATCTTGGGTTTTTGCTGCTCAACCCCGCTCGCCTCATGATTGACAAGTATGTGGGGTTTTTTGAAAACATGGACGATAAAGTGTTTGTAGAAAATTTCATCCGCATGGAAAAGTGGATTTTTGACAGTCCCGATGTGCCGGGTGAAACCTTTCGGCAGTTCATCAAGGACTGCTATCAGAAGAACCTGCTGATCCAGAGCAAGCTTGAACTGGGAGGCCGACGCGTCGATCTCAAGAACATCACCATGCCCCTCCTGAATATCTACGGTCGTTTTGACCACCTGGTACCGCCCGAAGCCTGCGAGCTTCTCACCAGCAGGGTGGGAACAAAAGACACGGAAGACCTCTGTCTCAACACAGGTCATATCGGGATCTACGTGAGCTCCAAGTGCCAGAGGGAATTCACACCCAAGATTTTTGGATGGTTGAAAGAGCGTGACGAAAGCGAGCCGGTTCATGCGGAAAAGGCGACGGTGAGCCGCCTTCCACGGGCGCAAAAAGTCGCGGCGAAGGGCAGAAAAACTCCGATGGCATCTTCTTGAAGATAAGGTAACCGGACCTTGGGGAGTAAAAAATCATGAACCACGAGAACGACTATTTCAAAGCCATATGTAAAGTGAGCCGTGCTTTTGGGACGACCCTGGAGCGAGATGAATTGCTGAATCTGATCGTGGAAAGCGCCGTCGAAACCATGAAAGTCAAAGCAGCCCTTCTCCTCCTTTTCGATGAAGAGGAAAAGGTCTTTGTCCCCAATGCTCAAAAAGGGCTTTCGGAGAGGTACTTAAAAGAGGGACTCACGGATCCTGCGAAACTCATCCGCATTCTTGAAGATGAAGGCTATCTTTATTCCCAGGATGCCACCCTCGATGGGAGGCTCGATGGGCGCGAGGTGAAAAAGGCTGAAGGCATCGCTTCCATCCTGGCGGTCCCGATGATCGTCAAAGGGAAGTTCCTGGGAGGAATCCTCGTTTTTACCGAAAGTCCCAGGGTTTTTGAACCAGACGAGATAGAGTTCCTCAAGGCATTGGGCGAGCAGGCGGGAATGGCCATCGAGCACGCCCGCCTGTTCAACCGGATCCGTCAAAACACGAGCCTCATTTTGGATTTGGCGGTCAACATCCAGTCCAGCCTGGATTTGAAAAAGATCCTGCATATCCTGACGGCCGATGTCGCTGAGTATTTCAAGGTGAAAGCCTCTTCCATCCTGCTTTTGGATGAAAACAGGAAAACGTTGGAGTTCGTAGCAAGCTATGGGCTGAGCGAATCTTATTTGAACAGAGGAACACTGACTGTGGATAAGGGGGTGCGGGAGACTCTGGCCGGTCATCCCGTGGCGGTCCTGGACGTCAGTACCGACGAGAGGGTTCACCATAAGAAGGAGAAGGAAAAAGAAGGGATCGTCTCCCTTCTCTCCATTCCCGTGAAGGCGGAAGATAAGGTGCTGGGAGTCCTGCGGCTTTACAGCGGGACGCGCAGGGAGTTCAAGGAGGAAGAGATCCTGATGGGCACGGTTTTGGCTCAGTTGGGTGGGCTGGCCATTCAGAATGCCTCGCTTTATCTCATGCTTGAAAGTGATGTGAAGGACCTCAGAGAGAATACGTGGAGCTATCGGTCCTGGTTTTAGGCGAAGGACTCCGGCAGGTCCAAAAGTCGTCTAAAAATTCCCCCCTCCAAGAGGGGAATCGAAGCAAGTTTGAATCCCGAGCAGATGAATTTTTGGACAGTCTCCAAAAGACGGGATTCCAGATTTCTGCGCGGAATGATGTCAGAGCAAGTATTGGAATAACATGGATATACCTTTGAAGGGCAAGGGAAGGAGATTCTATGAAGGGCAAGACCATCAGTGAAATCAAAGTGGGAGATGTGGCCGAAGCTACGAAAACGGTCTCTGAAACGGACGTGTATCTGTTTGCGGGGGTGACCGGAGATTTCAATCCCGCTCATATGAACGAAACCTACGCTCAAAAGACCTTTTTCAAAACCAGGATCGCTCACGGGATGTTGGGAGCCGGTTTTATTTCTGCAGTCGTCGGCATGCAGCTTCCGGGGCCTGGAACCATTTATATTACACAGGAGCTCAAATTCCTGGCACCGACTCGCATTGGTGATACCGTCACAGCGCGTGTGGAAGTGCTGGAGGTCATAGCCGATAAAAAACGCGTGAGGATGAAAACCGAGTGCATCAACCAGGAGGGCAAGGTGATTTTGGCGGGCGAGGCCGTCGTGAGTCCCCCGCGCGAATAGAAATACTCTCACCGTGAAAATCCCCCTCAATCCCCCTTTGATAAAGGGGGAAGAGTTGCGTTCCCCCCCCTTATGCAAAGGGGGCAGGAGGGATTTTATTAACGGGGGTCCGTCGTCTTCATGACCGTTAAGGATGGAAACCTGCGTTTTGTAGGGTGCGTTCTACGCACGAGTATCAGCCGGCGCGTAAAACGCACCCTACCCGTATACTGCATTCACGCCGAAAGCATGGCGGATCGAAGATGGTCACTGAGCATTGCACACGGGAAGGTGCCGATGCAGCGCCTTTCAGTTGACGAGATCAGTCCAGCTTGCTTTCCGGGGATGGCTGTTCTTTTTGAAAAAGCCGATTGAAGCCATCCATGAGGTTTTGAAACTGGTCGCTTTGCTTTCTGATGAGCTCGTCGAAATGTTGAGTTACCGCTGCCGTATTGGCTCCATGGGATTCCGAGAGGAGCATTTTTAGATGCCGGATCGTTTCTTCCTGTGAAGCGACCTTCTCTTTGAGATCTTCATATTTTCTCACCAGGGCAATATGCTCCTCGAGGGGAACGACTCCCAAAAGATTCAAATAATCCTTCATGTTCTTCATGAAGTCTTCCTGGGCTTTCTTCCATGCGTTGACGGCATCCGCGCTCCCAGTCGAGGTCTCTTCCAGTCCGTAAATTTTTCTGAACAGGGAGTTCAATTCTTCAAATCCAGTGAACCCTTTATGAACCCATTCCGTCAATTCTTCCAACTGCTTCTGGCTCCTGGAGGCATTCAGCATAAAATTGCCCCAAAATTCGAGGAAATGTCTGTCCATGAGATATTGATCCTTCCTTTCTCGCATCAGGATTTCTCCTGACCCTCGTACCCTTCCGCCTGAAGGTCCAACTGATAACGTACCGGCCCACGGCATTCCTTGGCTCCGAATCGGGACGATTTGTGGGACCAGCAGGAATCAAGCGCGCATGCCGAGCTGGGCATGGACCAGGAGGTGGCTATGGACCCGTGTCCCTTGGGAAAGACCGTGACTTCGGCTTCCACGAAATCGAGAGGGGCGAGGGATGCCTTATCGTCCACCAGATCGTCGCTTTCCGCGATGCAGAGGAGCCACCGGATCCCCATCTCTTTCAATCGCTTGAAATTGAGAGTGCGTCCAAAAACCTTCACCGGAAGATTCCCGTCCGCATCCACGGGAATCGTGTATGAATCGAAGCTGGCCTTCGTGATACCCAGAGGCAGATCCTTCCGATCGTAAAGAAGCCAGTGGTTGATGGCTGCAGCCGTCTTGTTGATTTTGACCGGTTTGCCGTCCGGCCTGTCAAACATCATGAGGTCCCGGTAGAAAGTAAAGATGGGCGCTTCGTTTTCGATGCTTTTGAGCTTGTACACCCAGCTCATCACCTTGCCGTCCACGACCAGGTTGCCGTTGGGAAGCAATTTGGCGGCGTACCCCAAGTCCCGGAAACGGGGGGGCAGGTGCTGCAGGTACTCTACCAGGGCGATGCTGCGCGTGCCATCCATGGGAGCCACGCAAGTGATGACGGCATCCACCAGTCCGTCCAGCTCTCCCGAAAGAAGGTCCAGCATGCCCATGAATCCCCCCTGACAGAAGCCGTTCAGGGTGACCTTTCGTCCATGCCTGGTCATGAGCTGCTCGCAGAAATATCGCGTGTCGAGGGCATCGTCTTCGGGCGTCAGGAGCTGTACGGCAGGCGTGGTGTCGATGTCCTTCATGATGCGGATATATGTTGGGATCCCCTGGTTTGCAAAGCAGTGGACATAGCTTTTGCCCTCGCCCGGAAGAAAAGCAAGAATGTTGGCACCAAGGACGTAGGGCGGAAGAATGATGATGGGCTTGCCGTCTTCCCTGACCTGAACGGCACTGTCCTGTGGAAGCACCTGGTATAATTCGAACCGGTCGGTTTCGGCCGCTTTGACATAGCCTCCACGGTCGAAGTGGAAGCCATATTCCGGTTCAATGTCCAAAATGGCTTTGGGGTAGGCATGGACAGTCAGATCCAGAAGCTGCAGCTGCCGTACCGTGTAGGCCGCCAGGCTCTTCCCGTTGCCTGAAAAAATCGTGTGGAGCATGGCCTCCAGAGCTTCACTCATCTTCCGGAGGTAGTGGTCGGTAACGGCTGTGGCGGAACTGGCAAGGCCTTTGTTGGCGATCTGCATGTTGAACTGCAAGAGCTCCAAGTAATCCTTCGCGGTTTCCTCGATGGGGAGGCTCATCGCTTTTTTTTGCTCAAGCCTCAAAAAAGAATCCAGGGCAGTCCAGAAGGGCACCATGAACTCATTGGTATACTTCAGAACACCATACCAGTAGGTTTGTGCTCCCTTTGACACGTTGAAGGACGCTTCCATGACTTGGTCGTTCCAGTTGGGCATTTGTTCCAATGCGCGGTTGAAAAAAGCGATACCATCGCGAATGGCGTCAGAATTATTTTGCATCGATTGCCCCTCTAAGCAAATTGCTGCCCTAAAAGCGGATTCCCGCAGGAGAATGTTCCCATTATTACTGTAAATCAGAAACCACGGCGTGGTGGGTCACAATGAATACAAAAAACGCTGCAAAGGCACAGTGTCCCGCGTCGTGCTGCCACTGTGCCTTTGCATGCCTGCATTGCGGTCGATCATGAGAATGGATCGAATGCAAATCAGTCATTCCTGGCTTCGGATAAAAAAGTCTCGACCTTGTTGAATGCAGCGTCAGTGTAGTGCTTGAAAGACTCGCGCCCGGTCTTATACACTTTAGTCCATTCGTCCATCAAGCTCTTTCCGTCTTTGGGAAGGAGGCTATTCTGACTGCACACGGAATCAAACATTTTTTCCGCTTGGTCCTGCATGAGCGTGATCGCGTTGTATGTGTTCTCAAAGACGGTCTTATTAAACTGTAGCATGCTCTTGAATATCTCGTTTTGATTCATGGGGTTCATGAGATTCCTTTTCGTATCGCACAAAGGGTTGGCAGCATTGATCCGGTACCCTGGCCTCATCGCCGTGCTCGAAATGAAAGCACCGACGCACTGTGTGTCGTCAGGCTGTTCACGGCGGTCCTCAGAGTTATTCCGTCTTGGAAAAATAATCTTCGAGCTTCTTGTAGCTTTCATCCACCGTCTTCTTGAAATCTTCCCGACCCTTCTTGTACGATGCCATCCATTCGTTCAGGAGCTTCTTCCCCTCGTCAGGCAGCCAGGTCGCTTTTTCGAGAAAGCTTCCGACCGTTCTTTCCATCTGCTCTTGAACCAGAACCATGGCGCTGAAGGTGTTATCGAAGGTCGCCTTGTTGAAATCGATCATCTGTTTTGCCATTTTGATTGGTTCCATACCTGATAATCTCCTCGTTTTTTCAAATTGTTTGCAGCTGTCTGAAATCCTTCATTCCTAATCTTTTCGAATTGCATTATATGTAATGGGCACAGTTCGGGTTGTCAATGAAAATTGTTGCAATGCAATAAATTTCTGTTTCCAGGATTATAGCTGTGGGCTCAAGTGATTTTTACTTAATTGATCAATGATTGCTTATCATTACAATTAAAATAGCCGCTTTTGTTTTTATGACTGGATTTTTTTAAAAGAGATTTTATTGCGCCGTGTCATGATTTTTGGAACCAAAGACAGGAAAATGCGATGGGCGAGAAGGTACTCCTGAAAAAATACCCCAACAGGCGTCTGTACAATACGCAAACGAGCAGCTATGTCACCCTCGGCCAGATCTCCGACCTCATCAAGGAGGGACGGCAGGTCCAGGTCGTGGATGCCAAGACGGATGAAGACGTCACCGCCTTCATCCTCACCCAGATCATCGTGGAAGAGGCAAGAAACAAGAATGCACTTCTCCCGTCCCCCCTTCTTCATCTGGTCATTTGCTACGGAGGGAATATCCTCAGCGAATTCTTCGAAAAATACCTGGAGCTCACCATCAAGAACTATCTGTCCTACAAGTCGAGCGTGGACGAGCAGTTCAAATTGTGGCTCGGTAAGGGGCTGGATTTTTCTAACTTCCCCCCCGGCGGCATTCCGCCCTTCATGTCCATGGATTCTTTGCTGGAGCTCTTTGCCCGTCGGCAAAAAAAACAGACGGAAAAAGAATGACGAGAGTTCTCGTCCATGGCGGAGAGGCAACGCCGTGTGCCGGACTCGCGGGGGCTTCTCCGGCCGATGCTGCTGACTCAACCAACTTTCGTCATTCCGGCGAAAGCCGGAATCCAGGAAAATAAAGACTTTCTGGACCCCGGTTTTCACCGGGGTGACGTAAGTCAACACCATTGGCTGCTCCGGCCCGGCAGTTCAGTGGGGGGCCAAGATCAACCGGTGCCGCCCTGCAGAGGCTGGGTGCTTCAGCCGATATCTTCTAAACATTCACAACCCGTCATTCCGGCATGCTTCAAGCTGGAATGACGGGTTCGGTCATAGCCAGAAATCTTAAATTTATTTTGCCCTTTGTACTCCAAAGCCTCAGAGCACATTTCCAAGAAGGATGCGCTCCGTGCTTTCTCGAATATTCTGTGGCATCTCCTCAATTTTTTGAAAACAATCCGGGCACAGATAGATCATGTCAGCAGATTTGTAGATGACACCGTCGGGATGCTTTTCTCCACACAGGTCGCACTGGATCGCTTTATCTATCATTTTTTCATACATGTCCGTCACCTTCTCTTGCTTTCAGTTGACCACCCAGAGCGCTGCCTTACTGGCCAGCTGAACAACTTTGTTGGTCACCCGCCCCATGTAAAAGTCTCCGACTTTCGAATGCCCCTTTCGTCCCACCACGATGGTCCCGTATTTTCCACTTGAGGCCTGAGCAATGATGGAGCCACTGCGCGTGGCCACTCCCGTGACTACTTTGGCTGTGATTTGATCGTGCTTCATTCCTGCATTTTCAAGGATTTTAAAGGCATTCTCAAAGATGTTACGTGTGATGGCTTCTTCGGCGGCCTTTGCTTTTGAAGTGTCTTGACCGAGAGCCTCGAGAAACTTTTCGTCCTGTTTGAGGATGCGGATGACCCGGAAAAGCGTGACCTCCACATTTGCGTTGCCCACCATGTTGCCGATATGCTCGACACCCCTCATGGAGCTCTCGGATGCATCCACGGCAACCAATATTTTGTTGCTCGGCTCTGTGGCTCCGACAAGCCACAAGGGAACGAACGTCAGGCTCTGGAGCAGCTTGCTGGCGATACTTCCAATGACGAGCCTGGTGATGGGATTGGTGCCCTGGCGCCCTGCTACCACCGCATCATAGCCACTTTGAGCCTCACGGATGATGTCCCTGGCGATCCCCACTTCTTTCTCCTGGATCTTGATTTTCACCGCCTCAGAAGGGAATCCCCGCTCCGTCATGAGCCGACGCGCGTTTTCCATGTATTTTTCGATGGTATTTCTTTGCTCCGTGCGCCAGCGGGCGGCAATGTCCTGTCCATACCGGGAGGCAGGGTTTACCGCACTGTCCAGAAAATAATCGGGCTCCTGACCCAGCACGCAGAAAAAGACCAACTCCGTGCTGTGAGGCGGCAGCACCTGCCCCAGGTAACGCACGGTGTTCAAAGCGTGCTCGGACCCATCCAATGCTACGAGAATTCTTTTGTCCTTCGAATTCATTGTCTTAACGCTCCCTATGCTGAAGTATTGGTGCTTCAGTTTCTCAAGGATGTACAATGCCAAGGCCTGCGCATTGCCGTTGCTTCCAGTACGGGACGAGAAGGCTGTCCGTTGGATGGCTTCCCGTGAAGAGGGTTCACTTCCGGGAGATCGAAAGCCCATGGCGTGGGCTTCAGGCCCATCGCTATCACTGAGACAAAGGATTCGGTGACTTCAACACATCGAGCGTACTTTTGGTGCTCTTGCCTCCCGGGGAGAGGAGCTCACCCCGATTGCGGCCTTACTCGATGCGCCTGGAGATGCTCTGAATGCAGGTATTGAGAATTTGCTCTTTGAGTATATTCGGTTAGCACCTGACAAAAATGCTGTCAAGAACATTTACACGCCCATTGCATCCTCCGATACCGCGTGGGGATCAAATTGCAGAACCTGCCACTGGGAAAATGGATTCTTCTCGTGATCAGGGGGCATGCGCCCTGCCAACAGGTGGGAAAAAACTCTCATGGTAAGGCGCTACGACTTGGACCATTCCCCCGATTCATGGGTGAAAAGGTAGGCGACGCCTGCTGCGGCAACGCCGAGGAAAGTCAGGAAAAACGAAGCCTGATAACCATCCAGCCCCGCCTGTCGCCCTGACGCGAGATGATCCAAAATCCATCCCATGAAATGGATGTAAACCCCCACACCGAGCATGGTGAAGAAGTTGATGCCCGTGAGAGCCATACCGGACATTTCCAACGGCATGATCCCCTTGATATGGGCATACATGACATTGCCGAATCCGGCAAAGAGCCCGAAGCAAAAAAAGACACCTGTCAGCATCAGCTTATGGGAACCGCCGCAGTAGAGTGTCAGGGCCAGTTCTGAAAGGGCCATTCCACCCAGCCCCATCAGTACGATCTGTTTGCGCGAGGAGAGTACCCTGTCGGATAACCAGCCGCCCATGCTGCATCCGATGACGTATCCGATATTGGACAGCATGATGATGTTTCCGGCTGCCACCGGTGTAAAATGGAGCATTTCGATCATGTATGGGCCGGCCCAGAGAGCTTGGACAGCCATGAAGGTGCCGTATCGAAAAAACGTTCCGCATGAAATGAGCCAGTAGTCGGGCTTTTTGAGTATGAATCGGATATTGGCGGTCAGCTTCGCAGCCTTCGGCATGCCGTTATCGGTCTTGGCTGCCGCGCCGGGGCCGTCTTGAATGGCCAGGTAGAAAACGGCCGCAAGCAGGGTGGTCAGTCCGCTGAAAGTGATGAATGACCACCTCCAGCCCATGATTTCCACAAGCAGTGCAAGGGGTGTCGTTGCGGCAAGGGCGCCCAGAGTCCCTGCCCCAACCAAGAGGCCTGATAATGTGGCGAACTCCCCCGGTGAGAACCATTGCGTGAAAAGCTTCAGAGGTCCCATGAGATTTGCGGCCATTCCCACGCCCATGAGGACCCGGCCGGCCAGCCCACCGTACAAGCCTGAAGAGAGCGCGAAAAAAAGGGACCCGACAGACGAGAGCAGGGTCAGGAACGTGATGATGATTCGGGCTCCCAGGCGATCCAGGAAGAGCGCGAGTGGTATTTGCGCGCAGGCGAAGGCATAGAAGAATGCGGCGCTCAAAAGCCCCAGGCTTTCAGGGGTGAGAGACAAATCACGCTGGAGCTCCGGGGCGATGATCGCATTGGAGGCCCGATAAAACTGTGACAGAAAAAAGACCGCCGCACACAGCGAGAAAAGCACTCGGCGCTGGAGGGCCAAACCATCGCACGAAGCAACTTCGTCTGCAGTCATCTTCCTTGCCATCAAAGCCTTCAACAACCTTCATCCTCATCAATGCCGTGAGGGCCGCACACGGCGTTTGCGTCCCAAAAACATTTCAACTTCCCCATGTCTGCAGCCTTGCAGATTCGCCGATGCCGACTATTTCGCTGAGGGCTTTCCTTTCGCCGGCTTCCTCTGGTTGAGCCAGTCCTCCAGCTGCCGCACGGTTTTGGAAAGGTGATAGCGGCCATCGGCGAACACCCCGTAGTCGCCTCCACCCCCCATGGCGGATGCAAACCGGATGGTGTTGGCGTAGAAGAGCCACGAGTCGCTCCAGACCCGCTCGATGTACTCATCGAAGGGGCTTCCCCCCTTCTGGTGGTTTGTGGCCAGCCCCAGCTGCCAGATATCCGTCATGATCCGGGTCCCCGCCAGGATTGCCGTGTTGCTTTCGCCGATAGTGTTCACAAACCTTTCCCAGTGGCCGTCCACCCAGGACTGGTGGTGGCAGGACAGGCAACTCGCCTGCATGGTCTTCTTCACGGCGGCGCGCTCCTTCTCATCGTAGAGGAACTTGTCCGCGCTGCCCCCGGCGAAGTCCGTGGGAAGCGGCAGGCCGTCCTTGTTGCGAATGACGGAGGTATCGGGCTCCCTGGGATGCGAATGGGCGTAGATCAGTCCGAAGATGCGATAGGGGAGGCGGTCTTTCACCTCGTGGCTGCGCTTGACGACGACTTTTCCCTCGGTGTCCGTCAGCAGGCTCATGTGGCAGGCGGCGCACGTGGGGGCGGTGAAATCCTTTCCCACTGTCCAGGGGACGTTGGTGAAATTCCATCCGCTGTTCTTGCTGGAAAAGATGTTCCCGTGCTTGCTCGCTTCATAGACCTTACTGGCGGGCACATCGGGTCCTACGTGGCATTCCCTGCAGGTGTACGGCTTGCGGGCCATTTCGATGGAGAATTCGTGGCGGGTGTGGCAGGCAGCGCATGACCCCCGGCTGCCGTCCAGGTTGATGCGACCGACCCCCTGGTTGGGCCACCCCGAAATGACGGGAAAGGTCATCTCTCCCATGTCGGTCTCACGCGTCACGGAGCCTGTCACCTCGAGCTTCGTTCCATGGCAGTAGAGACAGGATTCAGCCTCGGTGTGAGCGTTGGCGGGCTTGGTGGCGACCTTCCCCTTGTCGAACAGGGGTGTGTCATTGATGGCGCCCATGAGTGTCTTGTAGAGGCTGTTGTTCACCAGGATGCCGTGGGCGTGGGCCATGAGGTTTTTGTCGAACTGCCCGGCTTCTTCGACGTGGCAGGTGGCGCAGTCTTTGGGGCTCACCACGACGTGGATCGATGTCCCATTGTGGTCGAAGGTGTCCTTATGGGATGATCCATTGAGGGAATGGCACTCGGCACACCCCAGAGAAACGTTTTTCAGGTCTTCGGGAATATTCTGCCCCGTGATCTTGCGGGCAAGGCCTTCGACGGCAAGGGCCTCGGCGGGGGTGGTCGCCGCATGACGGGTCTTTTTCCATCCTTCCACAATGCCCGGGTGAATGGTGGCATGGCACCCCAGGCATTCTTCGGTGGCAGGGCTGATTTTCGATTCAGCCCGGGCGCCGGTAAACCCGAGCCCCACGCAGGCAATCGCCAGAGTGATGACAAATATCCGTCTCATGAACGCTCTCCCCCTCTTGAATTCAGATCATTCACCGGAAGGTCTTCGACCAAACAGGCAATATAGGCGGGAACATAATAGACGCAAAGATACAGAGATTCAACGGCGGCGCCATCTTTCACTGCGGTGTGGGGACGCTTTAACCCTGTTTCTCATGCAAATGTATTCGATTGCGCCGGGGATATGAAAAAGATATTCAGACGGCGACAGTGCCAGACTCGATCACCCTTTTTGTCAATCCTGTTCGAAACTGAAAGACACCAAAATGCGGATACGGAGCTTGCCTTTGAATGATACAAAGTGTGTCAGGGTAATCCCCGTCTGTGGTCAATATCTTCCGTCTATGTCCAGGATTCCAGGTCTGTCCGGAAAATGCGGATGTGTCTCAGGATGCGTTCACGCTGCAGATTGAACCAGATCATGCCTCCCGTTATGGCCGCCCCCAAAGCCAGCAGAAACATGGCTTTGGGGAGTCTTTGCTCAGGAAACAGGAGAATCAGCTGGCCCAGAATGTTGAAGACCAGGAACACGACGCCACTGTAAAGGAAGGCACGGGTGCGGAAGGCAATGCCCAGGATGATGCCGATGAGGCTCAGAATCACTGCAACGACGAAGATCATGAAATCACCTCTCAGGAAAACATCCATGGAGGCGGAGGCGTAGAGGATGCTCGTTGCAGCAAGCCTCGCACTGTTCAGCACGCTACGCTTGAGCTCCTTTCTGTGCAGATGAAGGAGCAGCAGCACACTGACGGCGGCCGGCGCGACGTAAAGCTGGAGGGCCTGACTGCTCTTCACCAGGCCTGGTATCCAAAGATAGACGGCAGCGTTGAAGGACAGAATCCCCAGGTAGAGGGGAACAGGTCTCCTGGTTTCACGGCATGTGAGCAGATAAAGCGCTCCGATGGACATGAGTGCTCCTGCGGCTTGAGCCGATTCCAACTGCAGAGGGACCGTTATCAATGCAAGGGCGGGCAAGAGCAGCACAACGTGGAGGAGCGGTTTGCACGAGGTGATTCTGTGGATCACGAACAAGACATAGGCGGAAGCCATGATAGCAGCCGTATCCCAGATGCCTGGCGGCGACAGTCCCAGGACGGTCAAGCGGATATACAGCCCGACAGCGCCGCCGAATGCCGTCGTTCTATACACCCATATCGCCTGATTGGACTTCCATGCCCGTTGGAGGCCAAGCAGCAGGAGCAGGAGGGCGGCAGCGAGGGCCGCGGCAGAATCTCCCACGCTGCCCATCAATGGCTGGGGCCGGCTTTTGCCGGCAAGGACCTCTAAAAGAGCGATTCCATGCAGAATCCACTCCACCAATGCAAGCAGAGCAAGAGTCGGCCAGGCTTGGGAATACAACAGAGCGATTTCCCTCGATGCAAAATTCCACAACGCGCTCTGAGCACTCAAGAGGGCTCTCTTTTCCAAATAATGCTGCAACCGCTCACCACTCACCGCCAGGAACAGGGCCAGGAATGCCGCCTGCAGGGCGTACCAGGGTGCCAGGAGTGCCGCCTGGGGGAGGGGAACCCACAAGAGGGGCCAGCAATGGAGGAGGGCGAGCAGCATTACCATGGAGACGAGCAGCCAGAGTCTATTCTGTCGCACCAGGCCATGGATAGCCGAGAGGGCAGCCAGGAGAGACAGGGTGAGGAGCCATTGGAGGGGCGGGTTCAAGGGGGTAAGGAGTAAGGTTATGATGGCGGCATTGAGACTCGGGGCAATCCATACCGAAAGAGCCTGGCGCAGGGGTGCCGCAGCCTCGCCTCCCCAGGAGTTATTCTCCCATGCGGAATGAACGAACATTAGCATTGCACTCCACAATGCGAGGAAGAGGGGGAGGTGCACGAGGTGGGAGGGGCTCTCCAGCCAACTGCTCATGAGAGTGAAGAGCAGCGACGAAAGGATGGCGTGACGTTGCCATGGGGCTTGGTGCAGTCGCCAGAGGTGCAGGAAGGAGAGGGTGATGAGTGTCCCCGTGAAAAAGGTCCAGGACCATTGGCTCAAGGAGAAAAAGTGATGAAGCCTCGAGAGGCTTTCCACTTTCATGAGGATCATTTGAAGCAGGAAAAAAGAGAGAAAGCCGGACACACTCATGAGAAGCGGTGTGCCGAGGTCATGGAATCGCAAGCCCCATCGGACGGATAGCTCCTGCCCGTGCGTTCTCCACAATGGCACAGCTCGCAGGAGTCCATTGGCCCAAAGCAGATTGAGGGCAACACCGGAGGCGGAACAGAGCAGGATGCACTCAAACAAACCCAGCAGGGTCCGGGTTTCCAGGGGAGCCATCGCAGCCGCAAAGAACGCCGGACCCGTGAATGCCAGAGAAAGCGATCCAAAATACGCGAAACCCCTCCATGGGCTGTTGCGCAGCATCAGGTAAGAATAGACTGCAGCCGCACCTCCATATCCCCCCCAGGAAAGGGAAGTGAAGAGAGTGCTGGGATCGAGGCAACGGCTGACCACGCCGAAGCTGACTGCAGCCAGTCCCATCCATGGCCAGAGGTCGGGAGCCACGGCCCAATGCGGCCAACGTTCATTCCAGCGGGGAAGGGCGAAGTTACCGGCACCCCAGAGCATATAACCAAACGGAAGCGCCGTGACGCTCCCCCACTGCCTCGTTCCAACAAACGGGAGGGTGCTCAGCGTAATCATGGTGAGAAGCAACGGGACGGCGATGCCTCGAATGATGGCTGGGCGGGGCAGGGGACTCAGCAATGGGAAAAGGCAAAGCGTGAGGGTGAAGAAGGTCAGCGGCAGGAAAACGTTTTGCTGCAGAGGCGCAGCTGCAAGCAAAATGGAGGCGCTCAGCATGGCCCATGAGCATGTCAGCAGGGAAGACAGCCTTAATGGCTGATGGTAGAGTTTTGCCCCATGTGGATTGATGTGGAGCCTTTCGGCTAGAATCGCCAAACTCAGTCCAAACAGCGACAAAGTGAGCCATCGATCCGAAACTGCAGAGCTTCCCGGCAGCAGTGTGAAGGGGAGTCCGGGATGCAGCAACGTGCCCTCTATCCATAACCCTGTGAAAACGGTGAGCAGGATACCCATGAGGTTGAGCCATGGCCGGGCCAGTGCATGACCTGCCATGAACAGGCCAGCAGTGGAGAGGATCAAGACAAGGATGGGAAGAAGAGCGGTCGGCATGACAGGTTCCAACCAGATCAGAGCGATCTGCTGGACAGCGGCGCACATGGCCAGCAGCGTGGCCGTGATTCTCAGGGGCATTCGGTACAGCGCCTCATGAAGACCCACCCCGGCAGCATCCTTGCGCTTCGCCTCGCACTCCAGCCAATAAGCGGTCCCATGCATGCAGAGAGCGACCAGTGCCAGGAGCAACCCCAGTCCAGGATCCTTCAACAGACTTTCAAAGAGAGCGGGATATCTTGGGAAATAAGATGTCCATGCCCAGGCATAACCAAGCAGGCTGGCCAAAACGAACAATCCCAGGAGAGCGTAACTGTGCAGCAGTTGTTCATATCTGTGTCCGGCTGACCAGAGAAAAACCATGGCGGCGGCAAGAGTGAGGGGAAGAACCGTATTGGGCGTTAAGAAACGGCAGTGAAACAGACAGATTCCAAGGCTCAGTCCCATGACAGCTAGCGCGGGATGATGCAGCCACTTTTCACTGGGCACATCGTGCGGATGGAAATGAAGGTTCTTGACGGCCCAGGCAGTCCTGGGGGGAGTCAGGGCAAAAACGCCCACTCTCCAGGCCAGGAGAGCATATACCGCACCGGCAAAGCTCAGAATCGGTACCCCGCTGACAGAGAGGTGGGAGAGTGCACTCAGCCATGCCCCGAGACCCAGGGACATGGACAGCGGGAGCAGCCACGGAAAATAAAATTGACCACCGGCCAGTGTGGTGACACACATTCCGAGGAGTGCCGAGAATGTCCAGCCCCACCCGACCGGGCCTGAGATGAGTCGAAGCCCGAGGAAGGCAATGCCGACAGAACCCAGCAGCAGGGTGGCCGACTGCAGAGGGGGACGGAGCATTTGTTCATAGGTTTGGATGCCCGAAACCGGGAGCGCCCAGAGCAGTTTCAGCTTCGGCCGGTGCAGGGCCAGGAGTGCAGCCTGTTCCCGCCGCAGAGCCCTCACTTCCTCCGGTTCGCGCTCCATCCACCAGATGAGCCCCCAGGCAGTCAGTGCCAGGAGCAGTTGAACTGCACCCGTTGCGGGCTCCGGGAAGTATCTGAGCTTGAAGATCGTTCCTGCCGCGCCCCATAGAGCGAGAGCGGCGTAAAAGAGCCACCGGTCGCGCAGTTCCAGGCTCATCCCCAGGAGGATTGCAGCCAGGAGGGCCATCAAGATGGGGGGAGCCGGACTCATGGTGAAAATCGGTGGGACGAGGAGCGCGGCCAGGGTGGACGAGATGAGGAGGTTCAGCAGAGCACTGTTCAACAGGACTTCAACTTTCGTCGAGATCCTTTCTGGAGAGGTTCGGTAGAGATGCAGCCCGAAGCAGGCCCACAGGGCTGCCAGGAGCAGGAAACCGGAAGCACATTGTGTCCAGGGGTGCCACAAGGTCCCTTGTGGTGCGCAACAGACGGCCACACCCGCCATGAACGTTACGCTGTAGAACCATGGTCCGTTCAAAAGGTACTGCGTACTCCCCGTGCCGCCTGCTCCATGGAACAATCCGTCTGGCGCAAAGCGAAGCCCCGCAAGGGTGAGGAACGTCATCGTCAAGGCCGTACCCATCGCCACCCACCCCGGTCGTCCGTGGGCTATACTCCATGCTGCCAGCACGACTGCCATGCACAGCCACACCCTGTAAACAATGAGTCCCATGGCCTTCGATCGGCTGCTCAGAAGCCAACGGCTTGCAGTAAACAACCCCGCCAGGCCTGGAAGGCTTCCCAGGAGATACCATGAATCGGGCAAGTGCTGCAGAACCACCAAACCATAGAGCCAGCTCAGGCAGAAGAGCAGAAAGAACAGCGGGGTCAGGGTGAGGAATTGCCAGACCACCGTGGCGTAAAGAGCGCACCCCATACAGAGAGTGACCAGGCGTGCTGAAGGTGTATAGGCGCTCAGGAAAAGCGCCAGTGCAGAAAGGCCATAAATGGCGAAACTCAGTCGAGACAGATAAGTGAACTTGTGGATCCACTGCTTCAGATGGGCGTCAACGTAAAAGAGCAGGCCGCAAACCGCCATGAGAAAGGGGCTGTAATAGCCTGCGGGCAGCGCAGTGGGGCTTCCGTAACCCCAGGTGAGGTGCAGGAAGGAGATGACAGCGGCATAGACCAAAGTCCCAGCCGCATAGTACGCTACTTTCCGTCGCTCGACAAAAATGGAGCGCAGCCATTCTTGGGTGAACACCACCAGGCCGTAAGCCAGCAATCCCATCAAGAGGGAATGTAGAGCAGCCAGAAGCGGCCAAAAGGGGAAGCGAGCCAGCACAGGCACAGCCATCTGCATGGCGGCCAAAGCGAGGAAAACGCGGGGATGCCGGCCCTGGAGCGATCTTTCCATGACACCGGAAGCCAGCATCGTAACGAAATACAAACCTCCCATCACCATGAGAGCGCCCAGGCTCCCCACCAGGAGCTCCAGGGGGGTCTGACCGGCTACAATGACTCGGACGGATGCAGCCACATTGAGCGGAACCAAAAGGGCTCCCAGTGAAAAAAGCACGCTGCTGGATGTCTCCAGCTCAGGCCGCTTGAGGCGCAATCGATAGGCTGCCCAAAGAATGAACAGGGTGTACGCCAGGAGAACGGCGGCAACGGTGAGGGTCTTGACAAAGCCGCTCGTGTAGGAAACCAGGAGAATGGAGCCCGCAACGAAGCAAAAGCCCCCGATAAACCAGCCGATGTTCTGAGCCAGGAAAGGAACGACCAATGCCGGCCAGCCGGATAAGGTCCGGAGAGCACGCTCCAGGGCGCTGACTGCGGTGGGCTTCCATGCGTAGCCTGGCATTTCCTCCTTGTCCATCTGTGACGTGGAAGACGGAGCACCCTCTTCATTTTCTAATGTGGACGCCGCAGGGAAGGATGCTTCCGATGCCCCTTGTTCCTCTGCAGCCTGAACAGGCCATCCCTTTTCGGTTGGCGGTGCGGCTGGCTCACCGGCCAAGTGAGTCGTCGATTGGGCGGAAGGAGGTGGCGCTTCAACGCCTGCTGCAGGCTGCACGGAAATGGGGAGCTGGCTGCCGGCGAGCCCTGTCTCACCGGTTGGCTCAACCCCGGAGTCAGGCGTTCCTGCGGCCTGTATTGGAAGCCCTTCCTCCCCCTCCCATTCAGATTCCTTCTCCACAACCGGTACCTGTATCGGTGCCTCTCTTGGCCAGGGAGGTCTTTCCGACGGAGCCAGCTTATTCTGGCAAAGCAATTTCCAAGCGGCTTCCCGTCCCCGGGACCAATCGCTGCTGTAAGGTGTGACGCCGGAAGCATCCAGGATTTCTACCAGAAGAGTGTCGATGCCCTCCACGGCTCGATGGTAGAATGCTGGATCGATGGCGTTGACTGCCAGCAAGTGTTCCAGCTCCAGTCGCAGGATGGCAAGATCGTGTATGTCTGCATCAGGGAGCTTGCTGTCGCGAGGCATATTTCTGAGAGCAGCCCTGGTAGCCTCCTGTCCCCGTGTCCCCGCATCACGTGTCGACGGTCGGTGCCGGTAATGTTCGACAAAGAGATACAATACTGCTGCCAGGAAAACGGCTAAAGGCCAACTTTCAGCATAGAGTACGGACAGAAAACATCCCAGGAGCAAAAGTAAAAGAAACATGTTCTTCTTCTCGTTGGGAGGGAGTGAGAACAAGACAACCTCGAGCATACCGATTTCCATGGCATTCTCACCGGTCGCCGGCGGCTTGTCGGTGGTGCTGCTGGCAATTTACAAAACAAGACCTATGGGTAATGCAGGGCTCTACCCTTGGATCTTTTTCTTGAGCCTGTCGAGCTCATTTTCCACTTCGTGCTCCACCTCCATGGCCAGGAACTCCTTCTCCAGGTCGGAGGCGTCACCGTTCAATTCTGCCATGGCTTCCGTTCTGCTCTCGATCTCCGCCACCTTGTCCTCCATGCGTGCGAAGCTCGCCTGGGCATTGAGGCCGGCCTGGAAACTGGTCATGGTTTTGTCCATTTGCTGGCGGGCCTCGGCCGCTCTCTGTCGGCCGATGAGCGTACTCCTTTTACGGCGTGCTTCCTCCAGTTTGGCTTCCAGGGCACGCAGCTGCGCCTTCAACTGTTCGCTGGTGTTCCTCGCCGCAACCCAGGAAGGTTCTATGGCTTTGATGATGCTGTCGTGCTCCCGCTTCCGGATCAATGCTGCACGGGCGAGGTCCTCTTTCTCCGCCTGCAGCGCCTGTTCAGCCTTGCTCAGCCATTCGGCCGACTGTTGCCGATTGTGCTCCAATTCCTTTTGAAGCTGCTTCTCGCTGGCGATGGCGTCGATCACCCCCCCCTTGGCCTTGCTGATGTTCTCTTCCATTTCCCTGATAATCTGTTTGATCATCCGCTCGGGATCTTCGACACGGTCGATCAGGTCATTGATGTTTGCCGTGATGACGTCGCTGATCCGCTTGAAAATGTTGGCCATGTTCGCTTCTCCTTCTATTCCCGGTCTTGTGGCAGCCCTCTGTTGCTAGCGTATTTCACTCATCAGCCTGTTCAGATTGCCGGGTCAATTGATCCCGACCCATGCATGCAGATCTTGGACCGAAACGGGTATGCCGTTCATGGATGAGGGTAAGGGATATAAATCTATATCGTTAGATTCTGGAATAACCAACGGATGGATAGTGGCCTGTTGGCTGACTCCTGAATCCGCAATGAGATGTTGCTCACGCATGCAGGGTGAGTACCTGCCTTCTTTGAGCCGTCTTACATTTCTGTAATAAGTCTAACAAATTCATAAGTTGATGCTAAGGGAAAATGGGGTGTGAGGCCTTCAGAGCACCGGCAGAAGGTGATGGCGCAAGCACTGACGTCAGCGGGTATAAAATATTGGAAAACGCCAGGTTTTATAATCACTGCGCAAGCTGCGGAGAATAAAAAGGGGACACAGGCATGACCTGTATCCCCTTCATGTTGGAGAAGTTCGGACGCGCTGATTCGTCTTCGGCCTAAAGAATGGCGGTCAGCTTGAGCGTGTCTTTGTCCGTGCTGATGAGACCGGACCCTTCCTGAGCCAGGAAGCTCGCGTAGCTCATATCGAGGCCCAGCTTTTTGCTGAGGTTCTTGACATCGGGAGCGAGCTGAGGCTGGGTGAGGATCACCACCAGATCGAAAGATTTGGTTTCCTGGCTGCCGTTGCTGCCGATGGTCAGCTGAAGGCTCTGGCTTTCCAGTGGCTCCAGGGCCGTAACGGCGGCTTCACGGACTTCAATCTTGTCGAGAGCCTTCAGGGCATCTTTTTGCTCTTCCATGAAAGCGGCGAGATCCTGAGCAAAAAAGCTGATCTGGGCGTTCGGAAGCTTTCTACGCACCAGGATGGCTTCGTTGATCCCCAGGAACAGAGCCGATTTATGCATTTGCGGTGATGCAGAGGCGTAGCCTTGGACAAATGCGACACTCATGGGAATTTCGCCGTCGTAGGGACGCAGAACGAGACCCCCACTGGGTCCGGTTTGACTGAGCATGCGCTCCATCTGAAGATCTGTCATGACATTCTGGTTCTTGCCCAATCCAAGGTGAGGAGCCACGCGATTCAAGGGCCTTTCCACACCGGGAGAGATAATGATGGTATCCGCTTCGAGGTCCAGGTATTCGTCCTGCATCTCGAAGTTGATGGCTTCAGGTTTACACTCAGCCCAGCACAGGGCACATCCCAGGCATCGTCGGCAGCTCAGGCAGCGTTTTGCTTCCTTCAGTGCCCTCTCTTCATCAAATCCCAATTCCACTTCGTTGTTGTTGCCTATTCGCTCTTCAACGGGAATCTCGATGTGATGCTGACGTGCCTTGGGAATATCCTGGAATTCGACGATGTAACGACCTTTTTTTTCGTATGTCATTGTAACCTCTCTAAAAGAGATCTAGAACTCTTGTTCTTGCCGGCATGCACGGGCCGTTACTTGCTTCTTTTGGACCGGAGGTAGCGAACGATGCCGTCCGCAGCCTTCCTGCCGCCTGCACAGGCTTTGATGGCGATATCGGGACCGGTTTCCACGTCACCGGCGGAAAACACACCCGGAACATTGGTCATGTAATTGGAGTGGTTGACGGCGAAGGTGTTCCAGCGTGTGATGTCTATGCCGCTGCCATCGGGAACGAAAGAAAGGTCGGGCCGCTGACCGATGGCCGGGATGAGGGTTTCCGCTTCCACGATGAATTCCGAGCCTTCCACGGGAACCGGGCGCCGCCTGCCGCTGGCATCAGGTTCTCCAAGCTCCATGCGGAGGCACTTGAGCCCCTTCATCTGGCCGTTTTCTCCCACAACTTCGATGGGTGCCACCAGGTATTGGAATTTCACACCTTCATGTTCGGCAGCATCGATTTCCCATGGGCTGGCGGGCATTTCCTTCTTGGTGCGGCGATAGAGGACATGCACTTCTTCGAAGCCGGCGCGCCAGCTCACACGGGCCGCATCCATGGCCACGTTGCCGCCGCCGATGACAATGACTTTGCCCTTGGCATTGACAGGCTTGCCCATGTTGGCGTCACGCAGGAAATCGACGCCGTCCACGACGCCCTTCATATCCTCGCCCTTGATTTGCAGCTTCATACCGAGATGCGCACCCACACCCAGAAACACCGCGTCGAAATCCTTCTGGATCTGTTCGAAGGAGATGTCTTTTCCTATACGGGTGTTGCAGCGCAGATCGATGCCGTGTGAGCAGATCCAGTCGATTTCCCGCATGAGGGTGGGGGTGGGGAGGCGATATTCCGGAATGCCGTAGCGGAACATACCGCCCGGCTCGGGCAAAGCCTCGAAGCAGACGGACTTGTAACCGGCCTTCGCCAGAAAATAGCCGCACGTGAGACCCGCCGGGCCGGCTCCAATGATGGCGACCTTTTCCTTGTGGAATTCGTCGGGCACTTCCACCGGGGCCTTGATATCTTCCTTCATTTCATAGTCGGCCACATAGCGCTTGAGGGTACAGATGGAAATGGGCTCATCCATGTAGCCCCGGTTGCATGCGGTCTCACAAGGATGTGGACACACGCGCCCGATGGAAAGCGCAAAAGGCAGTCTCTCGCGGATCTTGGCCAGAGATTCGGCGTATTTCCCGTCGGCAATCAGGCCGACGTAAGACCGGATGTCCAGATTGGCAGGGCAGGTGGCCTGACAGATGGGCATGTCTTCCTTGAAAATGTTGTAGCCCGTTCTCGGGTTGAAATAGTCGATGGCGGTGCGGAACCCAACGCCCTCGTTGAAATCGTCATACATGTGAATCGGGCAGACTTTGATGCACGCCTTGCAGTCGTTGCACTTTTCGCGATCCACACGGGGTGTGCGTCGCTTGAGCTTCAGTTGGAAATTTCCGTTGCTGGCTACCGTCTTTTGCACCTGAGCACTGTCGATGACTCGAATGTTGGGGTGGCGCAGGACGGCTTCCATGTTGGGATCCACAAAAGCGTCATCTCCCGATATGATCCGGGTTTGCGGGATGCATTCCCCGCCCAGCCCCGGAAAGGACTCGACGAGGGTCACCTGCATGCCGGCCTCGGCTTGCTCCAACGCTGCCGCAACGCCAGCCGGATCGCCCCCAAAGATTATGACTCGTTTACCTGACACAGTCGCATCCTCCAGATGTTAAGGAGAAAACCATCCGGGCAGCGCCCCTTTCCCCGCCTTCCAAGCCACTGTCGCCAAGCGGCCTGTCAGTGGCTGACGGAGAGGCGGGAGCGGTGCGGCGAAGGTTGCCGCACCGCCCGGGAGCGCTCCGGGGTTTTAACCATTGCTCATTTTGGTCCCTGGCTCACGCAGCGTGGGCTGTCTGCTGCGCCGACTTTTCGGCGACCTGATAAAGGGGTGAATTGCCTTCGATGCCGGCCAGACTCACGATCCCGCGGCGCTGCAATGCCAGCACGTATTTCAGCACGTGGGGTGGAGGAAGCTCCAGCCGGGCGGCCAGGTCCTTGACAGCTGCCGGGGCTTTCTGCATTTCCGAAAGGATTTCAAAGGTGGCCAGTTCGTCCATGACAATGGTATCGAGGGTGCGCCACATTTCATGGTCGGTGAATTTCTCGCCGTACTTGTTTCCGGTAGTGGTGAATTCCGTGAATTTTCCGACGACCCAGCGCAGCTTTTCTTTGCCGAGGGCTGTCTTGGCGATGGCAATCTTTTCCGTCAACTTGGGAAGTGGGAGGCGGTCGGCGCTTCCCAGGGGACCCATTTCCTTGATCTTCTGGTCGAATCCTGTAATGATGCTGACAAATCGGTCGCCTTCCGCCGACGAGCACTGGCTGAAGGAAATTCTTTCGGGGTTGAGGCCTGCGTAGTCCAGAGCGCGCGTCGCCAATCCCACCTTGACCTTGGCCTGATAGTTGCCGCTGATGTAGTGACAGTCACCGAAATGGCATCCCACCACAACAACACCGTCCGCTCCTTCAAGAAAAGCGTCCGCCAGCATCGTAGGATCCACCCGGCCGGTACACATGAGCCGGATGATCCTGATATCCGTCGAATATTGCATCCTGGAAACTCCAGCGAAGTCAGCCGCAGCGTAACCTCACCAAGTGCAGCAAAGAACCAGGATCTTCGGAGTAAATTCTGACATCACATTCTCCTCCTCACAGCGCGAAAGACTGTGAATCTTTAAGACATCCATTGGGGATCAGAGATCCGCAAATCCAAACTTCAAATCATCACGGGCCGGAAATCATCCGCGCAGGAACGCCTTGATCTGCTCTGTGACCTGCTGGTCGGTGTAAGAATTGATGGACAGAGCATGTTGATAGCATGTAGCGGCACAAACACCGCAGCCTTTGCATGCCACCGGGATGACCTTCACTTTACGGCCCTTTTCCGTGTGCTGGATTTCCAGTGCGCCGTAGGGGCAGAGGGCCACGCAGAGTCCGCATCCCCGGCAGGCATCCTCGTCCACGAGGGTGGAGACGATGGGCTCCGCCGTCATGACTCCCTTGGAAAGGGGAATGGATGCACGGGAGGCGGCGCCGAGGGCTTGGGAGATGGCTTCCCTTGCTGTCGCCGGATAATGGGCGTTGCCGCAGAGGTAGATACCGTCCGTGGCGAAATCGAGGGGTTTGAGCTTCACGTGCCCCTCCAGGAAGAACTTGTTCTCGTCCAGGGTGACGCGCAGCAGCTTGGAAATGGTTTCGTTGTCCTCCCCGGCGATGAGGGGGGTGGAAAGGACCACCAAATCCTGGGGAAGCGCCAGCTCCCTGCCCAGGAGATGGTGCTGGACCATGACCTTGTCCGATTCCACTCGGGGCGGATGGTTCGGATCGTACTTGATGAAGAGGACGCCCAGCTCCTTGGCCTTCTGGAACAGCGCCTCGTTTTCCATGCCGTAGGCCTGGATGTCTCTGTAGAGAATACGCACGCCGGTGGAAGGGCTCAGCTCCTTGATGGCGATGGCGTTCTTGATGGCCACCATACAGCAGATCCGGGAGCAGTATTTGCGCTCTTCGTTGCGTGCTCCCACACACTGGATCATGACCACGTTTTGGGCACTGAAGGTACCGGCCTTGAACCGCTCTTCCAGTTCGAGCTGATTGATGACCGTTTTCCCGTCGTAGCCGTACATACCCGTGGGCTGCAGCACCTGGGCGCCGGTGGCGACAACGATGACGCCCACGTCAAAGTTCTCCTCGCCGTCAGCGGTCCTGGCGAAGACATTGAAATGGCCGATGTACCCTGCGACGGCATCGACCTCGGCGGAGGTCAAAAGGTGAATTTTCGGATGTTTTTTGACCAGCTCCGCCTGCTGATTCGCAAAAGTGGCCGCATCCATGTCGGAGGGCGCCAGCTTGTCGAGTCGAAGCAGGAGTCCCCCCAATTGGGGCGATTTTTCCACCAGGGTGGTTTCATACCCGCGGTTGGCAAGGGCCAGAGCGGCTGTCATTCCGCTGATGCCTCCCCCGATGACGAGGGCGTTGGGGTTCATCTGGGACTGGATGGGCTCCTGCGGCTCGAGCAGGGCTGCCTTGGCCACACCCATGCGGATGAGATCCTTGGCCTTGTCTGTTCCCCGCTCTCTTTCCTGCATGTGCACCCAGGAACATTGGTCCCGAATGTTCACCATTTCAAAGAGATACGGATTGAGTCCCCCCTCACCGCACGTCCCGCGGAAAAGGGGCTCGTGGGTGCGGGGTGTGCACGAAGCCACGACGACGCGATTCAGATTTTCCTTGCCGATGGCATCCTTGATTTCGTTGATGCCGGATTCAGAACAGGTATAAAGGTTTTCCTTGACGTACACGACATTGGGCAGGGTCTTGGCGTATTCAGCCAGCTCCTTCACGTCCAGGTAGCCGGCGATGTTGCTGCCGCAGTCGCAAACAAAGACTCCGATGCGAATTTTATCAGCCAATTGAGCACCTCATGATGAAGTGAAAGGCCAGAAGCCGGGAAGAGGGAAGGCCGCTCAGGGCACGACCCTCCTCCGCTTGCCGCTTGCATTTCGAGATTATCCCACCGCTTTCTGCTTCTCGACGGTTGCCAGCGGGGCAACGACCTCGGCCGCCCGGGCCGCAGCGCTGCTCGCCTGAGCCACTGACTCGGGAATATCCATGGGCCCCTGGGCGCAGCCACAGGTGAAGATGCCGGGCCGCGTCGTGTTCAGAGGAGCCAGGGGATGTGTTTTAAAAAATCCGTTGCTCTCCAGTTCCACACCGAAAAGCTCCGCAACCTTCGCGGTCCCTTCCGTGGGAACACATGCGGTGGCAAGGACCACCATATCGAAGGTTTCATGCTCAACCTTCTGCGTCGTGGTGGACTCATACCAGACAATGGGGTTGTTCGCTTCATCCTCGGTGATTTCCGCGACGCGTCCACGCACGTACTTGATATTGGCCTGCTTGCCGCCGCGGAGCTTGTATTCCTCGAAGCCTCGCCCGACTGCCCGGAGATCCATGCAGAAGATGGAAGAATTCACCGCATTGTCGTGCTCGTTGGCGATCATGGCCTCTTTCACGGAATGCATGCAGCAATAGGAAGAGCAGAAACGATTGAACCTGAAGTCACGCGAGCCAACGCACTGGATGAAGGCGAGCTTCTTGGCCGTTTGAACGGCTGCGGTCTTCTTCTGGAGTGTCGCGACGCGCTCTTCGAGGGCCGCGAGCTTTTCCGCCGCCTGAGCCCACTGGATGAGCTCGTCGTCAACCGCTGCGCTCCCGCTTTTCACCGCCGCCACAACGTCGGCCGAAGTCTTCCCGTGCTTGTCTTCCAGGGACTTCACCTGCCGGGCGAGCTTCTTGACCTCTTTTTCGCCTTCTTCCAGGTCCTTTTCCATGAGAAGGTCGGAAGGACGATCCAGGTGCCCCGCCGTGGGGCCGCTGGCGCTCAGGAGACGTTCGAATTCCAGCGCCGTGACGACATTGTTGATGGTTGTATACCCGTATTCGGGGATGACGGACGGGTCGAAAACGTCGTAACCGGTGGCCAGGATGATGGCCCCCGCCTCGATCTCGATGATGGCGTCCTTCTGGTCGAAATCGATGGCCTTGGCCTGGCAGACTTTGGCACAGACGCCGCATTTCTTTCCCTGTCCCAGCTGACGGCATTCAGGGGCGTCGATGGTAAAGACAGACGGAATCCCCTGGGGAAAATACTTGTAAATGGCCTTGCGCTTCCCCATGCCGGCGTTGTAGGCGTCCACCACCATGGTGGGGCATTTTTCCGCACAGGAGCCGCAGCCGGTGCACAGGTCTTGATTGACATAGCGGGCTTTCTTTCGGATGGTTGCCTTGAAAGCCCCAACTTCGCCGCTCACTTGCTCCACATCGCTGTAGGCAAGGAGATTGATGCGGGGATGTCGACCGACATCCAGCAGCTTGGGCGAGAGAATTCAGATGGCACAGTCGTTTGTGGGAAAGGTTTTGTCCAGCTGCGCCATCTTGCCGCCGATGCTGGGGAGCCTTTCGACCATATGCACCTGGATACCCATTTCGGCCAGGTCCAGGGCAGCTTGAATCCCGGCGATTCCTCCGCCGATTACCATTACGTCGTTGCTCACAATGCACCTCTTTCGGATTGGGAACCATTCATCAAATCATGGAAGACACCAAAGACCGTCTGCAAGGGCTCATGCCTCCATGGTTTCAGCGATAAGGGTTGTCAGGTCCTTGATCTGCAAAGGCAGATCGATGTTGCTCAGGGCGCAGCTCAAATGGATCTGGCATTTGGGGCAGGCCGTGATGAGTGTGTCGGCTCCCGTTGCTGCAGCTTCTTTCAGACGTTCCACCTGGATTTGCTTGGACCCGGTGGAGCAGTTGGCCCATCCGCTGGTTCCACAGCACACCGCATTTTCCCTGTTGCGCTCCATTTCCACGAAGTGGCTGTCGGCAACCTGCTTGAGGATATTGCGGGGACCTTCGAAGATTCTGGCCATACGCCCCAAACGGCAGGGATCATGATAGGTGTAGACCCCGCTCCCGTTGCGGAGCTTCAATGCACCCTCGGAGACCAGGCGCTCCGCCATGTCGTAAAACTGGATGAGCTCGAAGTCCAATTCCCCGACGTATTGCGGATAGTGATGCTTGAACGTGTAATAGCCTTCCGGGCAGTTGAAAACCACCCGCTTGGCTCCCGAGCGGCGAATCAGGTCCACATTGTGCTGAGCCAGCTTCTGAAAGACTTCCGGTTTGCCGTTCCACAGCATGTCGTGGCCGCAGCAGGCTTCCTCGTCGGAGACCACAGGTTCGATACCCGCTGCATTGAGGATCTTGATGACCTGGCGGCTGGTGGTGAGACTGTCCACACCGATGTCCCGAAAGATGACGTCAAAATAGGGCATGCACCCCACAAAGAAGAAGGTATCCCCTTTTTCGGCCACTTTCCCTGCTTCATGAGCCCAGCCCGTCTTCTTCTGATGGATGCCCTGGGTCTGGAGCTCCATGATGGTCTGGAGCATCCCGTGGTGAGCCAGGAGCGGAGTCGTACCGGCTTTGAAGGCTTCTTCCCGCAGGGCGCGCATGAATTCGGGAAAATTGATGTTCGTCGGACAACGTTCGAAACAGCGCCCGCATGTCAGGCAGGACCAGAGCTCACGGTCGTGCAGGAGCTCATCGCCCAGCTCAAGCAAGGCCTTTTCCACAATGATGCGGGGTGAAAAGCTGGGCTGCACCCGTGATACCGGACAGCTCCCGGTACAGACCCCGCAGTCGAGACAATAGAATGTCTGATACTTTTTGACGGCTTCTTCTATGTTCATGCTGCGACTCCAAGGGGGGATTTCCCGAGCGTTTTGATCTTATCGGTGAAAGAGGTGACAATTTCGGCAAAGCGACCGCCTTCGGCCGATGAAATCCATTGCAGCTCCAGACGTTCATTGTCGATGCCCATGAGGCGCATCAGTTCGCGGGTCATCTCCACCATACGGCCTGCCTTTTCATTACCGTCCAGGTAATGACAGTCGCCGATGTGTCAGCCGGCCACCAGCACACCGTCTGCTCCCATTTGAAAGGACTTGAGGATGAAATCCGGAGAAACGCGTCCGGAGCACATGACTCGAATCACTCGAATGTTGGGAGGATATTGCAGTCGACTGACTCCTGCCAGGTCCGCACCGGCGTAGGCGCACCAGTTGCAGCAAAAGGCAATGATTTTGGGTTCAAACTCCGTACTCATAATGTCTCTTCCTCATCTATTTTCGCAGATTATGACCATGTCCCATGGCTAAGCTACGCAAGGGGTCTCCTGGGAGAGGCCGCCCGAGGCTGTTGGCACATCCTGTTATCCGCCCCGGGCATTCCTCTTCGGAGCGACTTTATTGGCAAAGGGCCGCTTCCACCATGCTGAGCACTTCGCGGTCGTTGAAGTGGCGGATGGCGGCAGCTCCCGTCGGGCAGGCTACGGCACAGGCTCCGCAGCCTTTGCAGAGCGCCTCCTGAATGTGCGAGACGCTGACATCCCCCTCGCCGATCTGAACCAGCTGGGGTGCACCGTACGGGCAAACCTCCACGCATTTGCCGCAGCCCCGGCACATGCTCTCTTCCACGTTGGCCACGACGCCTTCGACTTCGATGCTCTTGCGGGAGAGAATCGTGGCAGCCCGCGCTGCAGCCGCCTGGGCCTGCGCCACGCTCTCGTCGATGGACTTGGGATAGTGAGCCAGACCGCAGACAAAGAGCCCGTCCGTGGCGAAATCGACGGGGCGGAGCTTCATGTGCACTTCCAGGAAGAACTTGTCCTGGCTCAGGGGCACCTTGAAGAGCTGACCCAGTTCCTCCGCGCCCCGTGTTTCGATGGCGCTCGCCAAGGTCACGAAATCGGGAGTCAGGGTAATGGGGCGCTGGAGGACGTGGTCCAGGACGGTGACGCGGAGTGGCCCGCCCCCGTTTTCCTCGACGACCGGCTTGTGCTCCAGGTCGTAGCGAATGAAAATAACGCCCCGCTTGCGCGCCTCCTTGTAGAGATCTTCCCGTTCCCCGTAGGTGCGGATATCGCGATAGAGGATGTAGACATCCATCTCCGGATTGCGCTCTTTGAGCTCCACCGCCCTCTGGACGGAGAACGTGCAGCAGATTCTGCTGCAGTGAGGCCGGTCGGGCTCACGGGACCCCACGCACTGGATGAAGACCGCACTCTGAGCCTGTTTCACGACGTCGGTGTCCCACGCCTCTTCCAGTTCGTGCCAGCGGAAAACCCGTGGATTCTTGCCGTACAGGTATTCTTCCGGCTTGATGGAATGGGCTCCCGTAGCCAGGATAGTGACGCCATGGTCGATGTTTTTCTGCTCGCCGTTGGAGTTGATGGTCGTCGAGAAGTTGCCCACGTAGCCCGCGGCCTGGGTCACCTTGGATCCCAGGTGCACCTGGATGGAAGGATGGCTGGTCACTTCCCGGCTGAGCTCCTCCATGAAGGCGGGCACATCTTCGTTTTTCCAGGTGCGGTGGATTTTCAAGCCGTGGCCGCCCAACCGGTCCTTTTCCTCGACGATGTGAGCCCGAAAACCCTGCTTGGCCAGAGTCAGGGCGGTCACCATGCCGGCAATGCCTCCACCCACTACGAGCGCCGACTGGTTCACGGGCACCGAGGGCATGGGGAGCGGTTCGATGAGAGCCGCCCGGGAGACGCCCATACGAACCAGGTCCTTGGCTTTCTCCGTGGCTTTGCCGGGCTCGGATGCATGCACCCACGAGCACTGGTCGCGGATATTGGCCTGTTCAAAGAGGTACTTGTTGAGGGAGCTGTTGCGGAGGGTTTCCTGGAACAGGGGCTCGTGAGTGCGGGGTGAGCATGCGGCCACCACGACCCGGTTGAGGTTCTGTTCCTCGATGACCTTCACCAGCTTGTCCTGAGCGTCCTGGGAGCAGGAGAAAAGGTTTTCCTGCACATAGACGACGTTGGGAAGGGATTTGGCGTATTCCACGACTTCAGGAACCCGCACGACGCTGGAAATGTTGACGCCGCAGTTGCACACGAAGACACCGATGCGCGGCGGTTCCGCGCTGACGTCACGCTCCTGAGGGAAGGTCTTTTCCTTGACCAGGGTGTTGCGAGCGGATGCCAGACGGCTCGCCGCCGCGCCCGCCGCCGCCGAAGCTTCCATCACCGCCAGGGGAATATCCTTGGGGCCCTGCAGAACGCCGCAGGCATAGACGCCGGGGCGGGAAGTCGCCACCGGTGTGAAGCTGTTCGTCGCTGCAAAATGGTAATGATCGAGCTCGACCTGGAGCTTTTCAGCAAGCGACCGCACCTCGGGGGAGGACTCCAATCCAACCGAGAGTACCACCATGTCGAACTCTTCTTCCATCATATTTCCGGTTTCGCTGGCAAAAGTGATGCGGAGATTCCCTGTGTCGCCCACGGGGTCGATGCTGTGAACGCGGGAGCGAATGAACCGCACACCGTTGTCTTTAGCCCGGTTGTAGTACTGTTCGAATTCCTTCCCGTAGGTCCGCATGTCCATGTAGAAAATAGCCGCATCCAGGTCGCCTTTGGCGTGCTCCCGGGCGATGACGGCTTCCTTGATGGCGTACATGCAGCAGACACCGGAACAGTAGCCGTTGTCGCAGTGGTTGATGTCCCTGGACCCCACGCACTGCAGCCATGCGATCTTCTTGGGCTCATGAGCGCCGGCCATTTTGGTGCTCAAGGCTTCCAGCTGGGACTGCAGGAGCTGCAGCTTTTCCTGACTTTCGGGAACGGGCTTGCCCTCTTTTTCCTCCTGCTGTTTGGCCTGCCGTTCCGCTTTCTGCAGTTCTTTTTCCGCGGCGGCGATCTCGTCTTTCAAGGACATTTCGGAAGGCCGCATGAGATGACCCGCCGTCGGGCCTCCGGCACTCAGGAGGCGCTCGAATTCCATGGCCGTCACCACATTGGGGTGGTTCGCGTAAGCGTAAGTGTCGAATGAGCTCGGGTCGAAGGCCTGAAATCCCGTGGCGAGAATCACTGCGCCGACGTTCAGGTCCAGAACCTGCTCTTTCTGATCATAACTGACGGCAT
Organism: Desulforhabdus sp. TSK; assembly: GCF_022836495.1. Classification (GTDB taxonomy): domain Bacteria; phylum Desulfobacterota; class Syntrophobacteria; order Syntrophobacterales; family Syntrophobacteraceae; genus Desulforhabdus. The sequence continues at coordinate 51,332 of NZ_BQXM01000021.1, forward strand.
CGGCAGGGCAGACCTTGGCGCATATCCCGCACTTTTTGCCGTGTCCCAACTGACGGCAGTTTTCCGCATCGATGGCATAACCCGAGGGGATGGCCTGTGCATAATATTTGAAAATGGCTTTGCGTTTCCCGAGTCCCGCATTGTAGGCATCGATGACGACTGTGGGGCACTTTTCAGCGCAGGCTCCACAGGAGATGCATTTGTCCAGATCCACGTACCGGGGCTTCTGGAGAACTTTCGCCTGAAAATTGCCCTCTTCACCGCCGAGGCTTTCCAACTGGGAATTGGTGAGAAGGTTGATGTTAAGGTGCCGGCCGACCTCGACCAGCTTGGGGGAGATGATTCACATGGCGCATTCGTTGGTGGGAAAAGTCTTATCCAGTTGGGACATGCCGCCGCCAATGGCCGGACCTTTTTCCAGAAGATGCACGTAATAACCTGAATTGGCCAGGTCCAGGGCCGCTTGCATTCCGGCGATTCCTCCACCGATGACCAGGACCGAACCGATGGTGCTACTGCCTAGCTCTTTGGTCGTCATAGTTCCTCCCGAGCAAAGTTGATTTCGAGGCGAAAGGCGGTTCCTGAAACCCCGGCCTGACCCTCATTCTAGCTCTCGCATTCCAATAACCCGTGCTGCCAATAGGTTTGAAAACCAGATTTTCAGTATGTCTGTTGATACGATGCTGACAGTGTGGAAATCCAGGGAAGCAAAGGGAATCTCCCCAGGGAAATGACCAATTCTGTCGGCTACAGGAACAGTGCGCAATGGAATATTCTATATGAACGTGAAAGAATGATCAACATTTCCGATTTTACATGAAATGAAATCTGTTGCAATAGGCATGAAATCTCTCCAGGCTGATTTTTCAGCCGCCCACCGCACCCGTTGAAAATCCGTGCCCGTCGATTTACACTCCCCCGACGGCGGCAGTTCTGAAGGTTCTTAGTGCTTGCATCGGAAGAGTACTCTCACATATAGTATTTTGAAGGGCTGATAGACCCTTCAGTCAATGAGCGCAAGCCTGACAGGCTCCACAAAAATTCAATGAGGCTATGGAGGAACGGAAATGGCGGTGGCAAAGAAAATGCTCCAGTTTATGGAGAGCGGGTCCTGGATCCGTAAGATGTTTGAAGAAGGCGCCCGACTTAAAAAGATCCACGGCGAAGACAAAGTGTTTGATTTCAGCCTGGGGAATCCCAATGTGCCGCCACCCGAAGTCGTCAAGCAGAAGCTCCTGGAAATTTTGAACAAGGATGAGCCAAACCTGCACGCGTATATGCCCAATGCGGGACTCCTCGGGACGCGCTCCGCCCTGTCTGCGTATCTGTCCGGCGAATATGGCGTCGCCATCGAGTCTCAGCACCTCGTCGTCACCTGCGGCGCAGCGGGCGCTCTCAACATTGTCTTTAAATCGCTTCTGGATCCGGGGGACGAGATCCTCTCCCCAACGCCTTATTTCGTGGAATACGCTTTCTACGCCGACAACCATGGAGGGGTGCTGAAGACGGTGCCCGTCCGGGAGGACTTCACCCTCGATCTGGAAGGCATGGCAGAAGCCATAGGCCCCAAAACCAAGATCATCCTCATCAACTCCCCCAATAACCCCACGGGGCAGATTTATTCCGAGTCATCCCTCCAGCAACTGGGGGAAATCATGTCCCGCAAGAGCCGGGAATATGGCCACGCCATCTACCTGGTCTCGGATGAGCCCTATCGTAAAATCGTCTACGACGGCACCCCTGTCCCCTCCATTTTTCAAGCTTATACCAACAGCCTCGTTGTGACGTCCTATTCCAAGGACCTCTCCCTTCCCGGGGAGAGAATCGGTTTTGTGGCGGTTTCTCCCCAGGCTGACGATGCGCCGAATCTCATCAATGCTCTCTCCCTGGCCAACCGCATCCTGGGATTTGTAAACGCTCCCAGTCTCATGCAAAGAGCCATTGCGGATCTTCAGGGAATTTGCGTGGACGTGGGAATCTACAAGCGCAAACGGGATCTGCTGGCGGAAGGTCTTCTCCAGGCGGGTTACCAGTTGACCGTTCCCCCCGGAGCCTTTTACCTTTTCCCCAGGAGTCCATTGAAAGACGATGTGCAGTTCGTTAAACTCCTTCAGGAAGAAAATGTTCTCGTCGTGCCGGGAAGCGGTTTCGGAGGACCCGGTCATTTCCGAATTGCCTACTGTGTGGATGATCGCACCATTGAGAATTCCCTGCCTGCTTTTCGGAGGGCTCTGGTGCGGGCACGGGACGCATCCTGAGGAGTGGCGCTCATGCAAAAGAAAATTTTCGTGCAAAAAAATGTGCGTTCCGGGGGAGGGAGCCGGTCCTATGCCAAGCTTCTCCTCTGGGCGGCCGTAAGTCTCATGGTTCTGGTGCTCATCACTCCCCTGTTCAGTCGTCGTGGCAAGGAAAGCCGGGAAGCCGTCAAAAAGCCCGACTCTGAAAGGGGCATTGTGGTGAAGGAGATCCCGAGGTCTCTGGAGCTGCTTCAACCGGATGGAGGACAAAAGCAGGAAACGGCTAAAGACGTGACCGGCACGGGAAATACGCCGTCCCCCGCCACACAGGTGGCGCCCGTCCCACCAACGCCGGAACCGGCAGCGACCGCGCAGTCTCACCCGACAGTTCCCGGTGCTGCACCCCCTGCAGCTCCACCAAGCGCTGCTCAGGATACGGAAAAGGCTCAAAACTGGGTGGAAATGCCCAAATCTCCCCCTGTCGAATCCACCGTGGCGAAGGAGCCGGTTCCTGGCCCCGCGGTTTCCGACCAGTCTCCGGTGACTAAAAAGCCAGAGGCCTCCCCCCCGAAGGATAAAACACCTGTTTCCGTGGCAAAAAAGCCCACGGCGCCTCCTGTGCCCTCCCCGGGCGAATTGAAAAAGAAGCAGGCTGTCGTGCCCCCCGAAGCGCCCAAGAAAATGGTAAAGACGACCGCTCCCCCTGCTCCGGCGTCGCCGGCTGATGATACTCCTGCCCCTGCCAAGCCTTCGCCTGCCAAGGAGGAGGGGGGAGCCTATGCCGTGCAGGTGGGGTCTTTCAAAGAAAAGCAGAATGCCGAGGAGATGCAGCAGAACTTGCAGAAAAGAGGCTACCAGGTCCAGATGAAGCCGGCCACACATCCCAAGCTGGGAACGATATATGTCGTACAGCTGGCCCCCGTGGCCGATGTCTCCAAGGCCAGCACCCAGGTGGAACAGATCAAGCATGAAGAAAAAGTCAAGCCCATGATCATCAGGGTCCCCTCGAGCCCCTGACGCGGTGGCAGGAGCTTCAAGGTTTCTCTCCCCAGTGGATCACAGGTTGTCGGCTGCGCTGCAGTGGCGCGACGCCCCGGTGACGGCAAATCTTGCCGGTGGCTGGACGTCGCCCCGGTGAGAACCGGGTTGCCAATGGCTTGTTTTTCACCGGATTCAAGTTTTCGCCTGAATGATGAAAATGAGCTGATTCAAGTACGTTGACGGATGCTCCCCGCGCTCTCCGAGGGGGGGCGGACCGCCTCTCGTTGTCTCATACCCCCGCGGACGGGGATTCGTGCGAGCTGTTTTTTTCGTTCGATCTTTCTCTTTCCTGCCTTGCTCTCCCGCGCTGCAGCTCCCAAATGACGCAGCTGGTGCGATGCCGGCAGTACAACTTGGGGTCGCTGCACGCGATGCCCGCTTCCATGCATTCCTCGCAGTAACCATGCTCGAATTTGGTGCAGAAAATTCTGGCCCGCCGTTCCGGATGGAACCGGCATTTTTTTTGCTCACCATTCAATGAAAGGATCCCTTCCTGCCAAATATCCGAGGAGAAAGTTTTTCACTTATAAATCCCAAGCCTTGACTTTCTCAAGGAAAGGATAGTGCGTCAGGTCGAAATGGATGGGCGTTACAGCAATGTAGTGCTCCGCGATGGCGTTGGAATCGGCCGAGGGGTGCGGATCTTCCTTCACCGCAGAGTTTTTCAGCCAGTAGTAGACATGGTTGCGAGGGTCCATCCGTTGATCGTAGCTTTCCAGGCATTGCCTGATGCCCTGGTGAGTGACTTTCACGCCTCTCACCCTCTCTGCCGGAATGTCGGGGACATTGACGTTGAGGGAAACTCCCCTGGGGAGCCCCTCCTCCTCGATCCTCCGAATCAGGCGCGGGATGAAATGCGTGGCGGCGCTGAAATCCCTCGTGGTGAACGAATCGATGGAAACGGCTATGGAGGGAATTCCCAGCACGGCGCCTTCGGTGGCGGCCGAAACGGTGCCCGAATAGATGACATTGACCCCCACATTCGCCCCCAGGTTGATGCCCGAGACCACCAGCTCCGGCGGGGGCTTCATGAGCTCCGTGACGGCGATTTTGACGCAGTCTGCGGGTGTCCCGTCCAGGGCGTAACCGAAAAAGCTTCCATTGCGGTAGACCGACCCCACGCGAAGGGGATGGAGCCAGGTGATGGCATGCCCCACCGCACTCTGCTCGGTTTCCGGTGCAACCACCGTGACCTCATGATCCCTGACCAGAGAGAGGTACAGGGCTTCAATGCCTTTGGCATAAATACCGTCGTCATTCGTTAAGAGAATTCTCATAGGACACTTCTTTTTCGGCGTTTTCTTTGGGAAGGTTCTTGGCGGCTTCAATGCCGATGTCGAGCGCCTTCTTGTTGAGCTCTTCCGTACCCACGGGGACGCGGGCCAGCACGGCCGCTTCCAGACTGGTGAGGGAAACGACGCCTGTAAGGGTTGCCAGAGCCCCGAGGGCTATGATATTGGCCATCATTTCCTTCCCCACGTCGTCTCTTGCCATTTGTGTGAAGGGAATGGCGAGGGCTCGCGTGGAAGGCACCTGCTTGACGTAGGTGGAATCTACGATGAGGATCCCGTCCGGCTTGAGATCAAAAATGTATGTGTCGCAGGACTTCTGGTTCATGGCGAGAAGCACGTCGGGTTTGATAGCCTTGGGATAGTCGATTTCCTCGTCGCTGATGACGACTTCCGCCTTGCTGGAGCCGCCGCGGGCCTCCGGGCCGTAGCTCTGGGTCTGGCAGACGCATTTGCCGTCGTAGACACCCGCAGCTTCTGCCAGGATGATTCCCGCGACGATGAGCCCCTGCCCTCCGGAGCCGCTCAGCCGCACTTCGTAACGTGTCATGGGGATAAATCCTCTCCTCTCCGCCTAAACCGCAGCGGTGGGATAAGCCCTCCGATGGAGCCCCCATCAGGAGGGGCGAGCCATCATCTTTTTGGCAGCTTCTCTGACTTTTCTGTATTCCTGGGTGTAAACAGGAAGGTCACGATCCACGAGCACACCGATGGTAAACTTCCCCTCCATCTCCTCCTGACTGAGGGAGCGGGCCTTCTCCAGACGGACTGCGGAATCCTTTTGCCAGCGCAGCATCTCCACCGCCCCTCCCAGTTTGTTCTTGCGGCCATACTGCGTGTGGCAGTGGCTGATGACCTCCACGACGGAAAAGCCCCGCTTCAGAATGGCCTTTTCAATGAGCTCATCCAGGAGACTGGCATGATAGACCGTGCCTCGCGCCACCATGCTCGCCCCCGCCATGCCCGCCAGTTCGGCAATGGAGAAGGCTTGTTCGATATTGCCGTAGAGGGATGTGGTCGATAAGGCTCCGTAAGGGGTTGTCGGTGAATACTGTCCCCCCGTCATGCCATAGATGTTGTTGTTGACGACGATAGCGGTGAGGTTCAGGTTGCGCCGGGCAGCGTGGATGAAATGATTCCCCCCGATGGAGGTGGCGTCGCCGTCCCCCATGATGACAATGACATGGAGCTTGGGCTTGGCCAGCTTGATGCCCGTGGCGAAAGTGAGGGCTCGCCCGTGGGTGGCATGGACCGTGTTGAAATCCACATAGACGGAAAGCCTGCCCGAGCAGCCGATGCCCGATACGAGGGCAATCTCGTCTTTTTCCAGTCCTGTCCGGTCGATGGCGCGGATGAGGGCTCCCAGGAGAATCCCGTTGCCGCAGCCGGGGCACCAGACATGAGGAAATTTCTTGTCATGTCGGAGATATTTGTAAACGAGTTTGGTGTCTTCCGCCATAACCGCTCCTCCCGTTCTAGAGCTTCACCAGACGGGCGAAAATTTCCGCGGGGGTAATGAGGGTCCCGTCGATCCTGTTCAAAGTCTCGATCCTCGTCATCCCCTGGTTGATGCGTTTGATTTCCCGCGACATCTGCCCCATGTTGAGCTCCGGAACCAGGACTGCCCGCACCTTTCGGAGGAGGGGCTCCATGGTCTGCCGGGGAAAAGGCCAAAGGGTAATGAGCTGTGCCAGTCCGGCTTTGACCCCTCTCTGCCGGGCTTCGCGCACAGCCCGACGCGCCGACCGGGACACGGAGCCATAGGCCACCACGAGGACCTCTGCGTCTTCCGTCGATTCTTCATGAACCATTTGAATGTCGGCAAAGTGTTGATTGATCTTCCTGAAGATCCTGTTCATGAAGGGGACGATCTCATCGGGGCGCTCCGTAGGAAAGCCGCGCACATCGTGGATGAGTCCCGTGACATGATACCGGTATCCCTCTCCGAAGCTGCTCATGGGAGGAACTCCCCGGCTGTTGTTTTCATAGGGGATGTACCAGTCGGGGGGCATGTTGGGGCGGATGCGGTCCAGAACCTCTATTTCGCCTGGATGTGGAAGCCTGATCTTCTCGCGCGTGTGGGCGACGACCTCGTCCGCCAGAATGATAACCGGGGTCCTGTACTTTTCCGAGAGATTGAAGGCCTTGACGGTGATGCTGAAGCAATCCTGAGTGGTAGAGACCGCCAGGACAATGATGGGGTGGTCTCCATGAGTGCCCCATCTGGCCTGCATGACATCGCCCTGGCTCACATGAGTGGGAATCCCCGTGCTGGGGCCTCCTCGCATCACATCCACAATGACGCAGGGCACTTCCGCCACACAGGCGAACCCCAGGTTTTCCTGCATGAGGGAAAATCCCGGCCCGCTGGTGGCCGTCATGGCCTTGACGCCCGCAAGAGACGCTCCAATCACGGCTCCCATGCTGGCGATTTCATCCTCCATCTGGATGAAGGTGCCGTCCACCCCCGGAAGCCGGTAAGACATGGCTTCACTGATCTCTGTCGCCGGCGTTATGGGATAGCCGGCAAAAAATCGGCATCCCGCGGCGAGCGCACCTTCCACGATGGCTTCGTTTCCTTGGAGAAGGACCTGGCGCCCCGCGTTTTTTGTTGCCATGAAACTCTTCGTCTCCTTATTTTAGCTTCTCAGACCTCCGTACAACTCCATCGACTTCAGCCATCGACACAAAAAAGGATGAGCTTCAGTCTTCCTGCGCTGACGGCTTGCCCGCTTTCCGAGCCCGAACACTGATGGCGAAATCGGGGCAGTGCAGCTCGCACCAGCCGCAGCCGGTGCAGCGATCCGGATCTTTTACAAAGGGCGATCCGTCCTGGTCCAGTTCAATGCAGTCGCGTGGACAAAATGCAGCGCATATGCCGCAGGACTTGCACCAGTCCCTGAAAATATCGATGTCGTAGCACTTCCTGCCGGCTGGAGAGGCCGGGGATGATGCATCTTCGCGTTCCGAGGCGGCCTGAGTGCCTTGATCCGGTCCGCCTTTCTTTTCTTCCAGGGGATTCTCGTGGGGCATGCTTTTCCTCGAGCTCTTGGTTTTCATTTGCTTCCAAAGTCCATTAGCCCAATTCGGTATCATTTTCAACCGGCAATTGGCCAATGAGGAGGGCCTTCGGAGGTGCAACTTTTCCAGGCAAAAACCTTCGGCCGGAAAAGATCACTTTCAACGGTCGCTCTCTTACCTTCTGCCGCCCGGTGTGCACATGGGCTTTGAAAAGAGCACACTTTTCCGGTATTTTACAGGCAAGAATCGTTCAACTCTCATGAGAAATGGTCGAGTCCCGGCAGGCGCTGCTGCGGGAAAATGCGGCACGATTCTTTTCTCTGGACTGGTAAGCTCCTTGAATCCAGGAAGGGGCTTGAGAGATGAAGGAAATGAGAATGCTTTTGCCCGCCCGCTCTCATTTGTCAGGCATTTGCAGCGTGATTGTGCTAAAGAACAGGTTCGGTTATCGATGGGACTCTGTATGGCAGCCCCTTTTCAAGGCGTAAAACGTGCAATGACAGAACGAACCGGCGGTGAAAACTCGGTTTTCATCGAAGAAAATGCGCCACGGGACGGGATTCAGAACGAATCGACCCCCTTCACTCTGGACGAACGGGTGGCACTGGTGAATGCTCTGTCCGCATGCGGCTTTCCGCGAATCCAGATCGGCTCCTTCGTCAACCCGGACCGTGTGCCCCAGATGGCCCACACCGAGGAGCTCTTCCACCGCATAGAACATTATCCCGGAGTGACCTATTCGGCTCTGGTGCTCAATGAGAAGGGTTTGGAGCGGGCTCTGGCCTGCCGGATGGAGCATATTTCCGTATTTGTTTCCGCCAGTGAGAGCCACAGCCGAAAGAACAGCAATTGCTCCGTGGACGAATCCCTGAGGCGTTGCAGGGGGCTCGTAGACAAGGCCAAGAGCCATGGGATGAAGGTTCAGGCGGGGGTCATGAACGCTTTCGGATGTCGATTCGAAGGTATGGTTCCCCCTGAGCGCGTTACGGGTATCCTTGAAACATTTCAAGAATGTCAAGTGGATGAGATCAATCTGGCGGATACGGCCGGCCTGGCAAATCCGAAGCAGATCCAGGCATTGATCTCCAGAGTCAGAGGGGTTTGCGATCTTCCTCTGTCTCTGCATCTCCATGATACCTATGGTTTTGCCCTGGCCAATGTTTACGCTGCATGGAGTCTGGGGATCAGCCGATTCGATGCATGCTGCGGCGGGCTCGGAGGATGCCCCTTCATTCCTGGCGCAGCGGGTAATGTGGCTACGGAAGACGTCGTTCATCTGTTTGAATCGATGGGAATTCCCATGGGCGTCTCCCTGGTGCAGGTCGGTAAGATTGTCCTGGATTTGGAGAAGAAGCTTGGCCGTCTCCTGCCCGGTCGGTATGCGCGATCGCTATGTTGCTCCTAGATTTGAGTGCGGCTTAAGGCCGGATGGATGTTCTGAGGTCGGGCGTGCGGCTCAGTTGTCGTTCCGGTATCGTGAATAACCTGACATCAGCTCGAAAATACTTGAAGAAGGGAATGGATTATGAAATCAATTGCAGGGATAATCTTGTCGGTCATGGTCGCTCTGTCCCTCGTATCTTCTTGTGCTACCACTCAGCAGCTGCAATTGAGGTCTGGAGAGTTGAGGCTGATTCGGGTGGATATGCCTGAAGTCATCAGCGAAGATCTTCCCTATGATGTGGTCGTGACGTTTGCAGCGCAGGGCAGACCCGAGATCAAGAGGGCTTGCTTCCGGTGGTTTGCGGAAACGACCAACGTAAAATCACCTTCACTCTATTGTTATGCCACGGAAGTCCAGGACAACGCCCCCATCGGTTCCAGTTGCGCACGGTGGCTGGCTGAAGGAAAATTTTCCGCATCGTCGCCCCTCTTTTGTGCCGGCGTGGTGAGCGTCAATTACGATGAGACTCCCGGAAGGTTCATCGTGAAGATCCAGTCTCGCAACATCCAGCAGGCCTACAATAAGCTCGAGTGCTACGCTGAATATGAAGTCGATGGCGAGATGAGGGAAACCAACAGGGTCAGCGCGAGAGTGAGGGTGGAACAATAGACCGACTCTCGACAGTGCATTTTGAGGGGTGCATTTTGCTGTTCAATGAAGTATGATGATCGCAAAGGCTGTGGTCCCACCGGTGTGGGATCTGGCCGTCTGAACAAGAATATTCTATCTTCCCAGCGCCTTACCGCAATAGAGACAGAATCAATGGGCAGGGTGTCCCTGCTCCAGATCGATCATCCCGGCAGGCCTCCTTCCGGCGGATTTCCTGACCCCCCCGGCGTGGAGACGTGCCTCCTGCGATCGTCCGAAAGACGACGGCAGGCTTTCACGAAGGAACAAAGCGGCGTTCCTGGAAAAGTAAACGCAACGCTTTTTTTTCATAGGAAAAACGGAGGAAGTCATGGCCAGTATATACAAATTCATCGAGTTGGTGGGAACCAGTCCAAACTCCTGGGAGGAAGCAACGAAAAGTGCCGTTGAGACGGCGGCAAAAACCCTCCGCGAATTGAGGGTTGCCGAAGTGAAAGAGCTGGATCTGAACATTGAGAACGGGAAAGTTGTTGCCTATCGAGCGAAAGTGAAAATCTCTTTCAAATATGAAGGCTGATCTTGAGATCTCGCGGCAAGACGCAGCTTCCAGTCGCCACAAACCAATGAACTGAAAACCATCTGGCTGGAATCAGATGGTAGGGCAGTGAGAAGAAATCGTTTCCGTCATACAGCACGGGGGGGTGCTCCTCACTGTGTGTATAAGTGGTACCGTTCCTGCGGTTGTGCGCCGCTTTGTTCCCCTCAACCGCCGAATGTCATGGACCTTTACCGTTTGCCGTCTCCGCCTTTCCGATCGGCAAGAGTCAGCCGGACTTCAGGGAACATCGCTTTCTTCCCAGGAGATGGTTGCCACTTGGGGTATCTCCTTGGTGAGCATGCTCACAATCCGGCCCCAGGCAGCATGCTCCTTGCTGCACAGGCGGAGCCGGTAGGTCACCCTTTGACTGAGTATGTCGTGTTGGTAGTTTATGAAACGGATTTCCACCTCCGGGAACCGGGCCAGTATCTCCTTGATCTGATCGAGTGGTTTGCTCTCACTGGAGCAGGTCAGGCTCAGAATGGTGAAGACATCGTGTGAAAACAGGTGCTTCAGGAAGCGAAGATTGTAGAGGATGATCAGGCTGATCAGTGTCGTTACCACTGCCGGGAGCAGGTAACCGGCGCCGATGGAAAGTCCGATGCCGGTGACCAGCCAAAGACCTGCAGCGGTGGTGAGTCCACGAACGGTTCCCTGTCCCTTGATAATGGCGCCGGCGCCCAGAAAGCCCATACTTGCGATGGCATAGGAGGCAATGCGGCCCGGATCCACTCGTACCACGGAATTCATGTCGAGATGCTGGAAAGCTTGTTCCATATGCAGTGAGAGCATCATCATGAGGCAGGATCCCATGGCCACCAGCAGGTTGGTTCGTAATCCCGCGGCCTGCCCGTGGGCTTCCCGCTCAAAGCCGATGGATGCTCCCAAAAAGGCTGCGAGCAGCAATTTCGCAAGCTGCATCAAAAACTCATGCCAATCGATCATACCTTATCCTGCTCACACTCTGAGCCGCCACGGCTGCAGAAAGAGCATGCCGCTTTGTTCGCCCACAGCACGGCCAGGGCTTTGGCGGGTTCCTTGTTGATGCATCGAAAACTGTGGCTGACGTCCGATTCAATGTAAATGGCATCCCCGGTGTTCAGTACTTCAATGCGGTCTACCGTCCGAAACTCCAGGGTTCCCTCCAGCACATAGATGAATTCTTCGCCATCATGGCTTGTAAAGACCATTTCATCGGATTCCTGGACAGGAAATTCGATGAGATACGGATCCATCTTCTTGTGGGCTTTTTTCGTCTCCAAGGAAAAATACGTATATCCGACCTCACCTTTTTCCTGGTGAGGGCGTTTTTCGATGCGCCGACTTTCTGCCTGTCGGGTTATGGCGATCTTGTCGTTGTCGATCTCATCCTCGAAGAAATAATTCATGCCGACATCCAATCCTCTGGCCAGCTTGAGCAATGTCGCGACGGGGGGCACCACGTGGTTGTTTTCGATCTGGGAGAGGAATGGCTTTGAAAGGCCTGTCTTGGAGGCGAGATCTTGCAGTGTGTAACGATTTTTCTGCCGGAGCTCACGCACCTTGTTTCCTATCTTGAAGGCCCTAACAGCTAAATTGATGTCCATATCAACATTCTGTGTCATGTCATCTCCTCAGAGCCCGTGAGATCAGCTTCCGACAAGTATTCTGCCTCATGATATCCACGTTTACCTACGCTAAATTTTGACTCTTGTAAACTATGTTTTCTAATACAAAAAGAGAAATAACCGCTGAGCGCCCCGTACAAGGAGAATCCATTGGAAGGGCTATCGATGGCCCCAGCCTTGGAAGGCACGCGTTTTCATCGGTGGAGCGGCATGCACAACGGCAATACCGCAGAAGAGGCTCCTGTTGGAGTTGCACGGGAGGTTGAGGCGAGCCGAAGGCTGGATGGATGAGGGAATCGACGGGCTGGAAGAGAGATACCCCAAATATACCTGTCTGAACGGCACTGGACGAAACCTGTGGACTGTGCCAGGGGGCTCGCCCGGCAATGTTGTTGAATGAACCAACTTTCGTCACTCCGGCGAAAGCCGGAATCCAGGAAAATAGAGACATTCTGGACCCCGGTTTCCAACGGGGTGACGTGAATTCAACAGCATTGGCTCGCCCGGTGCCGGATGTGCATCAGTACCTGTCGTAGTGGGTGAACTCGCTGACCTCTCTGCGCTTGGGGGCGCCGGTTCCCTTGGCGGGATACCCTGTGGGGATAAGGCTCACCAGTTCGATCCCCTCCGGGATTTGAAGGACTGCTTTCGCTTTGTCGTGATCGAACAACCCCGCGATGACCGTCCCCAACCCCAGGGCGTGGGCCGTCAAGCAGAGGCTCTGGGTGGCAAGACCCACATCATACATGAACCAGTCGCCGAACTTGGTGGTGACTTCTCCCTTGTAATATCCTGACGACTGCAGTTTGCCGCATATGCCTATGACGATGGGTACCTCAACAATGGCGCGGGTTGCAGGATTGCCCTTGCCCATGGTTTCCTGGAGCTTTTTTTTGATCTCGAGGTCCTTGACAACAATCACCTCCCAGCACTGGGTATTGGCCCAGGACGGCGACCAGCGCACCGCTTCCAGAAGCTGTGCCAGGATCTCCTGGGGGACTTCTCGGTCCTCAAAATTTCGGATACTGCGTCTAGTCTTGATGATGTCCAATACGTTTTCCATGACTTTTCCTCCTGAAACTGATGAACGGTGAAATCCAGCGTCGCATTTGAAGAAACAGCCTTCTCGTGTCGTTTTATGATTCCACAGGTTGTTGCAATGAGCAAGCAGAAGGTGAGAGTCCGATCTCCTGCATCAAGACCTGCAGCTCTTTCCAGTTCCAGGGAGGGCGGAAGGAATCTTCCGGGATGGAGGGCCAGGGCCAGCCGCAGGGATGCGGAGACTCTATGGACAGTTCTGACTTGAGGGTGGGATGGATCAGGGTCAATCGGTGGGCCATGAGGGCGATCTGCTTATCAGGCAGGGGAAAAGGGGCGCCATAGCGGAGGTCGCCCCATACGGGATGCCCCAATTGGGCCATCTGGATCCGTATCTGGTGGTGCCGACCGGTTTCCAGCTGGATCTCCACGAGGCTGCTGGAGGACGAGGCATCGAGCACGCGATAAGACAGGCGTGCTTCCCGTGTCTGGTGTGTGGGCCTGGCATGAATGACACTGGAGCGTTCCGGACGTCGCTCGATGTGATGGATCAGTCGCCCCGACGATTCTTTCAAGTGGCCATGAACGACTGCCAGATAGCGCTTTTGAATCGTTCCAGAACGGAACTGTTCGCTCAGGCGTCCGGCGGCCTTGGACGTCCGCCCGAAGAGAAGAGCTCCCGCTACAGGCCGGTCGAGGCGGTGAACCAGGGCCAAAAATACCTCTCCGGGTTTTTGATAACGCATCTTGAGCCAGGCTTTGGCCAGATCCAGCAGTGAAACCTCCCCCGTCCGATCCCCTTGAACAAGGAGTCCCGCTGGTTTATAAAGGGCGAGCAAATGGTTGTCCTCATAAAGTACGGGCCATAAAGGGTGGTAGAAGTAATTGTCCTTCATCCCTATTTCCCTCATCGTGAACATCTGAGCCTTCATCCCGGTTTTTCCTGCACACGGGATTGAATTCAAGCGGAAACAAAACGTGCGATCCCCCAAAGACCCTTTCGGAACATCAAACCGACATCCCGGCATCTCTGAAATGGCCGCCCTGTTGACGTCGGCCGATATCCATCTGCCTCAGGAAGGGCTCGATCAGCTCTGGAAATACCACCAATTGCTGCGCCGTTACAACCCTGAACTGAATCTCACGCGCATCCACAATTTTGCCAATATGGTGGTGAAACTGTATATCGATTCCATCCTTCCGGGAAAGCTGGTGGACTTGCCTTCCCCTCTCCTGGACCTTGGCACTGGGCCGGGAATGCCCGGAGTTCCCCTCAAAATAGCCTTTCCCCACTTGACTGTGCTCCTGGCGGAGAGCCGGCAGAAGCGTGTGGAGTTCTTGAAGACGGTAGTGGAGGAACTGAGGCTGGAAGGAATGGAGGTCATAGGCGAGGGCATATCGACACGCTTCGAGCGGCCTGTGGGGGGAGTCATCACACGGGCGGTGGAGAACATGGGAGCGACTCTGGAAAGGGTGGGGGGATGCCTGTCCAGGGGGGGGCTGGTCATTTTCATGAAAGGCCCGCACTGTGACGACGAGGTTCAGGCGGCCCTGGAACATTGGCATGAGGGATACCGCATGCTGCGCGACCTGCCTTACCGCCTTCCAGGGACACCTCATGAACGGCGTCTTGTCGTCTTCCAGCGCCTTGGAGAACCTCTCGCCGCCAGAAAGGCTCGATCAATGGCTCTGCACACGTTCAAAGACATCGCAAGTCTTGAGAACCCTCTTTTTAAGGAAATGAAGAAGCTCCTCACCAGTCGGGGAATCAGGAAGCAGAACAAGGCCCTGGTATCGGGAAGCAAGCAGGTGTCGGAAATTCTGGCCCATTTTCCCGAGCGCTGTGAAGCATGGATCACCAGTGGTGAAGCAGACCTGCCGCCGTCGGAAAGCCCGCTGCACCTCGCCTGGTATCGCTTGGCGCCGCAGTTGTTCCGCATGCTGGATGTTTTCGGTACGGAGAGGCCCCTGTTACTCATTCGCGTCGATCCCATCACACCCTGGGACCCTGCCCTTGGACTTCCCAGCGGGTGCAGCCTCATGATTCCGTTCCAGGACCCGGAAAATGTCGGTGCAGTCATGCGCTCGGCGGCGGCATTTGGAGTTCACCAGGTGATCCTTCTTGCGGAAAGTGCCCACCCGTACCACCCCAAAGCTCTGAGGGCTTCCGGCGGGACCGCACTGCGCGTGAAGATGATGGCGGGGCCGAGTCTGGACGAAATTCCTGAAGACCTGCCTGTCATTCCACTTTCTGCAGAGGGGAAAGCTGTTTCGAAAATGGAATTTCCCGAGAGTTTTGCTTTCCTGCCTGGAATGGAGGGGCCTGGCTTGCCCGAGCGGTTTCGGCGAAGGGCCGTTTCCATTCCCATAAACGAAGGGGTGGAATCGCTCAATGCCGCAACAGCGACAGCCATCGCTCTCTACGTTTGGTCTGAGTGGCTGAAAAGAGGGGCTTGAACGCAGGAAGAGAATGACGGGGAAGATGCAGCTTGAGGGCTCCGGACGAGAGTCAGGGGGCGGCCCTCCTCCGAAGCCTTAAGAAATTTGGGTCAATGGGTGACTTGTCGAGCTCCTCCCCGGCACGAAAGTGGGCCAGGGGGAGCGGACAATGACCTACTGATTTTTTTCCACGGGGATGATCCTGAGGGTGACGCGGCGGTTCAGCTGGCGTCCGGCCTCTGTGTTGTTGGATGCGATGGGTTCGGCTTCACCGTAACCGCGGGCCGAGATTCTCCCCGGGTCAACGCCGCGGTCCACCAGGGCATTCTTTACAGAAAAGGCCCGATCCTCGGAGAGTCTGAGATTGTGTTCTTCCGAGCCTGTACTGTCAGTGAAGCCATCGACCCTCACTCGCGTCTCGGGATAGCGGTTCAAGATGTCGGCAACCTGTTCGATGTCTGCATTGGCGCCTGGTTTCAGGCGGGCGGAATTGACATCAAACATGACATCGGACTTGAAGGTGACGAGGAGCTCGTTCTGCTGACGCTCGACCGTTGCTCCTTGAGTATCTGCAAGGGAGCGCTGTAGCTCGGCCTGCTGCTTGTCCATATAGGTCCCGATCCAACCCCCGGCGAGCCCGCCAACGACGGCTCCGGCAGCAGCCCCCAGGAGTGTGGATTTGGTGTCACGGCCGATGACCTGTCCAAGAATCGCACCGGTGGCGGCGCCGACACCTGTGCCGGTAGCAGCTCCCTTTTGTGTGCCTGTCATGGGTGTTGCACAAGCGGATAAGCCGAAAGCGATGATGACGAACAACAGGATGTAACTTTTTCTCATGGTTATTTTCCTCCTCGGGTGTCGCTGATTGAAATAGAGTCATGCAATGGTTCACGGCTGTAGTGTTTCCGCATGAGTACAACTAACAAATATACGTCAAAAACGCAAGACATGGAAATTACTGACTGCTCGCGGATCAAAAAGTCTGGAGCGTTTAACAGGGATTCATCCTTCGGTTGATGGACATGAGAGTTGGGAACGGGTGAATGAATAATCGGGGGTAGTGGGAACTTGCGGCATTTAGACGTTAATCTGCGGAGACCCCAAAAAAAGAGCTCATTCCAAGTGGAATGAGCTCTTTTCTAGATCTGAGAAAGCGTTGCGTGATCCGTCTTCAAGGACTGACAGGACAGGATCAGGCAACCTCCTCCTTGACGGAAACGGCAACCTTATAAAGGATGGTGAGAACAAGCATTCCTGTTGCCCAAACCCCAAAGGCGATGGTGAGCTCCGGGATGCTGGGGGCATATTCCCGAACCTGATCAAAGGGGTTGGGAATGAAACCTGCGACCACCAGGCCAAGACCCTTTTCCAGCCACATGGAGAAGAAGACGCAGACGCAGGCAATCTTGAGGGTCTTCTCATCGTTGCGGGTCTTGGGATTGAGAAGGAGAGCCACAGCCGCGATGGCGAGAATCACGAAAGCCCACATGAAGGGAACCAGCTTTCCGTGGCCTTCCAGTCCGACAAAAAGGTATTGCAGCGCATGCTTGTGCGAAGGAATGTTGCTGTAAAACGCCGTAAAAAACTCGAGACCCACGAAGAAGATGCTGATGAGCATGGCATAGGTCACGATTTGTGACAATTTGTCGATGGCTTCCTTGCCGGGGTCAAACTTGCTGTACTTCTTGACGATGAAGGCCAGCAGGATCAGGAGGGAAGGACCTGACGCGAAGGCGGAGGCGAGAAATCGTGCGGCCATGATCGCCGTCAACCAGTAGTGTCTTCCCGGCAGACCGGCGTAC
This sequence comes from Desulforhabdus sp. TSK, assembly GCF_022836495.1. Classification (GTDB taxonomy): domain Bacteria; phylum Desulfobacterota; class Syntrophobacteria; order Syntrophobacterales; family Syntrophobacteraceae; genus Desulforhabdus. Next base: position 68,436 of record NZ_BQXM01000021.1, read on the forward strand.
AGGAATGCCGTTACGGTGTGAATACTGACAGCCCAGGGAATGGACGTGTAGATGAGGGGCTTCACCCAGCTGGGGTAATGGACCCCCTTGCGCTCGGCCTCCAGCACATTCCACCCGATAACGATGTTCAGGAACAGATAACCGTTCAGAACGATCATATCCCAGAACAGGATGGAGTTGGGGGTGGGGTAGAGCAGCACGTTCATGAGACGCATGGGTTTACCAAGGTCGACAATGATGAAGAGCAGGCAGATTGTGACCGAGGCAACCGCCAGGAACTCCCCGAGTATGGTGATTCGGCCGAATACCTTCACGTTATGAAGGTAGTAGGGGAGAACCACCATCACGGCTGAAGCCGCCACACCGACAAAGAACGTAAACTGAGCGATGTAGAATCCCCAGGAAACATCCCGGCTCATGCCTGTGACGGTCAAACCATTGCTCAACTGGTAAAGGTAGGCGGCAAAGCCCATGCCGACGAAAACAAGCAGAAACATCAGCCATCTATAGTATCTTTGACTTCCAGTCAGTGCCCTCTCAAGCATAACGTACCCCTTATATGATGTAATAAACGTTGGGCCCTGTGCCAAGCTCGGGTTTACGCACGATGGTGTAGTGAGACGCCAGCAGCTTGCGGACGGTAGACTTGGGATCCTCCAGATCTCCAAACGCCAGCGCGCCATTCTTGCATGATTCCACGCAGGAAGGCATCAGGCCTTCGGCCAGGCGCTCCGCGCAGAAGTTGCACTTCTCAACGACACCGCGCTCCCGAGTGGGAAACGTGGGATTGAGCTCGGTCTTGATATAGGGACGGGGGTCTCTGAAATTGAAGCTACGGGAGCCGTAGGGGCATCCAGCCATGCAGAAACGGCATCCGATGCAGCGGTGGTAGTCCATCATGACAATCCCGTCCGCTCTCTTGAAGGTCGCCTTGGTGGGGCAGACCCTCACGCAGGGGGGATTGGTGCAATGGTTGCACAGATTCATGAAGGGCTTGTCCTTGATGTTTTCCACGTTGAACTCGTTGGTCTGGCCCGGAAATGTATTTTCATAATGTTCCTGCCAAATCCACTTGACTTCTTCTTTCACAGTGCCGATGTCGGGAACGTTGTGGAAAACGTGGCACGCGTTGATGCAATCATGGCAGCCCTTTTCGGACTTTTCCCAGCACTTCTTCATATCGACGACCATCGCCCACTTTTTCCCGGCCAGCTCCTTGGGGTTAGCCAGGAAGTTGGGGAGCGCGGCCTTGGCAAGCGCATCAGCAACCGGCAAAGCTCCTAGCCCCAACGCACAGATTCCGCTGACTTTTAAGAAGCTTCTTCTGTTACTTTCCATTACTTGTTCTCCTTCGGGGCAATGTGGCAGGTCCAGCAGTAAGGGGTTGAATTCAACTTGAGTCCAGCATAGTTATGGCAAGCATCACAAAACTGAGTTTTGTTCGAATGGCATTTCATGCATTCGTTCTGCAAGCTCATATTATATTCCTTGCCGTCCGGGGCCACATAAACTCTTTTATCGAAGCGCACGACCTGGGTTCGCCAGTCGTTGAGAATCTGCATGTGCTCCGTTCTCATCTGCGCTGCGGGTAGAACGCATTGCTTTTGGGCCAACTTTTGAATCGCGGGCGTATCCAGCTTGGGCTGCGGGACCGGAGCCGCCTTCCCCATGTTGTACCAGAGGGGAAAGGTGATCAGGCCAAGAAAGATGATAAGCCCGGGGATGATTTGTTTGGCATTATACATCTTCATTCTCTATATCCTCCATTCCTGCAAGGGGTTCGCCGCGGAGGTCGGTCGTCCTTTCCGTTTCACCCTCCATCACCAGAGCGTTGCCCACCAGTTCATGTACACCTGTCACGCCTACGCCCGGGACCCAGTAATCCATGAGGGGCGTCAGTACGGCACGGTCGATGGCGCAAATGGTTGAAAGCATGTTGACACCGTACTTGTCGTGGACATGCCGCACAGCATTGGCACGGGGCAGGCCGCCTCGCATGCGCATTTCCATGAATTCATCCGTGTTCAGACCGGAACCGCTGCCGCAACAGAATGTTTGCTCGCGAATGGTGTTGGGAGGCATGTCATGGAAATTGTTGCAGACGTTCTGAATGACATAACGCGGCTCATCAAAGAAACCCATGCCCCGAGCTGGATTGCAAGAGTCATGATAGGTCACGTTGTGGTGATCATTGCGGCTCGGATCCAACTTGAGCTTGCCGTTCTTGATGAGGTCCGCAGTGAATTCCACGATGTGGATCATCTTTGTGGATCTGGCATTCTCGAAAACTGTGCCGGTGATGGGAGAGACGGGAACCTCCAGGAAATCCGCCGGGCCGTTCATGGTGTCCATATACTGGTTGACGACACGCCACATGTGACCGCACTCGCCGCCGATGATGTACTTGACGCCCAGGCGCTTGGCTTCCGCGTACATCTTGGCGTTGAGTTTTTTCATGGTGTCATGGTTGGTGAAGAGGCCGAAGTTGCCGCCTTCCGAAGCATAGGTGCTCCAGGTGTAATCCAGACCTATCTCATGGAAGAGCATCAGGTAGCCCATCAGGGTGTACGTACCGGGATCGGCGAAGACGTCACCCGAGGGCGTGATGAAAAGAATCTCGGCGCCCTTGCGGTTGAAGGTCGGCTCGACGCGGACGCCGTTGACGGCTTCGATCTCATCCACGAAGAACTCGATCATGTCCTTGAAGGCATGGGGCTGGATTCCCAGGTGGTTGCCGTTCATGAAACAGTTGGCGGCGGGACCCACCACCCAGTCGATATTGAGACCGAGGAGGTTGAGGAGCTCGCGCCCTATGATGGTGATTTCAGCCGTGTCGATACCGTAGGGGCAGAAAACGGAACAGCGGCGACACTCGGTACACTGAAAGAAGTAGTAAAACCATTCTTTGACGACGTCTTCCGTCAGCTCACGGGCGCCGGCAATTTTTCCCAGGACCTTACCGGCCGTGGTGAATTCCTTGCGGTAAATGGAGCGCAGAAGCTCGGCGCGCAGCACGGGCATGTTCTTGGGGTCGCCGGAGCCGATGTAGAAATGACATTTATCGGCGCACGCTCCGCACCGGACACAGACATCCATGAAAATTCTGAGAGAGCGGTATTTGTCCAGGCAATCGCGGAGTCCTTCGAAGATGATCTCCTTCCAGTTGGAGGGGAGCTTCCAGTCTTCGTCGGGTGGGTTCCATTCCCTGGCGTGGGGAAGCTGCAGCACATCGAGGTTCTTGGCTTTGCCAGGATAGCACCAGGTACCCGGCCTGAAATCGGGCTTGGTATCCATCCATTCCGCTTTGGGAAGCGCATAATCCAACAGTAGCTCGCTTGGTTTGGGGACCTTTGCCATTTTCTATTTTACTCCTTTTCCACAGGTAATCCGGCCTCTATCATTTTTTCTCTGAAGTGGTCTTCATACTCTTCGTAAGTGTGGGTTTTTACAGGGTAGTTCCAAGGGTTGATGTGTCGGATGATGCGGCTGTCGTTCGGCATGTTCCTCGTGGGGCTCAGGAAAACGCCGCCAAGGTGCATGAGCTTGCTGAACGGGAAATAGATGAAGAGGGTGCAAATCAGGAAAAGATGGATGAAGAAGAGTACACCGATCCCTTCGGGAATGACGGGATGGAATGTCACGATCCCCAGGGCCAGTTCTTTGACTTTAAGGATATCCACTTTGGTGAAATAGCGCATGAGGATGCCGCTGAGTCCCAGCGCCAGGAGCAGGAACAAAGGGAAATAGTCTGCAGGCAGCGATATGTAGCGCACCTGCGGGATGACAACCCTCCGAAGGAAGAGGAATGTTACCGCGGCGATGAAAACGAGGTCAGAGATGTAAAGCCCGGGAAGACCGATCTGCAGCATGCCGTCCACACTGTCCAGAGCGTGCACGAATCCGGGGACGGGCTCAGTGAAGAATCTCAAGTGCCTCACAAAAATCACCAGGAAGGAATAATGAAACAGGATGGCAAAAAGCCAGAGCCATTTTTCCCACTGGTAGGCCAGCTTGGGTCCGTCATATTTCTCGAGCTTGGTGTTGCGGAAAAGGGAGCGGAAAAGGAGCACTTCGAGAATCATGCGGCCCACGACTCCGGCAGGAGTCGAGGGGTTGTCGAGCTTGCTATGCTTGATCCAAGGCAGGGATTTCTGCTGTCCCGCAGTGGTGGGAATGCTGAAGGGAACCGGTGTGCGTGCCCACTTGAGTATGCGAAATGTAAATCCCCCTATGAATGTGAAGATGGCGATGTAGGGAATGACGACCCCGAAAAAATAAGTCAAACCAGCCGCCTTCACTCCCAAAAAAACCGCCAAGACTAGCGCAACAACTGAGAGTAAGGAAAACTTGATGCCCATTTAACAATCCCTCGTTTGAAAAAGTTAGGTTATTGGAGTGCTGCCTTTTTTGAATTCCGACTCATGCTCAGGAATCTCCGCCAACAGGTTGGCCCGTTGCAGGAGTCTGAACGATCTATTCTTGATCTCGGCTATTCGCACTTCACACAACTTCTCGCGGCATTCCATATAAATGTTGAAAGCGAGCAGCGCCAAACTGTCGATCTGGGTCTCCAGCGCCAATAATTCCTGGGGGGATATTCCTTCATCGGTATGGGCATCCCCCAGAACGTCTCGGAAGATCTTCTTCAAGAGGAAAATGAAAGCCACAGCCTGCGAGGGTGAAAAATCCTGGATCGCTCGAATGCGGATGATCTGGTCCAAATGCGGTTGGACCTTCTCAGGAGCCAGCCCCCCTGCCAGTTCATCGTAAATTCCCTCCATCCCCTGGGATAGATTGTGTCCCACAGGATTGGCGAACTGGTTCTTTTCCTTCTTAAGAAGTCTCGTGGTTTCCGGTGGATAAGCGTCCACCACGGCGTCAAACCACCTCTTGAGGACGGTGGTTCTCGACTCTGTTAAAAATTTCTCAAGACTCATACCCAATTTGCCCTTCGTCCACCCCTGCGGGTGCCCTCAAAAAACGCTGATGGAAATGAACTCTCAAATCAAGAACGATCTATCCCCTCCTCTCGCCTGAAGTGATACTTATGCCAGAGCCCCTCTCTTTTTGCCTACAGGTCTAACGATGCCAATCGATTGACGAAAGCTAGTGTAACCTTGTGAATGTGCGAACGTTAAACTAATTACCATACTGTGTCAAGAGCCAATGGGACGTCGGGTTAGAAAGTTAAAACAACGATTGGACGGGATAAACACACCTCTCGGAGGGGCTGATATCCTCCCGAAGAAGGCTCGAAGACGTTTGCTCGATCGATCCCTATGGAATGGAATATAACACTCTGTAATCTCACCTGATTTAGTTAAAAAGTCGTGAGCGGCTCATTCTGTGGGCCAGGGCAGGATGAAAATGGGTTGCTTTTTGGGCATCCCGACTTAAGGTTATTTCGCGAAATGTGTTGCTGAGAACAAAACCAGAGGGCAGGGGAAGAGCACATGATCAAATACCATGGGATCCACCACTTGGCGATGGCCACCCGCGATATGGATCGAACCATTCGGTTTTGGCGAGATCTGTTGGAAATGCGTCTTGTCATCGGGATGGGACGCTCCGGTTACCGTCATTATTTTTTTGAGGTGTCACCCGACACACTGCTGACATTTTTTGAATGGCCTGATGTAGAGCCCGTTCCCGAGAAGGACCATGGCTATCCAGTAAAAGGCCCCTTCATCTTCGATCATGTTTCCTTTGCCGTGGATTCCGAAGATACGGTCTGGATGCTGCGGGACCGGCTCGATGCCGCTGGATATTGGGTTTCGGATATGATCGATCATGGGTTCATCCGTTCCGTGTATGCGTTCGATCCCAATGGGATTCCCATCGAATTCAGCTGCGCTGTCGCAGGCTTCGACATTCGCAAAAACCCGGTCAATACCGACTCGCATCCCTCGGAAATCATAGAGGAAGGCCCTGAGCCTCAGCCAGGGAATTGGCCGCCTGTCGAAAGAGCCACTCCGCCGGAAGAGCGGGACATTTTTCCGGGAGAGGGCTTGGAGTTGTTCGATGGAATAAAGAAAAACATCTGGGAGAAAGCTCTGAAATCCCCTTGAGGATGTTTGGAATCCTCATCAGGTATGGATTCAGCGTCAAGATGAGGCCGGGGCGCGATGCCCGGTCATTGGCACCGTGTCGTCATCCCCAAAGGGGAAATTCTGGAGAGATTGCATGCAGGATGGTCATCGGGAAAAACTGGAAAACAGGCTGGTTCCACTCCAATTGTACAAACTGACACCCAAAACCAACTGTGGCGAATGTGGCTTCGCCACCTGCCTGGCATTTGCGACTCAGGTCATCGTGGGGCAGGGGGATCTGGGTGCGTGCCCCTACCTGGATGAGGAAGCCCTCCAGCCTTTTCAGGCTCAACTGGAAGACCAGCACAAGGCTGGCATCGGATTGAAGCGTGAGGGTTTCGAGAAAGCCCTCACCTTTCTCCGGGGAGAAATCAAGAAATGGAATTTTGCTGACATTGCTGAGAGCCTTGGGGCCCGGCTTACGGCAGAGAGAAAAGAAACTGGGCTGGAGCTCAGCTACCTCGGCCGTCCAGTGAGGGTCACCTCTGACGACATCACCAGTGCAGTCGGGGACGAGCTCAGTCCCTGGGAGAAAATCTTCCTCTATAATTACGTCATCGGAGGGGCCGTCGCTCCTTCGGGGTCCTGGGTCGGGATGGAGAGCTTTCCCAATTCCATCTCGAAAATCAAAAGCCTCAAAGAGCATTGTGAAATGCGGCTGGCCGATTCCTTCGCCGGAAAGATGTCGGGCCTGCCCGCTCTGGTGGCTCCTTTGGGGCGGAATGTTTCCCATGAGCATGAAGACGTGGATTTTGCAGCAGAATTCCAAATCCTTCCCCGGCTTACGATCCGTATCCTGTGGTGGGATGAAGAGCCCGCAGAGGGGTTCGAAGCGAAAACGAAGTTCCTGTTCGATGCCAATGCATTGAGCACCCTCGATCTCGAATCGCTCCTCTTTGCCTGTGAACAGGTGACGGACAGGCTGCTCGATCGCCTTCACGAATAGAACCTTTCCACTGGATCCTAACACCACACCGACGCTTCATTGCTTCCCCACCCTCTCTGCCTGAGGAACAGAGAGGGTGGGCTGTGCACATCCGCTCCTACCCTCCTTGCTCAATCTCCTTGAGCCAGTCATCGAAGGCCATGCGAATTCTCTCACCGGTGCCCTCGCGATCGGCGGCCTTCCTGGCTCTTGACCGGGGTTTTGCCACCTGCTTGTCTTCAGCGGCTTCCACGATGATGTTCAAAACCTGCTCCAACAGGACAGCGATCCAGTCTGCATCGTCCTCCCCCCCGGGACAGTGCTCACTGAGCTCCGCCACAATGTTCTCAATCATGATGGTGTACACGGACTCCTTCCAGTTGTAGAGCGCCTGGTAGTCCTTTTCCGTTTTGGCCATCTCGGGAATGTCATTGTATTTGGATGCGCCATACTTGGCGGAGGTTCCAATCCAGATGAATTCAAAGTCTGCCAGGGCATTGAGTCGCTCGGTGAGGTCTTTGGCATAGAAGAATTCATGGGCCGCCGCACTGAGCATCTTGACTTCCTGGTCCGAATCGAATTTGAAGAGATTCCTCAGACGGTTCCATTCCACGACTCTCTGGGTGAGGGATGTTCTGCGCTTTTTGTTTTCCTCTTCCACTGCATCCAACAATTTCAAGATGTCGTCAGGTATTTTGGTGCTCATTGTATCCTCCGGTCGAACCGCTGGGGTGATGGCTGCGGCGCCCTCGAACAATGCCGTATGTGAAGGCAAAGAATGCAAAAAAGCATCGATCGGGCTTTCGTGCTCACCGCCGTCCGGTGCTCGGCGCATGTGCTGCGGCATGTCAGCGCATTGCACTGATGGAGCCGGCTGTCCCACAACGTTCGTATTGATTGTCCTGTATCATTCCATATGTATACTGCGCGCTTTCATGGTGGGGTATTAATACGGCTTTTGGCGATGTCTGTCTAGCCGTTAGCTGAAAGAAATGGGCCGGGAGTCAGGAGGACGTTGGGGTGGAGAACCTCTGTCCGCCAAGGAAGGTTGAAGGCTGCGGGGAGATGCTGTAATTTATGGCGGAGGCTTACTACGGCGTGAATTTGAGCCGCAATCCCGAGGATACATGACAGGAGATAGAGGTGGAGACAATACCGGATGATCAGGCCCGTGCAGGAATGAAAAAGGACATTATGGGTTATTTCACCATCATCGCTTCGCCCATCGGCTTGGACAAACTGCCCATGGAACTGCTCAGGGAATTGCATGCCATCATGCGAAAAGCCGCCATCTGGTCCAAGTCCTACAATGCGGACACGCTGGAGGACTGACCGGAGCAGTGATTTTCCACCGCGGCGAGGAGCGTCTCCACATCAAATGCCTTGCTCCTTCGTGTGAAATAGCCGATGTCCATGGCGGCGTATTTTCTGTAGAGCTTTTCGCGACTGCTGAGCAGCTCTGCATAGCAGCGGGTCAGAGCTGCTTCCCTGGTTTCGGAGTGCGCCATTTGAAAGAGCTCCCGCCAGAGGAGCGGGGTGGGGTGGGCGACGTAGGCCTTGAACATCAGCTCCTGCACTTCCGGGGGATTGGAAAGATGGATGATCGTCGTGCGGCGGTGCAGCTCTTCCAGGATGGCATCTCCCGTGTAGACAACGCTCCCGGTGGTGTCGACCACAATGTTTTCATCGCTCTCCTTTGTGTTGCGGAGGTAATCCAGGATCTCCCGAACCACTTCTACCTCACAGGCCAGGTACTGAGCTTCGCGAGTCCTGTAACCCGGCTCATAGGGAAATCCCATCCATTTCCCCATTTCAACCGGAGACCCGTCCGCTGCCGTCAATTGTGACCGAAGCTTTTGGGCGATCAGTGCGTCACAGCAGAATCGCTTGAAGCCATGCTCGGCGAGTTTTTGAGACCAGTAGGATTTGCCGGAGCCCGACATGCCCATCAAGGAGAGACGCATGGGGCAAAAAGACTTGGCGGCCTGGGGATGGAGCTCTTCCATGGGAATTTTTTCTTTTCCCCATGGAGCCCCATTCGTGGGAACCGAGCTCCATGAGGTGCTTTCTTGAGGTTGGATTCCCTCGGGATGCGGGACTATTTCTTTTTCTGCTTCTGCTGGCCGACGCGGACTTTCGTTTCCGTGGATTTGACTTCCACCTTCATGTGCGTCGCCGAGGGGCAGATTCCCATTCTCCACTTGGCTGCCGGAGTCGTCCAGATGCGGCATCTTTCTTCAATGACGTTGCCGCAGCCGCTGCACTTTTCGACGATGGGCTTCCATTCCATTTGTTCCATTCCTAGACCTCCCATGAGTATTTACCTTGACTGCCAATGCGAGCGTATGCTCTCAAAACCAGAGTTCGCGGGAATCCGCTTCGTCTCAAAATCAATGATACTATCCGAACTTTCGGGAGTAATAACACATTGTTTGTGCAACGGAAGCTCCGCGGGTCGGCTTATTTTTGTGCCGCTCAACCAAACGACGAAGTATAAAATGCAAAAAAAATATTGTCAAATCGACAGGAGCCTGTTGAGCAAGAATTCTTGCAGTCCCGGGCTTGAGCCTTATTGATTGCGTCATTCCGGCATGCTTTTCCTGTGAAAATGCCGTCATTAAGTCTTTTCATCCTTCCTTGTGACCGCTCGGTCATGGGGGTTAGCCGGAATCCACCCCCACGGCAAATTCTCCGGGTCTCGGCTTACACCGGTCTGACGGCATGAAGAGCCAAAAAATATGTGCTCAGATGCTCAAGTGAAAGCGTAGCCTCGGGAATGGGGTCCAATAACTGCCCCCGGATTTCCCGGGGGCAGCGAAAGCATGGCAGGCTTTAGAGGGCGGGGGATCGTGGTTTGGCGAAGGAGCGATCTCTATCCTTCAATCTGCAGGCTGAGATCGTAGAGTGCGTCCACCAGGCCGTCCACCTGGGCTCGGTTGTGGAAGATATGGGTGGAAATGCGCAGTGCGTATGTCGGCTTCGTGTCCCCTGCATGGAGGTGAAAATCCGTGTAGCGAACCTGGTACCCGGCTTCGCTTTCCAGGCGTGCCACGAGGGCCTGGATTTTGTCTCCAGCCTCGAGGTTCGCAAAGGGATTGAAGGACGTGAGGCCCGTGCTGAACTCGGGGATGTCGGGCGCGAAGAATGTGCCGGCTTCCCCGTACTTTTGCGCGAGGCTTTTTTTCAAGTAAGAGCTCAGAGAGCAAACATATTCCTCGATCTTCTCACGACCGATTTCCTCCCACATTTTGCAGGCGTCCACCATGGCCAGGTGTGCCGACACATCCATCTGTCCCCGGTACTGCATGGCCATGCCGATATCGTATTTGCTACGGTCATTTTTGACAGGCTGTGCAACGAAAGTGTAGGTGGAAGCATTCTGGGTCCAGAATTCGGGCAGGTCGTCTCCATGGTTGCGCAGATACAGGATGCCCGTCCCTCCGGGGCCGCATTGCCACTTGTGGCCCGGACCCGCATAGAAATCGCATCCCATGTCGTGAAAATCGAGCTTCAACATTCCGGGGCCGTGCGCCCCATCCACGATGGAGATCAAACCGTTTTCCCGTGCCAGCGTGCAGAGCGCTTTGGCGGGCAGGCGAGTCCCCGTCTTGTAGGTGATGTGGGAAAAAAGGATGGCTTTGGTATTTTTGGTGATGTTACGGGCGAACAGATCCACGAACTGATCCTCGCTCGCTGTATCGAGGACGGGAATCTCCAGTTCTGTAACCTTAACCTTGTAGCGGTCTCGGAGCACATTGAGGGGCGAAAGGGCAGCAATGTGCTCGTGGTGCGTCGTCAGGATTTCGTCCCCCTCCTGGAAGTTCAAACCGAAAAGGATGGCATCCATTCCATCCGTTGTGTTGCGGGACAAGCAAATTTCATCCGCGTTGCAGCCAAATTGGGCAGCCAGCTCTGCGCGCTGCGCCGGCAAGCCGAAATCCGCCCCCAGCTCCGCTTCGAAGGTTCGGGGATGAAATGCGGCGAGCTCATTGTATTTCTGATAATTTTTCAGAATCTGCTGCGGCATGGATCCCGTGGTCCCGATGTTCATGTAGACAACCTTGGGATCGATGATGAATTGTTTTTGCACCCCTTTCCAGAAAACTTTGTTGGGAAGGCTGGCGTCCAGGGACAGAAGCTTGGAGGGGGCGGCTCCTGCTCCTTTGGGGAACGACACTCCGGCAGCCCCAGCAGCCGCTGCAATTCCCGCGAGCTTGAAAAAGCCCCGCCGGGAGATCCCGTTTTGAGAGACAGGTTGTGTTTGGTTGAGGGATTCGCTTCCTGTTTCATGTTTGTTGCAATGCAGATCGTTCACGTTGAATTCCTCCCTGATGCATGGAAATAGAGCAGACCTTGTTGTGATGTTTGAGTATTCTGTGCCATCGGACGATAGTTTCTCTGGAAATGTATACTGGTAAAAAAGAGAGTTTGAGATGGAATAAAGCTAAATTTGGCTTCTATTGACCATTTAAAGCCAAATATTCATGATTTTCTCTTTTGTATGATCACGCAAAGAATATCGGGTTAGTTCCATCAGAACTTTAGAAAAATTTCAGGGATACTTTTCATGAGGATTCTCAAGGGGTGAAGTCCTGGCGCAGCCCCTATCTCGGGGGCGGAGTTGGTGGTCGGAGAGTATTTCCAGGGAGAATGATGGGTATTTATGGATTTAAAAGTCGTTTGGGGGTGTGCCCACTGCCGGAGGCAAATATTTTGATGGTTTCGCAAACGTCGACCGACTGTTTTATGGCCTGTCAAGGAAACATGGAATGAACACGAGAAAAGGACGTTAATGAAATGAGGGCTCTTCTGATGCTGGGTTTGGCTTTGATTTTGACGGCAGGTGCCGCCTTTGCCGAAGGAGGCAACAATCAAGGAACGACAGGATCCGGAAGCACCTATACGGGCTCCGGTTCCCAGGGTTCGGCGTCTCAACCGCGTACGGGCCGATGAATTGGTTCGGATCTGTGTGGAAGGGGGCCACCCGAGGCGGACGGCGGCCACCTCCCGTCCCCTCCTCCAATGAAACGAAGAGCCATATTTGAATAGAGCAGAGAGCTCCATTTTTTACTCTATTCTGTGAATCTCTAACAGAAAAGCAAATGGACCATAATGATTCTCGACAAAAATTCCTGCAGCCGGATCATCGAAAATCTGCATGATGGGTTGTATTGGGTCGACCGGGACAGGATCATTCAATACTGGAGCAGGGCTGCGGAAAAAATTTCGGGGTATGCGGCCGCCGAAGTCGTGGGCAGATCCTGTTCCGACAACATTCTGACCCATGTGGACCATGACGGAAACAGTCTCTGCTGTGGACTCTGTCCTCTGGCTGCGACTATCGGCGACGGTGTCACCCGTGAAGCCGAGGTTTTCATGCATCATAAGCACGGGCACAGGGTTCCTGTCTCCGTTCGTGTCAGCACGCTCACCGATGAGGATGGAATCGTGATCGGCGGCGTGGAACTTTTCACCGACCTCAGCAACCTCAAGGCCATCGAGGTGAAGGTCAAAGAACTTGAAGAAATGGCCATGCTTGACGGTCTCACGCGCCTGCCCAACCGAAGCTGCATCGAAAAGGAGCTCCTGGTTCGCTTCGAGGAGCGCAAGCGTTTCAATACCCGTTTTGGCATCCTCTTTATGGACATTGATCACTTCAAAATTTTCAACGATACGCACGGCCACGATGTGGGGGATCAGGTTTTGAGATTTGTTGCGGATACTATCGTCAATAACTCGAGAGCGTTCGATGCGGTCGGCCGATGGGGTGGAGAGGAGTTCCTCGGGATCATACGGAATGTGACTCCGCCGCAGCTCAAAGACCTGGGCAACCGGTTCCGACTTCTCATAGAAAACTCCTACATCTGCCAGGATGAAGATCGGTTGCATGTCACCATTTCCACGGGAGCAACGAACGTGCGGGATGATGACACGCTGGATACTCTTTTAAAGAGAGCGGATACGCTCCTCTACGATAGCAAGAGGGCTGGCAGGAATTGCCTGACATTGGGCTGAAAAACTGACTTGAGGATGAGGAACTGAATTTTCTACACTCTGGTTCCTTCCCGTGCTGGGGAGGCCCGGCCACTCCGCTCCGGGGACGTGGATTGTCCTGGAGACCTTCCCGATTGGCAAGACCATGCCCACGCAGTCCCCACACTATTGACTCCCCGCCTTCAGGTCATTACACTCAATTCACTGTTTGTTTCATTGATATTGAGCCGCAAGCATAACTTGCATAGGAATATAGACTGCGGCAAAGCTGCAAGAACAAAATTGCACATTTTCTTCAGGATGTTTCACTCTTAATCTGCATATACAATCTCCTCTGCTCCGTGCAGCGCTTTTTCCATCTGATCCTGTTTATCCTAGGGCGTCCAAAAATGGCCTCTGAGGGCCGGTTTTAGTGCTCGGGATTTGGCCCCAGAAGTAGTGGACAGGTTGTGTCCACAGTAGTACGATAACCTGGATTCTATCATCCATAATCCAGGGGGT
>NZ_BQXM01000022.1 GCF_022836495.1 Desulforhabdus sp. TSK
TGTCAAACAGGGCACGGCCAGGCGCAAAATGCCCTCGCATGAACCGTTTTAGAATGGCAGGAGCATTGCTTCCCAGTGCTGGAGTCAAATACCGGTCAACGGGCGTTCGCCAATTTGGACGCCCTAGCATTAAGTTAGGAGTTTCCTAATTGCAATCGATTGTTGTGATGAGTGTTGAAAGTCTGTTGGTTGACTTTGCATAAGGTATTAGCGAGTAAGGGGGGCAGGGGGGTGTTTTTGGGGTTTGCCAAATCTTGACGCCCCCCTGCCCCCTCGAGGGGAGAATTTTTAGAAAGCATCTAAGTAGCGGGTATTGCTAACAACTAAAGCCTAATAGCTGAACGCTCACTGATTTTGAATCAGCCGGGAAAGGTGAGGTTGAATGAAAAAGTGCATCGAATGGCTGGCTGGATACTGTTCCGAGAAGATCGTGCCCGCCGATAAGGCGGTTTCGGCCATCAAAAAGGGCAGCCGCGTTTTCATCAGCACCGGCTGCGGCGAACCGCAGCAGCTCATCCGGGCCATGGTGAGCGATACGAACCTGACGGACATCCTGATCTACCAGATGATCTCCAAGACCCTCGCGGAGTATGTCGACAATGAGTCTTTCCTCCACCGATTTTCCCTGAAGCTCTTTTTCATCAGCTTTGCCATGCGGCAGGCCGCCTTTGAAGGCAAGATCGACTATGTTCCCGCCTACCTTTCGCAAATCCCCGAGCTTTTTGCGAGCAAAACCATCGGACTGGATGTGGCCCTCATCCAGGTGAGTCCCCCGGACGCATTCGGCTACTGCAGTCTGGGGGTTTCCGTGGACATTACCCGTGCCGCCATCGAGAATTCCAGGCTGGTCATTGCCCAGGTCAATCCACAGATGCCCAGGACGTGGGGCGACAGCTTCGTTCATGTCGATGAAATCGATTACCTGGTGGTCCACGAAGAACCCCTCGTGACCAACATCCCTACCATCGCCGAAAGCGAGGTCACTCAACGCATCGGCCACTATGTCTCCCAGTTGATCCCCGATGGGGCTACTCTTCAGATCGGGTTCGGACAGCTTCCCTATGCCATATTGAAATATCTCGACACGAAGAAGGACCTGGGAATACACACCCAGGTGATTACCGACGGTTTTCTGCCTCTTTTCGAAAAGAAGGTTATCACCAACAAGAGAAAGTCCCTGCTGCCGGGCAAAGTCGTGGCCTCCCTCTGCATGGGGTCTCGAAAGCTCTATGACTACGTCAACGACAATCCCATGTTTATGTTCATGAATTCGAGCTTTGTGAACGACCCGGCCGTCATCGCCCGCAACGACAACCTGGTTTCCCTCAGCTCCGCCCTCGAAGTCGACCTCACAGGGCAGGTCTGCTCGGATTCGGTGGGGTACATGTTCTACAGCGGCATGGGGGACCAGGTGGATTTCATTCGGGGCAGCGCCATGTCCAAAGGCGGTTTCTCCATCATCGCGCTGCCCTCGACCGCGCAGGGCGGCAGCGTATCGCGCATTGTCTCGCATCTCAGCGAGGGGGCCGGGGTGGCGACCACCCGTGGCGATGTCAATTTCATTGTCACCGAGTACGGCATTGCCGAGCTGAAGGGGAAAAGCATCTACCAGCGCGTCATGGAACTGGCCGAGATTGCTCACCCCAAATTTCGGGAAGGATTGATCGAGGAAGCCAAAAAGCACCATTATATTTTTGCGGATCAGCTTCCTCCTCACCAGGAAGATCTCATCTTTCTGGAAGATTACAAATCCACCTTTCAGCTGCCCAATGGCAAAGAAATCGATTTTCGTCCACTCCTGCCGTCGGATGAGTTCGAGTTTCGGAATTTTTTCTATTCGCTCCAGGAGGAGACCATCTATTACAGGTTCTTTTATCACAGGAAGCTGTTCTCGCACGAGGTCATCCAGGAGCAATGGGCCGCCGTGGATTATCGCAAGAACATGTCCATCGTCGGAGTTACCTCCAGTGGAGGACATAAGGAGATCATGGCCATCGGCTCCTATGCCATGGCCGAAGAAGGCAGGGCCGAGGTGGCCTTGATGATCCGGGAGGATTTCCAGGGACAGGGGGTTGGGTCCTATCTCGTCCGGGTCCTCCAGCGGATAGCTTCAGAAAATAATTACAGGGGTTTTACCGCCACCGTGCTGGAAGAGAATGCGGGGATGATTCACGTGTTCAAAAAATTATACCCCCATTCTAAAATGCAGCGCATCGGCAATGAAATCCTCATAGACATGGATTTTGAGGACAGTGCGTCCTGACGGCCCATCTCAAAACCCCTCACATTGTGCGCATCTCTGCTGAGAAAAAGATCAAGCTGGAAAGAAGTGTTTGCTCGTGGAAACGTTTGCATTGGACGGTATTCAGATCGCTTTGGGAAAGGAAGGGGCGCGTGCCTATTCCAAGGTGAGCTATCCTCTCCGGTACGGCCGTTTTGCAGAAATCAAGACGCCGGAGCATGTCTTTCAGTTCAACCTCAATGGGGAGTTGAAATTCATCAGCGGCCGGGGCAGGAACTGGCCCAACCCGTCCGAATGGCTGAAACGAACCATAACCGATGACTGGGTCTATTACTCGACGGGCGGCTACGAAGGGGTCTTTGACTGCCTGGGCGAGTATTACGTCCCATGCCTGTCCTACCCCACCAACAATTTCAGCGCCTGCGACCCCTTCCATGACAATGCGGTGCTTTCCGCCATCCAGGCGTGGGAGCTGTTGCCGGAGAGGCTGACGGGGCTCAAGGGCGGTTCCCTCCCCACAGAACTGGGGGAGTTCCTTGAAGTTGTCATTTCCAACTCACCGGGTGAGCTCCATAAGAAGTCGAGGAGAATACGCGAGATCCTCGGCGACGACATCACCGTCCTTCCTCCCGACGCCAGGCATGTGGATTACGACGTCATCCCCCTCCTCATTGCGGATGGATGCCTGTACCGCTGCCGCTTCTGCCGCGTGAAATCGCGCTTTCATTTCAAAGAGCGATCGAGGGAGGATATCCGGAGGCAGGTGAAGGAACTGAAAGACTTTTTCGGCAGGGATATCTCCAACTACAACTCGTTGTTCCTGGGACAGCACGACGCACTGAACGCTTCGGCGGAGCTGGTGGAATTCGCGGCCCGCTACGCATACGATGCTTTTGAACTGGGGAGCTCTCACCTTGAAGGCCCCTGCCTTTTCCTCTTTGGCAGTGTGGATTCCGTCATCAAATCGGACGACTCCGTATTTGAACGCATCAACAGGCTTCCGTTCAGGACGTACATCAATGTAGGGCTTGAATCTTCGGATGCCAAGACGCTGCATCAACTGGGGAAGGGCATTGCAACGGAAGCCGTCGAACGGGCGTTTGGAAGGATCTTGGAGATCAACAATAGATACGAAAAGGTTGAGATGACCTCGAACTTCGTTTTCGGAGACAACCTTCCCGAAGGGCACATGCAATCCTTTTTCAACTTGATGGAAAAGAATTTTTCTCATCCGTTCCACAAAGGGACCATTTACTTTTCACCGTTGATGGATATTAAAAACGGAGGATGGAAAAAGAACATCAAGAGGGAATTCTTCAAGCTGAAGGTTCGAATCCCCGTTCCGTCCTTTTTGTACCTGATTCAAAGGTTGTAGGCGAATCGGGCGTAGACTGTGAGTGTGACACACGGGAAAGACACGCTCAGGAGCGCCCTGTTGCAACAATGGCTCCGCCTGCCACGCCGGCGGAGGGCCCGGATCCCGCACACAAGGAGGATGACCATGGAACAGATCGAATGGCTGACTTCTTTCGAGGACGGCCTGGCCAGGGCCAAAGCGGAAAACAAGATGGTGTTTCTGGATTTCTTCAACCCCAACTGAATCGGGTGCAAACGCATGGACGCAGTTGCGTACCCCGATTCTGCCGTGGTCAAGTTTGTGAGGGAAAACCTTGTTCCCCTGCGCATCCCCGCCGATGATCCCGAACTGGGCCGGCGATTCAAGGTCAAGTGGACCCCGACTTTACTGATTTTGGAGCCCGACGGGACCGAGCAGTACCGCACGCTGGGGTTCTATCCGCCCGAAGAGCTCATCCCCTCTCTGCTGCTGGGAATGGGCAAGGCCTTTTTCAATCGGCCTGATCGCAAGGCGGCCTGCGGCTGTTTTGAGCGCATCATCAGTGGGTTCCCCAACAGTTCCATGGCCCCGGAGGCGATCTATCTGAATGGCGTTTCCAAATACATCGAGAGTCACGAGGTGAGCAACCTGATCGCTATCTACGACCGGCTGGCGGCCGATTATCCCACCAGTCCCTGGCTGATGAGAGCCGACCCGTACCGGTTCCTCAAGTGACAGATGCGAACAGGTGGGTGAATGACGGGGACACTCCTTCAAAACAGGGAGAGTGCCTTGTTGTTCACCCCTTCCGTTGGGGATCGATCTCCCCGGGAATCCTCCAGTCAAAGCAGCCCCATAGGCTCTGTCCTTCCGCATGGGAGCTCTTCGTCGTTTCCATTGTCCGTGATGTTTGCACAGAATGCGTTGAGCATCGGCCGATCGGTGTGGTAATCTAATAAGTCAAATGTGGAATCTTGAAACTGCCTGCCGCCCGGCGAATCCCGTCGCATGGAACAAGCTCGGGGTGCCGCGGCGGCGGTCCCCATCAACCCATTACTGCATCGAGGATAGGCCATGTCTTTCAGCCTTTTCCCAAAGTCACCCAAGTTTTTCGAAATGTTTCGCGAGCAAAACCGCATCATCTTGAATGCCGCAACGGTGCTTCATAAAATGGCGGAGGATTTCGTCGGTTGTGAGGAAGAATGCCAGCTCATCAACATCCTTGAGGCGGAGGGCGACATCATCAGCCGGACCATCCTCCGGGAGTTGTCGACCACCTTCATAACCCCCATTGATCGCGAGGACATTCACGAGATCAATTCCTCCCAGGAAGCCATCCTCAATCACATCCAGTCTGTTTCCAACCGCATCGGCGTCTACGGACTTTCCCGCATTCGCTTCCCCGCAAAGAAGATGATTGGAGACATCAAAGAGATGGTTGCGGGGGTCGGCGTGATGCTGGGGAAGCTGGGCAGCGGCCAGGAAGTCTCTGAAACCGTCGCCCAGATCAAGCAGCTCAAGAAGGAATGTGAAATGCTCCTGCTGAGCGGCCTGGCCGAGCTCTACGACAATCCGTCCCCCGGGGCGGCTGATGTTCTGGACATCATCAAGTGGACCCACATTTACGACCGAATCGACAAGGCCTACAATAAGACATGGCAACTGGCCAAGGCCATCGAAGGGATCGTCCTCAAAAATGCTTGAAATACCTCTGCTCTTGATAGTCGTCATTGTCGTGGCGCTGGCCTTCGACTTTACCAATGGCGCCCATGATACAGCCAATGCCATTGCGACCGTCGTATCGACCAAGGTGCTGTCGCCGGGAGCGGCGGTGATGATGGCGGCCGTGCTGAACCTCGTAGGGGCTCTCCTGGGCAGCCATGTGGCCCAGACAATCGGCAGCGGCATCGTGCACCCGGAAATGATCAAGGGATGCCAGGCACTGACCCTGGCGGCGCTCTTTGGAGCTATTTTCTGGAACATTCTGACGTGGTACCTGGGGTTGCCGTCCTCTTCCTCCCATGCCCTCATCGGCGGTTTGATCGGTGCGACCCTCGCCTACCGGGGAGTGGATGCTCTCAATTTCCATTCCATCGGATACAAGATCCTGGTGCCGCTTTTCCTTTCGCCCCTGGCCGGTTTTCTGGCCGGCTACCTCGTCATGCTGGCCCTCTCCTGGATCTTCCGAAAGGTTCACCCACGCAAGGCCAACAAGGCATTCCGCAAGCTTCAAATCCTGTCCTCGGCCTTCATGGCCACCAGCCACGGCACAAACGATGCCCAGAAAACCATGGGGATCATCACCCTGGCCCTTTTCATCGGGCACCATATCCCCGACACCCGGGTGCCCCTCTGGGTCCAGATAAGCTGCGCCGTCGTCATGGCCATGGGGACAGCCACAGGCGGGTGGAAGATCATCAAGACCATGGGACACAAGATCTTCAACCTTGAAGCGGTACACGGGTTTTCAGCCGAAACCTCGGCAGCCGGTGTCATTTCGGTGGCATCCTCCCTTGGAGCCCCCATCAGCACCACACACGTCATTTCGGCGGCAATTCTGGGGGTGGGGTCTTCCAAGCGGTTGTCAGCCGTGCGATGGGGAGTTGCCAGGCGAATGGGGGTTGCCTGGATCCTGACCATCCCCGCCGCCGCCACGGTGGCTGCATTCTGCTTCGAGCTTTTGAGCCTCATGGGGTTGGCGCGCTGAGAAGAGGCAGGACAGGGACACCAGGCCCCTTTCGATGCTCAGCCCGCTTCAGAGGGACCTTCCATTTCTTCCTGTATGGTGCCGATCCTGGAGGAAAACCGTCTGGCCAGGAATTTTTCCAGGCCCACTGCCCATAGAGACACGAACCCTGCAGCGATAATGCCCATCCACGACTGGAGACCGATGGGCTCCGTGTGGAAGAGACGGTTCATGAAGGGGAGGTACGTGAAGGCGAGCTGCAGGAGCATCATCATTACAATTCCCAACAGAATCCATGGATTGGAGAAGATTCCGATGCTCCAGAATGAACGGTTCAGAGAACGGCAGTTCAACAGATAGAGAGTGGAGATGACGGCGAAGGCATTGACCGCCACGGTGCGTGCCTGAGCGTGGCTGGCCCCGTTCAGCTCTTCCCACTCAAAAAGTCCGAAGGCTGAGGCCATGAGAAGCAGCCCGGCGAGCAACACCCTCCCCACCAGTTCCCGGGAAAGGAGGGGACTCCGGGGATGACGCGGCGGCCGGCGCATGATG
Source organism: Desulforhabdus sp. TSK (assembly GCF_022836495.1). GTDB lineage: Bacteria > Desulfobacterota > Syntrophobacteria > Syntrophobacterales > Syntrophobacteraceae > Desulforhabdus. The sequence continues at coordinate 6,817 of NZ_BQXM01000022.1, forward strand.
CCGCTCTCTCGAGGCTCGAAGGCGAGCATGAGCCCCAATGAACCGGCCGTCGTCATGTTGATCCACAGACTCTGCACGGGAAGGATCGGCAGGGTGATGCCCGCGAAAACGGCGGTCAGGATGACCAGTCCTTGACCCAGGTTGGTGGGAAGCGCCCAGACGATGAATTTTACGAGGTTGTCGAAAACGCAGCGGCCTTCCTCCACGGCAGCTTCAATGGAGGCGAAATTGTCGTCCGTCAATACCATGTCGGCAGCTTCCTTGGAGACTTCGGTTCCGGTAATCCCCATGGCCACGCCGATGTCGGCCTGCTTCAGGGCGGGTGCGTCGTTGACGCCGTCCCCGGTCATGGCCACGACCTCCCTGCGGCTTTGAAGGGCCTTGACCAGCCGAAGCTTTTGCTCCGGCGTGACGCGCGCAAAGACATGGGTGCGTGCTGCGACCTCCGTCAGGGTTGCATCGTTCATTTGAGCCATCTCCTGCCCCGTTCTAACATTGGATTGGGCGGGGAGATGAGACCGGTTTCCCAGGATGCCGATGTCCCCTGCGATGGAAACGGCCGTGAGGGCGTGATCACCGGTGATCATCTTGACGGTGATGCCGGCTTCCTGGCAGGCTCGGACGGCGGTCATGGCCTCCCGGCGCGGGGGGTCGATCATGCCCTGAAGCCCCAGGAAGGTGAGCCCCTCCGCCACCCCGTCGTGTGTCAGGGGCTCCCCCGTATGGGACCAGGCTTTCCGGGCGAAGGCCAGAACACGCATCCCCCGTCCGCTCATTTCATCCACCCGGTGGCGGACCCTCTCGAGATCGAGGGGCGCCAGGTGTCCATCCGCATCCAGGGTATCCCGGCACCGGGCCAGAATGGACTCCACGGATCCCTTCAGGTAAACCATGGGCGGGGCACCGGCCGGTGACTCATGCAGCGTGGCCATGTACTGGTACTCCGATTCGAAGGGAATCACATCGATTCTCGGGTGGAGCTGAGCCTCCCGGGCTTCGTCGAAGCCGTATTTTCTGGCCGATACAATGAGAGCCCCTTCGGTGGGGTCTCCCTGGATTCCCCATCGGTCCTCGTTCAGGATCAGGCGGGAATCGTTGCACAGCAGGCCGGCCCTGAGGCATTCCATGAGGGCCTCGGAGGGGGCCGATGGAGCCGTGTCGTCGGCCGGTTCCAGGGCTCCCGAAGGATCGTATCCCGAACCGCTCACCAGGTATTTGGCGGGGCCCGCCACAATTTCCCGGACCGTCATCTGGTTTTCCGTAAGAGTCCCGGTCTTGTCCGAACAGATGACCGTCGTGCTTCCCAGGGTTTCGACGGTGGGCAGCCGGCGGATGATGGCTCTGCGCCTGGCCATCCGCGAGACCCCCACGGCCAGGATGATGGTGACTGCCGCCGGCAGCCCTTCGGGGATCGAGCCCACGGTCAAAGCCACGGCAGCCATAAAGATTTCTATGGGGGGACCGCCATGGAGAAAGCCGGCAGCGAAAGTCGCTGCGGCCAGCAGCAGGATGGCGACCATGAGGACGCGGCTGAAGGCCTCGATGCGCCGTGTCAGAGGAGTTTCCACGGACTGTACTTCGGCAATGAGCTCCGAGATGCGGCCCATCTCTGTGTGGTTGCCCGTGGCCACGACGGCACCCCTGTCCTGTCCGTAGGTGACAAGGGTCGAAGCGTAGCTCATGTTCCTGCGTTCGGCCAGGACCGTGTCATGGCCGAGAGTGTCCACGCTCTTGGTGACCGGCAGGGATTCACCCGTCAATACCGATTCGTCGACGCGCAGCTCTTTCGTGCTGAAAAGGCGCATGTCGGCGGGAACCTTGTCGCCGGATTGAAGGAGTACGATGTCCCCGGGCACCAGTTCCGATGAGGAAACCTTCTGGATCTCCCCGCTGCGGAGAACCGTCGCTTCCGTCGTCATGGAGCGGGCGAGGGCCTCGATGGCTCGGACCGCCTTGGACTCCTGCACGAATCCGATGAGGGCATTCACCAGCACCACCCCGAGGATGACACTGGCGTCCACCCACTCGGCGACGAACCCCGTGACAATGCCCGCGGCCATGAGGATGTAGACGAGAGGTTGATGAAACTGGAGGAGGAACCTTACGATGGGGCTCCGCCCCTTTTTCTGGGACAGCAAGTTGGGGCCGAAATGCTCCTGGCGGCTCTGGATTTCAAAAAGATCCAAACCCTTGTCCGACTGGGTTCCCAGTAGATCCACTACCTCTTCCGTGGGAAGATGATGCCAGTGCTTGCCGATGATGGATTCCATATGACCCTCTCACCCTCGATCAGGGGTTCCTGGTTTGTGCGTATGGTGCTCCCGGCGCTCTTCGAAGCTCGGGTCAAATGTAAATCATTTTCCGTGTCATTCCACCGTCCACGACAAAATTTGCGCCGGTGATGAAGGATGCCTCTGGAGAAACGAGAAACGACAACATTGCGGCAATGTCCTCCGGTTTCCCCACGCGGCCGGCGGGGTGCTGCGAGTGATCGTCATGAGTGAGCTTCTCCTTCTGCCTCTCCGAGCGCTTCCGCCATTCGCTCACGTCGATCCACCCCGGGCTGATGCAGTTGACCCGAATTTCAGGACCGAGACTGACGGCCAAAGCGTGAGTCAGCGCCACAACACCCCCTTTGGTAGCGGAGTATGCCTCCGTGTCCTTTTCCGACATGAGCGCCCGGGTGGAGGCGATGTTCAGGATGGAGCCCTTTCTCATGCGAAGGGAGGGGGCGGCATACCTGGAGCAGAGAAAAATACCGGTCAGGTTCGTGGCGAGAGCTCGGTTCCATTCCCCCAGGGACAGATCGAGGATGGGCTTTCTCACCATGATCCCGGCATTGTTGACCAGCAGATCCACACCCCCAAACAGCTCCTCTGTCTTCTCCATGGCAGCCTTCACCATACCCTCATCGCCCACATCCGTGCGGATGAACTGCACCCGGCCGAGGGAATGGAGCTCTGTTTCCGTCTCGTTTCCTGCCTCCTCGTCCCATTCCGCAAGGACGACGGCGAAGCCATCCCTCAACAGCCTCTCCGCGATCCCTTTGCCTATTCCCTGGCCGCCTCCAGTGACGACGGCGACTTTTTCTGCTTCAGCCATGGATTTTACTCCTGTTGTGGGAAGAACATTGACGAGAGGGTGCCTGGAAAAGCCCCATGATGGCGGCAGGCATTCTGACTTGAATCACATTCTACATACCCGCCTATCGTTCAGCAAGGAGGCATAATGTTTGCCATTCCAAGTACTTTGAGCTCTGTGGTATAGTTGCTCTCAGGAGCTGGGGTAGGGTGCATTTCATGCACCATCGGTCTTCGGCACTGAGTAACTGTCTAAAAATTCGTTTGCTCGTCACTCCGGCAGTCTCTTTGTATGAAAATGCCGTGGCCAAGGCTTTTCATCGTTCGTTGTGACCGCCCGGTCATGAGGGTTAGCTGGAATCCACCCCAGCGAAAAACCTACATTCCGGCTTAAGTCCGCTGGAATGACGAAACCAGGTGCATGCCAAGAGTGATGGGCTCATTTTTCAGACAGCTTCTGAGTGGTTACCTTCTCAAGCCTCCGGCTTTGCCGGAAGTAGACGATAGCTTTTCATAAAGTCCCCAACCACAAGGGAAACACACCATGGAGACCCAGCGGACGATTAAAGAGGACCGGCATGCGGCGGCGCGTGCTCAGCCCATTCCGTTCAGAATCTTCCTGGCTTCCCCCGGAGATGTTCAGGATGAGCGAGAGCTTGCGAGGAAAGTCATCGAGTATCTTCAGGGTGAGCGGGCTTTTCGGGGCCGTGTCGACCTGGAGTGCATCGCGTGGGACCAGCCCGGTGTGGAAGTGGCCATGGAGGCAACCCTCACACCGCAGGAGGCGATCAAACGAGGCCTTCCCAGGCCGGCTGAATGCGACCTCGTGGTGGTGATCCTTTGGTCCCGCATGGGCACGCCCCTGCCGGCCGAATACAGAAAGCCAGATGGAACACCTTATTTGTCGGGTACTGAATGGGAGTACCTGGACGCCGTCAGGGGAGCAAGGAGCGGCGAGCGGCCTGCCGTGTGGCTTTACCGACGGACTCATGTTCCGGATCTAAACCTTGAGGACCCGGAGTTTGACGACAAGTGCCGTCAGTGGAAAAAGGTCAAGTCTTTCTTCGAAGCGCTTGTGGGCGAAGACGGGTCTCTGACCGGCGGGATCAACACGTACCGGATGCCCGATGAATTCCGAGGGCAATTCGAGCATCATCTGCGTGACCATCTGACGGCAGTCCTTCAGGAATCGTCGGTTGCGGAACGAAAAGTCGCTCTCACCGAGGGGTCGGAGGTGGAACCGAGCCATCGCTGGACCGGCCCGCCTTATCCCGGCCTTGAAGCATTCAAGCCCGAACAGGCGCCCATCTTTTTTGGGCGGGGGGCGGAAGTCGACCAGCTCCTGGAAATCCTTCGAAACAGGGAAATACGGTTCGTGGGTGTCGTGGGTGCATCCGGTTCGGGGAAGTCCTCCCTCGTGGCGGCCGGTCTCATTCCGCGCTTGCGGGCAGGGGCCCTGCCGGGCAGCGCAGCCTGGGTGGACATCACCTTCAAGCCAGGTGAGCGGGGCGGCGATCCCTTTCTCGCCCTCGCTTACGTCCTCAAGGAAGTCCTTGGTACGACCGGCCTGCGGGAGGTGGATCTGGCCCGCGATCTGCGGGCAATGCCGGACTGTTTCGCTTCCTGTGTGGAAGAGTTGCTGAGGGGCCGCCCGCCGTCCGCGGAGCTGTTGCTGGTCATCGACCAGTTCGAGGAGCTCTTCACCCTGGTTTCCGCCGATGACGGTTCAAAATTCCTCGAGCTCATGGCAACGGCCGTGAGAACACTGAAAGTCCGCGTCATCGTTACGATGCGGGCGGAATTCCTGGCCGACGCGATCGGGAGACCGGTTTTAACCGATCTGTTGCGAGGACGCGGCATTTTCACTGTTGCCGCCCCGGGCGTACTGGCCCTCACCGAGATGATTCAGCGCCCCGCCCGGGCTGCGGAATTGGCGCTCGGGGAGGACCTGTGTGAACGGATCCTGAAGGATACCGGGACGGGGTCCGGGGCTTTGGCGTTGATGGCTTTCGCGCTCCACGAGCTCTACGAGCGCGGCAAGGAGGTGGGGCGGCTCACTCTGCAGGACTATGGATCGCTGGGGGGTGTTACAGGCGCCATTGAAGCGCAGGCGGAAAAGGCGATCCAGCCGTTGGTTGAAAGGGACGATCGCGCGCTGCAGAGGCTGTTTCTGGACCTGATAGAGATCAACGACCAGGGGGTTGCGACGCGGCGGAGAGCGCCCCTCGAACAGATTCGCCAAGATCCGTCCAGGGCGAAGCTGGTGGACGCCTTGGTGGATGCCAGGATCCTCGTCACGGACACGGTGCGTGAAAAGCCCACGGTAGAAATTGCGCACGAGGCGGTCTTCAGCGGATGGGGGCGCCTGTCCCGCTGGATTGATGCACACGAGGGGGAGCTCCGGGTCTGCCGCAGCCTGGCCCGTGCCGCGCGGGATTGGCAGGAGGCTGGGGCGCCGCCCTTCGACCATCTTCCGGATCGAGCCACCCTCAAGCAGTACCGCCGGGTCCGCCCCTCCTGCGCTCTGGGTGAGGATGCTGCGGTCGTCACCCGCTTTATGAGTGCGGCGCGGCGGCGTCAAAAGCTGTGGGGTTCTTTCCTGGCGCTGGTGGTGCTTCTTGTCAGCATCCTGGGTGTGCATATCTGGCTGCAAACGCGGGAGATGAATTGGAACGTGCTGCGCATCTGGACCCTGGCAAGGATGGGATTTTACGGGGGGCCGGAGATGGTGGAGGTGCCCGGGGACAGATTCCTGATGGGGGCGTCCGACTGTCCATCTGATGGGCCACCTACCGATAACAGTGGTATTCTTGACCGGGGGTGCCCGCAGCATCCCGTCGCGGTCAAGCCCTTCCAGCTCGGTAAATATGAGGTCACCTTCGACGAGTACTCCGCATTCGTGCTGGATATGGATGGATTTGAACTTCCCCATGATCAGGGCTGGGGGAGCGGTGCGCGGCCTGTCATCGACGTCAGCTGGGACGATGCCAGGGCTTACGCCGAATGGCTCTCCACAGTGACTGGACAGCCCTTTCGCCTGCCGACGGAGGCCGAATGGGAGTATGCGGCGCGGGCGGGTACTACGACTTCCTACTGGTGGGGCGACGAGGTTCGGAAGGGCGGAAAGGCTTGGGCCAACTGCTCTGGTTGCGGCAGTGAGTGGGGCGGCAAGAGAACCGCGCCGGTGGGCTCTTTTCCTGCAAATGGCCTCGGTCTGCACGACATGCACGGCAACGTCTGGGAGTGGGTAGAGGACGACTGGCATGGCAGTTATGAGGGTGCACCGGATGACGGCAGCGCATGGGTGGATCATCCCAGGGGCTCCGACCGGGTGACGCGCGGCGGCAGCTGGTTCAACGATTCGTCCTACTGCCGGTCGGCGCACCGCAGCTACGACTCGCCGGACGCCCGCAACGACAGTGTGGGCTTTCGCCTCTCCAGGTCCGTTGCCCCTAGCCCTTGAGCCCTTGGACCCTTGGCGCAGGCTTTGTCTTGTGCTGCGGAGTGGAGTGCGCTCCAGGCCGCCGAAGCGTAGCCGGCGGCCTGCAACTACCGGAACGGAGCTGGACTTGCGGGCATGGCTTCGATTTTGCGCTCCCATGCGGGCGTCCTCAGGTGTGACGCAATACGTCAGCCAAAAAGAACATACTGCGAACGGTTGAAAGCTTGGCTTCACGAACGACGACCAGTGCAACCTGAGGATGCCGATTTATTACCTTTCGCCCTAAATTTTGCAGCTGCCGTGGATGGAATCGCACGTCTTGTGAAAAAGGCCGTCGATCCAGTCGGCTGCGGGCGGAGAGGGCAGGTGTGCCGCCCGCCCTTCCACCAGGGTGCCTTTCTCGGTCATCCGCCGCAACAGGCGGTGAATGGTCGTGATGTAGGTGGCATGACTCCAGGTGAGAGGCGACACTGAAAGGGGCTTCTCCGTCACGGGGTTCAACTGCTCGGCCAGAACCCCCGAGGGCAGGGCTTTTTCGGTCACCCAGGCGATGAGCTTCCGCGCCTCGGCGAGATCGTCGTCGGAAGCGGCCCTCTCCAGGTAATAGTCGGCCAGCCAGAGGGTGCAGATGAACCAGGGGTTGCCGGGCACATCTTCGCTCACCCGATGATAGGCGTCGTTTTCATAGCGTGCCATGCCTCCCACGGAGGTTGGAATCCAGAGCTTTTCCTTCAAAGCGGTCATGGTTGCGGCGATCTTCGGATCATCGGGATGGTAAAGCCCAAAGGCAAAAAGGCCCCACAGGCTGGAGTCGCAAGCCGCGTCCACTTCCCAGTTGCCATGGGAGTCGCGATAGAGCATGCGGCAGAACCGCTGCAGGTCTTCTCGCCACAGGTGCCGAGAGGCTGCATCCCGAATTTCAGCGGCAACCTTCTGATAATGGTCCGCTCGATCGTTTTCCCCAAAGACTTTGCAGAACAGGGACGCCGCCGTCAGGCCGCCAAACACCGTGCCCACGGTGAAGCTCAGGATCCCTTTGCGCTCCTCCCAAAGATCGTAGGAAGGAGACGGCAGCCCCGTCTCGGGGTCCCGATACCGGCACATGAAGTCTGCGGCCTGCTTGACCAGGGGCCGGTAGAGATCCCTGATCAAGTCCAGGTCACGGTACAGGGAAAAGTGCTGCCAGAGGGCCCAGACCACCAGGGCGGTGGAATCCTCCTGGATCGGCAACTGTGCCTCCCCGGCGTCATACCAGGGATGCCAGGAAGAAGCCAGCGTCCCGTCCGGGTTGAACTTGTGCAGCAGGCAACCTTCAGGCTGAAGCAGCTGCGCAACGAACTGGAAAAAATTGCGGGGAGCGGTGGGGTGGCCGGCCAGGTCCAGCGCATGGGCCACCAGGGCGGCATCGCGCGGCCAGACGTAAGAGTAGGTGTCCCGGTTGTAATGGACGACGTCCGAGTCATTGGCGGCGATGATCCCCCCCTGCCAGTCGACCTGGCTCCTCACCACGATGAGGCTGCGGCGAAAGAGCTCACCGATCTCGTGGGGCAGCTTCTGGAGGGGCGGAGATTCCTTCCGGACCCACAAACGCCAGTAATCTTCGGCGCGTTGGATCAACCCGCGGGGATGTTTGTGCTTCACCAGGGAATTGAGACGCTCCACGTCGAACCAGTTGGAGCCGACAGCGATCCAGAAATAGGCCGTGGCCTCCGACTGAGGCTCCAGGGTCATGTGAACGGCGATGACCGAATCCACCGATCCCTGGGCCATGGGATTGCCGGATAGCCGGCCGTCCTCTGCGTCGCGGAAGGTGCCTTCCATACCCGCCATGCCCTTCTGGCCGACGGCGTATTGGCTCAAACCCTGCGCATCCGGGCCGAATCCACCGGCAAGGAGGTAGCGTGCCCCTTTATAGTGAATGACGGACCCCGTCTTCGGATCGTAACCGGCGGTGTCGCCGATGTCGTTGCCGGAAATACCCAGGTCGAGACTGGAAAAAAGACGCACCTCCCGTTTCCGTGAAGCCGTGTTTTCCACAGTGATTTCCTTTAAGTAGACATTTTCATGGAAATCCACCGCGTCATGGCAACGCAGCCTGATTTCGAGGCCTGGATGATGCAGGGTTACCGCCGTCACCATGGTGTCATCGAGGTAGCCCAGGTGCTTCTGCCAATCCGCTCCGACCCAGGAGAACTGCTCATCCACCCAGATCCCCAGGCGGCAGAACCGGCCCAGGACATGGTTCTCCTGGCCGACGTGCGGATAGTAGAGCTCCCGCATGGAGTAGTCTCGATCGAAACAAATCATGAGTCTGCCGTTGCTGATGGGGATGTCTCTGGGCATGATGGCTCATCCTTGTCTTGAAAGGCCCTGGGATTTCATGGGGATCATCGGTGATCGGTTGTGACGACGATTCTACACACACGGGAACGACCCCGCAAGAGAGCATAAGATTTGTTGTTCTAAAGTGATTACGTGCGATAACCCTCCCTCAGCAGCGATCCACGCTTTCATTTTGTTTTAGTTTCACTTATATTCTCCTACTTGTATTAGTTTTACTACCTGGAAATGCCATGGAGATTGCCTGCACATGGGAAGGCTTCCCCCACGACAGGGGGAGGTGCCTCCATGTCGTGGGCTTGAAACGGAGCCTGTGGCAGCGCCCGCCGGACCATCGTGCCGCGGGAGGCTGCCGAAATCGGTAGCTTCAATAGAAGGGCAGACAGAGCATGATGCAGAATGGGCGATGGGATTGTGGCAACGTGAGCATGGCGGATGCGGGCAAAGAGATCCACCTGGCCGGCTGGGTGGATGCTCTGAGGGACCACGGCGAAGTGCTGTTCATGCACCTGCGGGACCGTTCGGGGATTGTGCAGGTGGTTTTCAGCCCGGAGTTTACGCCTCCGGAGGTTTGTGAACGGGCGAGGGCTCTCCGGAGCGAATACTGCGTGGCGTTGAACGGCCGCGTCGCCGAACGTGCCCCGGGGACGGAAAACCCGCACATCGAGACGGGCACCCTGGAAGTCCTGGTTCAGGACCTGTCCATCTTGAGCCGTGCCGCAGCCCTGCCGTTCGGCATTTCGGAAAAGGCCATGGTGGCCGGGGGTGCCGGGGGAGGAGTTGACTCCGTCGCGGAAGAGCTGCGGCTCCAGTATCGCTACCTGGACCTGCGCCGGCCGAGCATGCAGCAGAACCTTGCCAAACGCTACCGCATCATCAAGACCGCCCGCGACTTCCTGGACGAAAAGGGATTTCTCGAGATCGAGACCCCGCTCCTCACCAAGAGCACGCCCGAAGGGGCTCGCGACTACCTGGTGCCCAGCCGCCACTATCCCAAACACTTTTATGCGCTCCCCCAGTCGCCGCAGCTTTTCAAGCAGCTGCTCATGGTGGCGGGGTTCGAACGGTACTTCCAGGTGGTGCGGTGCTTTCGCGATGAAGACCTGCGCCCCAACCGGCAGCCGGAATTCACACAGCTGGACCTGGAAGCGTCCTTCATCGATGAAGAATTCATCTACGAGCTGGTGGAGGAGCTCGTGTCCCGGATGTTCGCCGTGGGGGGCGTCACCCTGCCGCGGCCTTTTCCCCGCATGACCCACCGGGATGCCATGGACTTCTACGGCACCGACCGCCCCGACACGCGCTTCGCTCTCCGATTTGTCGAAGCCACGGATATCTTCGCCGACACACAATACAGCATCTTCAAGCAGATCCTTCAGCGCGGCGGGCGCATCAAGGGGATCAATGTCCGGGGCCAGTCGGAAAAGCTCAGCAAAAATGTCCTCCAGAACGAGTATGCCAAGGAGATCGTGCCCTCCTTCGGGGCCAAGGGAATGACCTGGATGCGGGTGATGGACGGCGGCTTGGAATCCAATATCGTGCAGTTCTTCAGCGAACAGGAAAGGCATGCCGTCCTGGAGCGCTTCGGGGCGCAGGATGGCGATGTCATCCTCATGATCGCCGATTCATCCTACGAACTGGTGGTGTCGGCCCTTGGGCAGCTGCGGCTGCACCTTGCCGAAAGGCTGGGGCTCGTGCCGAGCGGTGTCTTCGCGCCTCTGTGGGTCACCGATTTTCCATTGTTCGAAGCCACCGAGGACGGTGTGACCTCCAACCATCATCCCTTCACCGCTCCCCACCGCGAAGATTTCAACCCCTCCGACCGGGAGGGGCTCCTCGATCTGCGCTCCCGCGCCTATGACGTGGTGGTGAACGGTGAGGAGCTGGGCGGTGGCAGCATCCGCATCAACTCCAAAGAGCTGCAGATGAAGATTTTCCAGGCGCTGGGGCTCTCCCGCGAGGAGATCGAGGAGAAATTCGGCTTTTTTGTCCGGGCACTGGACTACGGTGCGCCGCCTCACGGAGGCCTGGCCCTCGGCATGGACCGCGTGGCTTCCATGATTCTCGGCACCTCCTCCATTCGCGAAGTCACCGCTTTTCCCAAGAACCGCAGCGCCTACTGCCCCCTCACTCAGGCGCCTTCGGAAGTCAGCCTGGCACAGCTTGAAGAGCTGGGGCTGCTGCAGTTGGGAGAAGCCAAGCCGATTCCCGGGGTCCAGGAGCAGCAGGAGCTCATCGAAACACTGTCCTGGGTTTCTCGCATTGGACTGGAGACCGATGAACGGCCTGCTATCCTTTCCGCCCTGGCGGATGCCAGGAAATTGGCGGAAATCGTCGAGAGCAGGGCGGGCCGGGAGGAGCCGCTCTTTGCGCCTCTTCCGGTGGCCAACCGCATGCGGGAAAAAGGCCCGGCCGTCAACTCGCCCCTGGCCGCCGGCGGTGAGCTGCTGAAGAATGCTCCTGCCGTGAAGGGGAATTACTTCAAAGTGGCGAGCATCCTGGATTAGTACGGGACTAATGAAGATAACGAGCGTGTGAGGGAGTGCATCGCGTGGATTCAAAAATTTTTTCCTATATCGACCCATCTCCGCCGGCCCCTGCCGATGGTGGGGCGCTGTCGGGTAAAAGGGCAGCCGTTCAGAGCAGTATTTCGGTCAAAGGGTGGCCCACCGAGGCGGGCTCCCGTGCGTTGGAAGGGTTTATCGCCCTGGAAGATGCCACCGTTGTCGAGCGCCTGAGAGCGGCGGGCGCAATCCTGGCGGGGAATACCCATACCGGCGAGCTGGGGTTCGGCCTGGCTGGAGATACTGCGTCCCAGGCACTCAAGAACGGCCTGGTCGATGTGACCCTCATGACGGATACTCTCGGTGAAGGGCGCGTGGCGGCGGCTTCAGCCGGGGTTTTCGGATTCAAGCCGAGCTACGGCAGAGTGTCCCGCTTCGGGCTGGTGGGCCTGGTTCCCTCCATGGATTGCTGCAGCATCCTGGGGAAGAGCCTCGATGATTTGGCTGCCTTCCTGGAAGCTGTCGAGGGGCATGACGACCGCGATCCGTCCATGGGCGACACCCCTCTGGAAGCTTTCAGGATGGGGCGGGGCTCGAGCCCCGGGAGTGAGAGGTCGAGCCTTTCAGCGGGCGTCGTTGTCCAAAGCCTCGAATCCCTAAACGCCGGCGGACGCAAGGTCTTCGAAGAAGCCCTTCGGAGAGTGGAGAAAGCCGGCATCGCGCTGCGTGAAGTGCAATGTGAGGATTTCGACCTTTTCCGCATTGTCCACAATGTGATCGGGTCCGTGGAAGCGTCGTCCAGCTGCGGAAAATTTGATGGGGTCCGATATGGTCACTGCGCGGCCGGCGCAAAAAACTGGAACGAAATGTACCTGCGGTCCCGGGGTGAGTCGTTCGGGCGGGTCTTGAAGGCTTATCTCTTCCAGGGGGCTTATTTCCAGTTTGAAAATTACCCGGCTTTCGAGCGGGCGTGCAGCCTGCGCGCAAAACTTGCCCAAGCCGGCAGGAAATGGCTCGATGGGGTGGACATGATGATTCTGCCCACGCGATGCGCAGCCGCCCACGACCGTCCGGCGGAAACGGTGGAGCAGGTCTATGACATATTCCCTCTCACCCTCCCGGCCAATGTCACGGGCCAGCCCGCCCTGACGCTCCCCGGTTTCCTGCCGACTTCGGCCGGCGACCTGGGTCTGCAGCTGGTGGGCCCCGCCGGGGGTGACAGGCTGCTCCTGGAAGCCGCCGGGCGGTTGTATCCACGGACGGAGGAAGCCAGATGACGACGGATCATGAAGCGGTAATAGGGCTTGAAATACACGTTCAATTGAATTGCCCGACGAAAATGTTCTGCGACTGTCCCAACCGGGCCGGGGACGAGCCCAATCAAAACACCTGCCCCATTTGCCTCTGGCTGCCGGGCAACCTCCCGCGGTTCAGCCGGGAAGCTCTGGAAAAGGCAACCCTGGCGTGCCTGGCCCTCAACTGCGACATTCAAAAGGAAAGCGCCTTTGACCAGAAGGTCTACTATTATCCCGATCTGCCCAAGGGATACCAGCTGTCGCAGTTTCATCACCCTCTTGCCAAAAACGGGTGGCTGAACATCACCGATGCGGACGGCGGCACCAAAAAGATCCGCATCCAAAAAATCCACATGGAGGAAGATGTCGCGCGCCTGGTTCACGAAAAGGAAGGCAGGACGTCCGTGAGCCTGGTGGATTTCAACCGGGCCGGGGCGCCGCTGGTGGAAATCGTGACTCAGCCCGACGTGAGAACCCCTCACCAGGCCATGGAATTTCTGCGGTGCCTCAGAAGCCAGCTGCGCTACTCGGGGAGCTCCGATTGCAGCATGGAGCAGGGAACCATGCGCGTGGACGCCAATGTCTCCCTTCGCCCCCGGGGAAGCGACCAGATGAACACCAAGGTCGAAATCAAGAACATGAATTCCATCCGCCATGTCGGCGACGCCATTGCCTACGAGATCACCCGCCAGGCAAACAGCTTGAAGGCGGGCGAGCCCATCGTGCTCCATACCCGCCTCTGGGATCCCGACAATCGGGTGACGACGGCCATGCGGGGAAAATTCGAAGGACCCTGCGTTCCCGATCCCTCCGTGCCGCGGATTGTCGTCGACGATGCCTGGCTCGAGGAGATGCGGCGCGCTCTTCCCGAAATGCCGGACAAGAAGGCGGCGCGCTTTATGGAGCAGTATGGATTGACCGCTGAAGAAGCCTCCATGATGAGCGCCGAGCGCGAATTGTCCGAATATTTCGAGGCGGTGGTCGAGCACAAGACTTCTCCGCGGCTGGCCGCCCAATGGATCTCCGGGCAGCTGCTGCCCCTGTTGAAAGAACGCAATGCGGTGCTCCCGGAAAGCGCCGTGACCCCGGAGTGTTTTGCAGGCCTTCTGCTCATGCTGGCACGGGAAGAAATCAATGCCAACGCGGCCAAGGAGGTTTTGAAGAGGCTCCAGGAAAGCGGCGACACCCCTGAAGAGATTGTTGCCCAGTGCGGTTTTCGCCAGGTTTCCGAGGCCGGCGAGCTGGAAGCCCTCGTGGACCGGGTGCTGGCGGAAAATCCATCCGCAGTGGAGAATTTCCGGAAGGGAGCCTCCAAAGCCATGGGCTTTCTCATGGGGCAGGCCATGCAGGCATCGGGAGGGAAAGCCAATCCGCGGCTTCTGAAGGAAATCATGACACGGAAGCTTCAGTGACACATGCTTTTCCGTGGCGCCGGAGACAACGACCCTGCACAAAATATGCGCATTGAGGATTGAAAACTTCATTTTTGTAGGAGCGGCATCCTGCCGCGACAGTAAGCCGGTCGCGGCAGGATGCCGCTCCTACAAAAAGCAGGGAACCATCAGATCGAAGGTTTTGCACCTCATCGAGTATCGATTCCACAGGAGGTTTCATGGAAGCCGTCAAGATCATGCCATGCCTGGATATGAAGAATGGTCGCGTCGTCAAGGGGATCAATTTCGTCAACCTGAAGGACGCCGGCGACCCCGTGGAGAACGCCGCCTTCTACGAGAAGGAGGGGGCCGACGAACTGGCCATGCTCGATATCGCCGCAACGGTGGAAGACCGCAAGACCATGCTGGAGTGGGTGAAGAACGTGTCTTCAGTCATCAAGATTCCCCTCACGGTGGGGGGAGGCATTGCCTCCCTGGAGGATATCGAGAAGGTCCTCGGCGCCGGCGCCCACAAGGTGTCCATGAACAGTGCCGCCGTCAAGAACCCCGACCTTGTGCGGGAGGCGGCCCGGGCTTTCGGTTCCGGAAAGGTGACCGTGGCGGTGGACGGCAAGCGGAATGCGTCCATGCCTTCGGGGTTTGAACTGGTCATCGCCGGCGGCACGAAACCCGTGGGGAAGGACGCCGTGGTGTGGGCCAGAGAATGCCAGGAGCTCGGAGCGGGAGCCATTCTGCCCACGAGCATGGACGGTGACGGCACTCAAGCCGGTTATGACCTGGAATTCACCAGGGCCATCTCCGATGCCGTGACCCTGCCCGTCATTGCTTCCGGGGGAGCGGGACAGCTGGAGCACTTCTACGAGGGAGTGGTGAAGGGCGGCGCGCAGATTTTGCTGGCTGCATCGGTTTTCCACTTTCGCATCTTCAGTATCCGGCAGGTGAAGGAATATCTCCAGGAAAAGGGAATCAAGGTACATCTTTGATATTCCGTGAAGGGGGCCTCTTTCCACAGCTCCGGATTCCTTGCTGGAGTGTGGGTCGCCATGGGGATGGGGCTCCTTTCTCGTGCCCCATCTTCAGCCTGAAAAGATGAGAAACCCTCGTGCCGTCTTGGTCCAGCATGGCAGCCAATCGTCATGCCCGGTCTGTCAACGGCTTGCGCCCATGCAAGCACAGCCTTCAACTCCTGAAATTTCCGTGCGATCGGCTTCTGTAAAAAAGCATCTTCCTGTGTACTGAATTCCCATGAAATGTTAGTGTGAATTGTTTCATAATCTTGGCGGTATCCATTTCACCGGGCGCTGGGAAGAGAATGGCTTCATCCTGCCGATCCCATCGTCCGTCCCGTCTGAAGGCTGCGGCAACAGACGATGGGGTTGCTCACGGAAGGATGCCGATTCGCCGGTTTGTTGCCTTCAGCCTTACATTCAGCATGAAGTTTACAGAGGGCATTTCGGGGCAGCGCGATGGTGTTTTTACCCTTCTTTCCATGAAAGGGAATCAATGGGTGGTCTGTTCGGTATTGCATCCACAAACGACTGTGTTTCCGATCTTTTCTATGGGACGGATTATCACTCCCACCTGGGGACCCGGCGCGGCGGAATGGCCGTCCGCAATTCCCAGGGCATCCACCGCTCCATTCACAACATCGAAAACAGCTACTTCCGATCCAAGTTCGAGCCCGAACTGACGAGCTTTCGGGGGAATTGCGGCATTGGGGCCATCAGTGATACGGATCCTCAGCCGCTCATCATCAGCTCCCATCTGGGCACCTTCGGCATCGTTACGGTGGGCAAGATCAACAACCTGGAATCGCTTGTGCGCGAGGCCTTCGAGCGGCGGCGCTCCTTTTCAGACACGACGGGGGGGGTGGTCAGTCCCACGGAAATGGTGGCCAATCTCATCTGCGAAGAGGAGGATTTTGAATCGGGAATCCAAAGCGCACAGGCAGCCATCCAGGGGTCCTGCTCCCTCCTCATTTTAACGGATAAGGGAATCTATGCCGCCCGGGACCGTTTAGGGCGGACCCCCCTCGTGATAGGCCGGCGTGACGATGCGCTGGCCGTGAGCTCGGAATCCTGCTCTTTCCCCAACCTGGGCTTTCAAACCGAACGATTCCTCGGACCGGGCGAAGTAGTTTGCCTGACGGGGGAAGGATGGGAGCAACGCCTGGAGGCGGGACCCCGTATGCAGGTATGTGCATTTCTTTGGGTATATTACGGATATCCTGCTTCCGAGTATGAAGGGATCAATGTGGAGTTTGCCCGGAATGCCTGTGGTGCCGCCCTGGCCCGCCATGACTCCGTCGACGTCGATTACGTGGCCGGCATTCCGGATTCGGGCATCGGGCATGCCCTGGGATATTCCAACGAACGGAAGCTCCCTTACTGCCGCCCCTTCGTGAAATACACGCCCACCTGGCCGCGCAGCTTCATGCCCCAGAGTCAGCATCTGCGGGACCTGGTGGCCAGGATGAAGCTGATTCCCGTTCGGAAGCTGATCGAAGGGAAAAGGTTGTTGTTCTGTGAAGATTCCATCGTCCGCGGGACGCAGCTGAAGGACAGCATCAAAATTCTCTTTGACTGTGGCGCCAGGGAAGTCCACATGCGCCCTGCGTGCCCGGTCCTCCTGTTCCCCTGCGAGTTCCTCAACTTTTCCACCTCCCGGTCCACCCTGGACCTGGTGGGGCGCAAGGTCATCCAGGAGCTGGAAGGCTCGGAAGATACGGATTTGCATGCCTACGCCGTGCATGGGTCGGAAAAGCACCTGGCCATGACGGACCGCATCCGGCAGCGGCTTCGCCTGACGACCTTGAAGTATCAACGCCTGGACGACCTGGTGGCTGCCATCGGGCTGCCCAAAGAGAAACTGTGCACCCATTGTTGGGACTGCTCCAGTACCTTCTGATCCGTTCGCAAATTCGAGCCAATCATTCCGTATTTATATGAGCCTTTCCATGACATGAGGAGAACGACGATGCTATCGTGCAAGACGGTGGAAGATGTGTTGAAATTTACAAAGGACAACGATGTCGCTTCGGTGCAGTTCTGGTTCACAGACGTTCTGGGACAGCTGAAGAGCTTTTCTGTCACGCCCGATGAGCTTCCCCTGGCATTCACGGAGGGTATGGGCTTCGACGGCTCCTCCATAGAGGGTTTTGCACGCATTGAAGAAAGCGATATGGTGGCCGTCCCAGACCCCACCACCTTTCAGCTCCTCCCGTGGAGGCCCAGGGAACGACCTGTTGGGCGGTTGTTTTGCGACGTATGCACGCCTGATGGAGTCCCTTACGAAGGGGACCCCAGGTACGCCCTCAAGCGAATGCTGAAGAGAGTCAGCGAGAAGGGCTACACCTGCTACATCGGTCCCGAGCTGGAGTACTTCTATTTCAAATCCGACGCGGCCCCGGAAGTCCTGGACCGGGCGGGCTATTTCGATACGACTCCCCTCGATCGCGGGGCAGATTTGAGGCGCAGCACCATCTTCGCACTGCAGCAGATGGGAATCGACGTGGAGTACAGTCACCATGAGGTGGCGCCGAGCCAGCATGAAATCGACCTGCGCTACGATGAAGCCCTGCGGATGGCCGACATCACCCAGACCTATCGCATCGCCGTGCGGGAGACCGCCCGGCAGCATGGAGCGTACGCCACCTTCATGCCCAAGCCCCTCTTCGGGCAGAACGGGAGCGGGATGCACGTCCATCAGTCCCTCTTCCAGGGCGACCGCAATGCCTTCTTCGATCCGTCCGAGCCGTTTCATCTCTCGAAGATAGCGAGGTGCTATATTGCTGGAATCCTCAAGCACGCGCGGGAGATCGTCGCCATTACCAACCAGTGGGTGAATTCCTACAAACGTCTGGTGCCGGGGTATGAGGCCCCGGTCTACATTGCGTGGGCCCGCCGCAACCGGTCCACCATGGTGCGCGTGCCCATGTACAAGCCCGGCAAGGAGAAGGCCACCCGCATCGAATTCCGGGCACCCGATCCTGCCTGCAACCCGTACCTGGCCTTCGCCGTCATGCTGGGTGCCGGTCTGGCCGGTATCGAGAACAATTATGAACTGCCCGACCCCGTGGAAGAGGATATCTACGGGATGAAGGGCGCCGACAGGGATTCCAGGGGCATTGGGTCCCTTCCGGGAAGCCTGCACGAAGCCATACTGGAGTGTGAAAAGAGTGATCTCGTGCGGGAGACCATCGGGGGGCATATTTTCCACAAGTTCATCGAAAACAAGAAAATCGAGTGGGAAATGTACCGGATTCAGGTCAGCTCTTACGAGTTGGAGCGGTATTTGCCCATGTTTTGAGGTTGCCCCGGCTTGCGGCCACCGGCACTCAGTGGCTGCAAGCCTGTGAGGAATTTTGGGATGCGGGCAGAGAGACTGTCAGGGCCAGTTCAGGAGGCACTCTTTGGCATCCGCCGAGCATTTTCTCAACTGAATGGAGAGGCGCTTGACATGACTCTGCTCCTCCTTGATGAGGAGGTCGACAAAGTCCCGGGCCTTCCCCTCGCAGGTGGCTTCGAGCATGCTCAGGTAAAAGATCACGGAATCCTTTTCGCACTGCAGGGCGAGCTGGATCGCGTCCGAGACGGTTTTTGCTTCGCTCAGCCGGGCGTTTAAATCTTTGAGATCACTGAAAACATGATTTTTGGCCATGTCTGCGATGTAGGCTTCCAGTTCGTTGTCCGTATCTCTCACGTTGGGGCTGGTCAACTCCTTAGGCAGCTCTGCCTTGAACGCCTCGAAATGCTTCTTGTGCTCCCGTTCCTCCTGGGCCAGCACGGAAAAAAGCTGCTTGACCTCCGGGTCGGTGATGAGTGTCTGGGCTTTCTCGTAAAAGGCGATCCCGTTGGCCTCTATGTTGATGGCTACCTGAAAAATCTCACCTGCGTTGAAGCAAAACAACATGGCACTCTCCTCCTTCATGGATGTCTTGGAAACGCTGAAGCTCCATACTTGGGCTGAAGCGTAGTGTCGCCTACCTGTTCTCCAACTTTCAAGCTCTTTTTAGTCAAGGTAGCGCATTCGCCGGAGGTGTCAATGAAACAGCCCGGGGAATTTGGGCAGGAGGCGGATAGCTTTCTCAAAAGCACTGTGCAAACACTAAATCGAGGGGGCTCCGGTCTTTTGAAGCAGAGTCTATCTGCTGGCAACCGAGGCGATCCCCTCATGTCAGTTTCTTTCTCCTGATTTTTCCAGCATGATCAGATCATCATCCAACCCGTGCTTCAATAGCTCCATGTGGGGCGAAAGAGACGCGAGGTGGTCCGCGGATATGTGCGCCAGACGGAAGGGGAAAAGGCTGGGACTGTCGAGCAGGTCCCTCAGCGGGGCCGATCCGTTGGCTCGTGAATGTAAGGATGCCTCAACAAGCCATGCGATCAGCGGGGGGCTGTCAACGGTCACTGGGGGAGCTGCGCTGTAGATCCCTTTCGCATCAGTCTTCTTGAGCACGCCCCAGTCCAGGAACGAGCGTAGAACGCGACGGGCAGCGCGGGAGACCGTTTCTCGTTCGCCGTACTGCTCGCGGACGCGACGCTGGACATGTGCCGCGGCGGCGGAGCCTTGGAGCCTCAGGAGACGACCGACCTGGGTGGCTACGTCCGCCCAGAAGGGATAGACGGCCATGACCATTCCCCAATGCACGGGCATGTGGTCGGATCGAGAAACATGCTTGAGCAGATCGAGACCGCTCGCGCGCAGGGACTCTAGCTCGGCCGGTGCCGTGAACCAAACTTTGAAAAGGATGGTGATGATCTTCTCACGATTGCCGCGGACTGCCTGCCCGCCGATGGAAACCTTGTCCCGTAAAAGCTCCTGAAGGGCATCGTTGACAGCGGTTTTGTCGTTCCCGGAGAGGACAAGGTTAGCGGTCTGTTCAAGCCATTCCAGGCGCACACGTTGGCTGAATCCGATCTGATTGGTTCGACGATTCATTCAGCTTTCCTATCGATTTGTACCAGAGGAACGATGAGCTCCTCGAGAGAAATGCCCCCGTGACCGACAGTGCGCTGCTTGTTGTGAATAAATGCCTGTCTGGCCGGGGCGAGGAGAGCGAGGTAATCGTTCGGGAGACCGATGGGGTCCCATGCCAGCGTGCCCGGAAAACGTTCTTTCACATTAGCGCGAAGCACAGCGTCGGGGTATACGCGGACTCGCTCACCGCGCAGGTCCGCCACAGCCCCTTCCATGGGACGGCCGCAGCCTTCGGCTTCGATATTGCCATGGTCGGAGGTCAAGTAGATTCGAAACCCATGATCCAAGAGCAGATCAAGGAGCGAGCTTAAGTAAGGCTGCTGAGCCCATTGGCGCACCTGATTGTGCATGCCGGCCGTGCCCATTTCCATCCCGTGCATGATCTTGTCGACCTTATCGATCACCAGGCCGGCGATCCTCGCCTTGGGATGAGAAAGCGCTTCCGAAACACTCTCCAGACTACCGTCACCCAATCCCTTGAGGTAGACGATCTCACTCGATGTGAAGCCTTGATCCGCCCAGAATTGCGTCCACAGCGCCGGTTCCTTGTCGGTGATCTGGATGCTGTTGGGAAAGAAGATGGGTGCCTTTCCGGCAAAGGCGGCCTGGCGCGAGACGGATGTGAGAGAAGGAATCCATGCAAAGACCGCCTGCTCCCGGAAGCGGAAACCGGACTGCCGTGAGGCCAGCCCTTCACGGACTACCAGCCACTGGTCCAGGGCAAGGCCGTCCACCAGGAGCAGCGCGACTTTGACGCCACGGCTTTCTGCCACCTGGCGGGAAAGGAATCGCGGGAGGTGATGCAGCATGACCGGAGGTACGGGCGGGAGGTTGACAAGACCGGCGTACCGTTTCAAGAGCCAGGTGCGGAATCCCGTGTCCACTTGTTCCTGCAATGTCTTGATATGCTCGCTCGTTTTCGCGGAAACGGTTCCGTCCTCTCCGTTCGCCAGTACCATCAGCTCCGCCCATATGCGGGCGAAGTGAAGCCACTCCACGTGCCTTGCATCCTCTGCGGGAATGGATGGCTGAAGGCCTTCGACGAGCTTGCTCAAGCGACGAGACCGGTCCGAGGCGGGATCGGTTTGCACACCGACGCTTACCCATGTATTGGAAAGAGTATCTGCATGCTCATGAGATACGGAATGAAGCAGTCCATCGAGAAAGAGGTTATCGACGTAAACACGGATGTCATGATGCTCGAAGGGAAGATCGACGGGTCCCTTTATGCTCAGTCCATAGGGCTCTTTCCGTTCGCGAAAATTCGAATCCTCTTTGGCAGCCAAGCGATCAAGGAAGATAGGCCAACGTTCCTGGAGAAAGCCGAAAAATGCTTCCCTGTCCGGAATAAGGGTTTCAAGTGGCCAATCGTCGAAGGTATTGTTCTGGCGCAGGAGCTGAATGAACCGTTCGTCGAGGATGGCGGGGATTCGCTGACCACGGTAATGACGGCGCAATAGTACCCTCAGCAGATCAGACGGCTGCTTGATAAGCTCAGGAGCGATTTCGAAGACATGCAGGAGGACGAATCCCTTGGTGGCGTTATCGCCAAGTTGGCCGGGGGTATGCCGCTTTTGAGCCTGGTACAAAGCATCCATGTCCCCACGGTCCAAAGCGGTTACGACCGGATAGCTGAGGTTCGGGAAGATGTCCCCGAGGTTGAAGGAGAGCTTGCGGCTTGCCTGAAGAAGGTCATACGGCAACGCACCGAGATCGCTTGCCTGGGAATGCAAAACGACCACCAGGTCCGTATCCTCACCCCGGTCCCAACGGGAACGGAACTTCGATTCATAGGCGTAACGGAACGCGATGTGGTCCTCGAAGGGGATCAACTCAAACCCCCGTTCACGAACGCCTTCGAGAATTATCTCCTCGAGCAGCAAACCGTCCGGGTCCGCCACCAGAGTGAGCCGAGCGACCTTCGGGGTAAATTCTTTCAGGATTTGATCGCGCCAGCTACTCATCTCCAGCCCCCTCCACGCGAATCATGAGCAAGGCCACCATCTCGGGACAGACATGAGCTCTTTTGTCGAGTTGTTGCTGAAAGGTTTTCTCCTCTTGAGCGAGAAGGGCAAGGCGGTAATTGCGCACTTGCGGCAGGCCGATTCGTTCGATGGTCTTACGTCGGGCCGCGAAGGCGTAGTCCGCTTTCTCCCGCTCACGAGCGATTCTGGCTCGGTGTTCCTGTACGAGTGCCTCGTAGATGGGCTTCCCGTGCTCTTCCGCAGCCCTGTGCATCTGCGAGTGGACGGACTGGGACACCTGAGCGTCGAGAATGGAGCGGACTTTCGGGCTTGCCATGAGGAGCTGGTCCCAGACATGTCTTGCCGTCGGCATGAACACCCTGCCATCGTCAGCAAGGAATAAAGGCATAATCCTTCGGCGATTCCATTCCATGGTTGTTATGGCGATCCGCCACAGGGACCAGACACCATTGATTTCTTTGGGGACGCCAGGAAGGGATACGATTGGAACCGGCTGACCGGGTGCGAAGCGGGGAAGTCGCATGGCCAGACCGCGAATCTTCGGCTCTTCCAGGGTGAGGTGCCGGGCGGTGGGAAACCTCTCGGCCTCCTTGCCCGTAAAGACCACGTTCGTGTAAATCTCACCATCGGGCCAGGTGATGTTCCAGCCTTGGCCTGCCTTCTCGGCCTGACCACCGTGCGCTTTCAGGTAGTTCACGGTCATCCGCTCAACCCAATAGGGCAAGGGATGGGTCAGGAGTCGCTGAGCTTCGCCTGGCTCAAGGTCTTCCGTCGCTCCGAGTACCGAGGCGGTCGTACGGGCTTCGCGCACCTGGTCTTGCAGCCGGACGATTACGCTGTCCACGGATTCTTCCACCTTTTCCGGGTTGAGGATCGCCTCCAGGTACATTTCATCGAACATTCGACCGGCCTGGGCCGAATCCAGCACGTCACCGGTCTTGTCGATCCCGAATTCCTCGAAGATGATGGCGAGCTTCTGTTCCAGAACCTCCCGGACCCGGTGTTCGACCGAGTCTTCAAAAACGAAGTTGACAGCGCGCACGGTGTGGGGCTGCCCGATACGATCCACGCGGCCGATCCGCTGTTCGAGCCGCATCGGGTTCCAGGGGATATCGTAGTTGATCACCACGTGGCAGAATTGCAGGTTCAGGCCCTCCCCACCCGCGTCGGTTGAGATAAGAATGCGGACTTCATGGGCGAATGCTTCCTGCGCTCTCTTGCGCTCCTCCATGTCCATGGAGCCATTCAGGCAGACCACCGAAAAGCCACGTTCGGTCAAGAAGCGCTGCAGCATCTCCTGTGTTGGAACGAACTCGGTGAAGACCAGCGCCTTGAGCTCCGGATCACCTTCTTCGGATTGGAGACGGTAGAGCCAGTCGAGCAGCGCCTCGGCCTTGGCATCCGGCCCTGACTGCTCACATCGGGCCGCGGCATCGAGCAACAGCTTGACCTCCGCGCGCTCGTTCTTGAGAGCTTTGAGACGGATGCCGAGCAGCATATCGATCTGCTCCTGGCCGTCCAGGTCCTCCCATTCCTCCTCGGATGGGAGAGGAAACATGGTCAGTTGCTCCTGGGGAGTGGCGAGTGCATCGAGGCGTCTTTCAAGTGTTGTGCGGATGGCGCTTGTACTGGACACCACCAGACGTTGCATCAGAATCATCAGGAAGCCGATGTAGCTTCGTTTCTCCCGCATTGCCTGATTGTAGCCCTCGCGAACATATTCCGTGACGGCTTCATACAGAAGTTGCTGATCGCGGTGGCGCTCTCCCCAGGAGACCGGACCGATCTCGGTGCGCCGGGGTTTGAACAACGGCTTTCCCTCAGCGTCGATGGCGCGGCGCTTTTCGGTGCGGATTACGTGCGGCTGGACCCTCTCGCGGGTCACACTGCCTACGTCGGGAAACTCCTGAGCGTCGATCAGGGACATCAGCCGGTGGAAGGCGTCCGTCTTCCCCTGGTGCGGCGTGGCCGAAAGAAGCAAGAAATATGGCGCAGCCTCGGAAAGCCCTTGACCGAGTTTGAATCTTGCCACCTGGTCGGTGCTTCCCCCCAGCCGATGGGCCTCGTCCACGATGACCAGGTCCCAACCGGCCGATACCAGATCTTCGAACCGCTCGCGATTGTATTCGTGCACTTGGCCTTTGGTCCACCCACGGCGCTTGTCCATGGGTTTAACCGAGTCCATCGGCACAACCACTTGGGAGAACATCTGCCAGGGATTTGAGATTGGTGATTTTTGATTTGAGATTGCAGATTGCTGATCTAAAATCGCTGCGGTGTTGTCTTCAAATCTAAAATCCTGCAATCTAAAATCATCAATGCCCGCGATCCGCCTCAGTGTCTTGATGTCCTCGGGGAGAACAAGCTGGAAGGTTTCACCAAAGTGAAAGCGCATCTCGCTGACCCACTGACTCACCAACCCCTTCGGAGCGATGACGAGCGTCCGCTTGACCAGCCCGCGCAGCTTCAGCTCCCGCAGAATGAGACCGGCTTCAATGGTCTTGCCCAGGCCGACTTCGTCCGCCAGGAGATAGCGCACCCGGTCGTTGGCGATGGCGCGGGACAGGGCCCGAATCTGGTGCGGAAGCGGGATGACGGAGGACTCGATGGGTGCTAGGAGAACGTCCTGAGTCAGGGCGTCGGCCACGCGCGCGGCAGCAGCTATGTAGGCGATGTTTTCCGGCGAGCTGGTATGAGCGCGCTCAATGGGCTTGAGCCGGGAGGCAGGGATGCGGACCACGGAGTCGCGCCCGGGCAGCCACACTCGGTATGTCGTCTCACCCCAGAGCGTCTGGGCTTCGATGACCTGACAAAGCTGCCTATAGTCAAGGCTGAAATACCATGCGCCTTGTGTGAAGGTGTCCATCATTTCTGTCTTGTGGCTCCGAATCTATTTCTTCCTGGTCCCGCATAAAATCTATAAGAGTTGATTGCCGGTGATGATGCGCCACACATCCCGCATCCTTTTTCCGTCCATAGGCAAGCTGGATTCGTTGGCTACTTCCTGCCACGTTTCAGATGAGGTTCGTTCAAGCCATACCCTCGCTTTTTGGAGCCGTGGTGCTGGCTCGGTTTCTTTTGCTTCAGTTGTAAACCTTTTGCCCATCGCCACACTTATCGAGCGAGGTACACCCAGGCTTCGCATGAGAACCGCTTCGATGGTGGGGACACCGAAGTAGATCATGGACGGCACAGAACGAATTGCGGCCTTAGCTTCCTCCGACAGCTTCTCATCTGCAAGTTGACTCATTGACTGAAGAGCTCCAATCCCCCA
This sequence comes from Desulforhabdus sp. TSK, assembly GCF_022836495.1. Lineage (GTDB taxonomy): Bacteria > Desulfobacterota > Syntrophobacteria > Syntrophobacterales > Syntrophobacteraceae > Desulforhabdus. The sequence continues at coordinate 32,110 of NZ_BQXM01000022.1, forward strand.
TGAGCCTTGATGAGTGAGAGTCTGGTAGACTGTACGGCAGCATTCCGTAAGCCGTTTTTGGATATCTGCGACATTTCCAAAGTGCTGATCGGCAATTTCCCGCAACGTCTTGCCAGAGACCCACATTTGTAGCATGGAAGCGATGAATCTCTTATCTCCGCCACCAATAGTCGGGATGTTCAACTCTGGCACCTTGAGCAAGGCGCCGACAAGGTCCTTCATTCCTTCCCCCCCCGATTGGAAAAGGCGGCTTGGACTCCACTCATCAACTGGCAGACTGAAGGACTCTTTGTCGTGGAGCAGATCTATGATGCTCTCCGGCGAAAATCCAGTGCTGTCCACCAGGCTCAAAACTCCGGTGGGAAGCTTGCTAAGTTGTTCGGCGTATATCCGGGTGGATTCGATCAACTGCTCGGCCAACTCAGGTTGATGTTCACTCAGCCGATAGTAGGCGTAGGTACGTTTGAGCAACTTTTCAGTGTCCGTAAGGAACTGCGCATAATCGCCAACCTTCCGGTAGCTGTGGGCCAAATATTGGACAAAGCTTGACCACTTGGCATCGTTTTTTAACAAACGCCGCAAGTCCAGGTCCCAACCTCGTTCAACCGTATCTTCAATCATCTGTTCTAGCGCAGAAGCCAATTCGACCACCTTGTCGTTCACATAGGCTTCCAAAGAAGCATCATCTGGCTGTTGCGATGCAAAAACGACCAACCCAAGCGTATCTTGGAATAGGCGCCCTGCCCGGCCAGCGATGTTCCAGAACTCATCAGGACGAAGCTTGCCTTTGATAAAAGTCTCGCCAATCCGAATCGGTTTGAAGTGAGTTGACAGAATAACGCTTGAAATGGGGAAGTTTACCCCTTGCGCCACCGTTGTTGTGGCCACCAGTGCAGCTAATTCACCCTCCTCGGTCAACCACTCCAACAGGGTGCGCACCTCAGGTGAAATCCCCGCGTGATGAACCGCCAACCCTTTCCCCAGGAAGGCATATAGTGCAAAGTCCTCCCCGTATTCTGCTTTCACGAATTCCTTGACCAACGTAAGTCTGTCACTTTGCTTGTCCGGGAGTATAGCAGCCAGCTTCCCAGCAAGGTTCCAGCAATCGGTGGGAGAATACGCCAGCACGATGGAACTTCCACGGGAAGCAAGAGCTTCAGCGACGAGTGCAGAGACTCCGAGTTTCGACGACTTAGCTTGCGTCAATGTAATGTCACGGCTTCGTTCGCGGTCAATGGTTACACGTTCGTCAAAGGCAATGGGTATGCGATGCGGCCGACTTACATGTAGGGGCTTCACCTCGAGTCCCCATACCTTCCCCCGGCCCTTTGGATACGCGAGGGCGATCATCTGATCGTTGGGCTGCCAGTTGATCGCAAGTGAAGGGGTTACACTCTTCGAACGCTCGTCATCCAGCCAGGTGGCGAGCTCTTCCGCGTTTGGTATAAATGGAGTCAGAAGTAAGAAGTGAGTGTCCGGTGATTCACGATTGATGGTGGCGAGCACGAGCTCACTCCGGAGTCCACGCTCTCCGTCGCCCAGATTGTGTGCTTCGTCCAGCACCACCAAGCCAAGCGGTCGCCCTCCTTGGTCAGCCGCTCCGTTGCGGATCAACAGGTCGAGTTTCTCCGGCGTTGTCACGAGTACATCGAAACTACCAGGAGCAGACAGTAGCTCCTCTTCCAACGCATCCAATTCATAAGCAGGCGTCGCCTGTTCGACCTTGAAACCTAAAGGCCCGAGGTCTCGCCGGAGGCGAACCGTAACTTGGTTGACAAGAGCCCGTGTCGGTACCAGATATGCAATCCATGCGTTAGCGACGTTCACTTTCGTCTGGATGATGCGGAATTCCGCCAAAAGGGTTTTGCCGCTGGAGGTTGGCATCTCGACCACCACTGCCCGATTGCCAGTATGCATGACATCTTGGATGGCATCGCGTTGGGGTGGTAACAATTCAAATAACGGGCGTGTCTGTAGTTCATCGGTCAGCGCCCGCTTAAAATCCGTCATCTTGCTGTTGTAGCCAGCCAATTGGTGCCAAATAGTGGAGCGGATCAGCACTCTCGCAGCCATGCTGATCCACCTCAGGAGCAGAGCCAGTTCAATGATTCCAGCAGAATCCGCCGCTTTGACGGCACGCGAGAGATGAAAATCCACGTCATCCAGCGCTGTACGAGGCGTTCCTCTGCCGACAAATACGCCCAGCATTTCGACGGCTTTCGCCAATTGATAAAAGGCCACCAGCTCGATGGCTGCAACCTGCCGCAGTCCATTCTCCTGTTGTAGGTAGTCCCGTTCGTAAAGCTGTTGGCTTTCGCGAAGCGCGGCAATCGCACGAGCTACGGCACGGAGGTCATCCCAGTTCTTCTTGCGCACCACTCGCAGGAATGCGTCCGCCACGCGAAAGAGAACCAACTTAGGCCATCCTGCTGTATCAGCGCTCACCTCCGGCACTGGCCAGGTATTCTCATTGAGATAACGCCGGATGTCTGCACTCCGATCTCCCAATACCCCGACAGCAGCAAGACGAATGGCACCTTTAACGCGCTCATCCTCGGTTTCTCCCAACGGCAACACCCGTCTAATGTCAAAGGCCAACGAGCAGTAATCACGAAACTCGATACCTTCTTTTGAGCGGACGTCTCGACGCCAAGCAGACGCTAAATCAAGGCAGCGCAGTTCGATCAAATGCAGGGACTCTTCTAAAGTCCTTGCCGTTTCCGATGGCAGCGACATGAACGCTGATGGTTCACGATCTGCGATGCGTTTCAGCACTGTCTTCGCTAGCAGCACTTTGGCATTGTAAGCTGTTCTATCCAGTGCTTCCCGTCCGCCTGTTTTCGCAATGAGGATGTCCGTAGGGAATGCGGTCATGGGGTTGCCTCCCTACCGTAGATGATGTCAACCCATTCGTCTTTATGAAAAGGTAGATAAAAGCCTAGCAGATGAATTTCCGCTCCCCCAGGTTGGTGATCGATTCCGGCGCAAATGTTCGTAAGGTCTGTTTCGACTGGAGCACGCTTCCCGCTTACCAGCACGCCGACAAGCCACAGGTCACCCTCGGAGTAGCGTTTCAAGGCTTCGTTAAAGGCATCTTCCCAATCGGTGCCGCGCATCCGTACCAACAACCAACTGATAAGTTGTTGCCGATCTGCAGGTCGATGCCGCAACTGGATCATCTGGTTGCGAAGACAGTCGTCGGTAGAATTAACGACTTGCGGGGGCACGCGATTCTCGGAAGAGGACTTCACTTGGCCAAAGACAAAACGTGGGGTGGCATAGCGTTGGATCCCTACCAGATCAGGACCCGGCAAGCTGGCTTTGCGGGTTCGCTTGTCAAATCCCGTCGGCCATGGGAACATGGCTTCGTGTGCATCCTCCAGGGCGATTTCAGCAAATGCTTCTCCGATTTCCCAATCCTTGGCTTCAGGCGAAGCCTCAACCTGCGCAACTAGTCCACGCAGATCGAACCCTGTCGTTTCCAATTCGATCAGGTGCTGCCTGAGTTCTTCTGTTCCGTCCGACTCCGCAATTTTGGCAAATACGCGACGTATGAAGTACTGGCGACATTCTTCTTCAGACGCTGCAACGAAACCAGATACCTGAATATGGCTTCTTTCCGTTTGATACTGTAGTTTCCAATTCATCGTGGGATCCACCTTAGTCATCTCCCTTGCGGGTGATTGCCTGGTCGTACCACATAAGCAGCTTGGGGTCCTCCTGAAGGACGGTTTCAGGGATTTTGCCGGCCACGGTGACGATGGTGGGATAATCTCGCTCTTGCCAGGCTTTCTTGAAGCCGGCGCGGACGGCTTCAAGGCGGAAGACTTTGAGCCGTCGCTGCTTTGACTCTCGGTACTCGTCGAACTCGCGCAGCAAAGCTCGCTCGCGTAGTTTTTCCAGGTCGCCTGCCTTGTTGGGATCGGGCACGTACCAGCGGTCTTTGGCCTTTGCGCATAGAATCGGATCGTCTTTGGGAAGGTTGCGCAGCTCTCTGAAATTGGTGGACAGATAGCTGTGGATCTGAGTGGGTACATCGTTCTTGCCGTCGTAGCGCAGGAAGTTTTGCGCCAGGAGATCCGAAAGCTCCAGGGGTTTTTCGTACTTGTGCCAGCCACCGATCTCCTTGAGGAATTGCGGGTGGAGCTCCTGGAAGGTCTGTGGTTTTTTCGTGAGCTGTTGTTTGAGCCACTGGATCGCCGAGGATTCGTCTTTTACCCAAATTTCAAGCTGGAGCATCTCTTTGACGGTCAAACGTTTTTTGTCGTACTCGGCCGCCTGTTCCGGCAGGAAATACATGCCGTCGCGCTCGGGAAAGCGTTGAGCCAGTCCCTGGTAGAGCTCCGCAGCGGATAGCGGCACTGTCACGCCGCGCTGAACATGGAAAGCAACCATGCGATCAAAGAGAAGGTAGCTCTGACGCTCGGCGATGACCTCAGCCTGGCCGTCCTTGGAGACGAAAACCGGGAGTTGCTTCAGGTGAGTTCGGATGAAATCCCAGACGCCCTCTTCGGTTCCGGCAGTCAGCTTGAAACGTTCTTCGAGCCCACCGTTTGGTTTGTAGGCGGAGATGACCAGGTCCTGTTTGACGGCCGTACTGGTCACCTGCCGATATGATCCCTGCTGCTTGTCCATGGTTCGGACGTCAGCCACGACGAATCCTGCCGCCAGCATGGCTTCCTGGATAGCGTTCCAGACGGCGTTTCGGGAGTTGTGGAACACCACCGTCATCCACCGGCCGGGTTTGAGAACGCGGCAGTATTCCGCAAAACACCGCTGCATAAGGTGCTGATACTCGGGCAAGCCCTTTTTCTTGAACTTGTCTACGATTGCCTCAGGTACGGCATCAGTGAAGACTCGGTGCCAGGATTCAATTAGGAAGTTCAGGTCAGCATAGTAAATGTTTTCGCCAAAAGGCGGGTCGGTAAAGATATAGTCAATACTTGCGTCCGGTAGACTCAATGAAGCTGCAGTACCAGTGGTGACGATCGCATCGCTAGCAGCAGAAGGTCGATTCTGAAAGACTTTGCCAAGGCGTTTCATCTTTCCATCTAGGTTGTACTGGGGCGAAACCTCCGAAATCTGTGATGCAACATAATAGACGCCCGTCAACTGACGGTTGGTTTGTGAAAATGCCGTCGGAAGATATCTGTTGAGCACAGCCATGCCCCATATGGCCTGTTCCACAAAAAACAATAACATGTGACGGATGCGTACGTCCGGATGGGCCTTTGCCTTGCGCCAGAGGGCTGCTAATGACTGAGCAGCACGAGGGAGGAAAAAATGATGGATGTGCGTGAAGCCCTTCGGCTCTATCCGTGAACCGTGGTACATTTGTTCGAGGGGAAATCGGTTTGACGGTATTTCACTCGGCAACGGCATCTGTGCAATACGGTCAAGCAGTTCCAGATCAGCATCGTCCGGCATCTTTTCATAACGCTCACCATTATCATTATAGGAGATGAGCGAGGGCCGAAACTTCACGTGTTTCCAGGTGCCGCCAGTGATGGGATCTGCGCGCGACTCGAATACCCGCTCAAGATTGTCCTTAGTCAGTTTCGCACTACAGTGAGGACAGGGGAAAGAACCTCTGACCCGCTTTGTCTCCTTATTAAGAGCTTCATCGAGGAAGACCACCTCGTCCGAACAGTCGGGGCATGTGAAGACTTCGCTCCAGACTGTATATTCGATCCGGCCCTTTGTTTTGCCGTCAGTATGAAGGGTCTCATACATCCAGGCAAGCTCCTGCTCCACTTCGGCTAGGAGTTTCTTTCCGGCCTTGGCAAATGCTTGGACGTCGAACGGCAGATTGTAGTTGGCGGCAATAAAGGTGGCCGCCGGGGCCAGATCGTTCAACACCACGCGACGGGCGCCCCACTTCGGTTTATCGAGCCCCTGTTTGGCCCATTCGGTCTCCAGCCGAAATCGGTATTCCGCCGGAGCGGCCCCACACCACTGGGCTGCGACACCGGTCATTCCCGAGCCACAGAAGCCGTCCAGAATGACGTCCCCAGGCTCCGTGTAGTGGAGGATCGATGGCACGATGGCCAGGTGTGGCACCTTGGTGTGATAGGAGTGGGCCTTGTAGAGAGGGTCGGTCTTTCCCTCGCTTACATCCACGGCAAACGGGTTACGGCTGTAAGGCACGGACGGATCATATGGCGTCCCGCAACAACGAATGAAGTCATCCAGGAATGGGTTGGGGCATGCGGTGTAGTACGGAGGGTCGGACAAAGACAGGATGTCCTCATCTGAGCCGATGGGAAAGCCCTCGATCTTTCGAAACTCCGGGTCCTTTAGCTTCTCACGCAGTTTCTCCAGGAAGTATTGTCGGCGCTCTTGGTCGTTCGGAAACGTCATGCCCAAGCATTGGACAGGCTTATTATATTCAGCCGCTATCTTCTCCTGATAGGATTTTTCGAACAAAATCCTTTGATCATCGCCAGCAGAAAGGTGATCAGAAGAAGTAGATTTCGTTTTCTGTCTGTTCATCGGTTCGTTTCTTCCTCTTCAACAGCAGCGGATGAGCATGTCCCGGCTCTGAGGCAACTCTGCTTCCAGGTTATGGCCACAGCCTTTTCAATAATTGCCTTCAGACTCGGAGGGACAACAGGCGGTTTGCGCTCGGTGAGTTTGCGAGCGATATATCGAGCAATGAGCGGTTTGCCGGTATCATCGCTTATCCCAAGCTCTTTTCTGGCTTCTCGTGCCAGAGTTTCGGCATCCGGGATTTCCTGCTCAAGGTCAGTTTCCCATTTCTTTGGAAAACAGGCTATACAATCGGAAACAAACAGAGTCTGGGGTGCATCCCCCTGCGATTCGCCAGCCAAAGCCAATAGTTCTTTGGATTTATTGATGATATTCTTGTCCGGACTGCCGTCGTCATAATCAAAGAGAATATAACAAGGGATGTGGAGTTCATTGAATATCCTGAAAAGACGATCCATCGGACCTTTCCCACCACATTCCACAACGCTGATGCCTTGAGGATCAAAGGCGCAGCTTGGAAGTGCATCGGCGTAGATCGGCAAACTGTATTCTTCTGTGAGACCTTCGACGAGGATAATTTTGGACGCGAAGAAACCTTCGTTGCGCCGGGGATTATAGGCATGGGAATACAGATCGCGCATGGATTCAGGAGTGACTTTGCCTTTCAGACGGGAAACCCGTGTTTCAAGATCATCTATCATCCTCGTTATTGGCAGTTGCCACGCCATGCTTGACCTTGTTTTCTTTCCATTATTTTCCTCGAAACGGCTTTCCAGCCGGATGATTTCATCGAAATAGGCCACATCCACAAGAAGAGATGAATGAGTTGAGAAGAGCACTTGATCGCCGCCTTCTGCGACCTTTCTGAAAACGCGTCGTATGGTGCGCTGCGCCTGGGGGTGCATGTAAAGCTCTGGCTCTTCCACGGCCAGAATCAAATTGCGGGTCCGTCCCTCTGGAGAACAAGTCATGTGCTCCGCATAGCGCCTCAAAATGGTGAAAATAACAGCCCGCTGCAGGCCGTGACCTTTGTTCTCGACGGCGTTCCTGAAACCGTCATCAACGAACAGTTTCGGCGCGCTGAGAAGGACCTCAAGTGTTGGCGTCTCAAATTCGATCTCTAAATCGCATTCTGCGAAGAAATCGTTCAGCAACGTGTTGAGCTGCTTCTCCGTTTCGGCAATCAAGGGTACTCGCTCATTGCCTCCCATTCGGTTCATTTGTTTTGCGACTTCGCCAAGGATGCCTTCAATCTTCGTTTTCTTCTCTTGAGTCACGGTGTCAAGGATTGCGTACAGCAATTTTCCGAAGGGACTGCTCTTCGTGCCCTTGGACTCTTCGGTCACATCGCGGACTGCGGGAACCAGAACGAAGAACGGCAGGGTTCCTTTCAGAACGTTGGCATACCCTTTGGGATTGTCGATCCATGCGTCCTTCATCGGAATCTTGTCAAAGTGTTCAGAGACGAATGCCTTGGCTTTCACTTTCCAGTCTTCAACAGCAGGCTTCTTGATAGCACTATCCCATGAATCACCAAAACTGACGCCACCGACAACCAGTTGATCCTTATTCTTCCACCATTCGGCGATATTCTTTCCATTGATGTTGGCTTCCTGGAGCCATTCCGGTTCCGGAATCGGCTTCTTGTAGTGCTGTCCTACCGTGATCTTATCCTCGCCCCTTTCCGAATCGGATTCCGATTCATCGCTTTTGCCGCCTAGTCTCGCGGAACGGGCCATGTGGAACGTTCCGTCCTCTTTCAAATAAGCGGCCAGGGCTTCCTGTTCCTTCTCGGTAAGATCTGAGAAGATGGCTTCCACGCGGATTTCAAGGTTGGTGTCTTTGTTCCAGAAGGCTTCCTCGTTCAAAGACTTGGTGCTCGGGTTGAAGAGGAAATCCAAGGCACGAAGAACCGATGATTTACCAGCGTTGTTCGCACCAACTAGCGCGTGCATGTCGCCGATTTCTAGAGTAATGTCACGACATGACCGGAAGTTTTGTATGCAAAGGTGAGAGAGCTTCATTGAATTGTCCTTTTGTCACGATTTGGGCACAGACCAGACCAGATCGGCTCGGCGTCAAAGCCGAAATGGTAAATGATCCGGTCATTCCCAGTCAGATCACAAATCGTCGCCCCCCAGAAAAAGCCACCCAAGATCCCGTTAAAGCATTCTTAGACAATCAACTCACCCCAAATATGATCATCCCAGCAGGTCTGATCATATTAAAGTATTCGTGATCACATTTCCATAAACATGATCAATCGGCCGAAAATGATCATATTAATGCGATCATGATCACGTTTTCCGCCAAATGGCATCGCGCCCTCCCTTGACGCATGCGATCTGTCCGGCCTCGCGGAGATCTCGAAGGGCGCGATTGATCGTGGGGCGGCTGACTCCTGGACAGACACGCTCGATGTCAGCCACCCGAAACTCCTCCGGCAAGCGTCCAATGGTGTCAAAAACCAATTCTTTCTTGGCCCCGTGGGCAGTGGTCAGCTCGCCGGTTCGACGCTCGAATTCACGATAGGCGCCAAGGAGCATCACGCCCAAGAAATATTCCCACCATGGCAGCAAGGTGTGTGTGCCATCGTGCCAGCCCTGAGAGGATTTGTAGAGGGCGTCGTAGTATCCTTCACGCTGATTTTCGATCAAGTGCTCAAGACTGATGTACCGGCCGACCTCGAAACCGGCATGGTAAAGAAGGAGCAGTGTCAGCAGCCTCGCCATCCTGCCGTTTCCGTCGGTGAATGGATGGATGCATAGGAAATCGAATACATAGGCTGGGATGAGCAGAAGAGGATCAATTTCTCCCTGGTCCCATTTTTCCCGGAAAAGGGTATGGAGCCGCTCCATGGCTTCGGGCGTCTGATGCGCGGGAACCGGCCTGAAACGGACAATTTTGGTTCCATCCGCCCCGGTTTCGGTAATCTCGTTGTCCGTCATTTTCCAGCGTCCCCCTTCTTGGGCGACGAATTGATAGAGATCACGATGGAGTTGAAGAACAATACCGACCGTAAACGGCATATTGGCATGGTTGGCATGAATCGTCGCAAGGGCATCACGGTATCCGGCGATCTCCTGTTCGGATCGATTCCTTGGCGTGGTCTTGTGCTCCACAAGCTTCTTGATCCGTTCGGCCGGTGCTTCAATTCCCTCGATACGGTTGGATGATTCGGTACTCTGGATAATGGAGACCTGGCGCAACGATTCGAGTATTTGAGGCGTCTGCTCCTTGAAAAGTGCTTCCTTTCCTCGGTATTCGCCCAACAATCGGATGGTCCGCAGGAACGAATGAGGTATCGGCTGCCTTTCCAGAAACTCGGATTCGAACGATTTCACGGTTTACTCCACAACAATCCGAACCCTCCCGGGTTCTTTTCCTTTGGTGAGTTGGTCCAGGTATTCCTCGAACCGCTTTTTCATCTCCGCCGGGGTGGCCGGGGAGCCCCCCGAGAGCAGCGCGGCGCGCAGGTCCTCGATCTTGACCGAGACCTTGGTGAGTCCGGATAGAACATCCTTGAGCGCATGGATGAAGTCCTGGCTCAGGTCGTCGGGTAGGGCCCCCTTCTTGATGAAATCCTCTATCAGCTTGCGCGGCTCGGGCTTGAGAAGGCCTAGATTGGTCTTGGTGGTCGGGTCCGCGAGATTGGTCAGCAGCGTTTGCGTCCATCCCTCAATCAGCTTGTCGAGCTCGCCGTCAAAGTCGTCGAGCATGGTTGCCGCAGGGGGGCCTGGCGGCTCGGCTACCGGCTTGAATTTACAGTGTGGACAGAAGGGCGAGGCGTCCAACTCCTGCTCCGTCATTTCGAAACAGCTCTTTAGTGCTGCCAGGCGGTTCTGGAAGTCTAACAAGTGTTGGCGCGGCATGAGGTCGATAATGGAGAGCTTCTGCAGATCCTTGAGTCGCTCATCGCCCATGAGCCTGGCCTTGCGCTTGTCATCGTTCACTCCCAGCCGTGCCTTGACGTGCATGCTGATGTACGTCTGCAGATAGGCTTTCTTGAGATCGTTAAGCTTGTGCTGGGTTTGCTGGTGGAAGCCCGCCGCACCGCGCTTGACTGGATCGCCCATCCGGTCGAGGACCTCGTCACGCACAGCCTTCATCTTCTCAATCCACTCGTGGTCGGTGGGTAGAACCGCCTCGGCTGTGGAAAGATATGAGGCTGCGGACCCGAGGTCGCCCACCAGCTCCTGCAGCAGCTCAATCTCCCCCAACGCATGGAGCCCACTGCGATGGCCGGTGATCTCCTGAGCATCATAGCGCAAGTTCTTGAGCTTTCCGGGCGTGGTGTATGCCTGCAAGGACTCGAGAAAGGCCTTGGTACGATCGAGCTTGGCGCGCAGCTTCACGATTTCATCCTCGGGCAGCAGGCCGCGGCCCCAGAAAAACAGGCCGGTCTGCAAGTTTTGCTGCGTGAGCACAAGCCGTTCCACGGCTTCGGTGATGGCCTTCTGCAGTTGTTGGACCGGTCCATCATTCCCCTGGGTGACCAGCTGGGCCATGCCCGGTGTAAGACCGAGCAACTCGAAGAGCGTTTTGAGTGCAGGCAAATTCCAGTCCTTGGGCCGTTCGACGTGCTTAAACTGGGTGAGCTCGTCAATGCCGGTTCCGGCCAGTTGCGGCAGGCCGGTGGCGTCGAACTTCTTGCCGGGAATGGCCAGGACCAGCTCGCCGGCGTAAACCAGAGCGGCCAGTACGACCACGGCCCATTCAGGCTCCAACCGGAGTATCTGTGGGGCAAGATACTCGATTCCAAAAACTTCCTGGATCAGCTCGGAGCGGTTGACCACCTGGCCATGGCCCTTCTTCTTCACAAGGGCGAGGATATGTTTGGCGTACTTCGACCGGTACGGGTCCAACCTATCGCCATCGAGAAGCTCGAGTCCGTTCAGCACCGCGGTTGCCTGCCTGGTTGGTTTCTGTCCGGAAATGGTGCGGAGCGCATCCTGCGCGGCCTGGGCCCGGGAGGCGCCAAAGATGAGAACTGAAAAAAACGGGTATTCAGGGGCCTGGTCGCTGAAGTGAGGACCAAGGCAGATGCCAGCCACGGTGTTCACCACGTCACGAAAGTTGATACGCTCCTGGGAGCTTGACTTGCCTTTGGTCCACTCTGCAATGGTCTTGGCTCGGCCCTGGTAGGTGACTTCGAAGACACTGGTCATGTTCTTCTGGAGCCATTGAACCAGGTTGCGCAGGAAGCTCGACGCTTTGGATTCATAAGTAGACTTGGCCTGACCGGAAGAAGTGGACGCGAGGTCCAGAGCTGCGGCATAGCTGCCCAGAGCCATGCGGAATTCCTCGTCCATGCTTGCCAGACGCAAGAACAGTTCATCAGATTTCTTTTCGTCCTTGAAATGCGGTGTGTCGAAGGGCTGGATGAAGTAAAGGTAAAAGTCTCGCGGCGGCACTGCGGTAGATCGTTCGTTCGGCGCGCCGAAAAAGAGATATCCCTGGCGTGCGGCCTTGCGCTCCAGCCACTCGATTTCGTGCTGCCAAATCTTGTACCCGGTCACATAGGTCTGGTCGGTACACTCCATTACTCGCCGAAGCGCATCATAGTAGTAGCGATCCAGTTGCGAAGAATCCAGGCTCTCGGCCCGTTTCTCAATCAACGCGTCGAAGTCGTCGGTCTTTTTGAGGTCCAGATAATACTGACGGTTATCCGGATTGGAGGAGATGAATTGTCCACTCACGGTTTTATGAATTTCCCGCAGGACGGTCTCAACCTGGGAGAGCAGATCGTCGGCGGGATCGCCCCCCAGCTCCTCGATGCCGGGCTGGAATAGGCACAGAGCATCCCGCAGTTCTTCAGCCGTCGCGCCGAGAGTCGCGTATATGTCGCCCGTGGTGAGCCGGTGGACCGATAGAGCATGGATCAGTCGCAACGACATGGGCTTGTAGGCTGGGCGTGTCAAGGCCTGCTGTATGCGTGACTCCAATACCTGACTGCAATCGATCACGGCCTTGATGTCCGGCACCGCTCGAAAAGACGGGTTCTCGCGCAGGGTCGTCCAGTATCCGTCGTAAGCGATAAGCCCTGGGATGTCGTCGGGCACGTTCTTCTCGACAAGCTTTTTCATGGACAGAGACAGGGTCTTGAGCACCTCGCGCTTTTCCACGGCGGTCACCCGTTCGAAGGTATCGATGTAATCCGGATGCACAGGGAAGAGGCGCACGAACTCGTCCATCCGCTCGTTCATGCGGTCGTAGAACTTGGTGAAGGGCGTGAGGTACTCGCGGATTTTAGCCTGCTGCTCGGCGGTCTTTTTGAGCAGGCGCTCGGCGACCACGAACTTGACGTTCTTGCGGGCAATGAGGATTTGCTCAAAGCGGTCCTTCACCCGGCGGACGCTGTCGGCCACAAAGGCGAAACGGGGGCTGTCGAAGATGGCTTCCTGCACGCCGGCGATGAAGCGGAACCGCAGGTCCTTGCAGACCTCGCCGATTTCGCGGAGAAAGTTCAGGTCGAGGATCAGCTCCTGGTCTTTTCGGCTCCTAAGAAAATCCAGCAGTTCATCCACCAGGAGAAGCAACCCCTGGTTTGGGTATTTCTTGTGGAAGGCAGCCATCAGATTCTCGAAAGCCACTTTGTGATTCGGCAACTTGTCCTGCGGAGGGAACTGGTAGTCCACTCCCCATCGAGCCAAAGCCTCTTCGAGCTGCATGCAGATGAAATCCCGGAACGGCATGGTGGTCGCTCCGAGCTCGGTTCGGATGACTTTGAATCGGCCGGCTATACGAGAAAAGGCTTTCGCGACGGACTGGTTCGAAAGACCGTCCGCCAGTGCCTCACTTTCCGCAATCGAAGATATTACCGACATGAGGTGTGATTTACCGGTACCGTAGTTGCCGACGACGAGTAATCCCTTATTATCGGTCGGCTGTTCGAACTGCAGCATCGGGATGGCGATAGCGGTCAGCCGGTCGGCCATTTCCTCCGAGACCACATAAGTTTTTACGTGCTCGTGGGCTCGGTCGGTTTGGTCGGCGTGAATGAGCTGTATGGTTGATTCGATTGGCTCGAATTGAATCAGATCTCCGTATTTCACAGCAATTGCCCCCCAAGCGGATTTGTTCCTTGTCTTCATGCCGAGGCCTCCGGGCTGACTACCAGGAAATCCCGTAGCGGATATCGTTTGTATTCGGGGTGATCGGGCTTCGCATAGACCATGTGCTCACCGTCAATGGAGCCGCCCCAGGCCGCAACCACCGTCTTGTTCCGGGAGAGCCCCTGCAACAGTCGAAGCGGGTCCTGTTTGAGCGAGACATCGAACAGCACTTCAATGTTGTCGAGAAGGACCACATCGGCCTGGGCCGCATCCACTACATCGGAGAGGATGCGCGGCAACTGAAGCACCCGCTGACGCTCAGTGAGGTCAAGCATCCGGCGGGACAGCTCGAGATTGACATTGAACAGCGGAGCGTTCGTGCGTTTGTGAACCTCCTGAAGCACGGCGGTCTTTCCCATCCCGGCCGGGGCCACCAGCATGATGAGGCGGTGATACAGCTTGGCAGCCTGCTCGATGCTTCGTATGCTTCTTTCCGCGAGCGGCTCTCCCATTACGGATCACCCCCTGAATCCGCCTCGCTGGATCGAGTTTCATCGAGCCATCGGTCAATGCCTTCTTTTCGGAAACGCCAGTGCCGACCGATCTTCTGGGAGGGAATCTTGCCTTCCCGAACGAGCTTGTAGAGTGTAGATTGTGGGATCTTCAAGTAGGCCGCCAACTCTTTGATGGTCAGTACATCATCTGGTTTTTCATCCATCGGGCGCACCTCCCCAGGGTCAAGACATTGTTGAACCGAAATACATCATATTGATGTTGCAATTTACAGTTACTGACAATTGTTGTCGAACGTTTATCAGAATTTTCTCGCGCGGTGGGTGCAATGGCGTAAACTTCATATACGTCGGTAACAGGCTGGTTAAAGGTTTGCAGACAGTGGATGATGCGGCGTCTGCGAATCCTCAGGTTTTTCGCAGCCCATGGCGATAATTAGGTCAAGACCGTCGGGCTCTGGGACGGGAAGGTTCGACAGCCCTCCCACGAAGGGCTTGAGGTTCTCCATGGGTTGTCCTATAGTCGGGCTCCCCGTGGTAGTCTTCCGGTACCAGCCCGGACGGCCGGTACCGGGAGGTTTCATGGGGAATGTGGCGGGGTGATGTCCCCGTGGAGGAGTGATTTTAGAGTGGGAGGCCGAAGGAATGCTCCGTTCTGCTGCTGTTTTGCTCTTGCTGTGCGTCATGTCGGCTGCTTCCGGCTGTGCGACGGTCCCTGCCCGAAATCCTCAGGCGGAGGCCAAGGCGAGTGAGGCCAACCAGGCTCTGGATGTCTTGAATGCGGATCTGGCGAATTTCTACCCTGACGCAGAGGCTCTCCTCCAGCGGGTGAGACTCCTCCAGCAGCAGCCGGGCTGGGATGAGATGGAAGTGGTGATTCGCGGCACACCGGCCATTCTGGCATATGTAGAAGGGGGGGAAGCGGTGGATTTCGAGAGCATTCCCGAAACGGCTGCCTGGTCCCGCAAGTGGGAGAGACCCTGGAAGAGCCTCTTTTCCGATTACCTGGGGCTGGTGGATCGCTGCAGCATTATGGAGGCACGCCGTACGGCTCTGCTGGAGCGGCTGTTCGTGGTCCAGGCCAAGTACATCGGGGCCACCACCATGGAGCTTTCCAAGGGGCGATATGAACAGGCCCAATCGCTCTATTCCAGGGTCGAGATGCTGACCGGTACGGAGACGGAGCTGAAAGCGTACCAGCTCAATACCATTGGACTTTATGACGTTCGCCCCTGACTAGGGACGCAGCCGTTTTCAGAAACGGGAACACGAGGGGTAAAACCATGCTCCAGAAGATGAAGGCCTTCCTCAAGGAACGAGACCTATGCGTGCTGGCGACCTGCGCGGGCGGCAAGCCTCATTGCTCCCTCATGGCTTATATCACTGATGAAGCGATTGAAACCGTATTCATGGCGACGCTCAGGGATACGCAAAAATTCAAGAATTTATCGGACAATCCCCAGGTAAGCTTCCTCGTCGACGACCGGGGAAGCGAGGGGCGTACAAGGGTTGAAACCCAGGCGCTGACGGTTTCGGGAACCTTTGAGCCGATGGAGGACCCTGTGGAGCGTGGAGCTGTCCTCGCCCGGATGGCTGATAAGCACCCGCACCTGGACGGCCTTCTGAAGCACCCGGAGGCAGAAGTTCTCCGTATTCGCCTGGAATCCTTCCTGCTGCTCCGTGGCGCTTTGGACGCTCATTTCGAGAAGGTTCGCTGAGCCGCCCAGTTGCCTGTAAAAAAAGAAGTATTCTTCAGCTGCTGTCGAGTTGACAAACGTTCCCCTGATATTAATTTTTCTTTAAGTTTTAAGAGAGAGGAAAAAGAGCTTGTTAAACCTGCCCAGAGACTGGGGCACGAGCCGGGTTTACACATGGTGTGACCCGGCTTTTTTATTCCAGGAGGATTGAAATGAATGCAGCAGCAGGATGCCAGGCAAGCACCCCGTCCCCGTATGACCTTTTTGCCCAAGGAGCTTTTACTCGAAAGGACGAAACCGATGACAGGGAGTTTTATGCTCGCGACCGCTTCGTGCAGCACCTCGACAGTGTTGCCCTGTCGACGGTGGAGAAACTGGTGGGGGAGCTCATCAACGAAGAAAATCCCGTCATACTGGACCTGATGGCGGGTTGGGATTCGCACATCCCTTCCACCCTCAAGCCCGGTAAGGTCGTGGGCTTGGGATTGAACGAAAATGAGCTTTCCGGCAACAGGGCCCTTGGCGAATTCGTGGTTCACGACCTCAACGTCGATCCACGACTGCCTTTTGCCGACAACACTTTCGATGCGGTCGTCAATACCGTGTCCGTGGACTACATGACCCGGCCCTTTGAAATATTCGGTGAAGTGGGGCGCATCCTCAAGCCGGGCGGGCTTTTTCTGGTCATCTTTTCCAACCGCATGTTTCCGGGGAAGGCCACTCGCGTCTGGCAGGAAGCCAGTGAGCAGGAACGGGTGGTCATAGTGGAGCAGTTTTTCAAGTATTCCGATGCCTTCGAATCTCCAAGCTTTTTCACGTCCAAGGGGAGGCCGCGTCCCAAGGATGACAAATATGCACACCTTGGAATCCCCAGCGACCCCATTTATGCCGTCTATGCCGATAAGAAAGGGGCGCCAGCCGGGAAGAAGCCGCGTCCCGACGTTTGTGTCTATTCCGGACAGGAATGCTCGGATGAGGAGTTGGAGCGTCGGAAGAAGGCCGTCAAGGACACGCTGCTTTGCCCCTATTGCGGCGAGAAGATGAAGAAATGGACTGTTCCGGTCTCACCTTTCAGCACGTGGGACCTCGAATATGCGTATCTTTGCTTCAACGACCAGTGTGGCTATCTGCTGCGGGGCTGGGAATCCATGAGCAAGCAGGGGAACCGGGGCTATTCCTACCGGCTGATGTATGATCCCCTGCGCGACTACTGCATGCCTCTGCCCGTACCGACCCTGAACGCCCTCAAAGAGGGCATTGTCGAGGACGAATGAGCGTCGAATGATTGCAGGGAGTATGCACCAAAGGGTTGGCATTTGAACGCCCGGAGTTTATGGTATGTAGCGAAGCACAACTCGATACAGTAGAGTGTCCGCAATTCGAGTCGTCATGCAGCAGTTTTTTAGCCGGAATCCTCAAAGAAACTGGATGCCGGCTTAAAAACTGCCGGCATGACAAGTGGCGAAAAGGACATTGTGTTCTGTGTCAGTGTACTGGGGAAAAGGGCTGAGGAGTCCCTTCGCTTGCATCCTTTGAGGATGGAGCCGTTGGACGGGCTTCAATGTGTTGACCATCGATAGAAAAGGAATGCTATGGTGACCAATCAGGATTTGATCAAAATTTTTGAATATGCTCTCAACCAGGAAAGGACGGGAAAAAGCTTTTTTGAAGTTTCCCTCCAGCGTATGGCCAATGGGGCAGCGGTGAATGCCTTCAAGCGGCTGATACAGGAGGAAGAGAAGCATATCGTATTCATTTCGAAGATCCTGGAAAACCTCCACAACAAGCAGTCCTTCACGACAGCGGGTCTGGGGGTGGAGGCCATGGAGCCCACCAACTACTTCGACGAACGGGCGAAATCGGAATTCCTGCAGGAATGCGTGGAGGGGTCCATGGTGCCCGATGTGACGGTGTTCAACACGGCCTGGCTCATCGAAAAAGACCTCAGCGAATATTACGAAAAAATGGCCGCCCGGACGGAAGGAGAGGCGAAAAATGCCTTGGGCATGCTCTCCAATTGGGAAAAGGGTCATGAAAAATTTTTCCGGGAATACCGTGACAAATTATCCGAAGTCTATTCGCGCATGCCGTGGGGCGGTTGATGACCTGTAAAGGTGGCTGATGGACGGAGGGTCCCCCTGCAGCGGTGCTGACATCAGGGGTAGGGTGCATTCTATGCACCATCCGCACTGAAGAAATGCTTGTGTCAACAATGGTGCGTAAAACGCACCCTACAACTATGGCCCGGCGTATTGACAGGAGGGATGCCCATGCGTAGTTTCGCTGCGTGAGGTGCCGACCCGTATGGATCGATGGGACGTTCCAAAGTGGGAAAGATCTTCGTGTAAGTGGTCGGAGAATCCGAATCGTCTATCTCAAAGGAGGCAATATGGCAGATCGCGCAGGCGCCGTAACCATGAAGGGAGCCCCTCTCACTCTGACCGGTAATGAAGTGAAAGTGGGAGCCAAGGCTCCGGATTTTGAAGTCGTCGACACTGGACTCGCCCCCGTCAAATTGTCTTCTTACCTGGGCAAGGTGGTTGTCATTTCGGCGGTTCCATCCCTGGATACCCCCGTGTGCGATATAGAGACCCGACGTTTCAACGCCGAGGCCGCCAACCTGAGCAAAGATGTGGTGGTGCTGACCATCAGTATGGACCTCCCTTTCGCCCAAAAGCGCTGGTGTGGTGCTGCCGGCGTGGAGCACGTCGTCACCCTCTCCGACCATCGCGATGCGGCCTTTGGCCAGGCTTATGGTGTGCTCATCAAGGAATTGCGACTCCTGGCCCGTGCGGTGTTTGTGGTGGCCAAGGCCGGCACCCTCCGCTATGCGGAGCTCGTCAAGGAGCTCACTCATGAGCCCGATTACGATGCGGTTCTGAAGGCGGTGGCGGGTTGCCTGTAGAGAGATGCTGAGCCTTGAAAGCTCGCCGCAGTCCTCACCAGTGATGGAAGCTGCGCATTCGATCGACAGGGGCTTTCGCTCCGTCCCGTGACGGAGCGAAAGCTTTTTTCTTTAAAGTGCTTGACGGGGGAGTGTCTGCGATGAAAGATATTTGCAGGAAATTTATATGGATGGGTGCTGTGCTGGTGCTGGCTTTATCGGGTTGCACAGGGATGGCCCCCGTGAAAGGACAGAGTCAGGACTTCCAACAGCAGGTTGATTGTGGGGGAGATGTTCCGAGCCCTTATCCCCCTTACTGCCATCCCCGCAGATGATTTCGGGCCATGCACCGGAATTTCCCGTCAGGCCCGTCTAATCGTATTCCAGGCTGAGCCCGATGTTGGTGACGAGAACGGGCGTGGTGCTCATTTCCTTCAAATGTTCGGCCAGGAGGAAATTTCTCAGCTTTTCCCCGATTTCTTCCAGGCTGTGACTCTCCAGGAATTCCTCCGCGATGAGGGCATAATGGGTGCTGTCTCCCTGGCTGATGGTGAACCGGTGTATCCCATCCGAGGCTTCACGGCCGCCCTCTACGGCAAATCCTGAAAATTCCGACTCCAAATACTGCCGCACTGCGGCTTTCTTTGCTTCTGTGGACATCCCTGGACTCCCTTGCTCGTGGTGAGGCACGAGCGCCCTTTGTGCCGCCGCGAATGGCGGCATGTTGCGGTGCTCCTTGCCCATCGTCATCGGTTTTTATTAAAATAACACACTTGCCTGGCAGGGATCTACGGAACCTCGCCATGACGTGAAGCCGACCAGGCGTTTCCCTCCTCTGCTGACGGAGCGTGAGACTTGAAATTTTTGGAAAGCCGTCCAGAAGCTCGTTCTTTGAAGTTCTCCAAAAATTCACCTGGGAGAGAATCCAACCCGTTTCGATTTTCCCATTGGTGAAAGCTGGAAGGATAGAATACAGCTCCATGAAGTCCAGGCATACACAGAAGGCTGAAGCCGCAGAGAGGCTCCTGCCTTTACTCAACAACATGCAGGTCAAATTGATGCTGCTTTTCTTCGTGTTTGCCCTGGTGCCTTTCTGTGCCGTGGGGATACTTTCCATCCGCACGGCCGAGGATCTTGTCCTGAACATGGCTGCCAACCAGGTGGAGCATGTGGTGGTGGACAAGACCGCTCTGCTGGAGAGATGGGTTTCCGAGCGCAAGGCCGACCTCGAGGTCATCACCGGCTCATCGGTCCTGAGATCCATGGATCCTCGGCAGATGGCGTCCTACCTGGAATTGGTCCGGAATAAATACAAAGTTTATGATGAAATCTCTGTCGTGTCCCGCAGCGGAGCGGTCATCCATCGCAGTTCCGGCCGAGACGCACGATTCAAGCTGGAGGAAGAGGGGGCGCCCTTCGAGATCGACGGATTCTACATGTCCGACATTCGGTTGAGCCCGAATCACAGGGACTCCTACTTTTGGATCGCTGCACCGCTGTTTGGTCCCTCCGGCACGGTGGAGGGCACTGTCCGGGCATCCGTCGGGACCGGCACCATTCTTTCCGTCATTTTGAGGGTATCCTTGGGCGAGACAGGGGAATGCTACCTCGTGAATGGGGACGGTACCTTCCTCGCACACAAGGATCCCGGTCGAATCCTGACGGAAAATATTGCTCAATCGGAAAGCTATAAGAATATTTTCGGAACGAAGGCACGGGGGGTGATCTATACCGATTACAGGGGCATCGAGGTGATCGGAGCTTCGAGAATGGTGGGCGGAACGGATTGGGCGCTGGTGGTGGAGCAGGACCGAGCAGAAGCTTTCCGGACCGTCGACGGAATCAGGCGTCACATTTTCATGGTCATCGTCTTCTCCCTGTGTGGTACGCTCCTCTCCGCCTGGCTCCTGTCCCGCCATGTGGCCACTCCCATCCGAAAGCTCGGTCAAGCGGCCAATGCCCTTGCCAGGGGGGAGTTCGAAAAGGTAAACATCGTGAGGAGTGATCGAGGGGATGAGGTCGGGATCCTTTCCCGTGCCTTTGGGGAAATGGCCCGACAACTGGAGGATCGTCAGCACACGCTGGAGGAAAAAGTCATCCGGCGGGAAGTGGAGCTCCATGCGACGGATGTGCGGCTCAAGGCGACTGAGGAGGCCGCTGCCCGTTCCCAGCAGCTGGCTTCACTGGGGCAGCTTGCAGCCGGTGTCGCCCATGAGATCAGGACCCCCCTCACATCCCTCAAGATGTTCTTGGAGGCCATCGAAAGCGAGCTGGAGATTGCGGAAGAATATGAGGAAGACTTCCGGGTCGCCGCACGGCAGATCGCGCGCATGGAGGCCACCATCCATCGGTTCCTCGACTTTGCCAGGCCTGAGGATCCCGTCCTGACGGAAGTGGATGTGAGAGATCTCATCGAGGATGCGCTCCTGGTGGTGGGGCCGAGGGCGAAGCAGCAGGAAACGGTTCTGCAGACCCATATAGAGGAGGATCTGCCTCCGATTCGGGCTGATCGAAAGCAGCTGGGGGAGGCATTGCTGAACCTCATGGTGAACGGTCTCGAAGCCATGGGCTCCCGTGGCCTGGTGACAGTCACCGCCTGCCGGGAAGCCGTCTCATGGGAGAGTGGGGCGCGGGAATGCGTGCGCATCGATGTCGCGGATACCGGGACGGGGATCAGTGAAGCCATCCGGCCTCAGCTCTTCGATCCCTTTTTTACGACCAAGGCAACGGGCACCGGGCTGGGGCTTTCCACCGTCCAGAGCTCTCTCCAGCGGCTTGGGGGAAAAGTCAGCGTGGAGAGCATCGTCGGCCGGGGATCGACCTTTTCTCTGTTTATCCCCATCGAGCATGAAGGAATGCCTGGAGAAGATGGAAAAAATACTGGTAGTTGACGATGACGAGGGGCTGGTTCACTTTCTGTCGCGCTTCTTTTCCGGGCAGGAATATGACGTGTATGCGTGCGGCAGCGGCACGGCGGCTCTTGAAAAGGTTCAAAAGGAAGCCTTCGACCTCATTCTCCTCGATTACAAGATGCCCGGTCTGAACGGGCTCGACACCCTCAGAGAAATCCGAAGGCTCCAGGTCAAAACCCCCGTGATCGTCATGACCGCCTACGGTACGATGGATACCGCCATCGAAGCCATGAAGCTCGGGGCCTACGATTATCTGCTCAAGCCTTTTGAACGCAATGAACTGGAGCGGCTCGCCCGGGATGCCCTGGAAGTGAACCGTCTCATGAAGGAAGTCGTGAGCTTCCCGTCTTCGAGTGGGAGGCCTTCCACCGTGCCCAAGGGTGAAGTCAAAATCATCGGCAATCACAGGCGGATGCAGGAGGTCTACAAACTCATCGGGCAGGTCGCCGCCAGGGATGTCACCGTCCTCATCACGGGAGAATCCGGGACGGGGAAGGAGCTGGTGGCGCGGGCCATCTACCACCACAGCTCCAGGAAGGATAAACCGTTTCTTGCGGTCAACTGCGCCGCCATTCCCGAGACGTTGTTCGAAAGCGAGCTCTTCGGCCATGAGCGGGGGGCCTTCACGGGTGCCGAACGGACCCACATCGGCAAATTCGAGCGATGCCACGGCGGGACGCTCTTCTTCGACGAGATCGGGGAGATGCCCTTGTCCACTCAGGCCAAGCTCCTGCGTGCCCTCCAGTATGGAGAGCTGGAAAGAGTCGGGGGCTCGCAGACTTTGAAGGTCGATGTGCGTATCATTGCGGCGACCCACAAGAACCTGGAAAACGCTGTCGAAGAGGGCCGGTTTCGAGAAGATCTCTACTGGAGGCTCAAAATCATCTCGATCCAGCTGCCGCCCCTCCGCGAGCGCGGGGAAGACATCCCCGCCCTGGTGGAATATTTCGTGAGGCGCTTTGGGGAGGAATACCAGGCGCCCATTCGGCGCATCGATGACGGCGCCCTGGCAAAGCTCCAGTCCCATGCCTGGCCCGGGAACGTGCGGGAGCTGGAAAATACCATGCGGCGCGCGATTCTTCTGTCTTCGGGGGATGTCATCCTGGAGGAGCACATCAAGTTTGATTCCGGCCAGCACGACATGCCGCGGGAAGCCATGGGTGAGCCATGCTGGGCCAGGATCGAGAAGGCCCTGGATGCCATCATTCCAGACCTCATCGAGGTCTGCCATAACAAGATCCATGAGAGCATCATCGATCGGGTGGAAAAAACGCTTATCGCCAGGGTCCTTCAGCAGTGCGGGCATAACCAGGTCAAAGCCGCGCGGGTGCTGGGCGTGAGTCGAAACACCCTCCGGCATCGTATGAAAAAATATGCCCTCCCCTCCTCCCCCGATTGAAGGCGCTTCCGTTCTCCCTGCCTCCATTTGCACCACCCCTGTTCAAAAGATGAACAGATATTAAAATGGCTATTGATTTCAAAATGTTGTATCCAAATCTTCTCCAAGAGCCGCTGGTTAGATGCGCGTCATCCAGCAGGCACCACGCCGCCCATCCCATGCTCCTTTAAGCCATTTTGTATAAAAAACAATTGAATCAATGAGTTGGTGTTCGAAGGGCGCAGCAGTCCTCCAGGCATACTTGTTGCCATTGTTCAGGAAGAGTTGAGTGCCTGCAGGAAAGTTCCTTAACCGCATTGGAAATCTCAGTATGAATGATCGATCTGAAGTTGATGTCGTAGGCTGGGTGGCTCGATCCACGGATGGAGTGGACAGGGAGATCCGGCGGGCCAACGCAAGATTGAGGCACTTCAGGGGGGTTGCCGTCAGCGTCATGGATGATGCCTACAGGCTCTGGGGAGAGATCTGGGATGCACTCCAGGGGGCGGATTCGTGTGAGGAGATCCTGGAGGGGCGGAATGGCTCCTGGGGGGGCACGCCGGATGGCGAACGTGGCCTTCTCCTGGAAAAACTTCATCTCCTTGGCATCCAGATCGATTACGCCAGAAGGCTTTGCGATGGCTCCATCGGGGCTACATCTCACGAGGAAGGAGATCACTGATCATGGCGAAGCAGTTTACGGTCATTTCAGGAAACAGGCCGGCTGAAGCACGCACGATTCTACTGCCTGAAGACAAATTCAAACATTTCAGAAATGTCATGGGGGTTGTTCTGCAGGACGCTCAGAAGACATGGGGGGATCTGTGGGACGAACTTCAGGGAGAAGTCGTCGATAGCGTCATGGTTCGCCCCGATGCGGAGCATGGTTTCAAGCCCAAGAGCGGTTGGCCGGAATTCTTGGAGAAAATGTGGATATTGAAGCATCAGCTCGACTATGCCAAACGGTTTTCAGAAGATCGGATGTAGTCGGGGGGATACGTGTCGAATGGTCGTGTCTGGTGAGATGAAAGGCCCATGTGGCTGCAACGGGAGGAAAGCGGAACATGTCAGACGGCAACAATCATAGCAACCCATTTAAAATCGCTCAAAAACAGATCCAGGACTGCGCGGACATTCTCAAGTTGAGCCGGAGCACCAGTGATGTGCTCCTGCACCCTATGCGGGAATTCCATGTGAATTTCCCGGTGCGCATGGATGACGGGACCACGAAGGTCTTCCAGGGATTTCGCGTGCAGTACAATGACGCCAAGGGCCCGACGAAAGGCGGCATCCGGTTTCATCCCGAAGAAACCATCGATACGGTGCGGGCTCTCGGCGCCTGGATGACCTGGAAATGCGCCCTGCTGGACCTGCCCCTGGGAGGGGGAAAAGGGGGCGTCATCTGCAACCCCAAGGAGCTCTCGAACTTCGAGCTCGAACGCATCAGCCGTGGCTACATCAAAGCCATCGGTCCCTTCATCGGTCCGGACAAGGACATTCCCGCGCCGGATGTCTACACCAATCCCCAGATCATGGCCTGGATGGTCGATGAGTATTCGTCCATCGTCGGCAAGAACCAGTTCGGGGTCATTACGGGCAAGCCTCTGCCTCTGGGGGGCTCTCCCGGGCGTGGCGATGCCACGGCACGGGGTGGAATGTATACCCTCCGCGAGGCCGCCAAAAAGGTAGGGCTCGACCTCAGCAAGGCCACCGTGGCGATCCAGGGATACGGCAATGCCGGGTGCTATGCGGCGAGCCTGGCGGAATCCATGTTCGGTTCGAAGATCGTGGCGGTTTGCGACTCCAAAGGGGCTGTCTGCTGCACCAACGGCATCTGTGTGCCGGATGTGAACGCCCACAAGGACAAAACCTCCTCCGTCGTGGCGTGCAAAGGCACGGAAGCCATGACCAATGACGAGCTCCTGGCCCTCGATGTGGATGTTCTCGTCCTGGCTGCCCTGGAAAGCACCATCACGGAGCGGAATGTGGACAAGGTCAGGGCCAAAATCATTGTCGAGCTGGCCAATGGACCGACGACGCCGGAGGCGGATGAGGTGCTGTACAAAAAGGGCATCCATGTCATCCCGGATTTCCTCTGCAATGCAGGTGGAGTGACCGTTTCCTATTTTGAAATGGTACAGAATGCCTGCATGTACTATTGGGAGGAAAAGGAAATCCATGAGAAGCTGGACCGGAAAATGACCCGGGCTTACCATGAAGTCTTCGACACCTCCGAGAAATATAAAATCAATATGCGTAAGGCCGCATATGCCGTGGCCGTTTCCAGGGTCGTGGAAGCCATGAAGCTGCGCGGCTGGGTTTAGCCGCAAAAAGCCCTGGCAAGGAGAATGTGGCCCGGGAGCGGGTGAGTGCCGGGAGCCGGGAGCTTTCCGCCTGCCCTTCTCTCAGGACTGACAGAGAGCAAAAATCATCCATCCAAGCGTAGGCGAGCCGCCGGGATCGTGGAGAAACTCCACCCTCCCGGCGGTTTTCTTTTTATGGTAAAGTACTTCACCAGGTAGGGTGCATTTCATGCACCATCTCCACGGGAGGGGGGAATGCGCTGTTCCATGGGATGAAAACTTTCGCCAGGCTGCACTATCACGACAACGAGAAATTGTTGTCCTGCGTAGGGTGGGCTTTGCCCACCAACTAATGCTTTCGGCGCAAAATGGTGGGCAAAGCCCACCCTACGCAAGAACTTTCGTTGTAGTATTATTTCGTGGCTGACGCCTGATTTCCAGGAAGGGGCAATGGGTAACGACGAGCGATGGCAATTTGTGAGCAGCGGCATACCGGCGCTGGACAGAGTCATTGAGGGGCTCCGCCTGGGCGACAATGTGGTCTGGCAGGTGGACGGCCCGGAAAACTATCTGAAGGTGGCTCGTCCCTTTGTGAAGCAGGCGCTCCACGAAGGGCGGACGACGGTGTATGTGCGCTTTGCGCCGCACGAGAGCATCTTTTTTCCTCCTCAGGCCGGCCTCGAGGTGGCGGAGGTCGATCCCCGGCCGGGCTTCGATTCCTTCAGTGCCCAGGTCAATCAAGTCATCGAAGAGAAGGGAATCGGGGCCTTCTATGTTTTCGACAGCCTGTCGTCCCTGGTGGAGGAATGGGCCACGGATGAGCTCCTGGCCAATTTTTTCCAGGTCACCTGTCCCTACCTGCACGAACTGGACACGGTGGCCTACTTCGCCCTCACGCGCGGGAGGCATTCCCATAGCGCGGTAGCCCGCATCCGGGATACCACCCAGGTTCTCATGGACCTTTATCATGTGAAGGGCGAGCTGTACATTCACCCCCTCAAGGTATGGGATCGTTACTCCTCTGAAATGTTCCTGCCTCACCTTTTCACGGAAGGATCCCTGACTCCTGTTTTTCAGAGCGGCGATGCCTCTCGGCTGTCACTCAGGGCGAGGAAGCTTCCGTTGAGAGTCCGGGCCGATTCCATAGCACCCTGGGACAGCGTGTATCGAAAGCTTTCCCAGTACAATGAGGAGGAATTGCAGGAGCTGGAGCACACGGGCGAGATCCAGGCCCTCAAACAGGAGCTCTCCCGCATGATCATCGGGGGCGACCCGGGCTTCAGGCGCCTTTCCGACGAATATTTCACTCTGCACGATCTTCTTGAAATCAGGAACAGGCTCATCGGGTCCGGCCGCATCGGTGGAAAGGCGGCGGGGATGCTCCTGGCCCGGAGCATCCTCCGCAAGGCTCCCGGCGGCGTCGACTTTTCGCAGGTAATGGAGGAGCACGATTCGTTCTATATCGGTTCGGACGTCTTCTTCACGTTCCTCATCCACAACGACCTGTTCCGCCTGAGGCTCCGCCTCACCCGGAACTCCAGGATTTCCACCGCGGAATTCGAGCGCGTGGAGGAGCGTTTTCTCGAAGGACGGTTCCCGGGCGAAATCATGGAGCAGTTCAAAGACCTTCTGGACTACTTCGGGCAGGCCCCCATCATCATACGGTCCAGCAGCCTGCTGGAAGATGGCTTCGGCAATGCTTTCGCCGGAAAATACCGCAGCGAATTCTGCGCCAACCAGGGCAACCCCGAGGCCAGGCTGGAAGACTTCCTGCGCGCGGTGAAGCTGGTCTATGCCAGCGCCGTACATCCGGACGCCCTTGCCTACCGGCGGGAGCGGGGCCTGGGTGAATCGGACGAGCAGATGGCCATCCTGGTTCAGCGCGTTTCCGGGATGCGTCACAAGAATTTTTTCTTTCCGTCCCTGGCCGGCGTTGCTTTTTCCCACAACCTGTATCGGTGGACGGAGCGCATCGACCCGAGCCAGGGGATTGTCCGGCTTGTCTTTGGCCTGGGCACCCGGGCGGTCAACCGCGTGGGAGGCGATTATCCGCGATTGATTGCCGTCAGCCATCCCCGGCTCCGCCCTGAAGTCGGATCGAAAATTGCCTTCTACTCGCAGCGTGAAGTGGACGTGCTGGATTTGGCTCAGAACGAATTTCGCATCCTGCCCCTGGTGGACATCCTGCGGGGAGAACCCTATCCGGCCCTGGACCTCTTCGTTTCCACCCTTCAGGACGGCTACATCCGTGATCCCGAGGGGATTCTCATGGGAAGCCCGGAAACCTGCGTCCTCACCTTCAACAACCTTCTGAACCGTACGGAATTCATGAGGTATATGAAGGACCTGCTGTCGAAGCTCGAAACGGCCTACGGGTATCCCGTGGACGTGGAGTTCACCGCTTCCATCGATTCCCACGGGAGTCCGAGGATCAATGTCGTTCAGTGCCGTCCCATGAGGGTTCCCAGCCCCATGGAGGATGTCGTGCTGCCGGCGAGAGTCCCCAGGGATCTGCTTCTCTTCCGGGCCGGCCGCATCATTTCGGGCGGGATCGTGAACGACATCAAATATATCCTCTACATCGACCCGAAGGCCTATGCGAAGCAGGCACCCCTGGAGATCAAGCAGGAAATGGGGCGCATCATCGGTGAGATCAACCGGCACCCGGACCTGGCTCAGGATCGGGTCATCATGATGGGCCCCGGGAGATGGGGGAGCTCCAACATCATGCTGGGAGTCAACACGACCTATTCGGACATCAACCATGCTTCCGTGCTGGTGGAGGTTGCCCGCGAGGAGGCCGGGCACGTGCCCGATGTCTCCTTCGGAACCCACTTTTTTCTCGACCTGGTGGAATCCCAGATCATTTACCTGCCCGTCTATCCCGACGACCCCGAGGCTGACTTCAACGTTACGTTCTTCAAGGAGGCCCCCAACAGCCTCCAGCGGTTCGCCCCCGGCGCTGAAAAATTCGAGGAATTCATCAAGGTCATCGATGTCCCCTCGGCTGCGGGAGGGCGCTATGCCCAGGTGGTGGCGGACGCGCGTCAGGGCAAAGCGCTCTGTTTTCTGCATGCGGCGGAGACGCTGCGGCGTGCAGGCGCTCCTGAGAAACCTTCGTGAAGAAAGGGAGCGAGCCATGAGAGAGATCGATCTCACGGAAATAGAAGGCTTCCAGGTCGGGCATGCCCAGGACCTGGAGGCGGCGACCGGCTGTACGGTCATTCTTTGCCGGGAGGGAGCAACGGCTGGAGTCGACGTCCGAGGCGGGGCTCCCGGCACCCGGGAGACGGACCTTCTGAATCCGGTCAACCTGGTCCAGAAGATCCATGCCGTTCTTCTGGCCGGAGGCAGTGCATTCGGGTTGGATGCTGCCGGGGGCGTCATGCAATACCTGGACGAACGAGGGATCGGTTTCGATGCCCAGGGTATCAAGGTCCCCCTGGTGTGCGCGGCCGTGCTTTTCGACCTGCCCATCGGCGACCCAAAAGTCCGGCCGGACCGTGCCATGGGGTATCAAGCGTGTTTGAATGCCGGTTCCGGCGGTTCCGCCGAGGGAAATGTCGGCGCGGGAACAGGAGCCACCGTGGGAAAGATGTGCGGCATGGCCCGGGCCATGAAAAGCGGGCTGGGAAGCTTCGCCCTGCAGGCCGGAGACTTGAAGATCGGCGCCATTGTCGCCGTCAATGCTCTGGGGGATGTCCTTGACCCGGAGACGGGGGAGCGTCTCGCCGGATTGTTGACGGAAGACCTGAAAGGACTGGGGGATACGGAGGAAGCTCTTGCAAAGGCCTATGCCGAAAAGATGGATTTTTCCGGAGGCAACACCACCATCGGCGTCGTAGCCACCAATGCTGCTCTCACCAAGGCTGAGGCCGCCAAAGTGGCTTCCATGGCTCAGAATGGATTCGCGCGTGCCCTGAGACCCGCTCACACCCTGTTCGACGGAGACACCGTTTTTGCCATGGCAACGGGCGAGGTCCGGGCCGATGCGACCGTCGTCGGCCTGCTGGCCGCCCGGGTCGTCGAAAGAAGCATTGTGGCGGCGGTGAAGAGAGCGCGATCCATTTGCGGCTTGAAATGTTGGGCTGATCTCAAGGGCGTGGAGGGTTAAGGGCAATGATACGTTTCATCCATGCCGCTGATGCGCATATTGACAGTCCCATGAAGGGTCTCGAGGCTCATGACGGGGCGCCCGTCGATCTCCTGCGCGGTGCAACGCGGCGGGCCTTCGAGAACCTCATCCAACTGGCCCTCGACGAGAGCATCGATTTCCTGGCCCTTGCGGGGGATCTCTACGACGGGGACTGGAAGGACTACAGCACCGGCCTCTTTCTGCGGGGGCAGCTGGTCCGACTCCGCGACAGGGGCATTCCGGTTTTCCTGGTTTCGGGCAACCACGACGCAGCGTCCGTCATTACCCGGAAATTGAGCCTGCCGGAAAATGTCCACTTTTTTTCCACGCGGACCGCCGAGTCGGTCGAAGTTCCAGGGGTTCCCGTCGTGATTCATGGGCGCGGGTTTCCGAACCGTGCGGTCCCCGAGAACCTGGCGGAGGATTATCCGCCGGCCGTGCCGGGCTGCTTCAACCTGGGCCTCCTGCATACCAGCCTCACCGGCCGAGCCGGCCACGACGTCTATGCTCCGTGCACGGAAGCGGACCTGCGTCGAAAAGGCTATCATTACTGGGCGCTGGGCCACATCCACCAGCCCGAGGTGATCAGCCGGGACCCCTGGATGGTCTTCTCAGGGAACTGCCAGGGGCGGGACGCCCGTGAGACAGGGCCGCACGGCTGCCGCCTGGTGACGGTGAACGACTTCCTGGAAGTAGAGCGGGTGGAGCCGCGCGACCTGGATGTTGTCCGGTGGCAGGTGCTGGAAGTCGATCTTGCCGGGATAACGGTGGAGGCGGAAGCGCTCAGGTGTGCCGCCCAGTCCATGGCCGAGGCCGTCCGCGGGG
The DNA here is from genome assembly GCF_022836495.1 of Desulforhabdus sp. TSK. GTDB lineage: Bacteria > Desulfobacterota > Syntrophobacteria > Syntrophobacterales > Syntrophobacteraceae > Desulforhabdus. Next base: position 62,300 of record NZ_BQXM01000022.1, read on the forward strand.
CCGAAGGGCGGTTGGTAGCCGCGAGGATTGTCCTGAAGGGAGCCACACCCCTGCACGGCTCGCTGCATCGTGAAGCCCAGCGATGGCGGGCTGAGCTGCTGGGACGTGCCCAGGAACAGGGGGATGAGGCCCTCTGGATCGAGCAGATCAAAATCTCGACATCTCCCATGTATGATCTGGCAGATTTGGCCGAGCGGGATGCACTCACGAAAATCGTTCTGGAAACCCTGGAAGAAGCCAGGATCGATCCTGGAAGTTTCCCCCCCGAAGTGAAAGAGATGCTCGATGTCCTGCCCCCTGAAATCCGTAGCGAAGTGGAATCCGAATGGGATGAAAGCAGGAATCCGGCAGTTCTGGAAGAGGTGAGGGCCATCATCCTGGATGCCCTGGGAACGAAGGGAGGCCAGGCCTCATGAGATTCCGTCGCATACACATTCCGGCCTTCGGACCTTTCACGAACCTGGAGCTCGTTTTTCCTGGTCGGGGCAGCGATCTCCACGTCATCTACGGGCCCAATGAAGCGGGCAAAAGCTCGCTTCTGCGCGCCGTTCGCGATCTGCTCTTCGGCATGCATGGCCAGTCTCCCGACAATTTTGTGCACGATTACAAGAAGATGCGCATCGCGGGGGAGATCGTCGGCCGTTCGGGCGATCGACTCATCTTTCAGCGGCGCAAAGGAAACAAGAATACCCTGCTGGACGCCGACGGCAACCCATTGCCCGACGATGCCCTGGTTCCTTTTCTGGGCAGTGTGGACCATGCCTACTTTTCCACCATGTTTGGCTTGGGAGCCCGGGAGCTCCATGAGGGGGCCGAGCAGCTCCTCCGTGGCGAGGGGGATATGGGCCAAGCGCTCTTTTCCGCCAGCATGGGCGGGACCCCTGTTCAGCTGGTCCTGGCGGCCCTGAATGCGGAATCGGAACGCCTCTTCAAAGGCCGTGCGACAGCCAATGTGTCCATACGACCCACCGTGAATGCCCACAAGGAGCTGCTGCGCAAAAGCCGTGAAGCCGTCGTGAATGCCGAAACGTGGGAGAAGGTCGAAAGGGACCTGGCTGCGGCCGAGGAAGATCGTGCCCGGCTGGAGTGCGGGATCTCCGCCATCGTGCGGGAACTGGAGTGGCTGCATCGGTGCGAGGATGCCCTTCCCACCGTCGGGCGTTTGAATGAGGAGATGCGAAAGCTGGAAAAGCTGCCTTTCCTGCCCGACGTCTCCAGCGATTTTGTCGAGCGGGCCCGTGCCGCCCGGAAAGCAGCCGGCGAGGGGCATGCGGAGCTCAAGCGCCTCCAGTCCCAGATCGCCAGGCTGCAGGAGCAGCTGGCTGCTTGCCGGACTTCTCCCGCCGTGCTGGCTGAGGCGGACAGCCTCGATCGGTTGCACCGGGACCTGGGTGCTTATCAGGAGCGCAGGAACACCCTGACCGACCTGGAAACCGAGCTGGTCGGACTCGAAGCAGCCTTGCGGGCGGGGATGGAGAATCTGGGACTGGCCGGTCCCTTCGAAGCCCTTGAACCCTTGCGGCTGAGCAGCGCTCTTCGGCTGGGCTGCGAGGAGGCGGCCGATCAACTTCAAAAAACCCGGGACGCCCGAGAAAAGAATGCCGAAAAGGCCGAAGACCTCAAAGCTCAAATCCGGGCGCTGGAAAAGCAGCTGCAGACCTTACCGGAAACGGACCTGACTCCTCTTCGGGAGGTGCTGGCCGTAGCGGCCGGGGCCGCCGAAGCAGACCGAACCCTGGCCGCCGGCGCCTCCGAGATCCAACGCCTCGTCCGTGCCGTTCAGGATCGTCATCGCGAGCTGCTCGGTGCACCCAACGATTTGGATGCCACCGGCAGCCTCCCGGTTCCCTCCAGGGCGACCATTCGACACTTCCGTGACGCCATGGACGGGATCGCTCGGGAAATCCAGGGCGAAGAGCTCAAAATCATGGAGGGGAAAAGGCAGATCGAAGCCTTTCAAGCCGAACTGAACCGGTTGGAACGGCTCGGGGAATTGCCCTCTGATGAGGCGCTCCGTAAAGCGCGGGTACATCGTGATCGCGGTTGGAGCCTTGTGCTGGCCGACTGGAAAGGAGGTGGGAGCCCGGAAGTGTTCGTTCCCGGCGTTCCCCTGGAAGAAGCCTTTCCGCAGGCGGTGGCACGGGCGGACAACCTTGCGGACCAGCTGCGCCGGCAGGCCGAGGCGGTGGCCCAGGCGGAAGAGAAGCGTTTTCAAATGGCTCAGTCTGAAAAGCAGACCGGGGAGGCGGAACAAAGGATTGCAGCCCTTCAAATGCGGCTGAAGGAATGCCAAACCGCATGGGAGGAGGCGTGGCAGTCTTGCGGATTGACACCGGGAACACCGGCCGAAATGGAGGAATGGCGTGAAGCCTGGAGTGAATTCAGAGAGCTCCTGCGCCAGTTGAGAGTCGCTGAAGATGCCTTGCGGCAAAAAAGCGGGCAGGTTCAGGAAGCCGGAAAACAGCTTGCGGCGGCTCTCTCGGAATCCGCGGAAAAAGAGTTCGCTTTGCTTCTGGAAAAGGTCCGGCAGCGAGTCCAGGAAGGAGAACAGGCGGCAGGTCAAAGGAAGGAGGTCATCCGTCAGCTCCGTAAGCTGAAGAATCAAGAGGAGCTGATGGAACAAGGCACTGCACGCCTCTCTGCCGCGGTCGATACGGCGTTGGAAAAGTGGGAATCCCAGTGCCGAACCGTCGGTCTGCCGGAGGGCATTTCCCCCGGAGCCGGGCTGGCGCTCCTGCAGGAACGCAAAGAGCTCCTGGCGAAATTCGATCGCTGGAAGGACATTTCAGGGAAAGCACGGAAAACCCGCGATGCGGTGGTGCAATACGAACAGGCCGTGCGGGAAAAGGCCACCGCCCTTGGCGCGGGAGGAGAGACGGCGACGGTTCAGGAATCTCAGCTGTGGAAGATGCTGGCTGAAGCCCGTGAAGCCCAGACACGCCATGAGCAGCTTGCCGCCCAGATCGAGGAAGCGGGGGCGGCCCTGGAAGAGAGCCGGACATCCTACAGCCTTGCCGTCGCAGCGTTGGAGGAGATGCTGCGCTTGGTGAAGCTCGACACGGTGGAAGCTTTGGAGCCGCTCCTCGCCCATCTGGAATTGCGGGACAGTGCCCAGAATCAGATTGCCGCGTTCCGCAGCACCCTGAGCGGCCTCGCTCGGGGTGAGGCGGTGGACGACTTCCTCGACCGGGTCATGTCGGAAGATGTGGATGGTCTTTCCCGGCGGATAGAGTCCCTCAAAGCCCGGAAAGCAGAAAAGGAGAACGCGCTCCGGTCAGTGCTCGATGCCGTGTATGGGCTCAAAGCCCACAAGCAGGCCCTTGAATCTGCCGGGGATGCGGCCGCCGACTACCGTCAACAGGCCGAATCCTGTGTGGCGCGATTGAAACAGGATGCCTCACACTTCATTCGCCTGCGCCTGGCCGCTCATTTCCTGCAGACACAGATCGAGCGGTTTCGAAAGGAAAACCAGGGACCCCTGCTGGAAAAATCGGGGCAGATCTTCCAAAATATCACCCGGGGGGCGTTCAGCGGGCTGAGAGCAGATTTCAACGCCGACGATGTCCCCATCCTCGTGGGAATGCGCCCGGATCAGTCTTCGGTGCCCATTGGGGGCATGAGCGACGGCTCCAGGGATCAGCTCTACCTCGCCCTGCGCCTGGCCGCCCTCGATCGCTATCTCGACCGGCACGAGCCCATGCCCCTCATCCTCGATGACCTGCTCATCACCTTCGACGACGACCGCGCTACCGCCATCCTGCCGGAACTGGCCGGGCTGGCCCGGCGGACTCAGGTCTTCCTTTTTACTCACCATGACCACCTTGTCGAGCTCTGCCGCAAGACCCTCCATGAAGAGGCCTTTCATCTTCACCGTCTGAACACCGCCTCCAGCGGACTGAATGCAGGATGAAAAGGGTTTTTATGTGGTTGAATTTTCAGCCAGTCGAAGGTATCTATCAAAAAAGTTCTTTGCCGGTTGCGTGGGGCCACCCGGAGCTTGGGGAACGAAACGGCCGATGAACCTCTATGGTTGGTTCGGTCAGGTGGAGAAGAGAGACGGATGAATTGTGATCGCGCGGGGAAGGGAATGCTCGACTTTATTCTGCTCTTTTTTGGGGCGACACTGGTGTATGCGGGCCTGCTCATGGGAGCTCAGGACATTCAAGCTGGAATCGCGAGCGGCGTGATGGGGGCCTGTCTGAGTGTCCGGCCCCTGATGCGTTTGTGGGGTTGGGCAAGAGTAGCGGGGGGAATCGGGGGAAGACACCAGGGAAAGAGGCGAAAGCCCCATCCCCATATCCAAATTGTCAGGCGCCCCGACGAAGACGAGGAGCACAGGCCGCCGACTTATCATTGAGGAGCTCCGGGTGGGGTTTGGAGACACTTCTAAGGAGGCTTTGAGCTTATAATGCGAACGGTTCAAAAACGGGACGCATCATGGAAAATGGTCTTACGTTACAGAAGATGAAACAGCTCCTGGATTTAGAGGAATACCTGACGCAACTCATGTGCGGGGGGATCCGCGAGGAGGCTAGCCGGCGGGCCATGGAAAGCATGGTGACCCGATACATCGAAGAAGAGGCCGTGAAATTCAGCGAGGAGGAGCTGGCGACCCGTTTCGATACGGTGGAGGAGTCCTTCAAGCTTTTCTTCGGTTATCTGTTGGCCAAAGGGGTGGTGCAGGTGGAAGGCTGAGGGCGGGTTGCTCGAACGCCTGTTTTTGGGCTATTTTCCGGCAAGACGTTTGATCAAGTGCAGCAGGAGGGGCAGTCCACTGAGACAAACACGGAAAAGCCAAACGCCGGCGAATGTTGAATGAGAATTTGCAGTCCTCATCAGGAAGAGTTTTTTTAGAAGCAACCTCTACAGCAATCTTCGTTTGACAGGGAATAGTTCTTCCGTCTGGGGTGAAGTTCCATCGGACAGGATCAAGTCCAGCAGGCAAAACAGCCGTAATGCATGGTGAGAGCTGGGGTAAGAAGTGTGCAAGATGCACCCGAAAGGGAAAGGCAGAAAAAAGGGAACTCAGGATTTCTCCCAGGTTCCCATAGTGAGCAGCATCACATGGTCGGGACGAGAGGATTTGAACCTCCGCCCTCTTGCACCCCAAGCAAGCGCGCTAACCAGTCTGCGCCACGTCCCGACGATGTGGAAGCATAACTAGCACTGATCCGAAAAACTGTCAAGCCGCATTCTTGAAGCAAAACGCAAAGTCTCGCTTCTCCATTCATTTCCTTTTCGGGAGGGCTTCAACGGCGGAGCGCTTGTCCTCCGAATCAGCAGATGGAGAAGCCCCGTTCTTTTCGCGAATGCCGAGGCTTCTCATCTTGCGGTAAAGATGGCTGCGCTCGATCCCGATTTGGGCGGCGGTGGCGGAGATGTTCCAGGCGCACTCCTCCAATTTGCAGAGAAGGTAATCCCGTTCAAAGGCGAAACGAGCCTCTTTCAGGGTCGCATACTGAAAATGGCTGTGCTTCCAGGGATGTTCGGAGAGCTGCAGCAGAAAATCCTGCGGCAGATCTTCTGGCCGGATGACCTGTCCCGGTGTCATGATGATCAGGCGTTCAATAAAATTGCGCAGCTCCCTGACGTTTCCCGGCCATGAATACTGCTGGAGGAGTGTGATGACCTCGGGAGCGATCTCTTTGCGCCCCAGCGTACTCTCGTTGGCCATTTCATCGATGAAATCCTCCACCAGGAGGGAAATGTCTTCCAGTCGCTCCCGCAAGGGAGGGGCGTGGATGGGAATCACGTTCAGGCGGTAGTAAAGGTCCTGCCGGAACCGGCCGGCTTCGATTTCCTGGCGCAGGTCCTTGTTCGTGGCGGCCACCAGGCGAACGTCCACCTTGATGGAGCGGGTTCCTCCCACACGTTCGAATACCTGTTCCTGAATGATTCTGAGGATTTTTGCCTGGGTGCGGAGGCTCATGTCTCCGATTTCGTCCAGAAACAATGTGCCTCCGTTGGCTGTGTCAAATTTACCACGACGCCTCTCATGGGCTCCCGTGAAGGCCCCTTTTTCATGGCCGAAAAGCTCGCTCTCGATGAGGTCCTCGGGGATGGCCGCGCAATTGACTTCGATCATGGAGCGCTGGCTGCGCAGGCTCAGAAAGTGAATCATGCGGGCGACCAGTTCTTTGCCCGTTCCATTCTCCCCCGTGATGAGGACCGTGGCATTGGTGGGTGCCGCCTTCTGAATTTCTGCCCGGAGGCGCTCCATGGCCGGACTCCTGCCCGTGATGCGGGTGCGGTGGTTGGCCTTCTGTCTCCAGAGGCGATTTTCCTCTTCCAGGCGTTGAAATTCGAGAGCATTTTGGATGGAGACCAGCATCCGTTCCAGGGAAAGGGGCTTTTCCACAAAATCGAAGGCCCCCATGCGGGTGGCTTTTACGGCCGTTTCGATGTTGGCATGGCCGGAAATAATGATCACGGGCAGCTGGGGATGCGAGCTCTTGATCTCCTTCAGTACAGCCAGCCCATCCATTCCAGGCATCCAGATGTCGAGGAGCACGAGGTCCGGGGTGTCTTTGCGCACATCCTCCAGGGATTCCTCCCCTGATGCGGCGACGCTCACCCTGTAGCCTTCATCTTCGAGAACCCCGCTGAGGGACTGAAGGATACTGACTTCATCGTCAACGATCAAAATCTTGGGCTTCATGAACTTCGGCTCCACATTTCCGACACAAAGAGTTCTCTCAACCGGGCAGCTCGATGATGATGACAGTCCCCCGGGGGACGTTGTCGCAGACTCGCACAAATCCATTATGATCCGCAATGATGCTCGCGACAATGGCCAGCCCCAGCCCGGTTCCCTTTTCTTTGGTGGAATAATACGGTTCGAACATACGAAGCTTGTCTTCGTGGGAGATACCGTGTCCTGTATCCGCACATTCTATGCGCACGATTTTCAGGTCGGGGTCGTGGAAAAGCCTCAGAGTGATGGAGCCTTCCCGGTGATCGAGGGCATGGATGGCGTTCTCGAGGAGATTGATCATGACCTGCTTGAACTGATCTCGGTCCAGTTGGACGATGGGAATATCATCCTGACGTTCCAAAAAGAAGGCGACGTTGGGGGTCGTATGCTTGTAGAGGGCCAAGCCTTCCTCAACGATGGACACCGGATTGCATGGCGCGAGCTGCACGCGTGGGAGTCTTGCGAACTTGGAAAATTCATCCACCAGAAGCTTCAAGCGATCGACCTGCTCAATGATGGTGCCCGTGCATTCATCGAAGACCGGATTGTCGTCGTCCCGTATCTGGGACAGATAACGCCTCCTGAGGCGCTGGGCGCACAGGCGAATGGGAGTGAGAGGATTTTTGATTTCATGGGCAATGCGGCGTGCCACTTCCCTCCATGCTGCCATGCGCTGCGCTTTCTCGAGATCCGTCAAATCATCCAGGACAACCACCACCCCCACATACCGGCCTTCCTCATCCCTCAAAATGGATGCCTTCAATAAAAAGACTCTGGGGCGGTTTCCCATCATGACCTGGATCTGCTGCTGGAAATAATTCTGCCGGGTTTTCCGGTACTGATCGAGAAAAGACTGGAGGATCTCGAAGTGGGGCGGCTGGAGGAACTCCGAATAAAACCGCCCGAGTGTTTCCGACGCACGCAGTCCGAACACTGCCTCGGCCGATTTGTTCATGGTCATGATCTTGCCCGTTTCATCCACACTCACCACGCCGGCGGCAATGTCCCGCAGGACGATTTCCATGTAGCGACGGCGCTCTTCCAGTTCACAGTTGCTCTGCTGCAAGGCCTTGTACGCCCTGGCCAGCTGTTCCCGGCTGGCCCGCAGGTCCCCCACCATGGCATTGAACGAAGTCATCAACATGCCGATCTCATCTTCCCGTTCCGACGCCAGCTCGACATTGTTGAACTCACCGTCTGCAACGCGCTGTGTGGCGGAAACGAGGGCCTGGATGGGGGTGGTGATGTTTTTAGCCAGGGTGAAGCCAAACCAGATGGCGGCAAAAATGACCAGGAGGGTGATGCTGGAAAAGGTGATGAAATGGGTTTTTTTCAAAGGGCTGTGAAGCATCTTCAGCTGAAGATAGTCTTCGTAACCGGCCGTGATGGCATTGAGCTCCTGAGTGATGCCGGGAGGCAGGATGCGGACGAGCAGGAGGATGGCCTCGGAGCTTTCACCGGGCCGCCCCGAGAATGAGAATGCAACGCGGGAGACCAGAGCCTCCTGGTTATGTGCCAGATTGATGTGCTGGACCTCCGGGGAGATTTCCATCTCCCCGGAATCAAAATGCTCCAACACTGCTGAGGGGGGCGTCGACAGGGTCGGGCTGAAACATTGTTTCATGATTCTGCCCTGGGGGTCTGTTAGAAATATGCCGTCCAGGTGATGCTGCACGAGCAGCAATGGAGGCAGCTCCTGGTCCTGGGGTGTCGAAGCCCCATGACTATTCTGAAGTTTTTGGAGCTCATCCTTCAGGAGCCGACTGTCGAAGGCAAGGTCGTGCTTCTCCTGCTGGAGGTAATCCTTGGCCAGGGCCACCGATTGCTCCAGGGATTGCTCCACGCGGTGGCTGAACCAGTAGTCCAGGCTGGAGAAGATGAACTGGGTGGCGAGCCAGAAAAGGGGCAGGGTGGGGATCAGGGTGAGTCCTACAAAGGCGATGACAAGACGCGTCCGCAGTTTGTGCCCCAGGATATTGCGCTTCCGCTCGAGAAGGAGCTTGACAATGTTTCGAAGCACCAGATAGGTCAGGAGCAGCAGGAGAATGACATTGAGGTTGATGAGTGCGAAGAGGAAGATGTTGCCGAAAAGAGGAAGCTCGGATTGGAGCTGAAAGAACCAGCCTTCCAGGAAACCGAAAAACAAGACGAGAATCAGTACGAGGATAACCCAGAATCGTTCTTGCCGGCGGCGGTTGATTTTGGGATGCGGAATAGGAAACTTCATGGGCATGGCTTACGGGGAAAAAGTGACTTTTTGCCAGTCGGTTTCAAAATCCCATAAAGAGACAAAGAAAAAAACATAACGAAAGAAGAGAGGAAGGTTGACCTTGGAGAGCTCGGCTTTCATGCGGATCTGATAGGTTGCCCCCTTTTGCATCCGCCATAAAGGGAGGAGCGGGAGCTCATGGATGACGCTCATCCACTCTTTGGCCTCTTCGATGTCCTTGGTGGTTCGCGGGTGATCGGGGTGCTCCAGGAGCTCCACACGGTATTCATTCTTCAGGCGATCGTACTTGATGGTGTGCTCCAGAACGATATCCAGGAACTTTTCCCTCAAATAAGGAAGCCCGGTTTTTTCCAGGACCACGTGGATACGGAAGGTGGTGGGGACACCATTTTCGATGGCTTCTTCCATTTTGGGAGTGAAACAGTTGACAATGCTGAAGCTCAGCTCGACATTCGTTCCTTCCGTAACGACATTCACCTCAGAAATCTCAGCCTTCGTACCGGCCAGGGCCGGAGCGGTCCATGGCTCGATGAAGAGAGCGCACAGGCTCCACAGAAGGAATAGAAAGAATTTTTTTATCATGATTTGATAAAGTTATCGTGTGAAGTTGGCATCAATGTGAAAGGATTCTAGCCAAAGGGATCTCGGAAAACAAGGGAATTTTGCGACTTACGAGCAGGAGGAGCTCATGGAAACCGCCGGGGTACGACCTGGGAAGGCGCCGTGGAAGAGACGATCGGGAGTTTTGGGAAGAGGGCGGCATGGCCGCCTGCAGGACTGATGCAATGTTGTGTCAGTGGAAAATAGAACTGCCGGACCGCTCCCCAGCGAGGGAGCGTGGCCCGGCAGGCGTGAGTGCTTCAGTTCATCGTACCCCTGGATTAGAGAGGCTTGACGACGTGCTGCAAAGAATCCATGAAACCTGGAAGGCTGGCGGGTGGAAAATAGGTGGGGGGAGCCGCAGCCGGAGCCTGGACCGCATAATACCCGGGCTTCGTCATAAGCTGTTTCAGGAACCGGTTGTGCAGCGCATGCCCGGCCTTGTGCACCTCAAAATTACCCTGTAGTTGCATGCCGGTCAGGGCTAGATCCCCGATAAAATCCAAAATCTTATGTCGAACACACTCGTTGGAATAACGGAATCCCTCTCGATTCAAAACCTTGTAGTCATCGAAGACCACTGCGTTGTCCAGGGATCCTCCCTGTGCCATTCCCATGCTCTGGAGCTTTTCCACATCCTTCAGGAATCCAAACGTTCTTGCCCTGGCGATCTCCCTGTGGAAGGCATGGCTGTCGAAGAACCAGGTATATTCCTGCCGTCCCACCAGGCGGTGCGGAAAATCGATGGTGTAACGCACCTGGAATCGCTCGGATGGAGTTGCTTTGATAAACGCATCCCCTTCGCTGACAAAAAACGGCTTTTCAATCCGTAGGTACTGTGGCGGCAACGCCTGCTCCTGTCTGCCCGCTTCCTGAATCAAAGCGATATAATGAGCGGCGCTCCCGTCGAAAATGGGAACTTCAGGACCATTGAGCTCCACGAGGACATTGTCTATGCCGCTTCCAAGCAACGCCGCCATGAGATGCTCAACAGTGGCGATGGTCACCCCGTTGAACCCGATGCGGGTCGCCAAAACGGTATCCACTACATGGTGAAAGTGCGCGATGATGGTGGGGGAGCCGGTTAGGTCCACTCTTCGAAACCTGACACCATAATTTACCGGCGCCGGTTTCAGTCTCATGGAGACTTTTGCCCCAGAGTGTAAACCAATCCCCTTGCACCACACCTCGCTGCTAACAGTGTGCTGCCTGCAAAATTTATAATTCACGCCCCTTTTCCTCCTCGATCAGGCATGTCAAGCATCGACTGTGCCATCGGCTGCCTTTCTATCAATCCTTTTTCTTTTTTCTGGAAGCAGCCGTTTTTCATACCTCTTTTATAGAGGTTTCGTCGTGTGGTCAAGTAAAGTTCCTCGGCGTGCTGCCACGATTGTTGTCGAAAGGATACATTTTATCTCTAAATGTGGCTTTTTTGCCACATTCTAAAATAAAGCATTGGTAAAGGATGCGGCAACGCTTCTTTGCGAAGGAGCGCTTCCAAAATCCATCTCCGTTATAAGGAAAAAAAATTCTGGGGCAAGTCCCTTTTGCAATGAAAATGAAGAACGTAGATCAAAAAATTCTGCAGTCGGCTTTCCAGGCCCTTCCACGGGAGGATCCCGGATGGGTTGTGAGATGTGGGCGGTGGTGGAACAGGAAAATATTCAGAATGCCGAAGTGTTGCATTTTGTGCGAGGGGATTGTTCCATCAACAAGACTGGAGTAGATTGTCCCATGGTATCACGGGAAGATTGATCTTGGGGTCTTGATGTGAAAATATAGAATCGATCGTTGATTGCAGGAAGATTCCTTTGGATGGGTCTCACTGGACGAAAATTTCAGAAACTGCGGGAGTCATTGCCCATGAAACTGGATCAATTCCCACCGGAGATGCAGCCCTATGTGGTTCCTGCTCCCGGCGGCACGTACGTCTATGAATGTTTTGAATGCGGGCGGGAATTCGGGATAGAAGAACTGCTCTATACCTGCCCACACTGCAGCAGTGTTCTCATGATCAAGGACAGGGACTGGGAACGCCTCAAAGGGATTTCCGGGCCCCTCTGGCAAAAAATTTTCGATTATCGCAGCATGCTGACGGTCCCGGCACTGCGCGGAATTTACCGCTTTCATGAACTGATCGGCTCCATCATGCCCCTGGAATCCATTGTCTACCTGGGGGAGGGGCATACTCCCGTGGTGGCTGCCAATGAACGCTTGAGCCAATGGGTGGGAATCCCCTTCCATTTCAAAAACGACGGCCAGAATCCCAGTGCATCCTTTAAAGATAGAGGGATGGCCAGTGCGTTCAGCTATCTGAACGATTTGATTCAAAACCGTGGAATATCCAACGTACTGGCCATCTGTGCCTCCACCGGCGACACTTCGGCCGCGGCAGCCCTCTATGCCTCCTACCTCGTGGAGGGCGTGAAGTCTGCCGTGCTCCTGCCTCAGGGAAAAGTCACCCCACAGCAGTTGGGGCAGCCCCTGGGGAGCGGTGCCAAAGTTATTGAAATCCCCGGTGTCTTCGATGACTGCATGAAAATCGTCGAGTACCTCTCCGAGCACTTCTCCGTGGCCCTCATGAATTCCAAGAATGCGTGGCGTATTCTGGGGCAGGAATCGTACAGCTATGAAATCGCCCAGGCCTTCGATTACGAGGTGGGGAACCTGACCGTCGTGGTCCCCATCGGCAATGCAGGAAACATTACAGCGATTTTACAGGGATTCTTGAAGCTTTTCGATCTGGGGATCATCCCTGCGCTGCCTTCGATCCTCGGAGTTCAATCCGAGCATGCAAACCCGGTTTATCTGTACTACCTGGAAAAACGGCCGGATAAGCGTCGATTTCAACCCGTGACGGTGCGTCCCAGTGTGGCTCAGGCAGCCATGATCGGCAATCCCGTCTCCATGCCCCGTGTCATGAGGCTGGTGGAACAATACCGGCGGCTGGCGGGGGATGAAGCAGTCCAGGTGGTGGAGGTGAAGGAGCAGGAAATCATGGATGCCATGCTCATGGCCAACCGCAACGGGCATATCTCGTGCACCCAGGGAGGAGAATGCCTGGCGGCACTTCGGAAGGCCGTCGAAGAGAAGAAAATCTCCAGGGACCGCACGGCCGTTTTGGATGCTACGGCCCACGCTCTGAAGTTCGCCATGTTTCAGGACAAATATTTTACCAACAGCTTCGAGCCCGAGTTCGAGGTCATTCCTCGCGACGACCTTCGGAATGCGCCCCTTCTGGTGGCTCCTCCCGCCGGCATGCCCAGTCCTCAGGGGGGAAAAGTCTTGGCGCCCGATGCAATGAGAGCGTTCGTGGAATATACGGCCGGTTCTGTGGCGGAATTGCTGGGGCTGAAGGGCCGTTGATGTCGGAGGGCGTGAAGTGAGAAAAGACCCGGAGAATGCATCGGTGTTCATGGAAAGGATGGTTTGGGAAATGAGCAGTGTTTTGCCCTATAAGGGAGTCTTGCCCACGGTGGGGGAGGGGGTGTTCATCGCTCCCGGCGCCTGGGTGATCGGCGATGTGGTGATCGGGGACCGCAGCAGCATCTGGTTCAACACCGTCGTGCGGGGAGATGTCCATTTTATCCGCATCGGCTCTGAAACCAATATACAGGACAACTGTACCCTGCATGTCACCAAAAAGAAATTTCCTCTGGAAGTGGGGAGTCGTGTCACTGTCGGGCATGGAGTCATTCTCCACGGCTGCGTGGTGGAGGATGACTGCCTCATCGGGATGGGCTCCATTGTTTTAGACGGGTGTAAAATCGGCAGGGGATGTATCGTGGGGGCCGGCTCGGTGCTGCCACCGGGCTTTGTGGCCCCCCCGGGAAGCATTGTCATGGGGGCACCGGCCCAGGTGAAAAAGGAAGCCTCCCATGTTCATCGCGAGATCCAGGAGAGTGGCGTGCTGGACTATCGGGAATTGGCCGAAGAATACCTGCATCCCCAAGCCCCCCGCGATCGTGTGAAGGTCAAGGGGTTCCTGGGGTAGCTTCAGGCTTTTCGCCATTCGGTGCTGGGGGTGATGTGGAGAGGAGTTTCTTCCGACAGGGGAAGCGTCGCCTCCAGGACTCCTCTTTTCACCAGTTCATCCGCGCCGTTGAAAAGCTCTTCCTCGGAGCCGTTCCAGCGCAAGCGGGCGGTTTTGAGATTGAGGGCCACACCCTGATCCGAAAGTGCACTGAGGAGAATATAGAGTGATGTTGCCTCAACACTGGCTTCCAAGTCAAAAATAGCTCGATCCATGTTTTCAGCCTTCCCGTGATGCCGATAGAGGTGGAATGTCTCCCTGGGCTGCGGCGCTCCCCGTTGGAATGCAGCAGATCCGCAAGGAGGTGATGTGTATTTTCTGCCGACATCGGCGTGCCGCGCAGCGAAATCCGACCTGTAGCTCCATGACAGTGCTTACCTGTCACAGACATTGACATTCAGCCTATCAGAGACCCAAGGAGGTGTCAATCCGGTCCTCCCGGTCCTGCGCTGTTCTCCTTTATAATCAGGACGACCCGGGGGGGCGAAAATTGAGCGTACCGCCTGCGGTGCCCCTCAGCAATTGACTTTGAACATAAAAGCACGTGGATCAGCCGGGGGAGGAAGGAGGTTTTTCTGTCAAAGAATTGCTGAGGTTATCCTTGACAAGCTTCGAAGAACTTGATAACGAAGTCCATCGAGAAAAAAATCACTCACTCGACTTCGGGAAAAAATCGGCGCTTGCGGGACTCTCTCTTGGTCTGGCGTGTGATGCTATCGGCAGCGGGAGCATGGAAAAGCGCTGTAGTGCGAGGGTGTGTCAGTGCGGGATGGGGGAAGGGTGTAAGTGTAAACGCGGGACAGTTAATGGAGAGAGAAGATCAGCCATGAGTGAATATGTACCGGTGTTGATCATGCTGGTTTTGGCGGCCGCGACGGCGGTGGGGATGCTG